>NZ_JAGIOF010000001.1:0-697114 GCF_017876535.1 Paeniglutamicibacter kerguelensis
GTCCGCCGCCCGGGGTGCGGGGGACCATGACGGAATCCGCGAGGCGAGTTTCTCGTAGCGGCGCTTTGCTGCCATTCTTTAGATATGGCAATAGGACTCACACCCATGGCTGTTTCGAACATGCCGGCATGGCTGACCTCAATCAAGGCCGAGTACATCGAAAGCCGCATGCGATCCGGCGAATCCCGAGAGGAATCTCAAGCCAATGCGGATGCCAGTTTCAATAGGTTATTTCCTGGGGGTGTGCCCATCGAGGGGCACTTGGTATTCAATGTTTACCGAGAAGGCGAAAACGTAGGGTACCTCTGGATCGGCCCTCAGCTCGACTCCGGCCCGGACAAATGGTGGGTGTGGGACATCGAAATATACGAGCAGTACCAACGTCATGGATATGGCCGACAGGCCATGATTCTGGCCGAGCAGACCGCAAAACAACTCGGTGCAAGCGAACTTGGCCTCAACGTCTTTGGATACAACACGTCGGCCCGCGCGCTTTATGAATCACTGGGCTACGAGCCGACGTCCATCCGTATGGCAAAAGCACTCTGAAGCTCAGGTCAGTGGCGGCACCGGTGGCGGTGATGAGCATCACGGCCCATATTGCCCCTGGGATTCGCCCTAGCTCGACATCTCGACTATAGTTGTAAACGAAGAACCACAGCACTTGTTGTGACTCACTAAAGCTACCGACATCCTGAATAAGGAATGTTAGGTAATAGAGTTACGGCGGTCATAGCGTGGGGGAAACGCCCGGTCCCATACCGAACCCGGAAGCTAAGACCCACAGCGCCGATGGTACTGCACTCGGGAGGGTGTGGGAGAGTAGGACACCGCCGGACATAATTGTCCCAGAACCCCCAAGCCATAGGCTTGGGGGTTCTGATGTTTAACATGAGTTGCCGATGCCAGGCCGCAGATTGATTGCCAACCCTGCACTCAATTCGGTGCAACCGCTACTGTTGAGTCATGGACGGACTTTTTTCTCATGCTGCATCATCCGGTGACCACTCTGAAGAATCGGTACCGCTTCCGGAGCTCATCAATTCCGTTTCGGTCCCGGTGCCGGTCGACCAGGCGTTTGAAGGATTCACCGACTATATCCACCTCTGGTGGCCGGTAAACGTCTATTCCCACTTTGGTCCGGGCAGCCATGTATCGTTCGCCCAGGGGCAGCTCCTGGAAGAATCCGAAGAAGGCCAGCAGCATCTTTGGGGATCAATCGTTGACTTGGAGGTGCCGGTACGTATCGTTCTAGATTTCAGCCTGGGGATGGAGAATGCGGCTCCGACCCGACTTGCATTTGAATTCGCCGATGCGGGCACAGGCACGGAAGTGACGGTGCGACACGGTGGCTGGGCCCGTGGCCCTGCAGGCGAGGCGCAATATGAGCGTTATGTGCGATGGCCCGAAGTTATTGCATACTATGCTCGTTTCATGGGCGCTCAAGGCTGACCTCATCATGATCGGTCAGGCTCGCGCTCGAGGCAAAGCGAGATTCACTGACCACTACTGAAGGGCTGACATGAGCCTGGCATGCACCGATGACGCATTGATTGAAGACCTGATCCAAGAAATCGGTTCGGGATCCGTTTCCATAGACACCGAAGTGCTTGCCACATGCAGCCATGACTTCGGCAAGCTCGCTTCCGACTACCAGCTGCCAATTGCCGTGGTCTTTGCCGAGCGCGTGGAGGACGTTCAGACGGCCCTGCGCCTGGCTTCGGCAGCAGGAGTCAGCGTCGTGCCGCGCGGGGCCGGTACAGGCGTCTCAGGCGGCGCGAACACGAGCGCACGCTGCATCGTGCTCTCCCTCGAGCGCATGAACCGGATCCTGGAGATCCGGGTGGACGACGAAGTCGCGGTCGTGGAACCCGGCGTCGTGAACGCGGATCTGAACAATGCCGTTGCCAAGCACGGGCTCATGTACGCACCCGATCCCGCCAGCTATCAGCAGTCGACCATCGGCGGAAACGTTGCGACCAATGCCGGCGGACTGCGCTGCGCCAAATACGGCGTTACCACCGACTCGGTCCTCGGGCTGGAGGTGGTGCTTGCCGACGGCACGCTGATCTCCACCGGGCGCAACACCTTCAAGGGCGTTGCCGGCTATGACCTGACCTCGTTGCTGGTTGGTTCCGAGGGCACTCTGGGCATCGTGGTCTCCGTGACCGTTCGCCTGCGCTACCTCAGCGAGAAGACCTGCTCGATCGCGGCGGTGTTCACCGACGTGGCCCAGGCCGCCGCCGGCGTCGTTGCAATCGCCCGCGTGCGGGTGCAACCCGCCATCTTGGAGCTTCTGGATGTCGGGACGCTGCGCGTGCTCGATGCGACGTACGGATCGGACCTGAGCGCACGTGGCGGGGCGTTGCTGCTGGTGCGCACCGACGGGCACGGGGCCGAGATTGAGGATGCAATCATTCGGTCCGCCTTGGAGAACCTGGGTGCCCAGGTCACCGTCGCGGGCGACGAGCAGGCTGTCAAGCTCATTGAAATGCGACGGGCCAGCCGTGGTGACGGACAGGACGATCGGTACCGTGTGGGGGAGGACGTCGCGGTTCCGCGCTCGGCCATGGTCGAGTTCATGCGAACCCTTGACCAGATCGCCTCACGCAACCGGGTGATGGTGCGCATTGTCGCCCACGCGGGCGACGGAAACCTGCACCCGACCTTCTGGGTGGATCCGGAGGACGGGCCCGCCGGCGTGGGCCGGCTTGATGCGGCGCTGGAGGAATCGGTGCGGGCGGCCCTGGCCGTCGGCGGGACCATCACCGGCGAGCACGGCGTTGGAACCGTGAAGCGCGAATGGCTGGGTTGGGAACAGTCGGCGGAAGTCGTGGAATTACAGCGCAAAATCAAGGCGGTCTTCGACCCGAAGGGCATCCTGAACCCGGGCAAGGCCATCGTCTAAAACGGCCGGATCGATCTCGATTAGGTGTTGGGGAGAAAAGTAGGTAAACTTTTTTCTCGTTGGTACAACACCGGGATATGGCGCAGCTTGGTAGCGCGCGTCGTTCGGGACGACGAGGTCGCAGGTTCAAATCCTGTTATCCCGACCAATGTGAGCCCCGCAGGAAACCTAGGTTTCCTGCGGGGCTCGTCCCATTTAACGGCCCCGTTCGATCCCGTGCGGCAGGGCCCCGAATGTGGTGGCGGCAATCGCGTGGTGCCTGGACCAATTTCCCGTATCCGCCGGGACCGACTGTTTAGCGCCAAAGAGATCTACATCGCCTGCCCAGCCGATACCGGGCCAAGGCCCGCTGCTCTCTTCAGGTCCGGGAACAGTAAGCGCGGTCCCGGACGGGTACGGTTCCGCGATGCCGCCGACCGCGATGTCCAGCCCACGGTTGCAAGCGTGAAGCAGGTGTCGAGTGCAATGGCGCGTTCAATGTGGCGGACCGTGCCCGCGGCGGGGAGCTTGGGCGGTGGCGTGCGGCCTTGGCGGGGTGTTCCCGGCACCCGGAGTTGCTGGCGCCGACGAAGCGGCCGGAGAATGGCGGTTAAATGGCCGTGGGCCCGGCAAGAATCCGGGCCCACGGCTGTTTGAAAACTTGTTGCAGCGAAGCGGCTACTTCACCAGGTAGGTGCGCAGGTCGTCGAGGACGATCGAGGCGCCGGTCGGGCCGAGGCCCAGGAACCAGACGTCGTCGTTCACGCGCTGCACGTTGCCGGCCTTGACGGCCTCCAGCTTGCTCCAGATCGGGCCCTCGAGCGCGGCCTTCTCGCCGGTGGCCTCCGGGGTGCCGTACGAGGTGTAGAAGATCCAGTCCGAGTCGGCCTCGGCCAGGTTCTCCGAGGAGATTTCGGCTGCCAGGTCCTCGATGTTCTGGTTCTCCGGACGGGAGAGGCCCGCGTCCTTGAGGATGACGCCGATCAGCGAGGCGTTGCCGTAGAGGCGGATCTTTTCCGGCAGGAAGCGCAGCAGGGAGATCTTCGGGTCGCCGGGGACGTCCTTGCCCAGCGCAGTGGCTTTGTCCTGGTAGGCGTTGAGCACCTCGACGGCCTTGGTTTCCTCACCGAGCGCGGAGGCTGCCAGGCGGAAGTTTTCCTTCCACGGGAAACCCGGGCGGATCGAGAAGACGGTCGGCGCGATCTGCGAAAGCTGCGGGTAGAGCTTGTCCGCGCGCAGCTGGGAGCCGATGATCAAATCCGGCTTCAGTGCGGCGACCGCTTCCAGATTCAGTTCCTGGATGGTGCCGACGCTCTTGGCGTCCTTGACGGCATCGGCAAGGTAGCTGGGGATCGAGTTGGCGCCCTCGGTGGAGGGGATGCCGACCGGGGTGATGCCCAGGGACAGCACGGCGTCGAGCTCGCCGGTGTCGAGCACGACGACGCGCTCGGGCTTCTTCGCGATTTCGGTCTGGCCGTTGGCGTGGGTCAGCGTGCGCGGGAAGACTCCCGGGGCGACGTTGGCACCGAACTTTGCGGTTTCCTCGTCGGCGGTGGAGAAGCGTTCGCCGCCGATTGCGACATCGGTGTTGCCTGCGGCGGTGTCGGTGGTGCCGCTGGCACCGCATCCCGCGGTGAGGGCGATCAAGAGTAGTGCGGCTGTGGCCTTGGCCGCGCCGAAGCGAGGCTGGCGTAGGGAAGAAGTCAATTTCACGACACAAATGTATCCTATTGTTTTTGTGTTGGCCTAAGTCGGGCGGGCGCAGCGTCCTTCGACGCCGCGTCGGCGCGGTAATGTTGAACGGTTCGAAGCTAAGGAGGATGATTCGTGGCAAGCCCCACCTCCGCTGCGGCGAACCCCAAAAACCCCCAAGGCGTGCTTGAATACGCGGTTGTGCCAGGCGCTGCCGCGCCGGATGCGAAGACCCCGGGCTGCCCCCCTGCTTCGGAGGCGCCGCGCACCAAGGTGCGACGCGCGTCGCTGCTGGCAGGGTTCGTGATCGTGCTGGTCCTGCTGGCTCTGGCATCCCTGGCCGTGGGGTCCAAGCACATCGATCTGTCGACCGTGCTCGACGCGCTGCTGCACCCGGACGGTTCGGCCGACCACGCGATCATCCGCGATTCCCGCGTGCCGCGAGCGATCCTGGGCGTGCTGGCCGGAACCGCCCTGGGAATCGCCGGGGCGCTGGTCCAGTCGATGACCCGCAACGCGCTGGCGGAACCGGGCATCCTGGGCGTCAACGCGGGTGCTTCGCTTGCGATCGTGATCGCCGTGGGAACCTTCGGCGTCAACGGCTTCGGCGGCTATGTGTGGTTCGCCTTCGGCGGCGCGGTGCTGGCGACGGGCGCCGTGTACCTGGTGGGCATGGCCGGGGCGCGGTCCAGCGATCCCGTGCGGCTGGTGCTTGCGGGCGTGGCGTTGGGCGCCGTGCTCTCCGGGATCGGCACTGCCCTGGCACTGGTCCATCCGGCGGCATTCGACCAGTTGCGGGCCTGGACCATCGGCTCGCTCGAGGGACGCTCCGCGGACGTGCTGGCCCCGCTGGCGCTCGCGGTGCTGGCGGGCGTCGTGCTGGCCGCCTTCACCGGCCGGTCCCTGAACGCCCTGGCGCTGGGGGACGACACCGCCCTGGCCCTGGGCTACAAGGTGGGCAGGGCGCGCGTGCTGATCCTGCTGGCCGTCACGGTGCTGGCCGGTGCCGCCACCGCGGCCGTGGGCGCCATCAGCTTCCTGGGGCTCATGGCCCCGCACCTGGCCAGGCGGTTCTCCGGGCCCGACGCCCGCTGGATGCTGGCCTTCACCGCAGTGCTGGCCCCGATCATCCTACTGCTGGCGGACGTGCTGGGCCGTGTTCTCATTCCCGGCGAGCTCGAGGCCGGGGTCGTCTGCGCGTTTGTCGGCGCCCCCGTGCTGGTCATGCTGGCACGCCGCCGGAAGCCGGTGGCCGTATGAGCGCCGGACTCGAAACCAAGACCACAGCCGAACCCAAAGCCAGGACCACGCCGGGAACCACGCCGGCCGTGCGCGCACCGAGGCGCGTGCGCCGCGGCGGCCGCGAGGCCCTGCTCTGCCTGGTGCTGGCGGGGCTTGCCGTGCTGACGGCCCTGCTGGTCATCGGCAGCGGCGACTACCCGATGGGCCCCGGGCAGATCCTGAACGTCCTGTTCGGCGGCGGGCAGGGCCTGGAAAACACCATCGTCTTCCAGTGGCGCGCCCCGCGCGCAGTGGCGGCGCTGGTCTTCGGCGCCGCGCTGGGCGTTGCCGGAGCGGTCTTCCAATCGCTGACCCGGAACCCGCTGGGATCCCCGGATGTCATCGGCTTTTCCACCGGCGCCTACACCGGCGCGCTGCTGGCCCTGACCCTGGTGGGGGGAAGCTTCGTCGCCACCTCGATCGGGGCGCTCGCCGGCGGGCTGCTGACGGCGCTGGCCGTCTACCTGCTGGCCTGGCGGCGCGGTTCGCACGGCTTCCGGCTGATCCTGGTGGGCATCGGCATCTCGGCCATGCTCGCCGCGCTGAACCAGTGGCTGGTGCTGCGCGCCGAGATCGAGGTTGCCATGGCGGCGGCCGTCTGGGGAGCCGGAACCCTCAACGGGGTCAGCTGGTCCACGATCGTGCCCGCAACACTCGTCATCCTCCCGGTGCTGGCCCTCACCCTGGCCGGCGGTAACCGGCTGCACATGCTGGAAATGGGCGACGACACGGCAACCGCCCTGGGCGTGCGGGTGGAGCGGACCCGGCTGGGCATGATCGTGCTGGCGGTGCTGCTCACCGCGGCCACCACGGCGATCGCCGGGCCGATCGCCTTCGTCGCCCTGGTGGCGCCCCAGCTGGCCAAGCGGCTGAACCGGGGCGCCGGCATGCGGCTGGTGCCGGCCGCCTGCATGGGCGCGCTGCTGCTGGTGCTCAGCGACCTGGTGGCGCAGCGGCTCTTTGCCCCCGTGCAGCTGCCCGTGGGCGTGGTGACGGTGAGCATCGGCGGGATCTACCTGATCTGGCTGCTGGCCCGCGAGGGCCGGCGCACCGCACGGTAGACCCGGCAGGAAACGCCCCGTCGAACCCGGCTCAGGCGCGAATGATGCGCCTTTCGATCGCCACGGCCACCGCTCCCGCGCGTGAATCCACGCCGAGCTTGGTGTAGACGTGGGCCAGGTGGGACTTCACCGTGCCTTCGGAGACGAAGAGTTCCCTGGCGATGTCCTTGTTCCCCAGGCCCTTGGCCAGCAGGTCCAGGACCTGCACCTCTCGTTCAGTGACGCCGGCCCCGTGGTTGGAGGTGCGCCGAACCAAGGCGGCAGCGACGGACGGTGCAAGCGCGGTTTCCCCGCGTGCGGTGGCGCGGATGCCGGCAAACAGGTCGTTCGGAGGGGCGTCCTTGAGCAAATAGCCACGCGCCCCGGCCTGCAGCGCGCGCACGATGTCGGCCTCCGTGTCATAGGTGGTGAGCACAAGTACCTCGGGTGCGTGCTTGAGCCCGCGCAACGCGGCGGTGATCTCGATGCCGCCCGGGTTTTCCGCGCCCAGGTGCAGGTCCATCAGCGTGACATGCGGTTGGAACTCCAGCGCAGCGGCAACCGCATCGGTGAGGTTGCCGGCCTCCGCCACAACCTCAAGGTCCTCCTGCGAGTCGATCAGCGCACGCAGTCCGGCGCGGACCACGGGGTGGTCGTCGACAATCATCAGCCTGATCATGATTCCTCCAGGGAAAAGCGAACCGAGACGGTGGCGCCTTCCGCGGGTGCGGAGTCCACTGCAAAGGCACCGCCGAGTGACTGGGCACGTTCACGGATTCCCCGCAACCCGTGCCCGCGCAAGGTTGAGGTTGCCACGGACCCGGGGTCAAAGCCGATGCCGTCGTCGCGAATGTCCAGGAGGACCTCGTCGCTGTTGTACGTGATGGTCACGGCCACGCGGGTGGCCCGCGCATGCTCGCGCACATTGGCCAAGGCACCGCGTGTGGTGAAGACCAGGGCCTCGGTGACCTCGGGCGGCAGGACCGGGACGGTTCCAAACGAGTGGAACTCGATCGGCGATCCCGTGGCGGTTGCGGCGATCGCGTGCCTGAGCCGGGTGTTTAGCGACTCCGCGGACGTGGGGTCGTCGGCATTCGGGCCGGCGAAGTCGCGCACCATGCGACGGATCGAATCCAAGCCATCGCGGGCGGTCGAGGCCGCCACCGACACGTTTTCGCGGGCCTCCAGGGGGCGGGCATCCCACGATTGCCGTGCCGCTTGGAGCAGCAAGTTGATGCTGGAAAGGTCCTGGCCGACGGAATCATGGAGGTCGCGGGAGAGTCTGGTGCGCTCGGTGAGAGCCCCGGTACGCCGTTCTGCCCGGGCGAGTTCGTCCTGCGCCTCGGTCAGTTTCTCCAGAAGCGCCTCGCGCTCGCGGGTTTGCCTCGTGAGCGCGCGAAATGACATGAGGGTCACCACCGCAACACCCATCGGGCCAACGACGAGTGTCGGGTCGAAGTCGGTGCCGATGCGTGCCCATGACAGGGCGATGACGAGCATCATGGCCGACAGCGTGCCAACGGCCCAGCCTTCGGGCAGCACGCTGAGCACGGCGAAGGCCACCGGTACCGCGCACCATGCGAAGGAGGGCGCGGCGATCGTCAGCGCAGCCCAGAGCAGCACCGTGGAGCAGGTCCACGCAACGAGCCACCCGGTGCGCCCGCGCGCCAGCGGCCGTACGGCGTAGAGGGCGATGAGGGCCGCCGCCCCGAGCACGATCGAGATCGCGTTGTCCGCAAGACCGTGCCGTTCCAGGTAGCGCCAGGTGCTGGTCGCCACGAGTGCAACCAACACCAGATGCAGCCAGGGTGCCAATAGCGTCGCGGGGGCAAGGATGCCGCGCATTCCTTGTTCTGCGTGTGTACTCATGATTCCGTCCAGCCTAGAGGGGAAACGGCGGCTTCGGCATCGTCCATTTGGCTAGTTCACGGTGCCCATATGCCGGATGCCGCAGCGGTGTTCCCGCGGGAAAACTGATGGGTGGACGACGAAGAATCCGAAACCACGATTCTCAAGGAGAGAACATGTCGAAAAAATCCACCGGGCTGCTGGCTTCCACGATCCTGGCCGGCACCATTCTTGCCGGGGGCATCGGCTCGGCCGCACTGGCGACCCCGGCCAACGCCGCCCCGGACCACCGGACAGAAACCTACACGATGACCGGCGACGCAGGCGGCTCGAAGTTCGAGGGCATCGGGACGGACCCACGGCGTGGCACCTTCTACGTCAGCGAAGTCACCGGCGGCGAGATCCACCACGGGGCTTCGGGCACCTCTGCGATGCGCGAATGGCTGGGCGGCAACGGCACCGATGGCCGCTACACGGCCCGTGGCATCACCGTGGACCGTGCGGGCAACATCTACATTGCCGGCGGACCCAACGGCATCGGCAACGACCGGCCCGACCTCTGGGTGTACAACGCCCGTGGCGAGCTGCAAGCTGCACTGAAGGCCCCGGGCACGGACGTGTTCCTCAACGACGTGGTCATTGGTGCCGACGGCGCCGCATACTTCACCAACTCGAACGATGCGCAGATCTTCCGCGTGGCCAAGTCCGGCGGCAAATACACGGCCGTGTTGTGGGCCGATGCAACCGGCACCATCGAGCGCAGGGACGGATTCAACCTCGGCGGGATCGAGCTGTCCGCCGACAGGTCGGCCTTCGTGGTGGCACAGGGCAACAGCGGAAAGCTGTGGCGCTTTGACATCAAGACCCGCAAGGCCACGGCCATCGATACCAGAGGTATTGACCTGGTCAATGCCGACGGGTTGTTGCTGCGCGGCAATACGCTCTCGGTGGTGCAGAACTTCAGCAAGAAACTGACCACGTTGCGTCTCAGCGCCGACGGCAGCAGCATTCGCCTGCTCGGCCAGCGGGCCACCGATCCGGACCGGGTGCTGACCACCGTTGCCCGGTTGCGCGGGCAGACCCTGTTTGTGGACTCGAAGTTCGACGAACAGGTGGCCTCCGGCCCGTACGAAGTCATCACCAACCCGTTGGCGCGCTAGCCGTGGTGATCGTCCCGTTGATCCGCTACGGCGAGCCAGCGGGACGATGGCTCCGGCCGCCCCGGGGCATGGTTGATGCCCTCGGCCGGGAGGCGTCGAAAGTCATGCCCCCGCGGGCGGTGCGGTGGAGGTGCGCAGCACGAATTCGGTGGGGAAGAACTCCGGGGCAGCGCCGTCCGGAGTCGGGTCTTCCTCGCCCAGCAATTCCATGATGCGTCGCACGGCCGCCTCGCCCTGGGCGTGCGGGTGCTGGGCAATGGTGGTCAGCCCGAAGAGGTCGCCGAGCTCGTGCCCGTCGATGCCGACCACCGAGAAGTCGTTGGGCACGTTCAGGCCGAGGTCGCGGGCGGCCATGATGGCGCCGAAGGCCATCTCGTCGGAGGCGCAGAGCAGCGCGGTGGGCCGCCCGCGCGGGTTGGACAGCAGGCTGCGGACCTTTTGGTAGGCGCCGGCGGTGGTGAAATCGGCGTTGAGCAGCCACTGGGGGTTCACCCGGATCTCCGCCTGGTCCAGCGCGTACTCGAACCCGTCAAGGCGGGCCGAGGGCAGGCAGAAGTCGATGTTGAATTCGTCGGTTCCGCCCAGGAAGGCGATGTCCCGGTGTCCCAGCGAGATCAGGTGCTCGGTGCCCAAGGCCGAGATGTTGAAGTCGTCCACCCGGATCGTCTGCACCTGCGGCAGCAGGCCGCCCAGGGCCACCAGCGGTTTCTTCACGGCCTGGAGCTGGTGCAGCTCCGGTGCCGTGAGCTTGAGCGTGACGGTGATGACGGCATCGAGGCGTTGGCGCATCAGCAGGTCCTGGAAGACCGCGTCGCGGTGTCGCTGCTCGCCGCTGGTGTTGTACAGGGTCAGGTCGTAGCCGCGTTCGTTGAGTTCCTGGGTGGCCCCCTGGAGCACGTTGGCGTAGTACCAGCGGGAGACGGTGGGCATGACCATGCCGATGTTGCGGCTGCGCCCGGAGGCCAGCGACGAGGCGTTGTAGGACAGGACGTAGCCCAGTTCCTTGGCGGCTTGGTGCACGGCGTCCCGCGAGGCCGACGACACCTTGCCGTTGCCCGAGAGCGCACGGGAGACGGTTGCCACCGAAACCCCGGCGCGTTGGGCCACATCCTTAATGCTGGACATCTTCGCTCGTCTCCCTTGTTGCTCGCATGTTTGTGGTCTTGCCGTCTGTCTTGCCCGTGACGCCCTGCCGGTGCGTCATGCGGGCAGAAGCCACACCGTTGAATCGGGATTCAACAGCCGGCCCGTGGCATCGACGGCGGTGGCGGAACTGGCCTGCAGCACGGTGCCTTCCGGCAGCGTGAACTGTGCGTTCCCCAGGTTCATGATGACCAGGAGGCCGCCGTTGGCGAACCCAAGCACCTCCGGGGTTCCGGTGTCCACTAGCCAGCTTAGATCCCCGAGCCCCAGATTGCGGGCCCGACGCAGGCCCAGGGCATTGCGGTACATCCACAGGGTCGAATCGGGGTCCAGTTCCTGGGCCTCGCGGGTCAGGTGCTGCCAGGTTGCCGGCTGCGGGATCCATGCCTCACCGGCATCGCTGAACCCCAGCGTCGGGTTTCCGGGGGTCCACGGCAGGGGGACGCGGCAGCCGTCGCGGCCCAGGCGCTCGCCGTTGGTCCGCGCGTAGGTGGGATCCTGCCGAAGCGGGTGGGGGAGCTCGGTGTGGTCGCCCAGGCCCAGTTCTTCGCCCTGGTACAGGTAGGCGCCCCCGGGCAGGCCCAGCATGAACAGCGTGGCGGCGCGGGCACGGGCAAGGCCCAGTTCCAAGTCCGGTTGCGGATCTTCGGGCCCCAGCCCGTCGCCCGGACGCGTTGCCGGGGCGACGGTGCCGAACCGGGTGGCGTGGCGGGCCACGTCGTGGTTTGAAAGCACCCAGGTGCTCGGTGCACCCACGGCGTCGAACGCGTTCAGCGAGCGGGTGATGATTCCCTTCAACGCCTGCGCGTCCCAGCCTGTGTGGAGGAACGGGAAGTTGAAGGACTGGTGCATCTCGTCGCTGCGCACCCAGTCGGCCATGGCCTCGATCGGATGGACGTTTGCCTCGGCGCACAGCACGCGCTCGCCGTCGTATTCCTCGCAGATTCCCCGCCAGCGGCGGAACACGTCGTGGACCCCGGGGCGGCCGAACATGGGGGCGTCGGAGAAGGGGAAGCCGGGGGAGGGGGAGCCGTCGGGGGTTCCGCCCCAATCCGGCAGTGCCGCATCCTTGACCAGGGCGTGGGCCACGTCGACCCGGAAGCCGCCCGCGCCGCGGTCCAGCCAGAACCGCAGGATGTGCTCGAACTCGTCGCCCACGGCCGGGTTGTCCCAGTTGAAGTCGGGCTGGCTGGAGTCAAAGAGGTGCAGGTAGTACTGGCCGGGGCTTCCGTCGGCCTCGGTGACGCGCGTCCAGGCCGAGCCGCCGAAGTGCGATTGCCAGTTGTTTGGCGGCAGGTCGCCGCGCTCCCCGCGTCCGTCGCGGAAGATGAACATCTCCCGGGCGGCCGATCCGGGGCCCTGGGCAAGGGCTCGGGCAAAGAGCAGGTGCTCGTTGGAGCAGTGGTTGGGTACGATGTCCACGAGGATCTTGACGCCCAGGCGGTTTGCTTCGGCGACGAGGTCGTCGAAGTCGCCAAGCGTCCCGAAGAGCGGGTCCACCGCGCAGTAGTCGGAAACGTCGTAGCCGGCGTCGCGTTGCGGGGACGCGAAGAATGGCGAAAGCCACAGGGCGTCGACGCCCAGCGAGGCGATCTTCGGCAGCTCGAGGGTAATGCCCGGCAGGTCACCGACGCCGTTGCCGGTGGTGTCCCGGAACGAGCGGGGGTAGACCTGGTAAATCACCGATCGGCGCCACCAGTCATCATGCGTCGAGGCGTGGTGAACGGGCGATTCGAGCCGATGGTGCTGTGCGGGCGGGGCGCTCTCGGCAAGCTCAGGAGTCTGTGGCATGCGCTCTATCATAGCGAGGAAAACAGTAAAAGTGGAAGCGTTTACTTTCCTGCAACGTGATCGAAAAGTAGTCGTGCAGACCTTGCCGTTGCTTCGAGTTCCCAGACTTGACGGCATAATCGACCGCCGTGTCTGGTGAGTGGAGGGGTGTGTTGGGCGCGCTGCGAAACCTACTTTTAACGTGATGTAGACGACATGAGTGGAAACGTTTACACTAAATTCACGATACAAGCGCCGACGGCCACAACGACCCCCACGGGGCGGGGCGCGCGAGACTTGAAAGAGGAAGATTTATGACGGGAACCACCAAACCCGGTGCACACTTCACGCGCCGCACCTTCACCCTCGGAGCAGTTGGCGCGATTTCCGCGCTGGCACTGACCGCCTGTGGCGGCGGCGGAGCCCCGGCAGCCGGTTCAAGCGCCGCCGCAACGAGCGCCGCCAGCAGTGCACCCGCAACGACCACCAGCCTCACCATGTGGGTCGATGCCGAACGGGCCCCGGCGTTGAAGGACATTGCCGCGAAGTTCAAGGCGGAGAAGGGCATCGACGTCAAGCTGGTCGTCAAGGACTTCGCCGCGGTCCGCGACGACTTCATCACCCAGGCCCCTACCGGCAAGGGGCCTGATGTATTGGTCGGCCCGCATGACTGGCTGGGCAAGCTGGTCCAGAACGGCGTCGTTGCCCCCGTGCAGCTGGGCGACAAGGCCAAGGACTTCGCCGAAAGCTCCATCAAGGCAGTGACATACGACGGCCAGACCTACGCGGTGCCGTACTCGATCGAAAATGTTGCACTGATCCGCAACACCGAACTCGCACCCGATGCCAAGACGACCCTCGACGAAGTGCTCGCCGAAGGCAAGAAGGCGGTCAGCGCCGGCAAGGCCAAATTCCCGTTCCTGGTGGGCCTGGACCCGAAGCAGGCGGACCCGTACCACCTTTACCCGTTCCAGACCTCGATGGGTTCCCCGGTTTTCGCGCAGAACGCCGATGGCAGCTATGACGCCGGCAAGCTCACCATGGGCAACGAGGGCGGCCAGAAGTTCGCGCAGCTCCTGAACGACCTGGGCGACAAGGGCGAGAAGGTCCTGAACTCCAACATCACCGGCGACATCGCCAAGGAGAAGTTCATTGCGGGTGAATCCCCGTACTTCGTGACCGGTCCGTGGAACGTGCCCGACATCGAAAAGAAGGGCATCAAGTTCTCCATCGACGCGCTTCCCACCGCGGGTGCGGATCCGGCGCAGCCGTTCATCGGCGTCAACGGCTTCTTCATCTCCGCCAAGTCCACCAACGCGCTTGCGGCCAACGAGTTCGTCGTCAACTACCTGTCGCAGGAAGCAGCCCAGGACGCGCTGTTCAGCGTCGGCGGACGCCCCCCGGCACTGACCGCCTCCTTCGACAAGGCAGCCAGCGACCCGGTGGTCAAGGCCTTCGGTGAGATCGGCGCAGACGGCGTGCCGATGCCGGCGGTCCCGGCCATGGACGCGGTCTGGGCCGACTGGGGAGCAACCCAGCTGAACCTGGTCAAGGGCAAGGAATCCGACCCGGCCGCGGCCTGGTCCAAGATGACTGCAAACATCGAGAAGAAGATCGCCGGCGGCAAGTAGTCCCGCTGCGCAAATCCACCACCGTCGGGGGTGATGGCGTGAAACCCGCCGTCACCCCCGACGTGCACCCCCATCCGTCGCGCACCGGCGGGAAAGCATCAAAGGAAAGTTGTCGGATCCATGGTCGAAATCGATGAACAGGTGAACGTGGCAAAGCCGCGGCGCCAGGCACCACCGCCGAGGAAAAGATCCCACGGGCCCGATTCCCTGGGCGGGACCCTGGCCAAGATCATCCTGCTGGGCATCACCGACGCAGTGGCCGCCTTTGTGCTTTTCCAATTGGCGCTCAGCGGGGAGTGGCTGGTCTTCGGGATCTCGCTGCTCACCACGCTAGCCATCAACTGGATCTACCTGCGCCGCGGCGGACTGCCCGCAAAGTACCTGGCACCGGGCGTGATCTTCCTGATGGTCTTCCAGGTCTTCGTGATGATCTTCTCCACCTACATCGCGTTCACCAACTACGGCGACGGGCACAACTCCACCAAGGAGGATGCGATCGCCTCCATCCAGCTGTCGGCCTCGGAACGCGTCCCCGACTCGCCGCAGTTCCCCACCTCGGTGCTGGAAAAGGACGGCTCCTACTTCCTGCTGGTCACGACCCCGGAGGGCGAGGCGAAGCTCGGCGGCACCGACCGGCCGCTGGCAACCGTCACCCCCAGCACCAGTTCCCCGATGGGGGCCGCGACCGGGGTCGACGGGTATGCGACCATGGACTTCGCAACGCTGCTCCAGCACCAGGCCGAAATCACCGCCCTGGCCGTCCCGATCAGCGCGAACCCCGAAGACGGGTCGCTGAAGACCGCCGACGGGTCCACCACCTACGTGTACACCCCCAAGCTGAAGTACGACGCGGCGGCGGACACCTTCACCGACACCCAAACCGGCGTGGTGTACTCGGACAACGGGCGCGGCTCCTTCGTGGCGCCGGACGGAACCAGCCTGAATACCGGCTGGAAGGTGAACGTGGGACTGGAGAACTTCCAGCGTGCCTTCACCGATCCCAACCTGCAGGGGCCCCTGGTCCAGGTCGTCCTCTGGACCTTCGCCTTCGCGATCCTGTCGGTGGCCACCACCTTCGCCCTCGGGCTCTTCCTGGCGATCACCTTCAACAAGGCGGACCTCAAGGGGAAGAAGCTCTACCGGATCCTGATGATCCTGCCCTACGCGTTCCCCGCGTTCCTCTCCGGCCTGGTGTGGTCCGGGTTGCTGAACCCCGAATTCGGTTTCATCAACAACGCGATCCTGGGCGGGGCCGACATCCCCTGGCTGACCGACCCGGTGCTGGCCAAGGTCTCGGTGCTCGTGGTGAACCTCTGGCTGGGCTACCCCTACATGTTCCTCGTCTGCACCGGCGCACTGCAGTCGCTGCCCGAGGAGGTCGACGAGGCCGCCCGCATGGACGGGGCAAGCCCCTGGCGCATCTTCACGGCCATCAAGCTGCCGCTGCTGCTGGTCTCGCTGGCCCCGCTGCTGATTTCGTCGTTCGCCTTCAACTTCAACAACTTCAACGTCATCTACATGCTCACCGGAGGCGGGCCGCGCTTCGCCGACACCACCTTCGACATCGGCTCCACCGACATCCTGATCACCATGGTCTACAAGATCGCCTTCGGCACCGGCACGGGGCGCGACTACGGCCTGGCCAGCGCCCTGGCCATCCTGATCTTCATCATCGTGGCGGCCGTCTCGGCCCTGAGCTTCAAGAAGACCAAGGCCCTGGAGGAAATCAACCAATGAGCACCATGACCGCACCCGCATCCCAGACCCCGGTGCTCGAGCACCGGCCCGAGCCGGCGAAGGAAAACAGGCCCACGTTCGGGCACTGGTTCAAGACCAAGGGCTGGCGCCACCTGGTCGCCGTCGTCGCCTCCGCCTTCTCGATCTTCCCGCTGCTCTACGTGCTCTCCGCGGCGCTGAATCCCGCCGGCACCATGGCGGGAGCCAGCACGCTGTTCACGGAGATCGGCTTCGGCAACTTCGAGGCGCTCTTCGCCAACCAGGAACGGCCCTTCGGACGCTGGTTCGTCAACACCCTGGTGATCGGCACGGTGACCTCGGTGGCCACCGTCTTCCTGGGAGCGCTGGCCGCGTACGCCTTCTCCCGCATGCGCTTCACCGGCCGCCGGGCGGGGCTGCTGACGCTCCTGCTGCTGCAGATGTTCCCGCAGCTGCTCACCGTCGTGGCGATCTTCCTGCTGCTGAACTACATCGGGGACATCATTCCCGCGCTCGGGCTCGGCTCGCAGCTGGGCCTGATCATGGTGTACCTCGGCGGGGCACTGGGAGTGAACACCTACCTGATGTACGGGTTCTTCAACACCGTGCCGATCTCGCTTGACGAATCCGCGCGCATCGACGGCGCCAGCCACGTGCAGGTGTTCTTCAAGATCATCCTGCCGCTGGTCACCCCGATCCTCGCGGTCGTCGGCCTGCTGGCCTTCATCGGCATCTCCTCCGAGTTCGTGATCGCCTCCGTGGTGCTCACCGACCCCGAATCCCAGACCCTGGCCGTGGGCCTGTACTCCTACGTGGCCCAGCAGCGCAGCGAGAACTGGGGCGTCTTTGCCGCCGGCGCGGTGCTTGCCGCGGTCCCCGTCATGACGCTCTTCCTCTTCCTGCAGCGCTACATCACCTCCGGCCTGACGGCCGGCGGCGTCAAGGGCTAGGGGGCGCGCCCGCAACACCCGCGAAGCACCCTCCCCAAAAAGCACCCCCAAAGAGCACACCCAGGAGCAGCACACCATGTTGGCAGCAGACTCGGCGTTGATCCACGCCCCGCACCACGACGGCTCCGGACTCTACGTCCGGGGTCCGGGCACCCCGCGGGTGGGGAACGAACTGCGGGTGCGGCTGCGTGTCCCGGCCGTCCCCGGCTGCGCCGCCAGGGTCTGGCTGCGCAGCCTGCGCGACGGCGAACCGCACATCGAGCCGGCCGTCCGGTCCGGGGACGAGGGCGCCTTCGCGTGGTTCGAGGCGCCGCTGGCGATGGTCAATCCAGTGCAGCGCTACAGGTGGTACCTTGCGTACACGGACGAGGCCGGGAGGACCGAATACCGCTGGTTCAACGCCACCGGGCTGCACCGCCGGGACGTGCCGGACGCGAACGACTTCAGGATCCACTCCGGCCGCGGCACGCCGGACTGGGTCAAGGAATCGATCATGTACCAGGTGTTCCCCGACAGGTTCGCCAACTCGGGCGCCGAGAAGCCCGCGGCCGCATGGATGGTCGCCTGCGACTGGGACACCCCGGTGGAGGGCAGCAGCGAAAACACCAGCCGCCAGTTCTACGGCGGGGACCTTCCCGGCATCGAGGCGCGCCTCGGCCACCTCGCGGAGCTTGGCGCCACCGTCCTGTACCTGACCCCGATCTTCCCAGCCGAATCCAACCACCGCTACGACGCCTCGAGCTTCGACACGGTTGATCCGCTGCTCGGCGGGGACGCGGCGTTCATCTCGCTGGTGTCCGCGGCGCACGGCCTGGGCCTGCGCGTGGTGGGGGACCTGACCACCAACCACACGGGCGCCGGGCACGAGTGGTTCCTCGGGTCCCACCAGAACCCCGGAGCGCCCGAGGGGGAGTACTACTACTTCAACGAGGACCACAGCGAGTACGAGTCCTGGCTGGGCGTGCCCTCGCTGCCGAAACTCAACTGGAACTCGGACGCCTTGCGCTCACGCTTCATCCTGGACGACGACTCGGTGGCCGTGCGTTGGCTGCAGGAGCCCTACAACCTCGACGGCTGGCGCATCGACGTGGGAAACATGACCGGCCGCCTGGGCGCCGACGACCTGAACCACGAGGTGGCCCGCATGCTGCGGGCCCGCCTGGAAGAAGTGAAGCCCGGTGCCATGCTGCTGGCCGAGTCGACCTCCGATGCGGCCCCCGACGTGCCAGGGGACGGGTGGCAGGGAGCGGTCAGCTACACTAACTTCACCAGGCCGCTCTGGCAGTTCCTGGCCAAGGAACCCGATCCGGAGGCCATCGGCTGGTTCTTTGGGCTGCCGCAGGACGGGCCCGCGCGCATCGACGCGGCGGACTTCATAGCAACCCACCGCGAGTTCTCCGCCGGATACAGCTGGGAGGTTCGGCTGGCCAACGCCAACGCACTGGACACCCATGACACGGCGCGGGCCGCCAGCCACATGATCGAGGGAGGCCAGCTGATCGCCGCGTGCGCACAGTTCAGCTTCCCCGGCATCCCGCTGGTGTTTGCCGGGGACGAATTCGGGCTCGAGGGGTTCAGCGGCGAGGACTCGCGCACCCCCATGCCGTGGGATGCCCCGGAAAAGTGGGGTGCCGACCTGCGGGGGCTTTACGCGGACCTGGCCGCCCTGCGCACCGAACACCGCGCGCTGGTGGACGGGTCGCTGCGCTTCATCCATGCCGCGGGTGACCTGTTGGTCTATGTGCGCGAACACGCGCGCGGATCCGTGCTGTGCGTGATCAGCCGCGGGCCCGTGCCGGAAACCCCGCTCGGGACCGGAATCCGGCTGGAGCGGGACCTTGCGGAGCCGCTCATGCAGGTGGGTATGGCCCCGCAACTGAGCGTGAACGCGGCGGGCGAACTGCTGGTTGGTGCGCGCGGTGCGGGTGCCGTCTTCCACCTGGCGCCGACACCCGGGCCCTGGAGCTAGGACCTGCGGGCGGAATCGCCGACCCGGACCAGGCTGCGTTCCGTTGCCGAGCACAATGGCCAAGTCCGGTTTGACTAGGCAATTCAAGCCTAAGCCGCGATGCCGCCCGGCATGTGCCGGGCCTCGGCGTGGCCGAAGATGGCGCCGAAAACGTGGCCACGGGCGAGTCTTAGGGGTCACTCGCTGTCAGCGGCCTCGGGATCCAGCATCAGCCGGGCCTCGTCCCGGCGGTGGCGCAGCACCGCGTCGACATAGGAGGCCACAGCCTCCTCCATGGGGACGTTGGAGCCGCGCGCCTCGGAAATGTACCAGCGGTGCTCCAGCACCTCGTGCACGATCTGCGCCGGTTCCAGCTTGCCGTGGAACTCGCGCGGGATGGCGCCGGTGATCCTGTCAAAGACGTTGGCCACCCAGTGCGCAGCCACCAATTCCTCGTCCAGGTCGGGGTGCTTCTTGGCCCGGTAGGCGTCCATATCGTTGAGCAGGCGCCGGGCCTGTCCCTCCTCCACGTCCAGGCCGGTGAGCCGCAGCAGGCGGCGGGTGTGGTGCCCGGCGTCGACGACCTTGGGCTGGATGACCAGCTGGCCGCCATCGGGGGAGGTCTTGAGGCTGATTTCCTCCACGTCGAAACCCAGGTCGTTGAGCCGGCGGATCCGCTCATCGACCCGCCAGCGCTCGGACAGGTCGAAGGATTCCTTCTCGTTCAGCTCGGCCCACAGCCCGCGGTAGGCGTGCAGGATCTGTTCGCTGGTGGCAACCGGGTCCACCTTCTCCTCGATGAGCCCCGCCTCCATGAGGTCCATGAGTTCCCCGGCGATGTTCACCCGCGCGATCTCGAGGTCGTATTCGCGCTGCCCGGAGGAAAGCTCGGGATAGAGCTCTCCGGTTTCCGCATCCACCAGGTACGCGGCGAAGGAACCGGCGTCGCGTCTGAACAGGGTGTTGGACAGGGACACGTCGCCCCAGTAGAAGCCGATCAGGTGCAGGCGTACCAGCAGCAGCGCCTGGGCATCGATGAGCCGGGTGAGGGTGTCGCGGCGCAGCTTCTGGGAGAACAACGCGCGGTAGGGCAGCGAGTACTTCAGGTGCCGGGTGACAAGCACCGGCTCGAGGTCGTTGCCGTCGGTGTCCTTGCGCCCCGTGATCACCGCGACGGGTTCCACACAGGGGGCCGCCAGCCGGCGCAGCTTGCGTAGCATGTGGTATTCGTGCCGGGCCACGTGTTCGCCGGTTTCCTTGATGGCGATCACCGACCCGCCCATCATGGCAAAGCGCACCACGTGCCGCGAGATGCCGCGCGGCAACGGGGCAAGGGTGTCCGCCGGCCAGTCCTCGAGCTGGATCTGCCACGGCAGGTCCAGCAGCGCAGGGTCGGCGGTGGCGGAGGTGATGGACAGCGAGCCGGCCACGACGGGGCTGGCCGCGGCCTGAATGCCGCGCGGAAGCTTTCCGGGCTGGACGTAGTTGGTGGGTTCGTCGTGCCATTGGGCGGTGTGGCGGATCATGGGGGTGGAAACCGTCCCTTGTCGAAAGGCTCAGGTGCGCTGGTTCAAACGCGGTGGCGATGGCAAAAAGTATGCCGGATGTGCAAAAGCGGCCGCATTCAGGTGTATTGAATGCGGCCGCCGTTGGCACTTGGTCCGAGCTTACCGCCCGTGGTGACCGGGCTTAGACCTCGCTGGGAACCTGCTCTGCGTGGGCGCCCCGGGTATTGTTGACGTCCGCCAGGCGCTCGCCGGAGGCGGTATCGAAGAGGTGGACGTGGCCAACCTTCGGCAACACGTGCACGGTTTCGCCCTTGAACGGGGGCTTGCGGCCGTCGACGCGGACAACCATCTGGTATTCGGTGCCGCCGACATTGGTGTGTCCGTAGACGTAGGCATCGGCGCCGAGTTCCTCGACGACGTCGACGTTCACTGCCAGGCCCTCGCCGGCGGAAACCAGGTCGAGGTCCTCCGGGCGGACACCCAGGGTCACCGAGTTGCCGGTTGCTGCCTCGAGGGTTGCGGAAGACACCGGGTAGATGGTGCCGCCGAAGGCGACGCCGCCGTTGACCGCCGGCAGTTCCAGCAAGTTCATGGCGGGGGAGCCGATGAAACCGGCAACGAAGACGTTCTGAGGGCGGTCGTAGAGCTCGCGCGGGGTGCCGACCTGCTGCAGCAGGCCGTCCTTGAGCACTGCGACGCGGTCGCCCATGGTCAGTGCCTCGACCTGGTCGTGGGTCACGTACACGGTGGTGACACCGAGGCGGCGGGTCAGCGAGGCGATCTGCGTACGGGTCTGCACGCGAAGCTTGGCGTCGAGGTTGGACAGCGGCTCATCCATGAGGAAGACCTGCGGGCTACGCACGATCGCGCGACCCATGGCAACGCGCTGGCGCTGGCCGCCGGAGAGTGCCTTCGGCTTGCGGTCCAGGTAGTCCTCGAGGTCAAGCAGCTTTGCCGCTTCCTGCACGCGGCGTGCACGCTCTTCCTTGTCGACGCCGGCGATCTTCAGCGCGAAGCCCATGTTGTCGCCCACGGTCATGTGCGGGTACAGCGCGTAGTTCTGGAAAACCATGGCTATGTCGCGGTCCTTGGGAGGAACGTTTGTTACATCACGGTCGCCGATGAGGATTCGGCCGGAGTTGACGTCTTCCAGGCCTGCGAGCATGCGCAGGGAGGTGGACTTGCCACAGCCGGAAGGGCCGACCAAAACGAGGAATTCCCCGTCGGCGATTTCCAGGGAGAGCTTGTCAACGCTGGGCTTGGTGGATCCGGGGTAGATGCGTGAAGCCTGGTCAAAAGTTACAGATGCCATGGGGCAGTAATCCTTTCACGGGCAGGTACGTGCCCGACGGTCCGTTGTGAATGGAATCACAAGCTTCTCATATCAAGTACCAATTCCAAAAGGGCTGACAATTCTCCGGGCCCATTAAGTCGGAATTGCGCCCTTGTATTACCTGAACCTATTTTGACGCCGATATCCCCGGGGCGCAGCACGGCAAAGGCATCTTCGTCGGTGACATCGTCCCCGGCGAACAGCACGGTGGAAGCGTCGGCGACCTCGCGCAGCCAGTCCAGCCCCTCGCCCTTGGTTCCCGACAGCACCGTGGCTTCAAGGACGGCCTTGCCGTCCAGGGTCCAGAGGTTTTCGATGTTTTCCAGCCTGTCATGGGCCGAACGTATGGCCTTTGACGCCATGTCCTGTGCCGCCCGGCGCACATGCAGGACCACCGAGGCGGGCTTGTATTCGACGCTGGTGCCGGGGTGGTCGGAGACGACCGACTCGAGCACCTTGATGGCCTTGTCCAGGGCAGTCGACTGTTTCACGTTGAGATCGATGTGCGTGGCATCGGTGCCGAAGCTTTCCGGAGCCCAGCGTTCGGTGCCGTGGCTGCCCACCAGCAGCGTTTCAGTCGGCGGGTTGGCCACGGCGCGAAGGGAAGCCAGATCGCGCCCCGATATCAAGGCCGTGACGGTGTTCTCCAGTGCAGCCAGCCTGCCCAGCAGCTCCGCGGAGGCGGGCAACGGGCGGGCGTCGCCCGGGTGGTCGACCAGCGGTGCAAGGGTTCCGTCAAAGTCCAGGGCAACCAGAAGGATCTGGGCATCGACTAGGGTTTCGATGGCGTCGGCCAATTCTGGCGACAGGGGTCCCATGGGTTTGTACCTGGGTCCTTTCAGGGTTGGAGCGGGGGAGTGCGTGCTGGGAAGACCAGCCAGGCGGCGTTGTCCAGGCCGCTGCTAGACGAGGGTGTCGACAGGCAGGGGCTGGGACAACGCAGTCAGGAACGTGTCGGACCATCGGGCCACGTCGTGTTCCTTGAGGTGTCGGCGCATCCTGCGCATGCGCCTGGATGATTCGAGCGGATCCATATGCACTGCGCGCAGGATCCCTGACTTCATGCCGTCGATGTCGTGCGGGTTCACCAGCACCGATTGCGTGAGTTGGTCCGCGGCGCCGGCGAATTCGGAGAGCACCAGCATGCCGCTGTTGTCGGTGTGGGCGGCCACGAATTCCTTGGCAACCAGGTTCATGCCATCGCGCAGGGCGGTGACAAGCATGATGTCGGCGGCCAGGTACAGCGCAATCATTTCCCGCAGCGGATAGGAATGGTGCAGGTAGCGCACGGCCGTGTGTCCCATGGTGTCGTGTTCGCCGTTGAGCGAACCGACCATGAGCTCCACCTGGTCCCGCAACTGGGCGTAGCGTTCAACGTTTTCACGGCTGGGGCTGGCTACCTGGACCAAGCAGGTCTGGCCAACCACGAGTTCGCCGTCGGCCAGCAATTCGCCGTACGCCTTGAGCCGGTGCCTCAGTCCCTTGGTGTAATCGAGCCTGTCAACACCCAGGAGCACGGTCTTGGGGTTCCCCAGTTCCTTGCGGATTTGCTTGGCCCGGGCAATGATCTCCGGGTCATGGGCCAGCTCGGCAACCTGCGCCGTGTCGATGGAGATCGGATGGGCCTCGGCCCTGCAGATATTCCTGGTCGAGGCGCTGCCATCCAGGTGCGCAGGCGGAATCGCCCACGAGCCCTTGACCGTGCGATCCGTGTAGCGGCGCATGCTGCGCAGGAAATTGCTGGCATCCGCCGTGCGCTGGAAGCCCACCAGGTCCGCCCCGGCAAGCCCCTCAAGGATCTGCCGCCGCCAGGGAAGCTGGGAAAAAATCTCGGGGGAAGGGAAGGGAATGTGGTTGAAGAAGCCGATGCGCAGGTCGGGGCGAAGCTCACGCAGCAGCTTGGGCACCAACTGCAATTGGTAGTCCTGCACCCACACTGTGGCGCCTTTGTTGGCCACCTTGGCCGTGGCATCGGCGAATCGCTTATTGACCTTCTTGTAGTTGTCCCACCATGTGCGGTGGAACTCCGGGGGAACAATGACGTCGTGGTACAGCGGCCAGAGAGTCGAATTGGAGAAGCCTTCGTAGTACAGCTCAAAGTCCTCATCATCCAAGGGGACCGGAATCAAGTGAATATTCTCGTTCTCGAACGGTGGGAGTTCTTCGCCAGTGGCTCCGTGCCAGCCGACCCAAGCGCCATCGGATTCCTGCATGACCGGTGCGATGGCCGTGACCAATCCACCCGGTGAACGACGCCATAGTAGTTCTCCGTCTTCGCCCTCAACCCGGTCCACCGGCAGCCGATTGGCAACCACAATAAAGTCATAGCCCCGATGCGCAGGGGCAGGTGAGGGCTCGTGATCTTGATCGGCCATCATAGTGATCCTCCAGTTCGCGAACGCCTAATTGTTCTTGAGCCTAGGTTAGCCTCAACACGGAAGCGACACTATGACGCCAAGGAACACCGCGTCAGTGCCCTAAACTGGTGAGGTTGGGGGAGTACCAAACCTACGTAAGGGACGATTGACCTATGGCATCCGATAGCCAGCGGCCGAACAAGGCCGAGCGCACCGCGAGCGCACGCGAGCAGGCGCAGAAAATGCGTGTTGCCCAGGAAGCCGCGGACAAGCGCAAATCACTGTTCATCAAGCTCGGCGTTCTCGTTGCAGTCCTGGCGGTGGTTGCCCTTGTCGCGGGGATCATCTTGCAGAACAACTCGGGCAAGGTCGCCGACGCGGGCAATGCCCCCAAGGGCGGAAACGCCGCCGGCGGCATCACGCTGACCTCGGACAAGACGCTGGCTGATACCTCCGGCATCACGGTCGACGTCACCAAGGCCGGGACTCCTCCGCAAGGCTCGACTCCGCCACCACCTGCACCACGCGACGCCAAGGCCGCGGCCAAGGGCGATCCGGTCAACCTGTTGATCTACGTGGACGTGAACTGCGTGCACTGCGCAGATTTCGAGGACAAGTACGCCGACCAGATCGCCACCTGGCTTGCCGCAGGCGACGTCAATGTGGAATACCGAAACGTTGCCTTCCTCGATCGGGGTTCACCGACAAACTACTCCTCGCGCGGTGCCAACGCACTGGCCTGTGTTGCGGATGCCGCACCGGCTTCCTACCTGCCGTTCTCCAAGGCTTTGTTTGCCCACTACCCGCAGGGAGAGATGAACAACAAGGCCCTGGCCCAGTTGGCCAAGGACAACGGCGCGGATGTCGCCAGCTGCATCGAGAAGGGAGACTTCCGCCCGTTCGTGAAGTTCACCGACGAGGCGGCCCGTGTGGATGCCATTGCAGGCACCCCGAGCATCTTCGTCCAGGGCAAGGAATGGAACCAGACCGCAAACCCTGACTTCGTTGCCTTCGTCAACGAACAGATCGCTGCCAACAAGTAATCCAAGGCACCGCATCTTCACGATGGCCGGGTTCAGGACCGCTTCAGGCGGTCATGAACCCGGCCATCCGTTTCCCCGCGGTTACGGCCAGCTCCTGTCGGTTTTTTGCTGCGGGTATTTGTCGGCTACGCTTGATCCTGCACTTGCGTTGCAATGACGCAATTAGTTGCACGCCTCCTTAGCTCAGTTGGCCAGAGCACCTGTCTTGTAAACAGGGGGTCACCGGTTCGAATCCGGTAGGAGGCTCCACTTTAGCTCTTCTGAACACCCTATTATCCCCAAGAATACGGGGATAATAGGGTGTTTTGCTTTTCGGCTATCAGCCGTGAATCCGGCTGAAGAAATCGGATCCTCCAGATAGCCTCCAGATGGATACTGAATAGTTTCAAAAATTTGCGACCAAGGGGTGATCTGAGAGTGCGGCCCCCTGTCCGCGAATATGTACCTGCTGTAATTTGGTCGTGATGATAGGTCAGCAGGGCTCCGCATTCTGGATAGTATGCTGCTGATGGCTTGATCGTCTGCTGTTTTCCAGCATCTCACCATAGTGTGCGGGGCATTGTGGACTGAAATAAGGATCTCGACCGCCTCCTGAGAGGAAGGCTCCGCCCCCGGTTACCGCCCCGCCGTCTATGAAGCTCGCTGCTAGGCCAACTGGTGTCTGGCCCATGCGGGGATGTGGCACGGGTGCGGGCCTGCTGCCACTTGGCCGGCCCCGCACAAGTTTTATGCTAGTGGGTATGACCCAGCCAAGCTCCTCCTCCATCCGCGTGACCACGGGCTCGGGCGCTGTCTACCTGCTTGATCGCGAGACGCAGCAGATGGTGAGGCCCCCTTCACCAGGTGGTGATCGGTGGCCTGAAGACGGGTACGCGGTGCCCTGCAAGATCCTAGTGGCTGAGGTTGGCAAGTGCCTGGAGCTGCTTAAGCGCTTCAGGGGTGAAGACCCGGACTTCATGCTAAGTGCCTCCATCGGGGTGGTGTCGATCGAACCGGTGCCGGATGAAGATCCCTGGCACTGGAAGCCGCGCGAGCCAACGTCTCACGCGCAACCTTGAACCGGTTTGAAGACGGCAAGGGCGGCAGGATGGACCACTTTCTGGTCGTTGCAAAGGTTCTGGGAATCAGCGACGACATCCTCAGGGCGACCGACCCGTGGAGCACTGACCTTGGCCGAGCCCGAGCACACCTCCTGGGCCGGCAGAGAGCTTCTCGCCGCGGATAGACACCGTGCAAGCAAACTGCCCGCCACCAATCGGGGACGGGCAGCCTGCGTTAGAACCTGGTGCCGCAGAGCGAGACGTTGTTGACTAGTTTGTTCATGTGCCCAGCGGTGACAGCCTTGCCTGTTACCTTCACTAGCCCACTGCCGGTGTTCAACACCTGACGCGAGATCGCCCCGTTTGGCGTTTTGTTGACGAACCTCAGCCCAGCGCCGGCCGCCTTGAAGGCCCGGTCGACGTTCCCTACCATTCGCATCGAGCTGGCATTGCTGGAGATGAAGCGCAGCAGCTGGGTTCGGGCGCACCGGGCGGTGTGCCGGTTGGTTTCGTAAGCCACCCATTCCATTTGAAGCAGCGATTTCTCACCGAGCCCGGCGCCGACCATCATCACAGCTTTTTGCACGCTTGCAGCATCGCCTGCGACCGTCTTCTTGGCAACCGACCGATACAGGTTACGCGCCTTGCAGTCATCCTTGAGCCAGAGGAATCCGATTTTTACACACGAGGGCTCGCTGTCATAACTTGCCGTCTGGGCGGGTGTGGCGACCGCGGTGAGGCCAAGGGCCAGGACGATGATCGTCCAGAGTTTCAGGATCCGTTTCACGGGAACCCCTTTCGGTAGAAGGCGGGGCCCACCAAATCGGATGACCCCTCACCTACTAGAGTGCGGCTGTCTGACTTCTCTCTCCACTGCCTCATTTGGCGCGTTGGTGCAGTCCGTTTGGGGCTTCAGGCATTGCCGATGCCACAGGTGCGGTGCGGCCGGATTCAAGATGCGGGACCGCAACCAGTCGAACAGTAAGACACCGATTTTGGTTGATTTACTCGATGTAATCACGGTTATCGGCAATCCATGAGCATTGCGGAAACCCAGCGCATGGCGCCACGACCTCAAGCATTGCCATGCGTTCTTCGTTCCTTTGATCGGCGCATTACGTCCCCGCCGACGGCCGAAATGTGAAAGCACGCATGGCAACCGTTAACCGGCATCTGACGTGGTTCAGAATCCGGTAGAGTCAAGAGTCAAGATCGTCATTCGCAATGGGGGAACATTGAGAAAAATACTCGCTACCATCGCTCTGTCCAGCCTGCTCGCAACGGGAACCTTCACCCACGCAGTCACCCCAGCGCAGGCAACGAGCGCCACCTCGAACGAGCAGGTCAGCCCCGAGCACCAAATCACCAACGCGTCGGTCGAAATCCACAACGACCCGCGGTTGCTTGCCCTGGGGTTCACGAACGACATCGCGTACGCCGGCGGAACAGTCACAGCACACGCCACCGCCGAAGGCGCCGAAAAGATCGAGTACTTCTGGGTCGGCGTCGACTACGTCACGCCACAAGACGACTGGACCGACAACGGCCCGACCTGGACCTTCGACGGCATCAAGATTCATCACTACACGAACCACGTCATGTGGGTTCGCGCTACCTGGCCGGACGGTGGGGTGCGCATCAGCGAAACGCCATTCATTGCCGACTGGGCCCGAGGAACCTCAGCCACCTTCACCGCTCCGGCTTCCATCCGCCCGGGCGAAAGCATCTCCGCGAACATCGCCAAGCTCAGCGCCATGACCGAAGCTGCCGGCAACATCGGCGAGACGCGATACAACTGGTACGTGCAGTATCCGTCCAAGGACGGCCGCATCTCAACGCTGCCTGTCGCCACCGGCATGAAGCCTCTTGTCGTCCAGCCATCCTGGAAGGGCAGGGAGCTGATCCTGGAGGTGCGTGCCTCGACGCCCCAGGGCTGGGTTCCGGAGCGATCGAAGGTCCATATCCCGATCCAAGACGTTGCACCGGCACCGGTGAAGGTGTTCCTCCCACCGCTTGCCGCGGGCCCAAACACATTTTTTGACGCCAAGGTCACCCATGTCGCGCCTGACACCGAAGTGCAGATGCAGTGGATCCACAACGGCAAAATCGTCCAGGACTTCACCTCTGATTTCGGCTTCCAGTTCAACCCGAACGGAACCGTCGCCGGCGACACACTCCAGGCCAACGCACGCTCAATTTACCCAGATGGAACCGTCACTGCACCCGCGGCGTCAAACAAGATCGTCCTAGCCACTCCGACGTTCAAAGCCCCGGCAACGATCATCACCGGCAACGCAACCGTCGGGCAAAAGCTGACGGCTGAGCGCGGCTACGGGGTCGTCCCGCAGACCGTGAAGACGAGCAGACAGTGGCTGCGCGATGGCAAACCTATCACCGGCGCCACCGGAACCACCTACAAGCTGACCGCAGCGGACGCCGACAAGAAGATCTCTGTCAGAACCAGCTACAAGCCGTTCGACCGGGTGGCAGTGGCATCAACATCGAAGCCGACCGGTCCGGTCGAACGCATGGTGATGAGGGCCGGTGCGCTTTCCGCAACAGGAACGGCCAAACCTGGCAAGACACTGAAGGCAAAGGCTCTCAGCTGGAAGGCGGGCGCCACGTTCAAGTACCAGTGGCTGCGTGAGGGAAAGGCCATCAAGAGTGCGACCAAGACTTCGTACAAGCTCACCAAGGCTGATGCCGGCAAGCGGGTCTCCATCAGGGCAACCGTTTCATACCCCGGGTACAAGACGATCGTGAAGGGAAGCACCTCCAGGAAGATCGCCAAGCGCTAGCCGACGCGCGGAACGGGCATAGGCACAATGGTTCTCTTGCCGTAACCATTGTGCCTATGCCGCGACCCTTGGCGTCTGGTTCGGGGAGCGAGAGTCCCGGCGAGGATTCTCAAGTCCGCCCCCCAGAGCGCGATCCGGTTTAGGGAGTCGGCGCGCGCTCATCCGTCGACCTCTACGAGTCTTCGCACTCCAGTTTGCTGGCAAGGACGATGCTGACTACACTTTCGGCACCCACTCGGGGCGAAATGAAAGAGAGCCATAGCACGGGGTTGCGACGAAGCTCGACCGAACGTCGCAGAAGCATCCGAACGAAACCCCAAGGATGTTCAGCAGATGAACGCGCCTACAGCCCTGAGCGTGCACTCCGTGCTTGAGGAAACCGATCTCTCCGAGGGAAAGGGGGTCACCGGTTCGAATCCGGTAGGAGGTTCCACCGAAATCCCCGTGATTTCGCGGCAGAAATGCCCGCGAACACGGGGATTTAATTTACCTAAAAGTAGTCCGAATCAGCGGATCTTCCGCATTGGATCCACATGGAGACTTTGGCGAAAACAAAATTGAACCGTTCCTGGCGCCTAAGCACAACATCAACCCGGTTCACAGGGTGCGGTCACGGCTCTCGGTATCCAAAGGATTGTGTTCACCGGCCTGCTCGATGTTGAGCCCCTGATGCTTCGAGAGCACTAGCCTCCAAAGTATTTCCGATCCCGCGTGGAGGCCGAGCAGCATCGGCTCACCCGCGACAACCTTGATTGCCACGTATCGTCAGGTGCGGATCCAATCTGTCCCAATTCTGGGCGCCTTCATCGTGCCATTGAGTTTTACTCGAGTCGCAATCCGTCAGCAGAGGCGAAGATTTGAACCAAGTTTGGTCACGAGGATTGTGGTCCAGCGGCTGAGATGGTGCCGGATTCCACTGCCCCGGTTGTTGCCGGTCATTTGCGGTAGCTTTCAAACAAACCCTAGTAGACTGCAACTGGTACCAGAGCCTCCAAGGAATACATCATGTTGAACTCGCTCGACCTCGGTGCGCCTCCGCTCCCAAGGCGCTGCCATTCACAAGAATGCTGCCCGAACCACGATCGACCACACCAAGTTGCAGCAAGCATTCGACAACGTATTCCAGTCCATCGATGAGATCGACAGGATTAAGACGGAAGCAACACAGCCGATGAAACTGACCGTGCAGGTTCTTGAGGGGCAAGTAAGTCGCGAGCGACGTCAGCTTGAGCGAAATCACGCCTCTGACGCAGCCACGATGCACACACAAAGGGGGTAATGATGTCTCGCTTCACTATACGGAACGTCTTCAAGGTTGCGCTTGTCGCCGTATTTTTTCCTTTCATCGCTTTTCTGGTACTCATCATCGGGATGGGTGCTAAGAACAAGAAAGTGATTTTTGAGGGTGTGATCTACGGCGCCGTCTTCGTTCTTGCCTTTTCCCTTCCTGGAAGCAGTGGTGTTGTTGCCGCCCTCGCGGCAATGGGCTTGTCAGCCGTGCGGTCCTACATGCTTCGCGATCTCTGGATTCCCAGGAGGGGTCGGAAACCGCAGCTTGGCGCTCCGGCCCAGGCGAACTCACCTGCGTTTCCCCCGGTCCAGACGGACTCACCTGCGTATCCTCCCTTCCAGCAGCCCCCGGCAGCAACTTCGTTAGCCCGGCCGGCGGACGATCTGTCGACCTCTCTGACATGGGTGAGCTCGCTCGCCAAGCAGAACAAGCACCGCCTTCCCGCTGATACGTACGTAACCATCCTGGAAACCTGCCAGATGCTGGACTCGGTCATCGACACGGAAAGCCGGCAGCCTTCCGCCGATGCGGGGTTTGAATATGAACTAGAAGCCGTGGTGAGCGATTACCTACCGTGGGTCCTTCAGGGATATCTGGCCATACCGCCGAGCATGGTGGAAAACCGGCAACCAAACGGAAAAACGCCCAACGAGGAACTGGTCGAGCAGCTTGGGCTCCTCCTCGGACAGGCCGAGACGCTGCATGCCACCCGCCACAGCCAAACTTCGGCGGATTTGACCATCACGGGAAATTTCCTGAGAGAGCGGTTCGGGCATCGCCAACAAGGTGGATCCGGCTTCGGGCTCAAGTAAGCGATCGCGCCCGTAGGTGCTCGCGTTTCGTCGAGAGGAGTGCGGACACGAGCCCTCGTTGTGGACAATCGTCGAGATCCCCTGTGCTGCCTGCGCGACGGCGAATGCATCAATCTGAAGTTACGTTTGGGGTTTGCCTAGGAACCGCATGGTTCCGGGGGCAAATCCTCTTTTTGGGTCGAAAATTGTAGCCACTAAAATATTAGTGAAAAGTCCTCCAAACCGACTTCGATAAATATATGCAATGCGCATGATGTGGAATCAACTGGCGATGCACGTAGCCAAAAACACATCCCGCCGGGTGAACAAGGCCGAGGCTGAGGTCGAGTACCGTTCGGTGCCGGTGCGCCGATGAACGGGAAATGATGAATGCTGCCTGAGCGAACTCGATCGGTGTTGAAATGCCCTTAAGGCTACTGAAATGCGGTATTCCCGGTTAGGCTTTTTGAAACGCACTAATCAGGGGGACTATTGAAACGATTGCTGACCGCTGTTGCATCGGCAACAATGCTGTTAACGATGCTTGCTTCGCCTGCCCGTGCCGAATGGGTGATCGCGGTGGGGGATTGCATCGTCGGGGAAAAAGAGACCGTCTGCACCGGGCCGAACATTTCGGGGTTGGCCAAGTACCCTGAAATAACTTCTCTCGACTTGCGGGTTGTTCCCAGCGACCTTCATGTACTGCAGGATCTTCCGGCGTTAGGGGGTTTGAAGCTTGGCAACGACGGCGATACCGTCCCCGTCCCGAGCGACGCGCTCAAGCAACTTGCTTCACTCGGTATCGAGGATCTCAAGTTGCGGGCCCCTGCCCAAGACCTCTCCGTTCTTGCATCCATGCCGAAGCTACGGTTCCTTGATGCATCAGGCACTGATTATTCAAGGGCTGGCCAGTCCTTGAAAGATTCAGCCACCTTGGAGACTCTTCACATCGGAGGCGGCCCAAACACCGACCTATCCGACCTTGCACAATCGCAAAGTCTGAAGAGCGTAGCATTCATATTCAGGTTCAAAGAGCCGGTTGTGAAAGTCGGCGAAACATTTACAGTACCCACGTTTAAAGGACTTGACGGTAAGTCGTTCAAGTTCAGCCAAAGTGAATATGACGAAGCCGCGCGCCCTGCCGGAATGAACACTTTTACGGCTATCCATCCCGCCCGGTCGTCCTACATGGAGTGGGACTACTACGAGACGCCGGTACAAGCGGGCGATCGATCAATTGGCATGTCGGTTTATGTGGCGGAAGGAGCACGCTTTACAGCCACTGACGTGCTGAAAGCGACAAAGGTAAAGGTATCGCCTGAAGATGAGACTGCCACCAAAGGCACTTACCTCTTGGCCCGCCCCGAATCTTATAACTACCCGGAATATAAGAAGGGTTACTCTTGCGAGTGGTTCCGCGATGGCAAAGCTACTGGGGTGAAGTCATGCACTTACAAGCTCACGACGGCTGACTCGAACAAGAACTTGGATGTCCTGGTCACCGTAACTGCTACTCAAATTGCAAGCTCATTCCTGACCCCGGTTGCCACCAAGCACCGGGTCAAGTACACGGTGCTTGACCTCTTCAATCACAAGGTCAAGGTCACCGGCACGACCAAGGTCGGGTCAAAGCTCAAGGCGGAAACCGGCAAGACGCCGTCTGGCACCAAGAAGTCCTACAGGTGGATGCGCGACGGAAAATCCATCAAGGGTGCAACTCACAGCACGTACACCCCCACAGCGACCGACCTGAACCGGCGCCTGAGCGTTAAAGTTTCGGCCTCAAAGTCCGGGTTCGTTTCCTTGTCGAAAACGAGCAGCAAGACTGCCAAGATTGGCAAGGGTTCCTTGAAAATCAAGAAATACCCGGCCATCTCCGGTAGCCATAAAACCGGCAAGACCCTCAACGCGAAGTCGGGGACCTGGTCGGCCAAGCCGGACAAGTATCGCTACCAGTGGTATCGCAACGGTGCGGCGATCAGCAAGGCGAGCAAGTCCAGCTACAGGTTCAGCGCGAGGGACCATGGCAAGGTGATCTACGTGAAGGTCACGGCGCACAAAAAGGGCTATGCCTCGAAATCCGTCAACTCTCGCGTCAGGTAACACCGAACCTGGATGCTTGGGTCCCTGTCCATCGGACACGCGTATTCCTGCGTAGCCGCAAGAGTGCGCGTGTCCTGACCTTGGCCCTGGGAATCATGGTCGGGAGCTGGCCTCATTTACCAAAGAGTCTCAGGACCTAGGAGGAGCTCCAGCCAAATTCCCCGTGGTTCCGAGGCAGATTTACCCGGAACCACGGGGAATTTTTCGTTTTTCTACGAAGCGTGGTGGTTCTTCCCGCTCCGATGATGTCGTGGGGATAGATTCGGCACCCTTGCTGGAGTTTCAAGCGCTGTGTTGGGCGAAAGGAACCTTTTGCCGCCACTGAATTCATTCGTGGCATGCCTGCTGACGAAGAAGCTGCGGCACCCAGCCGCGGGACGCAACGCCTGTGGCATCGCATCCCCCGACTGGGTGCCGGACTGCAAACGGCAAGCCGTCCGGCTACAGGGCCTCGATGGCCCTGAACCGACCGGCGAGAGTGCGCCGTGTCAGCTCCATGTCGAAGCTCATGAGGTCATGCCCGTGCATCACCCCGGCATTCACGTTCAAGTCGCATGGAATGCCGGCGTCGTAGAGTCCCCTCGCATATGCAATCGACTCGTCCCTGAAGATGTCGAGGTCCCCGACTTCGATGTATGCGCGGGGAATGCCGGAGAAGTCGTTCAGGCGTCCCGGTGCCGTGACGGGGGAAACCCCACCACTTCCAATGGCGTCGCCTAGGACGGCGTTCCAGCCTGTCCAGTTCGTGTCGTGGTTCCAGGCGACCAAGCCCTCCAAGGTCGGGTCGGCCTTGGTGTTGCGGTCATCGAGCATCGGATAGATGAGGATTTGTCGTGCGATGGCGATGCCTCGATCCCTCGCCAGAATCGCCGTTCCCGCCGCCACTCCACCTCCGCCGCTATCGCCCATGACCGCGATTCGATCTGTGTCTATCCGAAGCTCGTCGGCATGCTCGATGAGCCATTCGACGGCGCAGATCCCGTCTTCCGGGGCCGTTGTGCCGGTGTGTTCCGGCGCCAGACGATAGTCGACCAACAGCATCGGAACGTTGGTTTCCTGGACGTAGTGCCGGACAACGCCATCGTAGTGATCGATCTTGCCGCCGATCCGTCCTCCTCCGTGGAAGTACACCACCGCAGGTCGGTCGGTTCTTTTATCCTCGGTGGCGGAGTACCAACGCAACTCGATCAGGGAGCCATCGGAAGTCCCCACCAAGTGGGAACTGGATTCAATCCCGGGCGCGGATGGGCGGGGAATGTTGGCCAGGCCGGAGTCGATTACCTCTCGCAGCCCCAACGCGTCGCCCCGTTCGGGGAGCTTGGCTTCGGGTGCTTGGGTCGCTGTTGCCGCCGTGAAGAGCGTCAGTATTTCCGGATCGAACCTATCCATTGCTGACATTTGTTGTTTCCTTTCAAATGCGACGAGGCCCCAAACCTGTCATCGAGGCTCTAATGGACAACTGTACGATAAGTGGATTTCTTGGGCAACTGTACGATTGAGTCATCCGAGGAACAGAGGAGGCGACCCATGGGCTTGACTGGCATGGCCCCGGCCGTATTCATGCGCGAAGGGAACGCGGCGGATCCAAGATCGGTCCGAACCCGGCAACTCATACTGGCCGCCTTCGAACGGCAACTCGAAAACGGCCGGGTTGCACCGACGGTGTCATCGCTTGCGCAAGAGGCCGGAGTGAGTCGCAGTTCGTTCTACAACCACTTCTCCGGTGCGGAAATTGTGGGGGTCGCGGCGTTCAGGGAGCTGCTCGACACGATCAAGCCCTCGGGCAATGAAAACCAGGACAAGGATTCGTCGGCCGGGACTTCCCGCGTCAGCTTCGAGGACCTCTTTGGGCACCTCGAGCAACACCGGGTGCTGTGCTCGGCCGTGCTGACGCCAGATACCCAAACCCCCGCGCTGGCCGAACTCCATGCGATATTGGTTTCGCACCTCACGGAGGCCATAGCCAAGGTGGGTTCCAAGCCTGCCGATCTTGATGCGGGCCGTGCGGCGACCTTCCTCGTCGGGGGAATCCTTTCCCTGCTCCTCGACTGGCTGCAAGAGCCCGCAGCGACGGCCTCGGAGTTGGCGCTACTCGCCGATCGAATGCTGCCGGACTGGCTCAAGGGGGAGAGGCTGTTTGAAGCCCCGATCCTGGTAACCACGGTTCCTCTGGTGGGAATCTGACCCTTTGGGGACGGCATTGCCCGGGCCTCTGTCCCTGAGTCGCGCGGCGCCTCCCGGAGGGAATGGATCGAGGCGCGAGGCCGTTGGAGGTCGCTTGTCGGCGTGCCCCTTTCCCTGGACCGAAGATCCAAAGAGGCCCAAGCCGTGAACGGCTCGAGTTAGGCAATCGTGAGCCGGATGCGGCAGCAATGGTTGTCAGTGGCCCACGTCTGGCCAGGGCAGGGTGACTGTGGGTCAGGCGCCGAGGGCTTTCCACCCTCCAGCGGCCTTGATGACGCGCGCGAACCCAATCGTCCCCGCATCGACTCGCTTCGGCCTGACAGGGTTTCGTCACGGACGTATCCATGCCAGCCGGACATCGATCCGTGGATTTCCATCGGAATGGCATGAATCTTCAGACGCGAGTTGAACATATTCCTCGCATGCGGTGGAAAACCAATGGCTGGTTGCGCATGGGATCGGCTTGACCGCTCGCTCTGGCAGTGCGTCATATTGCGATTTGCCGGGCCCGTATTTGCGTGGAAACTGCTTCTCGACTTGGCCTTTCGAGTAATAGTTGCATTTAAATGTCTTGACTGAACACATTGACTCCGAAATGGTTCATACTGAACGTAATGCACAATACTAAACAAATTGGAGGGCGTGTCGATGATGAGTGAGGAACGACAGAATCGGATCCTTCGCGAGCTGGCCCTGCGGGGATCGCTGAATGCCGCGGATTTCGCGCGCAGTCTGGGGATTTCAGGCATGACGGTCCGACGCGATCTCGCCCTCCTTGAAGAACAGGGGGCGCTGCAGCGCGTTCACGGCGGGGCGATTGCCATTGCGGAACGTTTCGGGGATTCCGGAGGCCGCGCCCAGCGGAATGTTGGCAGGAACGGCAACAACTCGGGGGCGGTTTCCCAGGGCGTGAAGGCCAACCCGCATGTCCCGGGGCAGCGACCGCTTGCCACCATCGGAATGGTCGTTCCTACGTCGAAGTACTACTTCCCAGGAGTTATCCGGGGGGCCGAGGCCGCGGCGTCAGAGCTCGGCGTCAGGCTGGTGCTCGGCGTCTCAAACTACTCGCCGGCCGAAGAGCAACGGCAAATACAACGCCTACTCAAGAGCGGCGTCGATGGGTTGTTGGTGACCCCCAGCGGAGAACGCCTGGCCGGAACACCCACGCTGGACCTGCTGGCCTCGGCGGAAGTTCCGATTGTCGTCGTTGAACGATCGATTGGCGATGTCCTGGACGCCGGCAGGCTCGAATCCGTCCAGAGCGACCATGTGCGCGGGGCGGAGATCGCCGTGGCACACCTGCTGTCGCTGGGGCATCGAAAAATTGCGCTGTGCACCCGCAAGGACAGCCCCACGGCATCGCATATCGAGGAGGGCTACCGCCTGTCCACGCGCCATGCAGGGCTGCCGGACGATGCCAACCTGACGGCCATCACGTACGACACCAATGACCCCGAGAAGCTCCGTCAGCAGATGAGCGGCATTGTCGAGCGGTTCGTGAAGGCCGGTGCCACCGCGGCCATCATCCACAACGACGAGGACGCGCTCACGTTTGCCGACTTGTGTGAAGCGCGAGGGCTCCTCATTCCCGACGATCTCGCGGTGGTGGCCTACGACGACGAGGTTGCGTCCTTGGGTGCGGTGCCCCTGAGTGCAGTGGCGCCGCCAAAGTTCGATGTCGGATACCACGCCCTGCAAATGTGTTTGAACCGTTTGGGACCCAAGCGTCGGTGGGACCTGGCCGTGCAGCGGGTCAGCCTGTCGCCGACGCTGGTCGTCAGGGAATCAACGGCCAATTAGCCTGTTGGGCAGGGATGCCCCCGGCGCTCGTGCGCCTCCCCTGAACGGATTCGGTTGGGCCTGACGCCAGATGCGGGCCCCTTCAGGGTGCCCGCATCGATGCTGGCCGGTGCATGCCGAATGGGCTTGGCGCACTGTGTGACCCGCGGGCCGAGCGCGGCACTCGACTTGAAATGTTCACCTTTGTTCACTTTGTTTACTTCGTTCAGAACTGCGTGTTTTATTGATCTATCGCATCCAACGGTGATCACCGTCACCACCGCATCATGGATTTCAAGGGAGAACAATGAAGCGTCGCAAACTGCTCATCGGGGTAGCCGGTCTGGCCAGCAGCGTCATGTTGCTTGCAGCCTGTGGATCGGCTTCCGGTCCGTCCACTGCACCCGTTCCAACAGGGGATCCCGCGGGATCCATTACCTTCTGGTCGTCGCTGGTCGGCATGGACCTGGTGGCCGAGGCCTTCAACAAGAGCCAAGACAAGATCACCGTCAACTTCGAGACCATCCCCCAAGGTGCCAGCGGCGGATACGCCAAGCTGTCCACCGCAATCACGGCCGGCAACGGCCCCGATGTCGCGACCATCGAGTACCCGCAGCTGCCGCTGTTCGTCAGCAACGGCCAAGTCCAACCGTTGAACGGCCTGATCGACGAGGCCGAAACCGTCGACAAGCTGGCCACCGAAATTCGCGGCCAGATCGAATTCGGCGACAAGATCTACGGCCTGCCCTACGATGCGGCCCCCATGGTCATGTACTACCGCCAGGACATGCTCAAAAAGGCCGGCGTCGAGGTTCCCAAGACCTGGGCGGAATTCGAGGAGGCCGGCAAGAAACTCAAGAAGGTCGCCCCCGATTCCTACCTGGCAAGCTTCAACCCGAACGAAGTTGCAGCGACCGCGGGCCTTGCTTGGCAGGCAGGCGGCAGCTGGTTCGATGTCGCAGACGACAGCTGGAAGATTGGCATCAACGATGCCGCCACCAAGAAGGTTGCAGACTTCTGGCAGAAGCTGATCGACGACGACCTCGTCAAGGTTTCGCAGGCCTACAGCGATGAATGGAGCCTCGACCTTTCCAACGGAACCGTGGCCGGCGTCGTTGGCGCCAACTGGAGCGCCACCGGCCTCCAGAAGCGCACCGAGGCCAGCGGCCAAAAGGGCAAGTGGATTGCCGCGCAGCTGCCCAACTGGGATGCACCGGCCGGTGCCTTCTACGGCGGATCCAGCTTCAATATCACCAAAAGCAGCAAGAACCCTGCCGCCGCGGCCGAGTTCATCAAGTACCTGACCACCAACCCGGAAGCCATTAAGGCCCGCGGCAACACCGGATCTGCATTCCTGGCATTCCCCGGCCTGACCCCGGTGGCGCAGGAGGCGTTCGACGCCAGCTACTTCGGCAACGACATTTACGGGGTCTTCGAGTCCGCTTACAAGACGGTCTTGCCGGACTGGCAGTGGGGCCCGAACTGGGATGTCACCAACACCGCACTGAAGGACGCCTACGGGAAGCTCAGCACCGGGGGAACCATCGGCGAAGCAGTCGACACCGCGCAAACCGCGACGGTTGACGGGCTGAAGCAAAGCGGCCTGTCCATCGCAGAGTAGCACCACCCCCCCCTCTCCGGGTTGCCGCCGCACGGCGGCAACCCGGCCCAGTTAGGAGATCCCCATGGCCCCCGAGGCCCCCACGTTCGTTCGGCGCACGACGCGCTCCACGGTCACAGGCACAGGCGGCAGGACCGCTTCGCTGTTCCTGGTCCCGTTCTTCACCTTGTTCGCGGTCGCCATCATCGCGCCGGTCGTCTATTCGATAGTGCTCAGCTTCTACACGCAGCAGAAGTCGGGCCTGGGCTTCGGCGAGGCCAAGACGGTCTTCGTCGGGTTGGAAAACTACGCACAGGTTTTCGCCTCGGAGTCATTCGTCGGGGGCATTCTCCGGCTGGGTCTCTACTGCCTGATCTATATCCCGCTCATGGTGGGCGGGGCCATCGTCTTTGCGCTGCTGCTTGACGCGACGGTGGCAAAGGCCCGCAAGCTCTTCCAGCTGCTGGTGTTCCTGCCGCACGCGGTGCCCGGAGTCATCGCCGCGCTGATCTGGGCCTACCTTTACACCCCGGGCATCAGCCCGCTGGTCCAGGCTCTGGAAAGCGGTGGCATCCAGATCAACTTCCTGGATGCGAATATGGTGCTTCCCGCGATCGTGAACATCGGGGTATGGGAATGGACCGGCTACAACGTCATCATCATCTTCACCGCCCTGCAGGCGGTTCCGCGCGAGGTGCTGGAGGCCGCCCGGGTGGACGGCGCCGGGGACATCCGCATTGCCATGGGCATCAAGATGCCCATGATCCTGCCGGCACTGAGCGTGATCATGCTCTTCACCATCATCGGCACCCTGCAGCTGTTCACCGAACCAACCATCCTGGCCAAGGCCACACCTTCCATCACCAGCAGCTGGGTCCCCAACATGTGGGCCTATGACGCCGCCTTCATCAGGCACGACCTGAACCAGGCCGCGGCCGCATCGATCATCATTGCCGGGTTGGCAGCCTTGCTGTCGCTACTCGTCACCCGCTTGAGCTCCAGGATGAACAAATCATGAGCACAGATACCAGGACCAGACCTGCCCCCGCCCCCGTAAAGCCAGCACCCAAGGCGCCCAGGGCACAAGCCCACCGCAACGGGTTCATCAGCACCTTCACCGTCAACGGCTTGCTGATCATCGGCTCGGCCTACATGGTCGTCCCCGTGCTGTGGCTGCTCTTCGCCTCCACCAAGAACACCACCGACCTCTACGGAACCGGCGCGTACTCCTTCGGCGATTTCTCGCTGTTCGAGAACATCTCCAACGTCCTTGCCCAGGACAATGGCGTGTTCCTGCGCTGGATGGGCAACTCGATGCTTTATGCAGGCGTCGGGGCCGTGCTCGGCGGACTCATCTCCGTCATGGCCGGCTACGCGTTCGACAAGTTCGAGTTCCGAGGCAAGAACTCCCTGTTCGGCTTCGTGCTGGTCGGTGTGCTGATCCCCAACACCGCAACGGTGTTGCCCATGTACCTGCTGGCCTCGTTGGTGGGAGCGACCAACACCATCTGGGCCGTGCTCATCCCGGTGATGTGCAATCCCTTCGGCGTCTACCTGGCCCGCGTCTATTCGGCGTCATACGTCCCGGCGGAAACGCTCGAGGCCGCACGCATGGACGGTGCCGGACCCATCCGCTCGTTCTTCTCGCTGGCACTGCCCATGATGATGCCCGGCTTCGTCACCATCGCCCTGTTCCAGTTCGTCGGGGTGTGGAACAACTTCATGCTTCCGCTGGTCATGCTCCAGGACCAGAAGCTGCTGCCGGTCAGCGTGGGCATCTCGATCTGGCAGGGCTTCGCGGTTCCGCAGCCGGACTTCGTGCCCATGGTGATCACCGGCTCGCTGCTCTCGCTGGTTCCGCTGCTGCTGGCCTTCATCTTCCTGCAGCGCTTCTGGAAGTCCGGAATGAACGCGGGGAGCATCAAGTGAGCGATCCGTCGTCCCGACTCAACATCGCCCTCGCGATGCCCCAGGACGTGGCCCGGAGGGTGTTCCCGGCCCGGCTCCTGGAAAGACTCGAACCCGGGCTGAACCTGCTGAGCACCGAGCCGCTCCAGGAATTCGACTCGCCGCGTTCCCGCTCGTTGCTGGCCCGCGCAGACATCCTCATCACCGGGTGGGGGTGCCCGCAGCTGGATGAAACCGTGCTCAATGCCGCACCGAACCTGCGCTACATCCTGCATGCGGCCGGAAGCGCCAAGCACCACGTCGGCCAAGCCTGCTGGGACCGGGGCCTGCAGGTGAGCACCGCCGCCGAGGCGAATGCGGTTCCCGTCGCCGAGTACACGGTGGCCATGATCCTCCTGGCGAACAAGAATGTCCTGCAGCTGGCGCGGATCGTGCACACGTTGCATTCGGCCGTGGAACCCGAGGACTACTATCCGCAGCTTGGGAACTTCCGCAAGCGGGTCGGCATCATCGGGGCCTCGAAGATCGGCCGGCACGTGATCAGATTGCTGCGTTCCTACGATCTTGAGGTCGTGGTTGCCGATCCGTACTTGGATCCGGAAGAAGCAATCGAACTCGGGGCCGAGCTCGTGGGTCTCGACGAACTGGTGGCCAGCAGCGATGTCGTGTCCCTGCACGCGCCCTCCCTTCCTTCCACGCGCCACATGATCGATGCCCGGCAGATCGCCCGGCTCCGTCCCGGGGCCACCTTCATCAACACGGCCCGCGGCGAACTGGTTGACCAAGATGCGTTGCTGCGCCGGATCGAGCAGGGCGACCTGTATGCGGTGCTGGACGTGACCACGCCATGGTCGTTGCCGACGGACTCGGGCTTCTATGTGAACCCGAACGTGCTGCTGACCCCGCACGTGGCAGGTTCCCTGGGGAGCGAACTTGAACGCATGGCCGCAAGCACCGTCGAGGAGGCCCTCCGGCTCTCCCGCGGGGAAGCACTGCGTTTCCCGCTGCGCGCCGCCGACCTGGCCTTCACGGCCTGACCTCTGGGAAACCGCGCCACGCGGGCCCAAGAAACACACTCGTTGCACGACCAGCCAGCCATCGAACCCAAGGCAAGGAAGATCCATGACGAATACACATCTGAGCAGACGAACCATCCTGCAGGCCGGCGGCACCGTCGGGTTGGCGGCGGCCTTGGGCCTGTCGGGAACCGGTGCGGCAAACGCGTCCGGGCTGCCCGCGGGCCGCCCGGGAAGCGGCCCCGAGATCCTCGACCTGGGTCCTGCCGTGGTCCAGTTCGGGTTGATGAGTTCGATCCTGGTCGGGGACGTGGTCTACATCGGATCCCGCAATGTCGAACCCGTTCGGATCGTCGCCTTCCATGTGCCGACGGGCAAGATCGTGGGCCAGACCGAGCTGGCGACGGGGCACAGCATCCAGACCCTGACCGCGGACTCCGCGGGCCGGTACCTCTATGCGGGAATCCTGCAGAAGTCGACGGGCCCGCAGCCGAACCTCTACCGCTGGGACCTGCGTTCGCTGTCCGCGCCGGCGACGCCCATCGGGCGAATCGGTGACCGGGACGTCCGCGACCTCAGTGTTGCCCCGGACGGACGGCTCTACGCGGTGGGCGGCGGCAGCGCGACGGCACCGGCCCTGTGGGAGTACGACCCCGCCACCGGCGTGATCGCAAACCTCGGCATCCCGGACGCCGGGGCCACCCTGGCGCGGGCCGTCGCCGCCACGGACGAGACCGTCTTCTTCGGGGCCGGAAGCACCCTGGGAGGCGGCGGCAGCGCGGGGCGCGCCTGCCTGCACGCCTACGACAGGGCAAGCCGTACCTTCGCGCCGGTGACCCCCACCGAGATGCTGGCGGATCCCAGCATCAGGGACCTGGCCGTCCTCGGGGACAAGCTCCTGGTCAGCTCCGCGGGCTCGACCGAACAGTCGAAGGTCGCGCTGATGGACCCGAAGGATCCGGGTACCTATGCGCTGGCAACCTCGATCGGCAAGACCGCCAAGAACTTCGCGGCCATCGGCGGGCACGTGTACTTCGCCAACGAATCCGGCCTGTGTGACTACTCCGTCGCGTCGAACTCGATCTCGCAGGTGGACGCCGGGGGGCCGGCGCTGGGCGAAATCTGGGGCGTGGACGCCCGCGACGGCAAGGTCCTGGTGACCTCCGCCTACGGTTTCATCGCCGAGATCGATCCCGAAACGGGGGACTCGATGGTCACCGACCTCGGCGAGGCGGGTGCAGCCTCCACCGCGCAGACGGTCATGGGCATCGCGGCCGGCGGCGGCTTCATCTACGTCGGGGGCAACGGCGTGATAGCCCGCCGCCGCGCGAAAACGGGTGAGGTGACAAACCTGCAGGCCCCGGGCGAGGCCAAGGATGCCGTGGTGGTCGATGGCGTCCTGTACACGGGCCAATACAGTTCGCAGGGCATCTGGGCGTATGACCCGCGCAGCGGCAAGCCCATCCACCAGGCCGCGGACTTCCCGGCGGCGCAGAACAGGCCCTTGGATGTCTGCTGGGATGCGGAGAACCGGCTGGTGCTGGTCGTCGCGCAGTCGGACACCGAGGGTGGCGGGTCGTTCTGGACCTACAAGCCCCGCACCGGCGCCAAGCAATGCTTCGTCAACCCCATCGACGACGTGCAGCTGGTGCGCGCAGTGGCCACCCGCGACGGGGTCGCGTTCCTCGGCGGCGGGCTGTCCTCACTGGAGGGCGCGGGCACCGTCGTCGCCTTCGACCCCGTTGCCGGCCGCGAGCTGTGGCGGATCGAGCCGCAGATGGGTGCCGGGCTCGCTGCCCTCGCCGTGCAGGGCCGGCACCTTTACGGGCTGACCCGCAAGGGTGGGCTCTTCGTCATCGACGTGCCCAAGCGCCGCATCGTGCACCGCGCGGACATCAGCGCGTTGTCCAGGGGCTTTGGCGCGCTGGTGGCCAACCGGGGCCGCATCTACGGTGTTTCGGACACCACGGTCTTCCGTATCGACCCCAAGACCTTTGCGGTCTCCACCGTCATGGCGGGCACCGACGGCGGTTGGTACAGCGGATCGCACATCACCAACGACGAGTCCGGCTACCTGTACACCATGCGCGGCCGCAACCTGGTGCGGATCAACGACCACCCGAGGCGCTAGCGCCGCGGGTCCGGAAAACGGCGCCAGGCGGCGGCACCCGGGTGGGTGCCGCCGCCTGGCGCCGTTTGCACGGCCGGAGCACCGAACGAGGTTGAACCGCCCGATGGAACCAAGAACCAAGTACCAAGAAGCAGAACCGGGATCCACCGGATCCCCCGTCCCGAATGCGAGCGTCCCGATGATTTCCGTTCCGTACATCCTGCCCGGCCGTCCCGCGGCGGTGCGGCCGTTGGCCCTGTTGAGCGCGGGGCTCTGTTCGGTGACGCTGCGCTCGCTGGGCATTGAACAGGTCGTTGCCACCGCGGCCGCGGCCGGACTGTCCGGCATCGAATGGGGGAGCGATGTCCACGTTGTCGACGCCGCATCCGCCGACCTTGCGCGGGAGGCCTGCGCCGCGGCCGGGCTGCGGGTCTTCTCGCTCGGGTCCTACTACAGGGCCGGAAGCTTCGGCGACTTTGACGTGGTGGCTGCCCTGGCAGCCCGCTTGGGGGCACCACGCATACGCATTTGGGCCGGGGAGGCCGACCCCGCGGACGCCGATGAGGGCACCTGGGAGGCGGTGGTGGGCGACACCCGGCGCATCGCGGAGATCGCCGCGGCCCACGGCCTCGAGCTGGCCTTTGAGTTCCATGACGGCTCGCTGACGAGCAGCGTTGAATCAACCCTTGAGCTGCTGGCCCAGGTGGACCGGCCCAACGTTGGCACCTATTGGCAGCCTGCCGTGGGCATCGGCGACCGCGAGGCCCTGGAATCGCTGCGCCGGGTGATCGGGCACGTCACGGGAATCCACTGCTTCTCCTGGTGGCCGGCAACCGAGCGGCTTGCGCTGGAGGAGCGCGGCGGGCTCTGGCGCGACGTTGCCGCAGCGGTGCTGGAACACGGGCGCGAGATGGACCTGATGCTTGAATTCGTCGCGGGAGACAGCCCGGATCAACTGATCAACGATGCAATCTTCCTGCGCAAGCTCACCGAGGGATCGGCTTCGGCCTAGTCGGCTTCGGCCTAGTCGGCTCCGGCCTGGACGCTGCCGGCTTAGACAAGGGTTGAGGTGCTGTGGCGCAATACCACGGCGCCCTCGACGGCGGAAGGTCCTGCCTCGCCGGAGATGGCGCCCAAGGTGACAAGCCGGCCGAGGTCCTCCAGTGGCAGACCCACCGTGGATAGCGAGGGCCGGAAGTCGCGCAACCATTCGATGTCGTCGAAACCGGCCAGTGCCGCATCCCGTGGGGCCTTCAGCCCGTGTTCGCGCAGCGCGGCGGCCACGCCGATGGCCATGACGTCGTTGCAGGCGAAAATGCAGGGGCGCGGCGCCCCCGCGGCGGTGATTTTCCCGGCGATCCCGTCGCCGGCGTCGAAGCCGCCGTTCCTGTTGAATCCGGTGTGCACCACTTCCGCCGCCGGACGTCCCGCGGCGGCCAACCCTTGCTGGAAACCCCCGATCCGATCGTCCGACGTGGCCAGGCCCTCCGGCCCGCCCACGATCACGAAGGGACCCTCGTGGTCCCGGGCCAGGGCCAATGCGAGCTCGCGCGCGAGGGCTTCATTCGGGATCTCGACGGTGTGGACACTGCCGGTTTCGGTAAGCCCCGCGACCGGCTGGCCCAGGGTGCCGACGCGCCCCCCGTTGCGGCAATAGCGGTCCAGCTCGACCGCCAGCTCGGCATTGGCGCCGGCATCTTCACGGCGCGTGGAGCGCGAGCCGGCCAGGATGATCGACTCCGCCCTGCGCCCGGCAAACGCCATGACAGCATCCTTTTCGGACGCCGGGGTGCCGTCGGTGGTGGCCAGCAGCACCATGCGGTGTTCCTGCCGGGCGGCGGCCTGGACGCCCTGGGCGATGGCGGAGAAGTAGGGGTCGGCGATGTCGTGGACGATCAGCCCGATGAGGCCAGTGCTGGACTTGGCCAGGGCCTGGGCCTGGGCGTTGGCCACATAGCCCAGGGACGCGGCGGCGGCGCGGACGCGCTCGGCGATGCCTTCGGCGGGCTTCCTCGCGGAGCCGTTGAGGACCCGGGAGGCGGTTGCTTGCGAGACTCCGGCCAACTTGGCCACTTCGGCCAATGTGCTTGCTGCCACGGGTTTTCCTTTCGAGGGGAGTGCTGGAACCACATTACGCGAGTCCGCGACGAATTTGGGAAAGCGCTTGCCCAAATGCCGTCGACCGTGCACACTGGAGGCAACGGGAATGCGCTTTCCCGCTTTCCGACACGCGCAACACCAACCCTCCGGAGGACCCACATGGGCATCGAAACCAAGACGATCCGAATCGCCATGAACGGCATCACCGGCCGCATGGGCTACCGCCAGCACCTGCTGCGCTCCATCCTTCCCATCCGGGACGCCGGGGGCTTCACGCTGGAGGACGGCACCAGGATCCAGGTCGAGCCGATCCTGGTGGGCCGCAACGAGGCCAAGGTCCGCGAGCTGGCCGAGAAGCACAACGTCGCCGAATGGTCCACCGACCTCGACGCGGTGATCAACGACCCGAGCATCGACGTCGTCTTCGACGCCTCCATGACCAGCCTCCGTGCCGCCACGCTGAAAAAGGCGATGCTGGCCGGCAAGCACGTATTCACCGAGAAGCCCACCGCCGAAACCCTCGAGGAAGCTATCGAGCTGGCCCGCATCGGCCAGAGCACGGGAGTCACCGCCGGCGTGGTGCACGACAAGCTGTACCTGCCGGGCCTGGTCAAGCTGCGCCGCCTGGTGGACGACGGCTTCTTCGGCCGGGTCCTGTCCATCCGCGGCGAATTCGGCTACTGGGTCTTCGAGGGGGAGAACCAGGCGGCCCAGCGCCCGTCCTGGAATTACCGCAAGGAAGACGGCGGCGGCATGACCACCGACATGTTCTGCCACTGGAACTACGTGCTCGAAGGCATCGTCGGCAAGGTCAAGTCCGTCAACGCCAAGACCGCCACGCACATCCCGGCCCGCTGGGACGAGTCAGGCACGGAGTACAAGGCCACTGCCGACGACGCCTCCTACGGCATCTTCGAACTCGAGACCCCGGGCGGCGACCAGGTCGTCGGCCAGGTAAATTCCTCTTGGGCCGTGCGCGTCTACCGTGACGAGCTCGTGGAGTTCCAGGTCGACGGCACCCACGGCTCCGCCGTCGCGGGCCTGAACAAGTGCGTCGCCCAGCAGCGCGCGCACACGCCCAAGCCCGTCTGGAACCCGGACCTGCCGGTCACCGAATCGTTCCGCAGCCAGTGGCAGGAAGTTCCGGCCAACGCGGAGCTGGACAACGGGTTCAAGCTGCAGTGGGAGGAATTCCTGCGCGACGTCGTCGCCGGACGCGAACACCGCTTCGGCCTGCTCTCCGCCGCCCGCGGCGTCCAGCTCGCCGAGCTGGGCCTGCAGTCCAACAACGAACGCCGCACCATCGACATCCCGGAGATCGCACTCTGATGGCTTCCCTGATCCTGCCCGCCCCCGACGGCGGAACCCGCGAGTACACCCTGCAGCCGGCCACCGAGTGGGCCAAGCCCGCCGCTCCGCTGACCGCCCGCCGCGCGTACGCCGCGGCACACGTCATCCCCGAGACCACCGCGGAGAACGTGCCCGGGGCCCCGGCCCGCCTGGACTGGGAGGCCACCCTGGCCTACCGGCACGAACTGTGGTCCCACGGCCTGGGCGTGGCCGATGCCATGGACACCGCCCAGCGCGGCATGGGCCTTGACTGGGCCGCGACCCAACAGCTCATCAAGCACACCGGAACCGAGGCCGCCTCGGTAGTCGCCTCTAACAACCCCGCCACCGCCGGCAAAACCGTCCGGGACCTGGTGTCCTGCGGCGCCGGCACCGACCAGCTGGACCTGGAGGCCCTGCCCTTGGGGGGACGGGGCATCCAGGCTGTCCTTGAGGCCTACCGGGAACAGATCGCGGTCGTCTCCGAATCCGGGCCCAAGATCATCCTGATGGCCTCGCGCGCGCTGGCGAAGGTCGCCGAATCAGCGGAGGACTACCTGCACGTCTACTCCACGCTGCTGCGGGAAATCGACCAGCCGGTGATCCTGCACTGGCTGGGCACCATGTTCGACCCTGCGCTCGCCGGGTACTGGGGCTCGGAGGACGTGGCCACGGCCACGGAGACCTTCCTCTCCCTGGTCCGCGAAAACGCGGACAAGGTGGACGGCGTCAAGGTCTCGCTGCTGGATGCGACCCATGAGACCGAACTCCGGGCGGCGCTTCCGGAGGGGGTGCGCCTGTACACCGGGGACGACTTCAACTACCCGGAACTCATCGACGGCGACGGCACCCGCCACTCCGACGCCCTGCTGGGCATCTTCGCGGCCATCTACCCGGCGGCCTCCGCGGCGCTGCAGAGCTACGACGCGGGCGAGAACGCCAAGGCCCGCGCCATCCTGGACTCCACCCGCGAGCTGGGCAAACACATCTTCAGCGCCCCCACGTTCTACTACAAGACGGGCATCGCGTTCATGTCCTGGCTCAACGGGCAGCAGGCGGGCTTCCAGATGGTCGGCGGCCTGCATTCCGGCCGCTCCGTGCCGCACCTGGCCCGCACCTTCGAGCTGGCCGACCGGGCCGGGCTGCTCAGGGACCCGGACCTGGCCGCATTCCGGATGTCGGGCTTCCTGCGCATCAACGGGGTGGACGCATGAGCGACTACCTGGGCGATTACTCGAGGCTCTCGCTGAACAGCGCGACCACCAAGAAGCTGACCCTGCCGCAGGTCATTGACGCCTGCGTGGCGGCCGGGATCCCGGCCATCGGCCCGTGGCGCGACCGCGTGGCCGAGGTCGGCGTGGAGAACGCGGCCAGGCTCATCAAGGACGCCGGGTTGCGCGTGTCCTCGCTGTGCCGCGGCGGCTTCCTGACCGCACCCGACGCCGAAGGTCAGGCCGCGGCGCTGGCGGACAACCGCGCCGCCATCCTGGAGGCCGTGGCACTGGAAACCACCGAGCTCTTCCTGGTGGTGGGCGGCCTGGCCCCGGGGGAGAAGGACGTCATCGCCGCCCGCAACCGGGTGGCCGAACGCCTCGCGGACCTGGTGCCCTTCGCCGTGGAACACGGCATCCGCCTGGTGCTCGAGCCGCTGCACCCGATGTACGCGGCGGACCGCGCACTGATCTCCACCCTCGGCCAGGCCCTGGACCTTGCGGCCCCCTACGACGCCTCGGCGGTCGGCGTCGCGGTCGACACCTTCCACGTCTGGTGGGATCCGGATTTGAAGTCCCAGATCGAGCGCGCCGGCCGGGAGAACCGGATCGCCTCCTACCAGGTGTGCGACTTCAACCTGCCCATCGCCGCGGACGCCCTGCTGTCGCGGGGCATGATGGGCGACGGGGTCATCGACTTCGCGACCATCGGCGGCTGGGTGCGCGACGCCGGCTACACCGGCGACATCGAGGTGGAAATCTTCAACCAGGACATTTGGGATTCCGACGCTGACGCCGTCCTGGCCACCATGAAGGAACGCTATGCCCGGCTGGTGGTTCCGCATGCCTGAGGCCGGCCGGCCGCTGCGGGTCCTGGTTGCGCCGGACAAGTTCAAGGGATCGCTCACCGCCACCGAGGCCGCCGCGGCGATGGCCGAGGGCGTGCTGCGCGTGTATCCGGAGGCCCTGGTGACGCGGTTTCCGATTGCCGACGGCGGCGAGGGGACCCTCGATGCAGCGGTGAACGCCGGCTACGAGCTGCGCTCCGCCGTGGTCACGGGTCCGCTCGACCAGGAGATCCTCGCGCACTGGGCCTTTCACCGGGAAGTGGACGGGACGGCGCGTGCGGTCATCGAAACGGCCCAGGCCTCCGGCCTTGCGGCCTCGGCCCGGACCCCGGAGGGCGCGTTGTCCGCCCACAGCTACGGGTGCGGGGAACTGATCCTCCGGGCGCTCGACGCCGGCGCCACCGAGATCATCATCGGCCTCGGCGGGTCCGCCATGAGCGATGGCGGCAGCGGCGCCCTGCTGGCCTTGGGTCTCCGGATTCTCGACGCCCACGGCGACGCGGTTGGCCTGGGCGGCGGGCACCTTGCCGGCGTCGCGTCGGTGGACGCATCGGGGCTGGACCCCCGCTTGGGCAAGGTGCGGATCCGGTTGGCCGTCGACGTCACGAACCCGCTGTTGGGGCCCGATGGAAGCGCAGCCGTATTCGCCCCGCAGAAGGGCGCGGACTTGCCATCGGTGGCCGCGCTCGAGGCTGGCCTGCGCAATTGGTCCAAGGTGCTGCGCCAGACCACGGGCCGGGACGTCAACGTTCCCGGCGCCGGGGCAGCGGGCGGCTTCCCCGCGGCGTTCCTGGCCTTCACCGGGGCGGTTTTGGAGCCGGGGTTCCGGCGGGTCGCGGAGCTGAGTGGTTTGGCAGCGCAGCTCGATGTCACAGATCTGGTCATCACCGGCGAGGGCTCCCTTGACGCCCAGTCCTTCGAGGGGAAGGCGCCCATCGCGTTGGCCGAGGTGGCAAGGGTAAGGAACCTGCCGGTCCTGGTGGTCGCCGGCCGCATTGCGGCGACACCGGAGGAGCTGGAACGCTACGGCATCACCGGCGCGGCCCAGCTGCTGGACTTCGCGCGGGGGACTTCCGGCACGCCCGATCCCGAGGATGCCATGGCCAACGCGGCGCTCTATCTCCGCAGTGCCACGGCCCAGGTGCTTGCCCGAATGCTGGAACCGGACGTGGCCCGTGGGGATGCCCTGGGCGCAATCCGCCCTGAGACGGAGGAGTTGCACCCCGCCGGTCTTTAGACGGAACGCCCCGGCGCCGGTGGCGCGGTGCTCTTGCGCACCATGAGGCGCGTCGGCACGCTGACATCGCGTGCCGGGGTGTCGCCCGCGATCTGGTGGAGCAGGTTTTCGATGCTCAGGCGTCCCACCGCGTGGAAGTCCTGGCGGATCGTGGTCAGGGGTGGCCAGAAGGAGGCCGCCTCCTCAAGGTCGTCGAACCCCACGATGCTGACGTCCTCCGGGATGGCGCGACCCAGCTCATGCATGGCCCGCATGGCTCCGAGCGCCATCTGGTCGTTCGCGGCAAAGATGGCGCTCACAGCAGGGTTCTTGCCCAGTTCGAGCCCGATCCGGTAGCCCGATTCCGCGGACCAGTCGCCGTGGAGCACCTCGGGTGCCTTGATTCCGGCCTCCTCGAGCGTCTGCTTCCACGACTCCGCCCGGTGCAACGCGGAAAAGGATGAGTCGGGGCCGCCGATGTGCCAGACCTGGCGGTGGCCGAGCTCCAGCAGGTGCTCGGTGGCCAGCCTGGCGCCCTGGTGCTGGTCGGTGTCCACCACCGAATAACCCGATCCGGCATTCGAGTCGATCACGACCGCAGGCAGGTCCTCGGGGAGGGCGATGTCCGCATGGTCGAGCAGGTGGGCCTCGAAAATGATGACCACCCCGTCCACCTGCTGTTCGCGCAACTGGTGGTAGGCGCCGGAGACCTTGCCCGTGGTGGGGTCGGTCAGCGGGATGAGCGTGACCGAGTAGCCGGCACGCGACGCGGCCGTGGCGATCGCGTCGAGGGTTCGCATGTTGCCGAAGGTCGAAAGCGTGAACATGATGACGCCGATGGACTTGAAGCGGCCGCTCTTCAGGGCCCGGGCGGCCCGGTTCGGCCGGTAGCCCAGTTTCTGCATCGCATCCAGGACCCGCTTCTTCGTCGTTTCCTCGACATTGCTGAGCCCGTTTGCAACGCGGGACACCGTCTGGGATGACACGCCGGCCTCCCTCGCGACGTCCGCCATGGAGGGGCCGCGCGTGGTGCGGGCGTGGTGCGAAGCTGCGTTTCCATCCCCGAGATCGGGGAAGCTGGAATGTGAAAGTGTCATTTTTCCCTTTTCCTCTTGCATGTTTACCTAAACATGCTACTTTTGTTTCCACAATGTTTGCGTAAACATACCAGGATGAGACTAAGGATACTTATGACAACGACGTCGAGCGCGACGGTTGCCACCCGGTCCCTTCGGCCACGGCGGCGCAGCGGCAGATGGATGGGGTGGGCGTTTGTTGGCCCCTTCATGCTTGTCTTTGCACTCGTGTTCCTTGCTCCGGTCCTCTACGCCGTCTACCTGAGCCTGTTCCAGAACCAGATGGTGGGAGGCAACAAGTTCGTTGGCGGAGCCAACTACGTCCAGGCCCTGACCGACCCGCAGTTCTGGGACGCGGTGCGCCGGGTGGGGCTGTTCCTGGTGGTGCAGGTGCCCATCATGCTGGTTGTTGCGCTGGCCGCGGCGCTGGCCATCGACAGTTCGCGACTGCGATTCTCGTCGTTCTTCCGCATCTCGATCTTCCTGCCGTACGCGGTCCCCGCGGTCGTGGCGACCCTGATGTGGGGTTTCATCTACGGTCCGCGCTTCGGCTTGGTGGGAAACATCAACGAATTCTTCGGTTGGGCGATTCCGGATCCGCTGTCCAGCAGCTGGATCCTCGTTGCGATCGGCAACATCACGACGTGGGAGTTCACCGGCTACAACATGCTGATCTTCTACGCGGCGCTCAAGACCATTCCCTCGGACCTGTACGAGGCGGCCAGCCTGGACGGGGCCGGCGCGCTGAGCGTCATCCGGAACATCAAGATTCCCTCCATCCGCGGAGCCATCGGCATTGCCACCATCTTCTCTGTCATCGGCAGCTTCCAGCTGTTCAACGAACCGAACATCCTCAAGTCGCTGGCACCGAACTCCATCAGCTCCTATTTCACCCCCAACATGTACGCATACAACCTGTCCTTCGCCGGCCAGCAGTTCAATTACGCTGCGGCGATCGCCATGATCATGGGCCTGTTGACGATGATCGTGGCCTACATCGTCCAGCTCTCCGGTTCTCGAAAGGATGCCTAGCCCATGTCGCTGCAACTGAGTTCCCCCGAGTCCCCGACGGTTCCGCCCGCAAAGAGTCGCACGGCGCCCAGGTTCAGCTCCGGCCCGCACCGCGGAGTGACGCACAAGCGCAAGTCGATCCTCTTGACCATCGTTATGGGGCTGATGGCCGTCTACGCACTGCTCCCGCTCTTTTGGCTGTTCGTCAACTCCACCAAGACCCAGCCGGCGCTCTTTAGCTCTTTCGGCCTGTGGTTCTCCGGGGACTTCGCGCTGTGGGACAACATCAGCCAAACCCTGACCTACAACGACGGGGAATTCGTGCGCTGGCTGGTGAACACGGTGCTCTACGTGGTGGTGGGCGCGGGCGGTGCCACGTTCCTGGCAACGTTGGCCGGCTACGGGCTGGCCAAGTTCGATTTCCCCGGGAAGCGCGCTGTCTTCGCAGTGGTCCTGGGCGCGGTCGCCATTCCCGGTACGGCCCTGGCCGTGCCGACCTTCCTGATGTTCAGTGAGCTGGGTCTGACCAATACGCCGTGGTCTGTCATCATCCCGTCCTTGATCAGTCCTTTCGGCCTCTATCTTGTATGGATCTATGCCCTCGAATCGGTTCCGACCGAAGTGCTCGAGGCGGCCCGCATGGACGGTGCGGGGGAGTTCCGGACTTTCTTCACCATTTCCCTGCGAATGCTTGCACCCGGTTTTGTCACCGTCCTGTTGTTCACCGTCGTGGCGACGTGGAACAACTACTTCCTGCCCTTGATCATGCTCAGTGAATCCACCTGGTATCCACTGACGGTGGGGCTCAACAACTGGAACGCCCAGGCGACCACCGCCGGCGGGGACGCCATCTACAACCTTGTCATCACCGGATCCCTGCTCACCATCGTGCCCATCATCGTTGCGTTCCTCTTCCTGCAGCGCTACTGGCAGTCGGGACTGGCGGCGGGAAGCGTCAAATAGCCACGGCCTCGCAAGGGGAACCTGAACCACCTTCAATCCGATCAACTCGTCTCATAAGCAATGAAGTGAAAGGCATCAAACTCATGAAAATCAGTCATCGTTTACGCCGTGCGGCCACCGTCGTCACGGCGGGCCTTCTGGTCAGCACCCTTGCAGCCTGCGGCGGTTCCACCGCGGAGGGCAGCGCCAGCACCGATGGGGTCAGCGCCGAAGAAATCGCAACCGCCCTGCAGACCGAGACGACCCTGACCGTCTGGGGTTGGGCCCCGCAGCTCAAGCCGATCGTGGAGGCCTTCGAGGCGAAGTATCCGAAGGTCAAGGTCAACCTGGAAAACGTCGGCACCGGTAACGACCACTACACAAAGATCCAGAACGCGGTCAAGGCCGGAAGCGGCGCCCCGGACGTGGCCCAGATCGAATACGCGGCGCTGCCGCAGTTCGCACTTTCCGATTCGCTGGTCGACCTGAAGGGATACGGCGCGGGGGATCTGCAGGCAAACTACACCCCCTCGACGTGGGGTTCGGTGAACCTCAACGGCGGCATCTACGCGCTCCCGCAGGACTCGGGGCCCATGGCCATGTTCTACCGGGCGGATGTCTTTGAAAAGCACGGCATCGAGGTGCCGAGCACTTGGGAAGAATACATTGAGGCGGGAAAGAAGCTTCACGCGGCCGATCCCAAGGCCTACATCACCAACGACATGGGAGATGCCGGATTCACCACAAGCATGATCTGGCAGGCCGGCGGCCAGCCGTACAAGGTTGAAGGCTCCACGAACGTGCAAATCAATCTTCAGGACGAAGGCTCCAAGGCCTGGACGCAGAACTGGAACCAGCTGGTCGAAGGAAAGCTGGTGGCACCCGTCGCTTCATGGAGCGATGAATGGTACAAAGGCCTGTCCGACGGGAACATCGCCACCCTCATCATCGGTGCCTGGATGCCGGCCAACCTGGAATCGGGTGCCGCCGACGGCAGCGGCAAATGGCGCGTGGCCCCCATGCCGACCTATGAAAAGGGCAAGCCGGTCTCCGCGGAAAACGGCGGCGGCGGCGACGCGGTGCTCAAGCAGAGCAAGAACAAGGCCGCGGCCTACGGCTTCCTCCAGTTCAGCAACGGCCCCGAGGGCTCCAAGATCCACGCCGCAAACGGAGGCTTCCCCTCCACTGTCGCGGATTTGAACGACCCCGCATTCCTGAACGCCGAGAACAAGTACTTCGGCGGCCAGAAGATCAACGAGGTCCTCGTCCAGTCGGCGAAGGACGTGGTCCCGGGCTGGTCCTACCTGCCGTTCCAGACCTACGCCAACAGCATCTTCAGCGACACCGTGGGCCAGGCCTACGGCTCGAACAGCGACCTGAACCCCGGGCTCACCGCCTGGCAGGACGCGAGCATCAAGTATGGAAACCAGCAAGGATTCACCGTTTCCGCCAAGTAGGACACCGGGCGGTCCGCAAGCCGCGCGACGCGCGGCTTGCGGACCGCCCACCCCGTGAGAAAAGGATCTCTTTGCCATGCCCACTTTGACCATCGGCGAGCACGACTTTCTGCTCGACGGCCGGCCCCACCGAATCCTCTCCGGCGCACTGCACTATTTCCGGGTCCACCCCGACTTGTGGACGGACCGGATCCGCAAGGCACGGCAGATGGGCCTGAACACCATCGAAACCTACGTCGCCTGGAACGCCCACGCGCCGGCCAAGGACACCTTCGACACCGCGGGAATCCTGGACCTGGGGCGCTTCCTTGACCTGGTCGCCGCCGAAGGCATGCACGCGATCGTGCGCCCCGGTCCGTACATCTGCGCCGAATGGGACAACGGGGGGCTGCCCGCATGGCTGTTTAGCACCGGTGCCGATGCGATCCGTTCCGACGACCCGGTCTACATGGCAGCGGTGACTGAATACTTCGAACAGCTCGCGCCCATCCTGGTCCCGCGCCAGGCGCACCTCGGGGGACCGATCGTCCTGGTCCAGATCGAGAACGAGTACGGTGCCTACGGGGCCGACCCCTCCTACCTGGAGAAGCTCGTGAAGATCAACCGTGAAATCGGGCTCACGGTGCCATTCACCACCGTCGACCAGCCCCAGGGTGACATGCTCGCCAACGGCAGCCTGCCGGGGCTGCACAAGACCGGGTCCTTTGGATCCCGCTCCGCCGAGCGCCTCGACACGCTGCGCCGCCACCAGCCCACCGGACCGCTCATGTGTTCGGAATTCTGGGTGGGATGGTTCGACCACTGGGGCGCCCACCACCACACCACCAGCGTGGAACAATCCGCGGGGGAACTCGAAGCCATGCTTTCCCGCGGTGCGTCGGTGAACATCTACATGTTCCATGGCGGCACCAACTTCGGATTCGGCAACGGCGCCAACGACAAGGGCGTCTACCAGCCCATCGTGACCAGCTACGACTATGACGCACCCCTGGACGAGGCCGGGAACCCGACGCCGAAGTACTGGGCCTTCCGCAAGGTGCTTGCGAAATACGCGGACCTTGCCGAGCACGACGTCCCCGCCCGGGCGGCAGCTGCCCCCGAGCTGGTGGTTCCGTTGACCGGCGTGCTTCCCCTGTGGGACGTCGTCGACGCTTCGGACCGCTGGACGGCTTCCGAAAACGGGCCGCAGGCCACCGACGACATCGGCCACTACTCGGGGTTCAGCGTCTACCGGACCCGGATCGACGTCTCCGGCCCCGCGGTCCTGCTCCTGAACGAGGTGCGGGACAGGGCGCAGGTGTTCCTCAACCGGCGGGGCATCGGCACGCTTTCGCGCGACAACCACGACCGCACGCTGGTGTTGCCCTACGGCGCCAGCGGGACACTGGAGATCCTCGTCGAGGACCAGGGGCGCGTGGACTACGGCCCCCGGCTGGGCGAACCCAAGGGGCTGATCGGCGAGGCGAGGATCAACGGGGAGCCTGTCCTCGAGTGGGATTTGCTCCCGCTGGAACTCAAGGACGTGGGCCCGGTTGCCGAGCACTTCCCAGGGTCCTCACCGCGTCCCGTCACCCTGTTGGCCGGGCCGGCCTTCGCGCACGCCGTCTTCGACCTGCCCGTGGTCGCCGACCTCTTTCTGGACACCAGCGGTTGGGGCAAGGGTGTGGTGTGGGTCAACGGATTCTGCCTCGGGCGGTACTGGTCGCGCGGGCCCCAGCGCACCCTCTACGTCCCCGGACCCATGCTGCGTTCCGGCTCCAACGAGGTCGTCGTGCTTGAACTCCAGGCGGCCGTCACCCCGGTGGTTTCCTTCGTTTCGGCACCCGACCTGGGACACACCGATTTCTGATCCGGTGTGACAACGGTGCGACAACCAATGCACGGGGAATTGGCGGTTCTTGGCTCCGTCCGACCGGCGGCGCCTGCCGCGGGGGCGGGACGGCAGCTCCCTGAAACGCCCAACGGGCATCCCACCCCGAACCGTCGAATGGGCCCGGGCTACGCCTGAGCCGTTGAACCGCGGACCATGAGCGAGCTGTCCAGCGTCAGTAGCGGCGTTTCGAGGTCTTCCCCGTTGATGAGCTTGAGCAATTGCTCGGCGGCGCGCCGGCCCAGCAGCTCCGCCGGCAGGTTCACGCTGGTGAGCCCCGGGTTGCTGTTGGCGGAATACGGCAGGTCGTCGAAGCCGGTAACGGCAAGCTCGCCGGGGATCGAGATCCCTGCCACGCGGGCCTCCTGCAGCACGCCGTAAGCGTGGGTGTCGGTTGCGCAGACCACCGCGGTGATTCCCGCCTTCTTCCATTCCGGCCAGGCCTCCGCGAACGCGTCCGCAGCCAGTCCCACGTCGATGGTGGTGGCGGCCTCGGCGCCGTCGGGAACGCTCATGCCTAGTGCGGTGGCTGCCTTCAGGAAGGCGGTGCGGCGCAGTTCGAACGTCGTTGTGCCGGTGATGCCGTCCAGGTACGCAACCTTGGTGTGGCCCGCCGCGGCAAGGTGGGCTGCCAGGTCACGGGCGCCCTGGGCGACATCGAGGTTCACCGCAGGGACGTCTTCCCCGAAACCGGGGGCATCGAGCAAAACCAAGGGGCCGGTGGCCGAGAGCGCTTCAAGGAACGACGGGTCCGGGGCGTCGACCAGCAGGCCCGCGGGCCGCAGGCCCAGCAGTCGGCGGGTGTCCGCCGCACTGGGCAGCTGGCCCGCGTCGGTGACCGAAAGCAGCAGCTGGTAGTTCGAGCCAAGCGCGCTGCGCACCCCGGCGATGACCTTGGCGAAGAACGGGTTGGAAATATCCGGTGCCACCATGATCACGGTGGAGCTGACGCCGCGGGAGAGCGAGCTGCCGATTTCGTCGATGACATACCCGAGTTTGCGGATCGAGTCCAGCACCTTGGCCTCGTTGGCCGCGGAGACTCGGCCATGGGTCTTGCCGTTGGCAACCAGGGACACCGTTGCGGTGGAAACCCCCGCATGTTCGGCCACCATCGCGGCAGTGACGCGCCGTCTCATGGGCGCAGTGGTGCGCTGCAAATCCGTGGAATCCATGGCCTTAATCCTAGTCGAGGTGGTGCATCTTTGTGTTGTAACGCGTTAAGCGTTTGACCTGATGATATTCGCGAGGCACGTTAAGCGTTTGACGTGAGTGTGGAAAAGGTGCCAGACTTCACTTTGAAACCCCCGTTCCTGTTTCGTGTCCCAGGGCACAGCAGTTCCCCCAAAGATGTGGAGAAAACCATGGGCGAACCCTCAGTGGAAGCCGCACCGCGCAAGATCATCCTTGACTGCGATCCCGGCCATGACGATGCAGTTGCCATCCTGTTGGCACACGGCAGCCCGGCCATCGAGCTGCTTGCCGTGACCACGGTTGTCGGCAACCAGACCTTGGAAAAGGTCACCAAGAACGCCCTTGCCGTGGGCACCATCGCGGGCATCACCGGCGTCCCGTTCGCCGCCGGTTGTGCCCGCCCCTTGGTGCGCACCATTGAGAACGCCCCGGACATCCACGGCGAGTCCGGCATGGACGGACCGGCACAGCCCGAGTCGAGCATCGAGTTGGACCCGCGCCACGCAGTGGACCTGATCATCGAGACGGTCATGGCACACGAGCCGGGCACCGTCACCTTGGTGCCGACCGGCGGCTTGACCAACATTGCGCTGGCGGCCCGCAAGGAACCGCGCATCGTTGAACGCGTGAAGGAAGTCGTCCTCATGGGCGGCGGCTACCACGTGGGCAACTGGAGCGCCGTGGCCGAATTCAACATCATCATCGACCCAGAAGCCGCACACATCGTCTTCAACGAGAAGTGGCCGGTTGTCATGGTCGGGCTCGACCTGACCCACCAGGCGCTCGCCACCGACGAGGTCGTCGCGCAGATCGAGGCAGTGGGCACCGGCCCGGCCAAGTTCGTCCGCGAACTCATGGACTTCTTCAAGGCAACCTACAAGGACGCGCAGGGCTTCGACTTCCCGCCGGTGCACGACCCGTGTGCAGTCGCCTACGTGATCGACCCGAGCATCGTGACCACCCGCAAGGTGCCCGTCGACATCGAGTTGCAGGGCAAGCTGACCCTGGGCATGACCGTCGCGGACTTCCGCGCGCCGGCCCCGGCCGACTGCAACACCTCGGTGGCAGTGGACCTTGACCACAAGCGCTTCTGGGACCTGGTCACCGACGCACTCGTGCGCATCGGTGAGGTCAAGGTCGAGGTCGCGGTCGCATGAGCACCGTGATCGACAAGGGAACCATGACCCGCGGCGGCACCGCCGCCCTCACTGCGGCCCTGCTGACCGCCTGCGTGGCCTTCCAGCTCAACGCCTCCATGCTCAGCCCCGCGCTGGTCACCATGGGCGAGGAACTGAACACCAACCAGGCCGCGATCGGCCTGTCGCAGACCTGGTTCTTCACCACCGCCGCACTCTTCTCCCTGTTCCTGCCGCGACTTTCCGACGTCGTGGGCCGCAAGCGCATCCTGGTGATCATGATGCTGATGACCGCCGTCGGCTCCGTTGTCGCGGCGATGGCCCCGAACATCGGCTGGCTGTTCGCCGGACGCATCATCCAGGGCATTTCCGGTCCCACGGTCCCGTTGTGCCTGTTGATGCTGCGCAGCGCGGTCCCGAACCCGAAGCGCTACGGCGCGCTCATGGGCCTGATCCTGGCCGTCAACGGCGGCGTCGCCGGCGTCGACTCCTTCCTGGGCGGCTACCTTGCCGAAAACCACGGATTCCGTTCCATCTTCTGGTTCATGGTGGTCCTGGCCGTTCTTGCGGCCTTGGCCGTCGCACTGCTGACCCCTGAGTCCAAGCCCCAGGCCGGAACCTCGATGGACTGGCGCGGTGTCTTCTTCATCGTCATCGCCGTCGGCGCCCTGCTGACCGCGCTCAATGAAGCCTCCAAGCTTGTCGGTGGCATGTCCTCCCAAACATTGCTGCTTTCACTTGTGCTGCTGGCTGTTGCTGCCGCCGCGTTTTACGGATTCTGGACCACGGAGAAGCGCGTGGCCGAGCCGATGGTGCAGATCGAACACCTGCGCCAGCGCGCCACCTGGGCGCCGCTGCTGACCACCACGCTGACCATGACCGGCATCTTCGCGGTCATCAACGGAATCGTCCCGGCCTACGTTCAGGCCGCGGCACCCGGGTTCGGCGTCGGCCCCACTCAGACCGCACTGCTGATCCTCACCCCCTACGCGCTGCTCGGTTGGATCTTCGGCCCGATCAGCGGCCGTCTGGCCCCGGTGTTCGGCTACAACAAGGTGCTGCGCATCGGCATGCTCGGCAGCATCGCGGCCCTGCTCATCATCGTGTTCTTCGGGCTTAATTCCCTGCCGATGATGATCGCCGGCACCGCCCTGCTGGGCATCATGTACGCCGGAACGGCGAACATCATGCTCAACGGCCTGGGCGTGGTCCTTTCGCCCCAGGGGAACCCCGGCTTCCTGCCGGGTATGAACGCCGGAGCCTTCAACCTGGGCGCCGGGCTGAGCTTCCTTGTCCTGCCGGCCGTGCTTGTGGGAACCTCTAACCTGGGCGACCACGCTTCCTACTTCACGGTGGTCATGGTCGGCCTGGTCATTACCGTCGCGGCATTCGCCGCTTCATTGTTGATCCCCAAACCAGTCGACGCAGAGGTGCAGTAATTGAACCAGCAAACCCCCAGCAATGAAACAGGCCGGATCGTGGTGGTCGGCTCGCTCAACGCGGACCTGACCATCTACACCGAGCGGCTCCCGCAACCGGGGGAGACCCTGCACGGCGAGGGCTTCACGGTGAACCCCGGAGGCAAGAGCGCCAACCAGGCGGTTGCCGCGGGCCTGCTTGGCGGTGCTGTTTCGCTGGTGGGTGCCGTGGGCCAGGATTCCAATGGCGACATGCTGTTGGCCTCCTGTTCGGCGGCAGGCGTGGATGTCACGCAGGTGAACCGGGTTGCCGGTGTCGAGACCGGCGTTGCCGTGGTGACCGTCGATGCCGCAGGTGAAAACAGCATCGTCATCTCCGCCGGTGCCAACGGAACGCTGCGGCCCGCCGACGTTGCCGCCGCACAGGCCGCCTTCGACGGATCCTCGGTGGTCTGCCTGTGCCTCGAGGTTGGGCTGGACACCGTCCAGGCCGCCGCGCAGGCCGGGCACGATGCCGGTGCAACCGTGCTGCTGAACCTTTCCCCGTACGCACCGGTGGCGCCCGAACTCGCATCCCTCGCGGACGTGTTGCTCGTCAACGCGCACGAGGCCTCGCAGTTCCTGGGCGGGGAAGAAATCCCCGCGCCGGATGCGCCGACCTCCGACTGGGAGCCGGTGCTTGAGCACTTCGCCGACCGCGGCCTAGACCGCGCCGTGGTGACCCTCGGTGCCAACGGCTCGGTGGTCCTCGACGGCCTGGCCGGCTCCGAGGGCCGGGTTGTCCGCATCGCTCCGACGAAGGTCGATGCGATCGATACAACCGGCGCCGGAGACGCCTTCACCGGCGCACTGGCGGCACGCCTTGCGGCGGGGGATTCGCTGTACACCTCGGCAGCCTTCGCTTCGGTAAGCGCCGCATTGGCCGCAACGAAGAAGGGTACGCAGGCCGCATACCCCGATGAGACCGGCGTGAACGAAGTGCTCGGCAACAAGCAATAGCTTTCCCGGGGCCGTGGCCCCGACCTCTAACGGTCGTCGCAACATCCGCATTCGCGGTGTTGCGGCGGCCGTTTTCGTTTTCCGGGACACTGCCCGCTTGCCACATGCTGCGTGGCCCGCCCGCGGGTCCGAAATCTTCAATTCCCGCTCGGCTGACACCCGGCAACGGCGAACCTCCCTGGATGTTGATTCGGCATTGCGATCGTCATCCGGATGCAAGAAAACTGCCGAGTCAGACCGAAAATTGGGGATCTCCGGACAGGGTTGAATCTGCATCGAGTTGCGAAATAGTACAAATCTGCGATAATTGAAGATCGACGAGTTGGTTTCTAGAAGAAAACAAGTGCCTTGGATTGTGTCCAAGTGACACCAGATACCTAGTACAAACCGCTTGGCGTGATCAGCTGGCCCGGGATGCCTTCGCTTGTGTCGATATAGATGACAAGAAATCCTACGGCTCCGTTGCCGGCTGAACGGAACTGCGCGGCATCAAGCCGGACCGAGGGGTCTGCGGAGATGTCTGGTGCAAGGTTCCGGATGTTCGAGGCGGCATTTTCGCCGTTTGCCGGAGCTGTCATGGCTCCGGGTACGGCTCGCTTTAAACACCAAGCGAACCGCCCTTACAGGCTGGTTCGCACCGCAACACACGGGAGCAGATGTCCAAGAAATTTTATGGACGCACCCAAGCAGCAGGTCTTCGGGAACCCGACCCCGCAGGCTTCGCCGCACATTAGAGAGAGGATGATTCACAAATGACTCCAGGCCACGAAACATTGGTTATTACCGCCTTCTCGATGATCGCGATGCTAAGCGTCGTGACGTTTGCAAAGGTTGCCCGCTATCGCAAGGCCCACTCGCTGGGCGAAGACGCCGGCACGTCCGAGCAGGCATAACAACTCGTAGTTTTACGACAAGACAGTGAGGGGCGGTCCGAAGGGGCCGCCCCTCACTGCGTCTCCGGGATAGGGTCCTCGCCGCTGCCGGACGCCAGAGGTTGTCGGGCAAGACCCGGACCGGATCGGTTTGTTGCCGATTGATCCCAGCCTCCGCCGAAAGCACCGGTGGTCCCTGTACCCGGTCGGTGCAAAGAAAAACCCGACACACCGGAATGCCCCAAAAGATTCTGAGCCGCCGTGGAACTCTGGAAGTCGGCACCCCTTAAGGGTTATGCTCCGATCACCATGAAAACCCGCGACGACTAGGTATTCACTGCGAGGTGATGCGTGGCGGACGGGTAGAGATGTTGTGCAATATCTTCGTAACTCGCGCTTTCCCTTGAGCTAGGAGTTAGGTCAATGACAGCCAGTCCCACGTCTCCACAGCACCACAGCATTGCAGAGAGAGCCTCTTGGCTGCCGCTGGTAGTTGTGGTGCTCACCCAGATCCAAGCCTCGTTCGCGGTGAACGCGTTGACCGTCTCCATGGCCGGCATCACCACCGACCTGGACACTCCGGCAACCTCAGTCGGAACGGCGATCACCGCCGGTACCTTCTCCATGGCAGCCTTCATCCTGCTCGGGGCGAAGATCGGCGCCCGCTTCGGAACCCGAAAGGTCTTCCAGATCGCTGTGGCGATCCACGCCGCGGCCATGGCCTGTGTGGCGCTGAGCGTCAGCCCCGCCATGCTGTTCATCGCCCAGGCGTCCTCCGGCGCGGTCATCGCCTTGGTCGCCCCGGCACTGACTGTCTTCATCGCCACGAATTACAAGGACGCCCAACAAGCCAAGGCCATCGGGTTGTTGGCCGCGGCGATCCCGGCGGCCGGCGTGCTGGCGTTGCTGCTCGCCGGATGGTTTGCCACCACCATCGGCTGGCGCTACTCGTTCGGTCTCATGGTTGTCCTCGGTGCGATCAACCTGCTGCTGAGCTTCAAGCTCAAGACGATCCCGGCGCAGCCTGCACTGAAGATCGACTGGACCGGCGCCATCATCGCCGCCGTTTCCATCATCCTCCTCAGCTTCGGGTTCAGCGGCCTGTCCAGCTGGGGCATCTGGTTCGCCACCGAGCAGGCGCCGTTCAACATCATGGGCATCTCGCCGGCCCCGCTGCTCATCCTGCTTGGCCTGATCGGCGGCCAGGTATTCTTCTCCTGGATCCGCAAGCGCCAGGACGCCAAGCTGCCGCGCATCTTCGATCTGCGCGTTCTGGCATCCAGCTCAGAGCTTGCTATCACCGCCTGCATGGCCATCATGCTGTTCGTGGGAACCGCGGCGAACTTCCTGATCCCGCTGTACATGCAGATGGTGCAAGGGCGAAGCGGCATTGAAACCTCGTTCTCGCTGATTCCCTACACGCTGAGCATCTTCCTGGCCAGCACGTTCGTGGCGTTCCTCTACGACAAGTTCTCCCCGAGCATCATCGCCCGGACGGGGTTCGTGGTGGTCTCCGGGGCCCTGTGCCTGATCGCCTACACCATCCGCAACGACTGGGGCCAGCTCTTCGTCGTCCTTGGACTGGTCCTCCTGGGATTGGGGCAGGGCGCAATCGTCGCGCTGGTCTTCAACACGTTGCTCAGCTCCGTGCCGAAGCCGCTGGCCGGCGACGTCGGTGCCTGGCGCGGATTGGTTCACAACCTCTCGGGATCCGTGGGCATCGCGGTGGCCAGCGCCTTCGCCGTGGGAATGCTCGCCTCGCTGATCGCCTCCGGGGCTGCCGCGCACCCCGGGATCTCAGACGAGCTGATCTACAAGGTCAACATCAGCGACGCGGACTTTATGACAAACGAGCAGCTCGTAATAGCCATCGGGGAGCGGGCCGGAAGCCCCGAGGAACTAGTGGCAGCGGTTGCGGTCAACGCCGAAGCGCGACTGCGTTCCCTGCAGCTCTCGCTGCTGGGGCTCGCCGGGTTGGCCCTGCTGGCCATCGTCCCGGCAGGGCGCATGCCCAAGCGACTGCAGGACGGCTTGCCCGAACAGATGGAACCCGACGATCCCGACGCACTGGACCTCGACAGCCCGGAAGCTACAAAGGAGAACCCGTGAAATTCGACGCATACAAACTGATCCCCGGCGACTTTTCACCGATGCCCTCGCTGCACGCGGGCGACCCCGTCATCGATTGGGTGGACGCATTTGCCGGAGTCGAAGCGGTGGCCGTGCTGGTGGGCAGCGACGGGGAAGTCCCCGACGAACTGGGCCTGGACCGCGAAGCCCTCGCCAGGGCCGGGTTCACCGGCGCAGCGGGCGGCACGTTGCTTGTCCCGACCAATGACGGGCCCCTGCTGGTTGCCGTGGGCGTGGGAGCGCTCGCCGAACTGGACCAGCACGCAATGCGCGATGCCGCGGCCACTGCAACCCGTGCGACCAAGGGCAGGGCCCGGTTCGGGCTGCGGCTTCCGGACACGGAGCTGGATGCCGAAACCCTGGGCCGCGTCGTCACCGAAGGCGTCCTGCTGGCCCGCTACGCCTTCACCCCGTTGAAGAACGGCGGGGCCTTCACCGCGCTGGAACTCGTTCAGGTTTGCGCGGACGGAACCGACCCCGTCCAGGCCGCGGACGGCACCGGGATCGGGCGAATCAACGCCCGCGCCGCAAACATCGCCCGGGACCTGTGCAACGCCCCGCCCAGCCACCTGACCGCCGTGGCACTGGCCGAGGTGGCCAAGGAGCTTGGGGAGCTCTTCGGGTTCGAGGTGCAGGAGTTCAACCGCGAGGAACTTGTCGCCATGCGCTGCGGCGGCCTCCTGGGGGTCAACGCGGGCAGCGCCCAGGAACCGCGCATGATCAAGCTCCACTACGCGCCGCGGGGAAAGGCCACGGGGCACCTGGGACTGGTCGGCAAGGGCATCATGTACGACTCGGGCGGCGTGAGCCTGAAGCCCAGCGACCCGATGCACCTGCTCATGAAAATGGACATGGGCGGGGCGGCCTCCGTGCTTGCCGCGTTCACCGCGCTGCGCGACCTCGGCGCCGGCGCGGAGGTCACCGGCTTCCTGATGTGCACCGACAACATGCCCGACGGCTCGGCCTACAAGCTCGGGGACGTGCTCACCACCCGCAGCGGGCTGACCATCGAGGTCAAGAACACCGACGCCGAGGGTCGCCTGGTCATGTGCGACGCGCTGACCCTGGCACTCGAGGACGACGTGGACGCGGTGGTGGACATCGCCACGCTCACCGGGGCCGCACTGATGGCGTTGGGCCAGCTCACCGCGGCCCTGCTGGGCAACCACCAGGCCCTCGTCGATGCCGTGCGCCACAGCGCCTCGAGCGCCGACGAGCAGGTGTGGCAATTGCCCTTGGAGCGCAAGTACCGCAAGCAGCTGGACTCGGACATCGCGGACATTTCCAACCTCGGCGGCAAGTACGCGGGGGCCACCACTGCGGCCCTGTTCCTTGCGGAGTTCGTGGGGGATACCCCGTGGGCCCACCTGGACATTGCCGGCACCATGCAGTCGGACACCGACGACGTGTGGCGCTCCAAGGGGGCCACCGGCTTCGGCACCAGGACGTTGATCGACCTGGCGCAAAACTTCTCGCGCCGCTGACCGAAGGGGAAGCCTACTTCCACGCTTCAAACACCGGCAGGTGCGCCGTTCCCGCAAGACGCGGGTGCGGCGCACCTGCCATGGAAGCGCACGGGCCAAACCACGGACAAAACAACGAACAAGGGAATCGATGTACACAATCCGCGAATATCGCCCGGACGACGAGCCGCAATGGCTCGAATGCAGGCTGCTGAGCTTCTTCGGGACCGACTACTTTGACGACGTCAAGACGGCCAAGACCGTCCTGCCCGACCCGCAATTGTGCTTCGTCGCCGAAGAGGACGGCCGGGTGCTGGGGCTCATCGATGTCGAGGTCGACGGGCAGTGCGCGACCATCGACTCGATCGCGGTGCGCCCGGACGCCCAACGCCGGGGGATCGCGGGAGCTCTGCTGGGCCACGCCATCCAACGGCTGCCGGCGGGCGTGCTCACCCTCGATGCATGGACGCGGGAAAACACCGAGGCCAACGCCTGGTACCGGCGCAGCGGCTTCGTCGAGAACCACCGCTACCTGCACGTCTACAAGAATTGGGACGAACCGAATGACGGGTATGCCAGCCCGGAGGGCCTCTCGGCACCCGTCATGGCCTTCATGCACGCCGACATCGAGCACGAGGCCGCGATGCGGGAAAAGCACGGTCGGGTCTATCTCTGCAGGCAGTACCTGCGGCCCCTCTGAAGTATTAGATACGATTGACTTGGCCAAATAGCTGGGTGACCCGGCTTGAGACGACTTTTTGCCCGACCGAAGGAATGATTATGCCCGACCGCGGAGCGTCAACAGCATGGAAGCAGTTCTGGGAGCGGGGCGGCTGGTGGAAGGGCGTCATTCTTGCGGCCGCCTATTACGGGCTGTACATGCTCGGCGGGCTCGCGATCACCTGGCTCGCGGCCCCGATGCTGACCGATCCGACGAGCCCCGCATTCATCGTCTTCGCCTACGTACTGCCGATTGCGTTCGGCGGGCTGCTCCTGGTGCTCTTTGCGCTCTCGCTGGGGTGGTTGAAAGAGCTCTTCGCGCGCCAGCCCATCGGCGGCGGGAAATGGATGTGGATAGCCGTCGTCCTCGTCCTGGGCTTCAACATCCTGCGGTTCGCCACCATCGACTACGCTGAGGCAGGATTCGGCAAGGTCGCTGTCTGGCTGCTGGCCGGTCTGTTCATCGGCTTCGCCGAGGAGACGCTGACCCGCGGCTTCGTGGTCAACTTGATGCGCAAGGCGGGGCACCCCGAGATCGCCGTGGCGGTGGTGTCCGCCGCCGTGTTCTCGGCGCTACACGCAGGGAACCTGCTCGGTGGCCAAGCCCTCTTCACCACACTCATGCAGCTTCTGTACACCTTCGGGTTCGGAATCTGCATGTACCTGACGCTCCGCGTGACGGGCAACCTGATCTGGCCGATCCTCCTGCACGCCAGCACTGATCCCAGCATTTTCCTTCAAACGGCCTTCCCTGCCGACGGGTCCCTGACCGCGATCGCAAGCTTGGGAAACCTGCCGGTCATCGTCTTCGGGCTGATCGCCATCATTTTCATTCGCGGACGCGTCACCCAAAACGACGGGCTCAAGATCGAGAACCCCGTTCTCGGCTAGTTCTCCGGCGGGAGCTGCAACCCGCGGCGGACGAGGCCCCCTGAACGTGGACCCGTCAGGGATCCAGCAGGTAGCCCAGACCGCCCGAAAGAAAAAACGCGAAGCCCAGGGCGACGAGCACACTGATGCACAGCACCGTGATCCTGAGTTTCCTCGCTTCATCCATGCGTCCAATGCTAGCTACAAACCGGATTTCACCACGTCAACAGCGCTGACCGAACAGCACCCGAGGCTTTCGGCCAAGGGACGGCGCCGGAGACCTGTGCCTTGGACCGCGGATGGCGGTACTCTTGCCCCGCCCCGGCTCACGGCTCACGGCGCGTGATACGCGGTGAGCCGCGAATGCAGACCAGTCACCGCAAAATCGGGCCGCCTCACCGAACAACCCCGCCCGGGGGCGGTCCGCGGGCACTTTTGGTCCGGGTGTGACGCGATCTCCCGATAGGGTGGCGCAGATGACACTTGCGCACCATGTGTCAAACGTCTTAGGAAGGGCAGCCGTGCACGATCGGATCCATCACTCCAAGTTCTTAGACCTCTTGATGTCGGCCGAGCAGGCCGCCGCCTTGGTGAAGCCGGGGATGACGGTGGCCATGAGCGGCTTCACCGGCGCCGGCTACCCCAAGGCAGTCCCCGGTGCGCTCGCCGGGCTGATGGAAGACGAGCACGCCGCGGGACGCGACTTCAAGATCAACGTGCTCACCGGCGCCTCCACGGCCCCGGAGCTCGACGGGGTGCTGGCCCGCGCCGGCGGCATGGAACTGCGCCTGCCCTACATGTCCGACCCCGAGCTGCGCCGCCGCATCAACGACGGCGAGATGGAATACATGGACATCCACCTGTCCCATGTTGCCCAGCACGCCTGGTTCGGCTTCTACGGCAAGATCGATTTGGCCATCATCGAGGTCGTGGGCGTGACCGAGGACGGCCGGCTGATCCCGTCCTCCTCCGTGGGCAACAACAAGACCTGGCTGGACATGGCCGACAAGGTCATCATCGAGGTCAACTCGGAGCAGTCCGCCGCCATGGAGGGCATGCACGACATCTACTACGGCACCGCGCTGCCCCCGCACCGCAAGCCGATCGAGCTGACCGCCGCCGACCAGCGCATCGGCGAGCCCTACCTGCGCGTGGACCCGGACAAGATCGTCGGCGTCGTGGAAACCGGCGCCCCGGACCGGCTGAGCCCGTTCGCCCCGGTCGACGAGACCAGCACGCAGATCGCCGACCACCTGCTGGACTTCCTGGACCACGAGATCCGCGCCGGGCGCCTGACCGACAAGCTGCTGCCGCTGCAGTCGGGCGTCGGCAACATCGCCAACGCGGTGCTCGCCGGCCTGGCCCGCGGCGGCTACAAAGGCCTGCAGGCCTACACCGAGGTCATCCAGGACGGCATGCTGGCCCTGCTCAAGGACGGCACCCTCGAGTTCGCCTCGGCCACCTCCTTCTCGCTGTCCGCCGACGGCATCGACGAATTCAATGCGCACGTCGACTTCTACCGCGAGCACATCCTGCTGCGCACCCAGGAAATCTCCAACCACCCGGAGCTCGTGCGCCGGCTGGGCTGCATCGCCCTGAACGGCATGATCGAGGCCGACATCTACGGCAACGTGAACTCCACCAACGTGGTCGGCTCGCACGTCATGAACGGCATCGGCGGCTCGGGCGACTTCGCCCGCAACGGCTACCTCTCGGTCTTCATGTCCCCGTCGACGGCCAAGGGCGGGAAGATCTCGGGCATCGTCCCGATGGCCAGCCACGTGGACCACACCGAGCACGACACCATGATCCTGATTACCGAGCAGGGTCTTGCGGACCTTCGCGGGCTCTCCCCGAAGATGCGCGCCCAGGTGGTCATCGACAAGTGCTCCCACCCGGAGTACCGCCCGATGCTGCAGGACTACTTCGACCGCGCCCGCGTCGGCAGCTACGGTAAGCACACCCCGCACCTGCTGGGCGAGGCCCTGGGCTGGCACCAGCGCTACATCGAGACCGGGGACATGCGCCCCGGGATCCCAACGGCCTAGCCGGCTGGCCTAGGGCCGCGCGCCCACGCCCGTCACCGAGAACACCGCGCCCTGCGGGTCTTCCAGGACCAGGGTCATCCCGGGCGGGGTCTTGAACGCCGGGGCCAGCGCGCGTCCGCCGAGCCCGGCCGCGTGGTTCCCGGTGGCTTCGGCGTCGGCGACCCAGAAGTTCGGGGTCCACCGCGCAGGGCCGTCGCCGGCGACCATGACGGCCACGACCTCGCGCGACACCGGCTGTTCCGGTTCGCCGCCGACGTAGCCGGGGAGCCGGAAGAGCATGGCGGCCCCGGACCCCGCGCCAAAGCCCTGGGTGGTCCAGCCGTAGGCGGCCGCGTAGAACGCCGCCGCGCGGTCGGGGTCGGGCGTGGACAGCTGGCTCATCGCCCAGGCGCTCGGTTCGTTGACCAGCCGGGCCCCTGCCCGATCGCCGGCCTCCCACAGTCCGTGGACGGCCCCGGAGGGATCCGCGACTACTGCTCCGCGGCCGGCCGGCGCCGCGTCATAGGGCCCGGTGAGCACGGTGCCGCCCGCACGGGTGGCGGCCTCGGCCGCCGCATCGACGTTGCCGACTGCGATCGAGGTCAGCCACGCGGTGGGGACCTCCGCGGCGGGCTGCGAGGCGATGCCCGCCACGTCGAGCCCCCGCATGCGGGCGACGTAGTAGCGTCCCTCGGAGCCTGCACCGCCGAGCGGTCCGGGACCGGTCGGTTGCCAGTCGAACAGGGCGTCGTAGAAGGCCAGCGCGGCGTCCACGTCTGGCTGATACGTTTCCACCCAGCAGGGCACGCCGGCGGGATAGGAGTTTCGTTGGCTCATGACGGCACCTCGGGTCGGGACGGTCGTAGTCGTCAACCCTATGCCCGGCCCAAACCGCCGGGCAAGAGGTGTTGGCGGCAGGAAACCGGCCGTTCCAAGGATCCGGCAACCAGGCCTGGCGGCCTGACGGCCGGGTGCGGGCTCAGGCGGAAACGGCGTTGCCCTGGTCCGGGCCAAGGACCAGCGGCTGTGCCGGCGGCAGCACGACGTTCGGCTGCGCGGGAACCAGCGGATCCATGCCCATGCGCGTGCGGTACCAGGAGGATTCGGTGGCAACCCAGATGGTCATCGGCAGGCCGGTGAACCAACCGGTGTACTCCTGCTCCGGGGTCCACTTGCTGGAACGCTCGTAGTAGCTCCAGGAGGCCTCGTTGCGGTTGTCGATCACCGTAATGGGGGTCCCGCCCATGGACAGGGCGTAGGTGAGCCGGGCATCGGCCATGTGCTGGCGGATGCCCAGGCGGCGGTAGGCGGGGTGCACGAACATTCCACCGAGTTCCAACGGACGTTCCACCTGGGTGGGTGCCGTCACCGAGGTGTGCACGATTCCCAGACCCACGCGGGTCCCCTCATGCAGGGCGGTGACAACGAATTCGGCATGGTCCATGCGCTCGTGCCAGCGGGCATCGGGCGTGTGGCAGAGTGCGGACAGGGCATCGCGCTCGGCGCCCAGGGGCGGAGCATAAGACAGGGAGTACTCAATGGTTGGAAGCACTGGGAGCGGTCCTCTAAGTGAAAAAGAGCGAACGAAAGAAGGGGTTCCCGGGATTACGCCGGGCCGGTTCTTTGGCCGGTAGGGGACCGATGCCGGCGGCTCCCGGCAGCTTCCTTGTAGGGCCCAGTTTTTGGGCGTCGTGGAAACGACAAAAGAAATTATTACCCGAGCGTAGCCATCTTGTAAACACGGCTCGAAAGAGCCAAGCCGGTGGACAAATTCAAGTGGACTCGACCGCTGCGTTAAAGCGCCGAAAATCACCGGATTTCCGGGGTTTTTGCGGCCACTGATGACGGCGGTGGCCGGGAGGCGTTCTACGGAAAATTCATGCGCCGGTTTCCCGTCGTTTCCGGGACTGCCGGGGCCGGTTTTGGCGGGTGCTACTCAAGGCCGGGGAGCGCGGCCTGCGCGTCGAAGCCCGAGGGCCTACCTTCTCCGTCGATTTGGTGTGCACCTCACACCTCGGCTAACCTTGTGAGGTACGCCCCTGCGGGGTGGAACGATCGGTTCTTTAGCTCAGTTGGTTAGAGCGCTCGCCTCACACGCGAGAGGTCAGCAGTTCGAGTCTGCTAAGAACCACCAACACAGAAAACCCCCGGCATTTGCCGGGGGTTTTCTGTTTGTCAATGGGCAGATCGTGCCCCGGTGATCGCTAGTCGTTGAGCATGTCCAGGACCAATGGCTTGACCTTGGTGCCCAGCAATTCGATGCTGCGCACCATGGTTTCGTGCGGCAGGGTCCCGTTCGAGTACTTGATGTCGACGCGTGAGAGGCCGAGACCCTTGGCGAAGGCGGCGATCTTCTTGGCTACGGTCTCGGGACTGCCAGCCAGGAGGGAACCGTCCGGGCCCGCCGAAGCCTGGAAACGCATGCGGCTTGCCGGCGGCCATCCGCGCTCGGCACCCAAGCGGTCCATGGTGCGCTTGTAGTGCGGCCATAGCAGCTTCAGAGCCTCGTCGTCGGTGTCGGCGACCAGGCCGTGGAAGTGTGCGCCGATCTTCTGCTCCGGGTGGCCGAATTCCTCGAGCGAACGTTTGTAGAGGCGCGTCAGTGGTTCGAATGCCATGGGTGCACCGCCGATGATGGCCAAGAAGAGCGGCAGCCCGTGGCGGCCCGCCCGTACCACGGACTCTGGGCTCCCGCCCACGCCCACCCAGGTGTCCAGCAGGCCGGATTCGATGGGCGGGTAAACGCTCTGGTTGCGCAAGGCCGACCTGGTCTGCCCCTGCCATGTCACCGGCTCGGACTTGCGGAGCTTGGCAAAGAGGGCGAGCTTCTCCTCAAAGAGGATCTCGTAGTCGGAAAGTTCGTAGCCGAAAAGAGGGAACGACTCGATGAAGGATCCGCGGCCCAGGATTACCTCGGCACGGCCGTTGGAGAGCGCATCGAGCGTAGCGAAGCGCTCGTAGACGCGCACGGGATCGTCGGAACTCAGGACCGTGACCGCGGAGCCCAGCCGGATGTTCTTGGTCACGCCGGCGATGGCGCCCAGGACGACCTCGGGTGCCGACACCGAGTAGTCGTCGCGATGGTGTTCCCCGACTCCGAAGAAGTCCAGCCCCGCGGCTTCCGCGGCCTTGGCTTCCTCGACAACGTTTCGAATGACCTCGGCCGGGTGCAGCAGGTGGCCGCCGGAATCCTCGGTGATGTCTCCGAATGTCTCAACGCCGATTTCAAGTTGCCGGCGCGGGGTGTGGTTTTCACTCATGGTTGCAGTGCTCGCCTTCCAGTGATTTGAATACATTTGCATCTATTTTTGCCCAACGCGGGTGGGTCGGGGGATATTCCCGGGACTCTCTGCGAAGCCTGGTGCGCGGGGCAAAATGTGAGTCAGGAAACGTGTTCAATAAATACCCAAGATACGGCTGTAAGGTGGGGGTGAAAAGGCGCAACCGACAGGAGTGAGCGTGTCTTCAGGCAAGGATCCGGACGGTGCCAAAACAGTGCCCTCCGGTGAAGACCCAAATCCCCAAGTCGCGAGCATCAGGCGGGTCCAGACGCGGGAAATGAATCTGCTGGCACCGGCTGATTCAAGCGTGCCCGCGGCGCGGCAACAGCCGCCGGCCCCGGGAAACCCGGCAGCGCCCGGAAGGCGCGCGGCGGAGCGAGGGAAGCACTCGACACCTCCGCGTCCGACGCCCAGTGCATCCCAGCCGCCGGCAAAATTGCCTCCCGAGGTGCAGGACAAGCTGAACGCCCAGACGGGGCAGGTCGGCGTGACTCCCAGCGGGGCCCCGGCCCTCCCTCCGCGGGCCAACCCCACGGCCAGGCGCATGATTTCCCGCTGGCTGGCCTCCGACGCCCCGCCGACCCAGGCGTTCAGCATCGTGGACAGGCTCAGGGGCACGCCCTATGCCAATCCGAAGGTCAATTCGGCGCAGGACGCTTCGGCACGCAAGACCCTGGAATTTGCGCTGGATCTGGCCGAAACGATGTTCCGCTACGGGGCCGGCGCCCTGGAGGTCGAGACGAGCGTCATTGCGGTGACTGCCGCCCTGGGTTTGCGGCACATCGACGTGGACATCACCAACCAGTCGATCCACCTGAACTTCTCCCCGCCGGAGGGAGATTCATATTCCATGCTGCGCGTGGTGCGCTCGTGGACCAACAACTTCGCCGGCCTGGCCTACGTGCACCAGCTGGTGTCCGACATTGTCGCAGGCGGTGTCACCCGCCAGCAGTCGGTGGACCGGCTTCGCGAAATCTCCCGGCAGCCCAAGCCCTTCCCGCGCTGGATGGTGTCCGCCGCTGCCGGCGGATTCGCCGCAGCGTTTGTTGTCTTCATCGGCGGATCCCTGGCGGGCGCCGCGATTGCATTCGCCTCATCGCTTTTGGTCGGGCAGATCGCGAAGTACGCCTCGCGTTGGCGCATCCCCGATTTCTTTTCCATCGCCGCATCCACCTTTGTGGTCACGGCCGTTGCCGTGCTGTTCCATGCCTTGAATGCACCGATCGACCCGGCGCTGGTGGTTTCTGGCGGAATCTTGCTGCTGCTGCCCTCGTCCCGGTTCGTTTCGGCGCTGCAGGATGCCATCAACGGGTTCCCCGTGACGGCCGCGGGCAGGTTTTTCTCCGCGGGGCTCAGTTACGCGGCAATCCTGACGGGCATCATGGCGGCCCTGGTGATTGGCGAATTGGCCGGGGCGCCGGAGCTCGACGTGCGGACCATCGACAAGATCGCCTACCCGGGGTGGCTGCTTGTTGTCCTGGTCGCGGCGGCCGTCGTGATGGGCGCCGTGACCGAACAGACCAGCCGCGCCCTCCTGCTTCCCACCGGAGCCATAGCGCTGCTTGGCTATCTGGTGCTGCTGGGCATCCAGGCACTGGGCGTGGGGGACCGGACGGCCCCGGCCGTGGCCGCCACGTTCATCGGCTTGGCGGGCCGGATCGTTGCACACCGGATGCGGGCGCCCCAGCTGGTACTTGCGGCCCCCGCCATCGTGTTCCTGCTGCCGGGCCTGATGATTTTCCGGTCCATGTACGGCCTGGTGTTCGACGTCGAGGACATGACGGGGGCCGTGGTCGATATGTTCACGGCGTTCACCATCATGATGGCCATCGCCGGCGGCGTGGTCTTCGGGGACACCCTGGCGCGGCCGTTCACCGGCAGCGCCGTCAGCGGGGAACGCAGCGGCATCCGCCGCCGTTAGCGCGTGCGGACTACCGGGGGCAGCGACCAGTCAATGGGCGTTGCCCCTTGTGCTTCCAGCAGCTGGTTGGTTCGGCTGAAGGGCCGTGAGCCAAAGAACCCGCGTCGTGCCGACAGCGGCGACGGGTGCGCCGAGGCAATGATCGGGGTCTCGCCCAGCCGGGGTCCCAGCGCCTGGGCGTCCTTGCCCCAGAGGATCGCAACCAGCGGGGCGCCGCGGTCGGCAAGTGCGGCGATGGCCGTGTCGGTAACGGCTTCCCAGCCGATGCCGCGATGGGAGCCTGCGGCGCCGGCCCCGACCGAAAGCACGCGGTTCAGCAACACCACTCCCTGGGCGGCCCACGCCGAGAGGTCTCCGTGGGTCGGCGTGATAATTCCCATGTCCGTGTGCAGCTCGGTGTAGATGTTCTTGAGGCTCCGGGGGAGCGGGTTCACCGATGCCCGGGTCGAGAAACTCAAGCCCACCGAATGCCCCGGCGTGGGGTATGGATCTTGCCCCATGACCAGCACGCGGGCCTCGGCGAGGGGCAGCTGGAAGGCGCGCAAGATGTTCGAGGGCGCCGGAAGCACGTGCTCCCCGGCTCCCCGGCGTTTCTCCAGGACCTTGGCAATGTCGACGAGGTTGCCTTCGACCGGAGCCAACGCCTCGGCCCAGTCTGGGGCCACGAGACCAGCCGCAACCGCATCGCCAAGACCCCTGTCGAAGGGGAACCTGGTGGTGTCGGGTTGCTCGCCTGGTAGCTCAAAGAGTGTTGGTTCTCCGGTGTCCATAGCAGCCATTGTGGCCGGATCGGGCCACCTTGAAGCAAATGACATGCACCGGATCCGCGTTAGAATAATTACATTGAACTAATTTGTAGAGGTTCACCATGCGGAGAACTGGATTGTTGAGGGTGTGCGATGCCAACCGAGGCACTTGGGCTTGAGTTCGAGCTTGATGAGTCGAGTGAATTGGACGAGCGTTCCCAGCGGATCCTTGCGCTGGAGCGGCAGTGGTGGAAGTACGCCGGAGCCAAGGAACAGGCCATCTCGCAGCTCTTTTCCATATCCGCAACCAACTACTACCAGCTGTTGAACACCCTGATCGACACGGACGCCGCGTTGGCTTATGACCCCACGCTGGTCAAACGATTGCGTAGACTACGAACGACGAGGCACCGCGCTCGTTCGGCCAAAAAGGTCGAATCAGAGGCTTGAGTACAACGCAGGTTGAAGGTTTTGTTCTTCAACCGCGTCTGCATTCATGTATCCGCGTGTGCCCCCAAAGCTAGACACATCACCGAGGACGGGCATGACCAACTATCCGCGCGATGAATTTGATCGCGTCCCAGAGTTCAGCAACCGCAGTGGGTCACACCGCGCCAATGGCTGGGCGGCTGCCGCATCTGCCGGTGGCGTGCGCCCGGGCCTCCGTTGGCTGATGGTCTTCGGTGCCGTTGCGTTGTTGGTCGGAGTGTTTTCCTTCACCGCATTGCCCAAGCTCCTGAATGACGGGGGTGGCAAGGCCCCGGCAAACGTGGCGGCAAGCAGCACCGAGCCCTCGGCCGACAAGTCGGCGTCCAAGAAGCCTTCGGCGAAGGAATCCGGGAGCCCGAAGGCTTCGGGCAAGCCCTCCAAATCGGCGGAACCCAGCCAAACGGATGCGGTCCCGAGCGCTGGCGAATCGGAGCTCGGTGGCGTAGCGGACCTCTCGATGAAGGTGGGCGTCTACAACGGCGCCAAGAAATCCGGACTGGCCGGCACCGTTCGCACCACGCTGCTGAACGCGGGATTCACCAACGTCTCGGCCGCCAACTGGAGCAAGCAGGTCACTTATTCCACGGTTTACTACCGTGATGAGGCCAGCCGCGCCACCGCCGAACAGGCAGCCGAGGACCTTGGAATCAGCTCGGTCGTCAAGAGCGCCAACATCCCGGGCAGCATTGCAGTGGTCCTGGGAAACAGCTTCCGCTAAGGATCGCGCCGCGGGCTATGCTCTGGGCTAACGCGTACAGCTTGCACTCTCCATGCTTGAGTGCCAAGATTTGTATTAGCACTCACGAGTTCCGACTGCTAATTCGATCGATTATTCGAGGCGAATCCATGCGGTCCGGAGTCTGTGTTTGAGTGAGTCCTGGACCAGAGCAGCGAGAATGTTTCACGATCGTCCCATGACATCGGGGAATATTCGTCCGTCGCGGGCGTTGCCTCCGGTCGTAGATACGCATGAACGTCCCGAAAGGACATAAGCCGCTATGGCCAAGATCATTGCATTTGATGAGGAAGCACGCCGCGGCCTTGAGCGCGGCCTGAACATTCTGGCAGACGCCGTCAAGGTAACGCTCGGCCCGCGTGGACGCAACGTCGTTCTGGAAAAGAAGTGGGGCGCCCCCACGATCACCAACGACGGTGTCTCCATCGCCAAGGAGATCGAGCTCGAGGATCCGTTCGAAAAGATCGGTGCCGAGCTCGTCAAGGAAGTTGCCAAGAAGACCGACGATGTTGCTGGCGACGGCACCACCACCGCCACCGTTTTGGCTCAGGCACTGGTCAAGGAAGGCCTGCGCAACGTTGCAGCCGGCGCCGACCCGCTGTCCCTGAAGCGCGGCATCGAGAAGGCCGTCGAGGCCGTCACCGTCGAGCTGCTGGCTTCCGCCAAGGAAATCGAAACCAAGGAAGAGATCGCCGCCACCGCATCGATCTCCGCCGGTGACGAAGAAATCGGCGCACTGATCGCCGAGGCCCTGGACAAGGTCGGCAAGGAAGGCGTCATCACCGTCGAGGAGTCGAACACCTTCGGCCTCGAGCTTGAGCTCACCGAGGGCATGCGCTTCGACAAGGGTTACATCTCCGCCTACTTCGTGACCGACAACGAGCGCCAGGAAACGGTCCTTGAGGATCCGTACATCCTGATCGTCAACTCGAAGATCACCAACGTCAAGGACATGGTCTCCATCCTGGAGAAGGTCATGCAGTCGAACAAGCCGCTGCTGATCATCGCCGAGGACATCGAAGGCGAAGCTCTTGCCACCCTGATCGTGAACAAGATCCGTGGCCTGTTCAAGTCCGTCGCCGTCAAGGCACCGGGCTTCGGCGACCGCCGCAAGGCCATGCTGGCCGACATCGCCATCCTCACCGGTGGCCAGGTCATCTCCGAGGAAATCGGCCTGAAGCTCGAAAACGCCACCATCGACCTGCTGGGCTCCGCCCGGAAGGTAGTTGTCACCAAGGACGAGACCACCATCGTCGAGGGTGCAGGCGACGCCGAGGAGATCGCTGGTCGCGTGAACCAGATCCGCGCCGAGATCGAGAACACCGATTCGGACTACGACCGCGAGAAGCTGCAGGAACGCCTGGCCAAGCTGGCCGGCGGCGTTGCAGTCATCAAGGCCGGTGCCGCAACCGAGGTCGAGCTCAAGGAACGCAAGCACCGCATCGAAGATGCAGTGCGCAACGCCAAGGCCGCCGTTGAAGAAGGCATCGTTGCCGGTGGCGGCGTGGCCCTCATCCAGGCCGGCGCAGCTGCATTCGCCAAGCTGGAACTGACGGGCGACGAGGCAACCGGTGCGAACATCGTCCGCGTTGCCATCGAAGCACCGCTGAAGCAGATCGCCTTCAACGCCGGCATGGAGCCGGGCGTTGTCGCCGACAAGGTCAAGGGCCTGCCGGCCGGCCACGGCCTGAACGCCGCCACCGGCGTCTACGAGGACCTGTTGGCTGCCGGCGTGAACGACCCGGTAAAGGTTACGCGTTCCGCACTGCAGAACGCCGCCTCGATCGCAGGTCTGTTCCTCACCACCGAAGCAGTTGTTGCTGACAAGCCGGTTCCGGCCGGCGCAGCAGTAGGTGGCGGCGACGACATGGGCGGCATGGGCGGTTTCTAATCCCCCCTGCTGTACCTCTGGCAATACCGCGCGGGCCGCGGAACACGTTCCCCTTTGGGGGAATGGTGTTCCGCGGCCCGCCGCATTTAACAAACCGGGAACCTTCGCCGTCAGGCGGGTTCGGGGCGCTCCAGAAGATCGAGTTCCGCGGCCAGGTTCGCCCGGGCCCGGGTTTCCCACAGGGAACGGGCCAGCGGTCTCGAATACAGGGAGTCAGCTTCCAGCAGCTTGCGCAGGATCGCGGCCCGGCCCGCGGCAAACGCAGGTTCCGGCACGTGGGCATACTCCCGGCGCACGGCGAGTGCGTAACGGCGGTAGGCGCCGGCCTCGCGGCCCAGGACCTCCAGATCCGCGTCGCAGAGCAGCTGTCCCGCGGCATCGTCGGTGGCCGGGCGGTGCTCGATGGTCAGCTCAACCAGCCGCACCACCTCGCCGACCTCAGAGGGTTCGAGCCCGACTCCCGGAAGTTGCGCGGCGGCCAGTGCCGCTGAATCCTTTTCGTCGGCGGGGGAGCCGTTGTAGACGGCGTCATGGTACCAGGCCGCCAAGTACAGGGAGCGGTGTGCAGGGTCTTGCTCGTTGGAACCGGTCAGGGTGTCGAGGGCGCTAAGCATCGCCAGCAGGTGGGCCCGGTCGTGGTAGGCGCGGTGGGGCTCGGACCAGCGCGCCAGCAGGTCCCGGCCAAGTGCCGGTTCACCGGGCAACAACCCGTCCCAGCGGGCCAGCAGGACCGCATCCAGGCGCTCGGGGCGTTCCCGTGCAGGTACCCGCAACCCGGAGCGCACCAGGCGGCGCACCAGTTCGGTTGCGGAGACAGGCAGCGCGCCGGCCGCCACCAGTGTCTCGTAGCGTTTCTGCGGGACATCGTAGTGGTCCCTGTCGAACGCCCTTTCCGGCAGCCCCTGTTCCAGTGCGAAGTTGCGCAGCTCGTCCAACGACGCGTCGGATACAAGGTGGGAAAACAGGGTGCCGTGGGCCGGCCACAGCGGGGGATCGATGAGTATTGCCACAAGGCAACACTAATGCCTGGTCGATTGCCCCGGGCGGCACGCGGTCAGTATGTGAACAGGTTGGTGTTTGCCGCCTCGGCCTCTTCGTAGTGCACCGAGGCCCTGTTCAAGGCAGTGCCGATGGCGTTGAGGGATTCCTCGACGCGGATCTGGGTGGCGCGCCAATCTGCGACGACGGACTGGAAGTTCGCGGATGCCGCGCCCTGCCAGGTCCCCTGCAGGTCCTGCAGCGAGGAGGTCATGGAATTAACCTCCGCCCGCACCCTTTCGATGGTCGCCTGCACGGCCATGGACCGCAATTGCATTTCACTGGTGTTCGCGGCGAATGTGCTCACTGGTTCTCTCCTTGTGGACGGTGCTCCAGGGCGAGGCGGAAGGGCGCTGGCCCTTCCAACGGGCTGGAGCGGCAGCGACTGGGGATGCGCTCCCGTCCCTAGGCTAGAAACAGCAAGTCCGCCGCGGGTCGGACCCGCGACGGACTGTGCATAAGGTGGAGGAGCCGTTCAGGTCCCACGGTTGGTGCTTTCGGAATGCGAAGGCTACGCCTCGGCGGAGGCGTCCTCGGGGTCGCACTCCGGCTCGACATAGGGCAGGTGGATGGACATGGTGGCCCCGCCCCCCGGGGTCTCGCTGAGCCTGATCGAACCGTCGTGTTGGGCCGCGATGGCAGCCACGATGGCAAGTCCCAAACCGGTTCCGCCGGTTTCGCGTTGCCGCGAGGAATCGGCGCGGTAGAAGCGTTCGAAGACGCGTCCCGCCTCCTCCTCGGAGATGCCCGGTCCATGGTCGCGGATCTCCAGGACGGCATCCGACCGGCCATTGATCACGGGCTTCACGCCGACGGCTATTTCAATGTCGCTGCCCTCGGGGGTGTAACGCAGTGCGTTTGTCATCAGGTTTGCCACGATCTGGCGCAGCCGTGCCTCGTCCCCGCTGGTGGGTGCGGGTTTCGGTCCGCCGCCCTCGAGCCCGACCAGACGCACCTTGCGGTCTGGGGCATTGACCCGCGCATCCTCCGCAGCGTCTCCGGCCAAGAGCAGGAGATCCACCGGCTTCCGGTCAAGCGGACGCTGCTCGTCCAGCCGTGCCAGGGTCAGCAAGTCCTCCACCAACTGGGCCATGCGCTTGGATTCCGCTTCGATGCGCCCCATGGCGGTGCGCAGCATTTCCGGATCCGACAACCCGCCCTGCCTGTAGAACTCCGAGTACCCCTGGATGGTGACCAGCGGCGTGCGCAGCTCGTGCGAGGCATCCTGGATGAAGCGCCGCATCTTGCGTTCGGAAGCGGCCCGGCCACGGAACGCATGCTCGATGTGCGCCAACATGGCGTTCAGCGAGCGCGAGAGCCTGCCGACCTCGGTTTCCGGGGGATATTCCTCGACTCGGCGGGAAAGGTCGCCGGCAGCAATCGCCGCGGCCGTGCGTTCCACCCGAAGCAGCGGCAGCAGGGCCCGGGTGGTGATGCCGTAGGCAATCATGGACATCAGCAGCGTCGCAAGCATGCCTGTCGACATGACAAGCATGGCGGCCTTGGTCACCGTGTCCTGGACCGAATCCATCGGCAGGGCGTAAATGAGGTCGTAGTCGCTGCGGTTCAACGTGACTATGCGTACGCGCCAGCCGCTGGAGCTCAGGGATGTCCCCGGAACCGTCACCGAAATCGACGGATCGTCCCGGAGCTTGTTCAGGGTCGTGAGATCCAGGTCAGGGATATCCGCTTTCACATTGTTTGAGGTTTCCTTGCGCGGCATGGTGTAGAGGATCTTGCCGGACTCATCGCGCAGGTCCCCGTAGAAACGGTCGAACCCGGGGCTCTTGGGGTTGATGGGGGCGATCTCCGCATAGTCGTTGAGCATCAACGAGGTGATCGCCACCGAATTGCTCTTCAGCTCCGAATCGACCTGGGCGGTGAGCATGAGACGCAGCGACTGCGCCGAACCGACGGCCGTGACAACGATGCCCAAGATCATCAACATGCTCATCAGCGCCACTAGTTTGGTACGCAGCGAAACCTGCCGCCAGAAGCGACGCAAACCTTGCACTCCCTAAACCCCTTTAGCGGCGATCCGAGGTGCGCATCAAGTAGCCGACCCCGCGTTTGGTCTGGATCAGCGAGGGCCACTCGGGACGCGAGTCGATCTTGCGGCGAAGGTAGGAAATGTAGGACTCGACGATGGAGGCGTCCCCGTTGAAGTCGTATTCCCATACGTGGTCCAGGATCTGCGCCTTTGAGAGCACCCGGTTGGGGTTCATCATCAGGTAGCGCAGCAACTTGAATTCGGTGGGGGAGAGGTCGATGACCTCGCCGGCCCGGCGGACCTCGTGGGCGTCGTCGTCGAGTTCCAGGTCGTCCACCCGGATCACCGCAGTGTCTTCCTCCGCGGGTTGGGTGCGGCGCAACACCGCGCGGATGCGGGCTACCACCTCATCGAGGCTGAAGGGCTTGGTGACGTAGTCGTCCCCGCCAACGGTCAGGCCGGTGACCTTGTCCTCGGTGTCGTCGCGGGCCGTCAGGAAGAGCACCGGGAAGTGTTTGCCCGCGGCGCGCAGCCGGCGGGTAATGGTGAAGCCGTCCATGTCCGGAAGCATGACATCCAAGACGGCCAGGTCCGGCGCTTCCTTTTCCACTGCGGCGAGGGCTTCGCGTCCGTTGGCCGCTGCCACGACTTCGAAACCTGCGAAGCGCAATGAGGTGGAAAGCAACTCGCGGATATTGGGTTCATCGTCAACAACCAGCAGCCTGGCTTCGGGGGTCTTGGCATTCATGTCTATAGTCTGCAACCGGTAACTGTAAGAATCCTGTGTGTTCCTTGAGTGGGTCTTTGACCTTGCCCGCATGCCGGCACCTTGTCCGCGGCCAAGTTGCCCCGAGAAGGCTCTTAGCCCCTGCGGCGTTCGCGGAAATTGAGGGCCAAGACAACCATCAGCAAGATGAAGGCCAGCGGCAGCCCGTAGAGACCAACGGCCAGCAGCAGCGGGGACAGGACGTAGCCCAGCATGTACTGGATCAGGATGACGGCCAATGCGATAAACGAAATGATGGCAAGGCCCCCGGCGAACAGGGTCAGGAACCGCTGGACGGCCGGAGTTTTCACGGTGGTATTCACCCCTTAAAGTTACAGCGCGCCGGTCGCGGAACCACAATGCGGGTCCGCATCGCAGGTGGGTCGTCAATTGCCGCGAATGTCGTACCCTAGAAGAATAGACTTGCCCGGCGTGAAGAGCCCACCGATCCGTCCACGGATCTGGGGCCCGCGGCGGGAATCGCCAGATATGGGATCGGGGAACTGTATTTTCCCGTGGCCCATTGTGACGCAAGAACGAGGTAGCAAGACGTGCCAACCGGCAAAGTGAAGTGGTACGAACCCGCCAAGGGGTTCGGATTCCTGGTGACCGATGAGGGCCAGGAAGTGTATTTGAACGCCTCGGCACTGCCGGCAGGCGTGACCGAGTTGCGGGCCGGTACTCGCATGGAGTTTGGCATCGCCGAAGGCCGCAAGGGTGCGCAGGCGCTGAGCGTACGCGTCTTGGAAGCGGCCCCATCGGTGGCCCGCGCCAAGCGCAAGGACGCAGTTGACACCGCGGTGCTGATCGAGGACCTCATCAAGGTGCTGGATTCGGTATCCAACGGGTTGCGCCACGGGCGCTACCCGGAGAAATCCCAAGGTGCAAAGGTAGCCTCAGTGCTGCGCGCCGTTGCCGACGATCTCGACGCCTAAGCCCATGGCCCGCAAACCAAAGCTCGACGAGACACTGGCCGCAGCGCGGGATCGCGCACGCACGGCCCTGCTGGAGATCGCTCCGGCGTCCATGATCGGCGAACACATTGATGCCGTGTGCGACGGTGACCGCTTGGTGACCCACCGTTTTGTCACGCTGCAGCCCGGATACGAGGGTTGGTGCTGGTTTGCGACGCTGACCCGGATACCGCGCGCCCAGGCCAAGGACATCACCGTGTGCGAAGTCGGCATCCTGCCGGGCGAAGACGCGTTGCTGGCTCCCGCATGGGTTCCGTGGGCCGAGCGCGTGCGCCCGGAGGACCTGGAAGCCGAGCGTCTGGCCGCCGAGGAGGCGGCCGGGATTGCCGCCGGGGGCACGGATGAATCCGCGAACGCCGAGGAAGACACCGATCAGGAAGCCGCCGGCGTGTCCGAGAATGGCGCGGAAGATTCCCCCGAGCCATTCGAAGACGAGGAAGATGCCGACGGGGAACTTCCCGAAGAGGGCTAAGCCCCGCAAAGTAGTTGAATAATCGACAGGGAGACTGGTCGACCAATGGGCAAGGCGGAGATGCATCGGCATCTCCGCCCTGCCCATTATCGTTGCCTTGGCTTTTTGCCGGATGGGCGGCCACCATCGCGATGCGGAAGGGTCGTCTTGTCCGCGCACGAAAACGGGGCGCGTCGTCCACCTGCGTCACGGCAGGCGGACGACGCGCCCCGGATCGGCTATCCGAGCGCCGTGGGCTTAGCTGTTGGCAAGCACGTATTCGATGCACTTGATCAAGGCCGAGATGTCCTCGGGCTCGATAGCAACAAAGGTTGCAACGCGCAGCTGGTTGCGGCCGAGCTTGCGGTACGGCTCGACATCCACGACGCCGTTGGCGCGCAGGGTCTTTGCAACCGCAGCTGCGTCGATCGAATCATCGAAGTCGATGGTGGCGATGACGTTGGAGCGGTCTTCCGGGGCCGATACGTACGGGCTCGCAAACGAGGAGGCCTCGGCCCACTCGTAGAGGCGGGAAGCCGAATCGTTGGTGCGGGCGGTCGCGAATTCCAGGCCGCCGTTGGTGTTGAGCCACTGCACCTGTGCGTTGAGCGAAACCAGCGTCGAGAGCGACGGGGTGTTGTAGGTCTGGTTCAGGCGCGAGTTGTCGATGGCGGTCTTCAGGTTCAGGAAGTCCGGGATCCAGCGGTCCGAGGCTGCGATTTCCTCGGCGCGGGCAATGGCGGCAGGGGAGAAGAGCGCGATCCACAGGCCGCCGTCGGAGGCGAAGTTCTTCTGCGGGGCGAAGTAGTAGACGTCGGCCTGGGAGACATCGACGTCCAGGCCGCCTGCCGCGGAGGTGGCGTCGATGACAATCAGCGAGTCCTCGTCTGCGCCTTCCACGCGGTGCACCGGTGCCGCAACGCCGGTGGAGGTTTCGTTCTGCGGCCAGGCGTACACGTCGACGCCGGCCTCGGCAACCGGAACCGGGCGGGTGCCCGGCTCGGACTTGATGATGGAGGACTCCGCAAGGAAGGGTGCATTGTTGGTGGCCGAGGCGAACTTGGAACCGAACTCGCCGAAGGACAGGTGCTGTGCCTTGTTGCGGACCAGGCCGAAGGTTGCGATGTCCCAGAAAGCGGTGGATCCGCCGACGCCCAGAACCACTTCGTAGTCCGCCGGGGCGTTGAAGAAGGTCTTCAGGCCTTCCTGGATGTCGCGAACCAGGTTCTTGACCGGGGCCTGGCGGTGGGAGGTGCCCAGCAGGTCGCTGCGGGCTTCCACGAGGGCCTGGACCTGCTCCGGGCGCACCTTGGAAGGACCGGCACCGAAACGCCCGTCCACTGGCAAAAGATTTTCGGGAATGGTCAGGCCGATGCTCATGTTGCTCCTCGATAAAAGGCTGGGTTCGCTCTTCCGACACGCCACGCGATGGCAAAAGCCATGGGGTCGGTGTTTCAATAATCCCGCATTGCGCACCCAAACACGTAAAAGCGAGTCGTCATTATTAACGGCCGCAGGCCTTGAAGCCGTCCGTACCGGGCCAATGAGTCCCCGGGGCGAACCGCGTGTGAAGCGGCGGGGGTGCTTGGGTGACAAATCGCAGGGGAAGCGGCGGGTAGAGTGGTGGGCGTAGTAATTCCGTGTATAACCAACCCGTGCAGGAGCGGCAGACGTGTCAGACCTGATCGATACCACCGAAATGTATTTGCGCACCATTTTGGAGCTCGAAGAGGAAGAAATCACGGCGCTCCGTGCGCGCATCGCCGAGCGACTGGGGCATTCGGGTCCCACCGTTTCGCAGACCATCGCCCGCATGGAACGCGACGGCCTGGTTGTCGTGACAACCGACCGCCACCTCGAACTCACGGCACGGGGCCGCGAACTGGCCACGGGCGTGATGCGCAAGCACCGTTTGGCAGAGCGGCTGCTGGCCGATGTGATCGGTTTGGAATGGGAATACGTCCACGACGAAGCCTGCCGCTGGGAGCACGTCATGAGCGAGCGCGTCGAGCAGCGGCTATACAAGTTGCTGGGCCAGCCCGCGTCCTCTCCCTACGGAAACCCCATCCCCGGACTCGAAGCCCTGGGCGGCCCCGAACTGGCCGAAATCTCGGTAGGTGTCCAAAATCTCGATTCGGCCCTTTCCGACGGAAACACGGGTCCAGTGCGCGTGGAGCGGTTGGCCGAGTCCATCCAGGTGGAACCCGAGCTCCTGGTGCAGCTCGATGAGGGCGGAATTCGCCCGGGTGCCCTAGTCACGCTGGAACGCGCGGACGACTATGTGCTGGTTCGCGTCCAGGGCATAGAAGGAGCGCTGGAGCTTCCGACCGAGGTCAGCGCCCATGTGTTTGTCAGGCGCTTGGACAGATAACGGAATTGTAACTTTGGACTAAAGCCCGGTAGGGTTTCTAGTTGTGTCATATTTTCGTGACTCAATCCAGATCCGATTCGCATAACCTTACCGGCGGATTCTGGACTAAGACTTACCGGTAGGGGCGGAGGACCCATTTCAACCGTTTCATGGTTTTGAACCATGGATCTTGGGGTGAAGTTGAGTCCGCCACGGTGGGCTCGGCCGAGTTGATCTCATGACTCGAATCCGACAGCTAACTTCGCAGGCGATACATGAGAGGTTGTCATTTGACACAGCAGCACAATTCCGGCCGTCGCCGTGCGTCCGGGCCGGTTGATGCTTCGCCTGCCGAAGGCACATTGGAACGTATTGTCGACTCCGAATTGACCGACGAAGCACCATCCCGCCGCAGCGGTCGACGCTCCCTGCAGGTGGTTCCCGAGCTTTCCGAGGCGACTCCGGCAAGCTACGTCGGCCGTCGATTTGAAGCCAGCCTGCGCTACGGCGCAGCCCCCGACGCCGCGGCCATTGCCGCCACCGAGCGCGTCGAAGAGTCGACTCCCTTGGCGCCAGAGCTCTACGCCCAGGTCGAGTCCGAAGAACTCAACAACGTACTGCGGTTCGCACCGCGTCCCAACCGCTCGCGCCTTGGCTTCACGCACAAGATCGCCGCAGTTGCAGCCGTTTCCGGACTGGCGCTGGCCGCGGCTAGCCCGTCGCAGGAAGCCGACGAGCTCCCCTCGGGCGAAGCCCGCGTGGCACAGTCGGTCGTCGTGGACGTTCAGGCCCCTGCCTCTGAGGACGTCAAGATCGAGCGTGCCTCGGTGACGAGCAAGTTCACCAAGGAAGACAAGCTGGCCACCGTGATGACCGCCGCCGGCGGCGACGTCTCGAAGATCCAGACCAGCGGGGCCTTGGCCAAACCGCTGGATACCGTCCGACTGACTTCCGGCTTCGGGCACCGCAAGAACCCGACGGGCCCCGGCTACATGAGCCACAACGGACTTGATTTCGGCGCCACGTGCGGCACTCCCGTGAAGGCTGTTGCGGCAGGCACTGTCGTGCAGTCCGAATGGGCGGGCCACTCGGGCCAGCGCGTGGAGATCGACCACGGCAACGGCTTGCACACCAGTTACAACCACAACTCGGCCCGCAAGGTCACCGTGGGCCAGAAGGTCGAGCGGGGCGATGTTGTTTCGCTCGTAGGCACGACCGGCAATTCCACGGGCTGCCACCTGCACCTCGAGGTCATCGTTAACGGCAAGTGGGTCAACCCAGCGGGTTGGTTATAACGAACAATGTCACCATTCCGTGACCAGAATGTGACATTCACACTTGTTTCATATATTGTAGAAATGTAGTCGGCGCTCAAGCCCGACTACCGCCATGAGGAGTGCCGAGCACTGCCGCCGCATGGTGTCCGTTCAAAAAACGCATGGCAGTGGCGGGGGACCCAATTTTTGGCTTCTGAACTTAGGAAGCCTTGGGGTTAAGCAACCCGGAACCGCAAGGTGCCGGATTGCCGAGTGACTCCCACTCGAACCCGACAGCTCACCTCGTAGGCATCAGGAGAGGCAATAACAACGTGACTACACGTCAAGCACTTGGTCGCCACCGCGCGACTCCGGTTCGGACGAACCCACTTGAATCCATCTCGAAGGCAGTTGCCTCGAACGCTGGGTCGGTCGGTCGTCAAGCAGCAGTAATCGCAGCAGCATCCGGCCTGGTTCTGACCCTGGGTGTCCCGGGTCAGGGCGCGGCAACCCGCGATGTATCCTCTACCCCCGTCGAAGGTCTCTCGGCAGAGCGTGTAGCGGTCAAGGCCGTTTCGGTCTCCGCATCCAAGGTCAAGGACCTGGACATCGAGCGTGCGGCATTCACTTCCAAGCCGGCTCCGGTCGTCGTGGCAGTGGCCAACACGGTTACGACTCGCGACAACAACGCGGCTCCGGTGACCCGCGCAACGGCAAACCGCGCCTCGGCTGACGCCTTTGCGCCGACGACCCGCTCCAACCGCGGCGGGGCCGTGAGCACCGCAGTGGCTCCCAAGAGCGCCTCGATCAAGACCTCAAGCCTCTCCGGCATTGCTGCAACGGCAGCCCAGTACACCGGCGTTCCCTACGTCTGGGGCGGCAACACCCCATCGGGCTGGGACTGCTCCGGCTTCGTGAAGTACGTATACGCCAAGCACGGCATCGACATCGCCCGCGGCACCTCCGCGATCCGCGCCTCCGGCCAGTTCGTGCGCACCAGCAGCCCGAAAGCCGGCGATCTGGTCTTCCAGAACGGTGGCGGCCACGTAGGTATCTACCTCGGCGGCGGAAAGATGGTTGGCGCACAGAACCCGACCGTCGACACGATCGTTCACGACGTGAGCCGCAACCCGCTTTACGGCTACTACACCCTGGCCAAGTAAGCAGCATTCTTTCAAAAGCCCCGCTGAATCCACAAGGATGCAGCGGGGCTTTTGCGTTGCCCGGACAAAATTGAATGATACCCCCAGAGGGTATACTGTGGATCGTGTGAAGAAGCCGTCCAGACCAGTCATTCGCCGGGCGTTGCCGCCCGCAATGCGGGTTTTGGTACTCTGTGCTTTCTTCCTGGGCCTGCTCTCCATGCATGTAGTCGCCGGGGCCGCCTTCGATCCAATGCGCCACGGGGAAACCCGGACCGCCAGCGTTACCGTGGCTTCCTTTTCGGCCTCCGCACACAAACACAGCGATCAACAGCTGCCGGCCGCCGTACCCGGCGGAGAGCATGGGCTGGGACCGGGCGAATGCGCACTGCTCGTCGCCTGCGTTCTCGGTCTCGTGGCGTTTGCCCGCAAGCTCGGCTTGCCTGGGAGCGGGGGAACTGCACCCCGTGCGGGGCCGACACCATATCGTCCGCGCCTGGTCACCTTCAGCGACGACGTATTCCAGTCACCGTCACCACAACAACTGAGTATTTGCCGTAGATGAGCCTTCCGGAGCAAAACCGGAACACAAACACATCTCACGCAAGGAAAAGACGTTGAAAAAGAACACGACAACCCTGATGCTTTCGGCTCCCCTTGTGGCGGGCGCCCTAATCCTGGCCGGTTGCTCTGCACCGGCCCCGGTCCCCGGCGGAAACACCACGACCAGCCAGCACGCGGCCGGCCATGAGCACAACGGCGCCGACACCACGTTCGCCCAGATGATGATCCCGCACCACGAACAAGCCGTTCTCATGAGCGAGACCATGCTGAAAAAGAACAACCTGCATACGGAAACGGTGAAACTTGTCACCGACATCAAGAACGCACAGGCCCCGGAAATCAAACTCATGGAATCATGGCTGGAAGGATGGGGTGAACCCCGGGAAATGGGCCACCCCATGGCAATGGAAAGCATGCTCGGTGAAGAAGACCTGCAGGCATTGACCAACGCCCAAGGCCGTGCGGCCGAAGAACTCTTCCTGAACCAAATGATCGGGCACCACCTCGGAGCCACGAAAATGGCCAAAGACGCACTGAAAAACGGCAAGGATCCAAGGGTGCTGGAACTGGGCCGGAAAATCATTGCCGACCAAAACGCCGAAATCGCCCACATGCGAGACATGCTCAAGAAGTAGCGGACGAACCGACAGATGAAAATCATGACAACGAAGCCGGCACTCTTCATGTCCATGGCGCTGGCCGGCATCTTGGGCCTTGCCAGCTGTGCCCAGGGCCCCGGTGAGACCTTGCCAATCACGGACACCCCGGCCGCAGCAGGCGGTGCGTCGGCAACCGCCGCGCCGCAGGAACCAAGTGCAAGGTCTGCGGCGCAGGCTCCGGAAACTGTCCTTGGATACCCGACCGCGCACGTTCATGCCATCGCCGCCCCGGGCAAGGGGCAGGTGCTGCTTGCCACGCACGACGGCCTCTACAACGTCTCGGTGAACCCGGCCCAACGCATCGGCCCCGTCGTCGACTGGATGGGCTTCACCCTCGGGAAAGGCGGTTTCTATGCCTCGGGCCACCCCGGTCCCGGCGTCGCCCTGGAAAACCCCGTGGGCCTGATGCGCTCCACCGACAAGGGAAAAACCTGGGAGAGCCTCTCGCGCTCGGGGGTTTCTGACTTCCACGCCCTGACGGCAAGCAAAAACGCCATCATCGGGTTCGACACGACGTTGCGTTCCACCTCCGACGGCATCCAGTGGAAGGGCCTCGACTCAAGGATCCTCCCCGCGACACTGGCCGCGGATCCACGCGGAAGCCTCGTGCTTGCGGCCACCGAACATGGGGTCTGGCGCTCTGCGGACGACGGCGCGACATTCACCGAGCCCGCAGCGAACACCCCGCTGCTGCAATACCTGGCAGTGGCCGGCACCAAGGCCGTCGGCGTAACCCCGGACGGGGTCGCCTGGACCAGCCAAGACGGCGGCGTGAGCTGGAAGCAGGGCGCAGTGCTGCAGGGAACCGTCAGCGCGGTGGCCATGAGCCCGGACGGATCCCGGATCTGGGTGTCGAGCTCGCTGGGCGTTGAACATTCGGCCGACGGCGCCGCCAGCTTCGAATTGCGCTTCGCTTCGCCCAAGTAAACGCGAATGGTGTTGTGAAACCCTGTTTTTAGGGGTTTCGCAACACCATTTCCGGATTTGTGGACACGCAAACTTCGGAGGGAATTCGAACCAATTTCACTTAAACCCGCGCGGATTCACCGGCACTTGTCCTAGGCTAGCCCCAGAGTCAATGCTCAGAGCCATGCGCGTCACGTGAGGGATTCCGTTCCGGACGGGTCCCTCTGTTGCGCAGGGTCGGGATCTAAGGATGCGCCGATGCGAACCCTAGTGCTGAATGCAGGATTTGAACCGCTGGCGGTAGTCACATTTCGCCGGGCACTTTTGCTTGTCTTCACGGACAAGGCCACGGTGCTCGCTGCCGATGAAGAGCACCCGGTGGTCGGCCCCAACCAGATCATGCCCCGGCCCACGGTGATCCTGCTGAACCGCTACGTCCGCATGCCGCACCGCCGCAACCTCCAGGTCTCACGCCGCGGAGTCCTGCGCAGGGACGCCCACCGGTGTGCCTACTGCGGCCGCAGCGCCAGCACGGTGGACCACATCATTCCGCGTAGCAGGGGAGGGGCCGACAGTTGGGAAAACCTCGTGGCGGCATGTCACGGCTGCAATAGCGCCAAAGGCGACAGGACGCTGGCACAGTTGGGATGGAAACTACGTTTTGCACCCGGCACTCCACGCGGCACCCACTGGTTCATCACCGAACTGGACCGCCCCGCGGAAGCCTGGAGCCCATTCCTTCGGAGCGCAGCATGAAATTTGATGCCATCATCGTGGCAGGCGGCCGTGGCTCACGGCTGGGCGGGGTGAGCAAGCCTCTGCTGGAACACCATGGAGAAACCCTGCTTGAGCACGCGCTCAACGCAGTGAAAGACGCCGAAGGCATTGCAGTGGTCGGCGCACACGCACTGGCGGACGCCGTGACCCGGTACATGGAGAACGCCCCCGACAGCCAGCGCGTGGTCATCACCCGGGAATACCCCAACTATGCCGGTCCGGCCGCTGCCGTGGCCGCGGGCCGTGCGGCGCTTGACGACGGCCCCGATGACGAAAGCGCCGAGTGGCCAAGCGGCGCCGCGGAAATCACAGTGGTGTTGGCCGCCGACCTGCTGGAACCGGCACCCGTGGTGAAGGCGCTGCTCGAGCTGGCGCGCCGCAGGGCCCCAGGAATCGAGGCGTGGGTCCCACAGGACGCCGGCGGGGTCCTGCAGACGCTCGCCTGCGCCATCACCACCGAGGCGCTGAAGGCGGCAATCCAGCAGGCGGCCGAACCCCACGGCAGCCTGGAGAATGCGTCGATGATGCGTCTGCTTGCTACAGTGCAGATGGAACGGTTGAAGCTGCCAGAGGTGGATTTCAGCGACGTCGACACCCCGGGGGACGCCGGGCGTCATGGGATAACGGTGGCAAACGGCCACTGACGAGGAGAACACGAAATGCCTGCTGCGGAACTCGACGACTGGGTCAGGGAACTACTGGCCGCCTTTGAACTCCCCGACACGCAGGTCGACATAGACCAGGTGCTTTCCCTGGCCGGGGTTGCGGCCCACGGCATCGTACGCCCCGCGGCCCCGCTGACCACCTACCTGGCCGGCTACGCGGCTGGCCTCGCCGTGGGCAGGGGACGGGCAAGCGAGCAGCTCGCCATGGATTCCGCCGATGCCTTGGCCCGTGCGGTCTTGAAGGCCCGCGTCCCCGCCGGCAACGACGACTAGAGCATGCACGACCACGACCACGGCTGGGAACAGGCGCGGCAGGACGCGCACCGGTTGGGGCGGGCTCTGCGGCTGACCCCGGAACTCGTTCCCTTGCACCAGGCCGGTGGGCGCGTGCTGGCCCGGGACCTTGTGGCCCGCTACCCCATACCGCACTGTGCAACCTCCGCCATGGACGGATTCGCCGTGTCCGGGCAGGGGCCCTGGCGGCTGCTCAACGCGGTTGCCCCCAACCCCGCCGAGTCCGCGGGGGTCTCTCTGGCCCCGGGCGAAGCGGTGTCGGTGGTGACCGGGTCATTGATCCCCGAAGGTGCCGAGTCCATCATCCGCCTGGAGCACACCATCGAGCGCGACGGGCTGCTCACCTCCGACCGGACTGTGTCCCCGGGAGCGGACATCCGCCCGGCCGGCACCGAGGCCACCCCGAACGACGTGCTGCAGGCCGCGGGCACTGTGCTGTGTGCCGGGGTCGTGGCCACCGCGGCGGTGGCGGGGTACGACGAACTCCTGGTTGCCGCCCGTCCCAGGGTCCACCTGGTCTACACCGGGGACGAGGTCACCACCTCCGGGACCCCGGCCCCAGGGCAGGTGCGCGACGGCTTCTCCCCGGTCCTGCCGCAGATCATCGCGGCGCTGGGCGGGCGCGCCGCGAGCGCGGCGCGCATCGGCGATTCCCAGGCCCAGAGCCTTGCCGCGCTCACCGACGTGCAGGCCCTGGCCGCCGACATCGTGATCACCACGGGCGGCACCGGATTCTCCGACCGCGACTTCGTGCGCAGCGCCGCCGCCGAACTTGGCGGCAAGGAAATCATTTCCTCCATTGCCATGCGTCCGGGGCACCCCTCGATGCTCGCGGCGCTGCCCGACGGACGCATCCTCGTGGCGCTGCCGGGCAACCCGCTGGCGGCGCTGATGGCGGTCGCGACACTGGTGGACCCGCTGCTGCGCGGCGCCTGCGGCACGGAACCGGAGGAACCCGGCAGGGCGCTCGGCACCGCAGACTTCGCACCGCTTCCGGGCCGGCACCGGCTCATCCCGGCCCGTTGGGTGCGCTCCGGCGACCCGCTCGTCCCCGACGCCCTGGCTCCGGCCGAGCACGTCGGCTCGGCAATGCTGCGCGGGCTCTCCGGGGCCGAGGCGATCCTGGTCATCCCACCGGCCGGAGCACGGGCCGGAACCCCAGTCGGCTACCTTCGGCTACCGTGGTAGCAGGGGAACCCCCACCGCTTTGGCCGGCGACAGCCGGAAGCAAGAAAAAGGAACGTGAGAATGGGACGCAAAATAGTGCGCAGGCGCGTCGTCCGCGCCACCCTTGACGGCGCGCGGAGCGCCCGCGAGGAAAAACTCGCCGTCGAGGAACCCCTGGAAATCCGCTTCGGATCCACCCCGTTCACCACCTCCATGCGCACCCCGGGCGACGACTTCGACATGGTCGCCGGATTCCTGCTCGCCGAGGGCATCATTTCCCGCGCCGAGCACCTGGTGGCCATGCGCTACTGCGCCGGCACCGACGAGGAGGGCAACCAGACCTTCAACGTCATCGAGGTGCAGCTGGGCTTCGGCGCCCAGGCCCCGGACCTGTCGGCGGCCCGCCACGTGGTGACAAGCTCCGCCTGCGGGATCTGCGGGACCAACTCGATCGACGAGGTGCGCAAGAAATCCAGCTTCTCCCTGGATCCGGAAACGGGGTCGGTGGAACTCGAAACGCTGCTGGGCATGCCAGACACCCTGCGTCAGGCACAGGAGCTTTTCAGCGCCACCGGCGGTGTGCATGCGGCGGGCCTTTTCAGCGCGGACGGCGAATTGCTGGTTCTGCGTGAGGACGTGGGCAGGCACAACGCGGTGGACAAAGTCATTGGTGCGGCCCTGCGCGAGGGCATGCTTCCGCTGGGCGAGACCGTCTTGCAGGTCTCCGGCAGGGCGTCCTTCGAGTTGGTCCAGAAGGCCGCGATGGCGGGGATCCCGGTGCTCTCCGCGGTCAGCGCGCCGTCGTCGCTGGCCGTTGAGCTGGCGCAACAATCGGGGCTCACCCTCGCGGCGTTTTCCCGCACCAGCAGCGTGAACCTATACACTCATGCTCAACGCGTACTAGGCGCCTAGTCGGTTCACCGGTTCAACGGCCCGGACCGCCCCGGGGCGCCGCAACGCCAGTGCCAGCACGCCCCCGGTGGCGAGCAACGCAACAACACCGCACAGTGACGTGGAGGAACAAGATGAATCGCCCGGCCCCAACGCAAGACATCAACGAAGACGACCTGCTGGTCGGCAAGCCGAAGCGCAGTGCCGCCGGGGTCGAAGCGGTCAAGGTGTCCCTTGAGCGTGGCTTCGCCGAGGCCGGCGTGACTCGCACGATTCGTTCGATGCTGCGCATCAACCAGCGCGGCGGCTTCGACTGCCCCGGTTGCGCCTGGCCCGAGTCCATCACCGGCGCCCGCAAGCCCGCGGAGTTCTGCGAAAACGGGGCCAAGGCGATTGCGGAGGAAGCGACCGCGCGCACCGTCACCCCCGCCTGGTGGGCCAAACACCCCATCGGCGTGCTGCGCGAGAAGACCGAGTACTGGCTTGGTTCCCAGGGCCGCATCACCGAGCCCATGGCCATCCGTGCCGGCGAGACCCACTACACGCCGATCACCTGGGCCGAGGCCTTCCGCACCATCGGCGAACACGTCAACGCCACCACCCCGGACAAGTGCGTCTTCTACACCTCGGGCCGGACCGCCAACGAAACGGCGTTCATGTACCAGCTGCTGGCACGCTCACTGGGCACCAACAACCTTCCGGACTGCTCCAACATGTGCCACGAATCCTCCGGATCGGCGCTGAACCCCACGATCGGCATCGGCAAGGGCACCGTCTCCCTCGAGGACTTCGAACACGCCGAGCTGATCTTTGTCGTCGGCCAGAACCCGGGCACCAACCACCCGCGCATGCTTTCGGCGCTCTCCGAGGCCCGCAAGCGCGGGGCCCGCATCGTCGCGGTGAACCCGCTGCCGGAGGCCGGGTTCTTCGGCTTCAAGGACCCGCAGAGCGTCGGCGGCATGCTCGGCAAGTCCACCGACGTGAGCAGCCACTTCCTGCAGATCAAGGTCGGCGGGGACCTGGCGCTCTTCCAGGCGTTCGGGCACCTGCTGCTGGCCGCGGAGGAGAAGAACCCCGGCACCGTGGTGGACCGGGCGTTCGTCGATTCGGCCACCGACGGCTTCGATGCCTACAAGGCGGCCCGCGCCGAACTCGACTGGGAGGCCACCGAGGAGGCCACCGGGCTGACCCGCACGGACATCACGGCGATCGCCGGGCTGCTGATCGAATCCAAGGCGACGATCTTCTGCTGGGCGCTGGGCCTGACCCAGCAGCCGCACTCGGTGCCGACGCTGAAGGAAATCATCAACCTGCTGCTGATGCAGGGCAACTTCGGCAAGCCGGGCGCCGGCGCCTGCCCGGTGCGCGGACACTCGAACGTCCAGGGCGATCGGACCATGGGCATCTGGGAGAAGCCGGGGGAGAAGCTGCTGGCGGCCCTCGACGCGGAATTCAAGATCGACTCCCCGCGCGCCCACGGCTACGACTCCACCGAGGCGCTCGACGCCTTCGAGAAGGACGAGGTCGACGTGTTCGTGTCGATGGGCGGCAACTTCGCCCTGGCCAACGCGGAGACCGAGGCGCTGGAGGCCGGCATGCAGCGCGCCAAGCTCACCGTCCACATCTCCACCAAGCCCAACCGCTCCCACGTGGTGCACGGGCAGACCTCCATCATCCTGCCCACCCTGGGCCGCACCGACCGGGACGACAAGCACTCCGGCGGGCCGCAGTTCCTCTCGGTGGAGGACTCGATGTCGGTCATCCACTCGACCCAGGGCCGGCTGAAGCCGGTCTCTGAGCACCTGCTCGCCGAGCCGGTCATCGTCGCGCGCATGGCCACCGCCATCCTGGGCGAGGACCACGTGGTCCCCTGGAAGGGGATGGCCGAGGACTACGACGTCATCCGCGACCACATCTCCCGGGTGCTGCCGGGCTTCGAGGACTTCAACCGCCGGGTGCGCGGCCGCAACGGATTTGTGCTGCCCAACCCGCCGCGCGACACCCGCTCCTTCGCCACGGACATCGGCAAGGGCAGGTTCACGGTCTCGCCGTTCGAGGCGCTGCACGCGCCGGAGGGGCACCTGATCCTGCAGACGATGCGCAGCCACGACCAGTACAACACCACGTTCTACGGGCTGGACGACCGCTACCGCGGCATCAAGGACGGGCGCCGCGTCATCCTGATCAACCCGGAGGACCTGGTGGAACTGGGCCTTGAGGACAAGGCGCTGGTCGACGTCATTTCGACGTTCCGCGGCACCGAACGCCGCGCCAACAGGTTCCGCCTGGTTTCCTACCCGACGGCCAAGGGGTGCGCCGCCGCGTACTTCCCGGAGGCCAACGCACTGGTGCACCGCGACCTGGTGGCCCGTGAATCCAACACGCCCGGGTTCAAGGCCATGACCGTGCGTTTTGTGCCGCACTCCCTGCAGCCGGGCCCCACGCTGGACAGCTAGCGCCGAGCCCGCCGCGCCGCGCCCGCCGGTATAGTGGGTCTGCACCTCGGACCGTTCGCGGCCCGGTTGTTTGGTGCAGGAAATCTCGTGGCACGCATCAGGGCCACACCCTAGATTTGGCGGAACCCTCATGAGCATGGAAAGTGTTGCCTGGAATTCGCTGTGGCGGATGTCGGGCCAGGAAAAGGGCAAGGCGTATGCGCCGACCACGCCGCGACGGGTCCTGGCTTTCGCCGGGGTCTACAAGAAGCAGCTGTTGGTGTTCGTCTTCTTCTCGGTATGCGCGGCGGTCCTGACCGTCGTGACCCCGGTCCTGGCCGGCCGGGTCGTCGACGCGATCGTCGCCCAGAGCGATGCCGCGACGGTGCTCGGGCTTGCCGGGATGATCGCCGTGGTCGCCGTCTTCAGCGCGATCTTTTCGCTGATCGTGCGCTGGTTTTCCTCAAGGCTCGGCGAAGGCATCATCTTCGACCTGCGCACCGCCGTCTTTGACCACGTGCAGAAGATGCCGGTTGCCTTCTTCACCAGGACCCGCACCGGCGCGCTGGTGAGCAGGCTGAACAACGACGTCATCGGGGCCCAGGCGGCCTTCGCCGGCACCCTGTCCGGGCTTGTCTCGAACGTCGTTGCCCTGGTGCTGACGGCCGGCGTCATGTTCTCCACCTCGTGGCAGGTCACGCTCGCGGCCCTGGTGCTGCTGCCGATCTTCCTGTTCCCGGCGCGCCGGTTCGGCCGCACCTTGGCCCTGCTGCGCAGGGAATCGGCGGACCTCAACGCCTCCATGGCCACGCAGATGACCGAACGGTTCTCCGCCCCCGGCGCCACCCTGATCAAGCTCTTCGGCCGTCCCGCCGATGAATCCGGGCAGTTTGCCATGCGCGCCGGACGGGTCCGGGACATCGGCGTGAAGATGACGATGCGCCAGTTCTTCTTCGTCACGATGCTCACCCTGGTGGCGGCCCTTGCACTGGCGCTCGTCTACGGCCTGGGCGGCGTGTATGCGATCCGCGGCCAGCTCGCCGCCGGCGATGTGGTGGTCCTGGGCATGTTGCTGGTCCAGCTGTATTCGCCGCTGACCGCGCTGGCCAACGCCCGGGTGGAAATCACCAGCGCCCTGGTGAGCTTCGACAGGGTTTTTGAGATCCTGGACCTCAAGCCCCTGATCACCGATTCGCCGACCGCCGTCGTCCTGGACCCGGGGCCGGTGGACGTGAAGTTCAAGGCCGTGTCCTTCGCCTACCCGAGCGCCGAGAAGGTTTCGCTGGCCTCGCTGGAAGACGTTGCGGTGCTCGACACCCGGGGCGGGGAAACGGTGCTGCACGGCATCGACTTCGAGATCCCCGCGGGTTCCACCGTCGCGTTGGTGGGCTCCTCGGGTGCGGGCAAGTCGACCATCGCCTCGCTGCTTGCGCGGCTCTACGACGTCGATTCCGGTGCGGTCGAACTGGCCGGGGTCGACATCCGCGAACTGAAACTGGATTCGCTGCGGTCCACCGTGTCGATGGTGACCCAGGACGGGCACCTTTTCCACGAGACCATCGGCGCGAACCTGCGCCTGGCGAAGCCCGGGGCCAGCGACGAGGAGATTTGGCAGGCGCTGACCCGGGCCCGGCTGCAGCCGACCATCGAGGCGTTGCCCGACGGGCTGGACACGGTGGTAGGGGAGCGCGGCTACAGGCTGTCCGGCGGCGAACGCCAACGCATGACCATCGCGCGACTGCTTCTTGCGGCACCGCAGGTCGTCATCCTCGACGAGGCGACGGCCGCGCTGGATTCGTCCAACGAGGCGGCCGTCCAGGCGGCCCTCGCCGAGGCACTGGAAAACCGCACTGCCCTGGTCATCGCGCACCGGCTCTCGACCATTCGCTCGGCCGACCAGATCCTGGTGGTTGAAGGCGGCCGGATCGTTGAGCGCGGGACCCACACCGAGCTCCTGGCGGCCGGAGGTCGCTATGCCGAGCTGCACGAAACCCAGTTTGCCCAGTAAACAGGGCCTCCGGCCCGGGGCGGGGTTAGCCGCCCAGCAACGAAGGAAGGACGTGGTCGCGCAGCAACGGCGCGATATCGTCGCGCTCCATGGCAACCGCGGGGCTTAGCCACATCATCTGCTCGATCTCGGCCTGGATGCACGGTGCATCCGTTGTCGTTGCCCCGTATAGGTAGGCGTGGATCTCGGTATCGGCCTCGTTTGCCGCAGGACCGTCCCAGCGTCCCAGGAATTCCACCTGTTCCGGGGCAAAAACCAGGCCGATTTCCTCCCGCACTTCCCGCAGCACCGCGGCCTCTGGACTTTCGTCGGGTTCGAGCTTTCCGCCCGGCTGCATGAACATGGTGGTCTCGCGTTTTCGCACCAAGAGGATGCGTCCCGCGGGGTCAAGAAGCCGCATGGCGGCGATGGTAAGAATCTTTGGCACACCTTGAGCTTAACAACAGCCAAATCCACATGCGAGGATGATAACGTGCTCTGTGGGCGGATTGTGGGCTCGGCTATTGGCGTGTAACGAATAGCGGTACTGCGCTCGGCACAATGACTCATCGTGTGCCGACCGGATACTGGGACAATCCGGACAAGGGTACGGCCAACGGGGGATCATTTATGGATCTACAAATGGAGAATTGATGCAGCGGGGCACCAACTTAGGTCGACTCGGGGATTTTAATCAGGCGGTAATTTTTGAGTCGATTCGTCGCGCCGTCGACGGGGTAAGCCGTGTTGAGCTTGCCGGTTCCACGGGACTTTCTCCACAGACCATCTCAAATGTCGTACGCCGATTGCTCGATGAAGGCTTGGTCCGCGAGGACCGCACCATCGTTTCCGGTCCGGGCAAGCCCCGAACCGTCTTGGAGCTGGAAGCCAACCGCATGGTTGCCATCGGAATCCACCTGGATCCCGGTGTTATCTCCGTCGTCATGCTGAACCTGCGTGGCGAAGTATTGCATTCCCGCCGGCTGGACATCCCACCGGTCGAGGTGCCCGAGAAGACCGTTGAAACCATGGCCAAGACCGTGGAAGAGATCATCATCGAATCCGGAATGCCGCGCGCCAATATCGTCGGTGTCGGCGTGGCGGCACCGGGTCCGCTGGACCGCGAACGCGGTCTCATGATCGATCCGCCGTTGCTAGACGGTTGGAAAGACGTGGAGGTCGTCGAACCGCTGCGACGCATGCTGAACCTGGACGTCATCCTCGAAAAAGACACGATTGCCGCATCCATCGCGGAATTGTGGAAGGGCAACGACGCGGCGCGGGACAATTTCATCCTCATGTATGTCGGTGCCGGCATCGGCGCGGGCATGGTTCTCAACGGGGAAATCCACCGCGGCGTCAGCAACAACGCCGGCGAGATCGGCCACTACTCCACCGGCGTTGTCGCCCAGCCTTGCACCTGCGGCCGCAACGATTGCCTGCACGCCTCGCTGGCGTTCAACCATGTGGCGCAGAAGGCCCGGGCAGTCGGTTTGACGTTGACCGTTCCGGATGACGGAAACCCCGAAGAACGCGCCGAAGGCATGAGCCAGATCGTGAAGATGGCCGATGAGGGTAACGAAAATGCCGCGTCACTCATGCGTGAATGCATGGGCAAGGTCGGGCAGGTCGCCGGACAGCTCTGCAACGCACTTGACGTTTCCCAGGTCATCTTTGGCGGACCCCTGTGGTCCGAGGTCGGGGACTATTGCCTTGACGGTGTCCGCGAGATCATCAATGAGCGGTTCACCTCCAAGAACGTGCACGGCATTGAGGTTCGTTCCTCGACGCTTGGGCCGGAAGCCGGGGCAATCGGCGGGGCCTGTGCCGTAATGGACGCAGCCTTGTCTCCGAAGGCCGCTGCACTCCTGCTGCGCTAAAAGGTCGTAAAAATACGTTGAAGGGTCGTTCGGTTACGCACACGGACGGCCCTTTCGCGTGAATTAGGTGACCCGGTTGACAAACCTTTTCAAATGGATTTAGATGTCCGGTAGGAGTTGGTAGCAACCGAACTGCCCACCGTTGTTTGCGTGAAAGTCTCGATTGTCCGCAATTTTGATGTGTGGGGGAACGGCAGGTCGGCTGCTGGGGAGCCACTCCGACGCCGTCGACCGGTGATGTGGGATGTAATGGGAGTTATCCCACATTTCACCGGTCGACGGCACCTTTTTCTTAACGGCCATTTCGGCCGATCTCGGCTGCCCCGAGGCGGCGGGACTCCGCCGCCGCAGGCACGTGGCAGACCTTCCGTGCAGCAAGCGCAGGCAGCTGGAAACGACGCCCGGATTCGCAGGGGCGGCATTTTTAAACACTCCATTTCCAAACCCGGCTGGTGCCCATCCATGGGCACCTGCGGTTGGATGCGGACACGTCCGGTGCGCTGCACGCGCTCCGCGGCCAACATCAATGGCGGCCGGATTCTTCGGCAGAGCCTTAAACGCGGTATGACCTGCACGAGTGCAGGTCATACCGTTTTGGTGCCCCTGGCCGGAATTGAACCGACGGCCTACCCTTTAGGAGAGGGTCGCTCTATCCAACTGAGCTACAGAGGCTTGCTTCGTCGAAACGAGCCCTACTAATCGTAGCGGTTTTTCGACAAAAATTTTGGAAGCGGCACCCCGCACGTCGCACGGAGTGCCGCCAACCGAAAGTTAGAGCAACCCCTGCTTCGAGGCTTCCCACTTCTCGCGGAATGTGCGAATGAACGAAGCCACCAACACCCCGACCAGGATCGCAACGGTGGCGAAGAGTAGGATCCAGCGTATGGTGGTCAGCGTCGAGGCCAGCGCAACCGCGGCCGGATCGACAGGACCGTTGAAGAGCGCGTCGATGGCGATGTTCTCCCACAGGTCAACCACGGCGAACAGCATTGGCACCGCCCACAGCACCCACCGCACGGGACCGCGCGAGGTATTGAGGTTCACCGCAAGCATCGTGACAAGGGCCAGGAAAAGCGGGAAGAGCAGGCCCGCGGTCTTGTGGAGGTAGTTCAGCTGGCCGACGGCATTCGGATCCATGGCGGCCCGCAAGGCCTCGATGTGTTCGACGGAATAGCCGCCGATCATCTGGTCCGGCATCATCAGGCCGTTGGACAGGTCGGCCATCTGGTTCAACGTCAGCAGGTGGTAGTACCAGAAGAGGAGAATCACTGCGCCGACGCCTGCCACCAGGATCAGGTTTCCGTTGCCCTGTGCCTGCTCAGGCGTGCGTTCCGTTGATGGATTGACGACCGGTGCCGCGGGGGCAGAGCGGTTGTACTGTTTCGACTTGCGTGACTTGGCCATGAACCAATTATGCCTTCGTTTGCCCGCCTGCCGGCCAAGGCGGGGCAGGCTCCACGTAGACTAGGGCCCATCATGGATTTCCTTTTCGATGACTTCGTCGCACCCGCTCCAGCCCAGCCACTGCCGGACGCCCTCGAGCTCCTCAGGGGCCTGAACCCGCAGCAGGAACAGGCAGTCAAGCATGCCGGTTCACCACTGCTCATCGTTGCCGGGGCGGGCTCGGGCAAGACCCGTGTGCTCTCGCACCGGATTGCCTACCTGCTGGCCACGGGGCGCGCACGCCCGCATGAAATCCTGGCCATTACCTTCACCAACAAGGCCGCGGCTGAAATGCGTGAACGCATTGCGGCATTGGTGGGCGACGACGTGGCCAAGAAGATGTGGATATCGACCTTCCACTCTTCGTGCGTGCGCATCCTGCGCCGCGAAGCCGCCGCGGTGGGGCTGAAGTCGAGCTTCTCGATTTACGATTCGGCCGATTCGCTGCGCCTGATCACTATGGTTTCCAAGGGCCTGGAGCTGGACCCTAAACGGTTCACGCCGAAGTCCATGGCCCACAAGATTTCCGCGCTCAAGAACGAGCTGATCGACGACGAGCAATATGCCGCGACCGTCGATTCCAACGACCCCTTCGCGCGCGCGGTCTCACAGGTCTACCGCGGATACGCCGAGCGCCTGCGCGCGGCAAACGCCCTGGACTTTGACGACCTGATTGCGCACGTGGTCAACATCTTCCGCGCATTCCCCGCGGTGGCGGACAACTACCGCAGGCGCTTCCGCCACGTCATGGTCGACGAGTACCAGGACACCAACCACGCCCAGTACGCGTTGGTGCGCGAGCTGACCGGGCCCGACGGCCCCACCCCGGGCGGGGAGCTGACCGTGGTCGGCGATTCCGACCAGTCGATTTACGCATTCCGCGGTGCGGACATCCGCAACATCGTGGAATTTTCCAAGGATTACCCGGACGCCGAAACCATCAAGCTGGAGCAAAACTACCGCTCCACGCAAACGATTCTTTCCGCGGCCAATGAAGTCATCAAGCGCAACCCGAACCGCCCCGAGAAGCGTCTGTGGACGGCCGAGGGTGACGGCGAAAAAATCATCGGCTATGTGGGTGAATCCGAATCCGATGAAGCGCGCTGGATCGCCGACGAGATCCTCCGCCTGAACGACGAGGAAGACATCCGCCCCGGGGACGTCGCGATCTTCTACCGAACCAACGCCCAGTCGCGTTCGCTCGAAGAGCAGCTGATGCGCGTGGACCTGAAGTACAAGGTCATTGGCGGGACCCGCTTCTACGACCGCAAGGAAGTCAAGGACGCCTTGGCGTACCTCCGGGTCCTGATGAATCCCGAGGACGACATCAATGTCCGCCGCATCCTCAACGAACCCAAGCGCGGCATCGGCGACCGGGCAGAGTATTCGGTCGCCGCGCTTGCCGAACGCGAACGCATTTCCTTCATGGAGGCCCTGCGCCGGGCGGACGAAGCGCCTGGCCTGGGTACGCGGGGCCAGAACATGATTGCCGCGTTCGTCAAAATCATCGACGACCTGGCGGTGGTGGCGGACGGGTCCGGTCCGGCCGAAGCCCTCGAAGCGGTGCTCGAGCAAACCGGATACCTGGAAATGCTGCGTTCCTCCAACGACCCGCAGGATGAGTCGCGCGTGGAAAACCTCGCCGAACTGGTGGCCGTGGTGCGCGACTTCATGAAGGAAAACCCCGAGGGCACGCTCACCGACTTCCTCGAACGCGTGGCACTGGTCGCCGACGCGGACCAGATCCCGGAGGCCCCGAGCGACGACGAGGGTGCCAACATGGCCCGCCGCGAGGGATTCGTCACCCTGATGACGCTTCACACGGCCAAGGGGCTCGAGTTCCCCGTGGTGTTCCTCACCGGCATGGAGCACGGGATCTTCCCGCACCAGCGTTCGCTGACCGACGAGAAGGAACTCGCCGAGGAACGCCGGCTGGCCTATGTGGGGCTGACCCGTGCCCGGGAGCGCCTCTACCTCACCCGTGCCGAGTACCGCAGCCTGTGGGGCCAGTCCCAGTACAACCCCGCAAGCCAGTTCCTTGAGGAAATACCGGTTGACTTGCTGGATTGGAAGCGCGAAGGCACCAAGCGTTCGTCCTTTGATTCATTCGGAGGCAGCGGAAACTTTGCCACCAGCCGCTACGAATCCGGCTCGTATTGGGGCGCGGGACGCGGCAACACGGGTGGGGGAGCCACGCGCCTGAGCGGTGCCAGCGAAGAGCACACGCTGCGCACCGCACCCACCGCGCGGGCAGCGGTGCGCAGCGCGCGTGTCCAACCCAACAAGGAAATCATCGCGCTGAACATCGGCGACAAGGTCTCGCACGGCACCTTCGGGCAGGGCGTTGTCTTGGCGCTGGAGGGCGCCGGGGACAAGACGGTCGCGAAGGTGAAGTTTGCGGATGCCGAAAAGCGCTTGCTGCTTAGATACGCACCCTTGACTAGGCTTGACTAGCGTTTTTGCGGAGTATTTTACTCTCCGGGGACCGCGGTCATTGCGCCGGGTCCGTCTCTACATTTTGTAGAACTGTGCCATTGCGTTGGAACGCGTTAGTCTGAAGGTGCATCAGGCCTGATTTAGGGCCCGGTGCTCCCCTCTGAGGCGCGACATGGTTATGCCTTGCCGCGTCTTCGAGTCAGCATAGACTTCGACAAGAAGGACACAAGCCCGTGGACCTGTATGAATACCAGGCGCGCGATATGTTCGAGTCGCACGGCGTACCCGTGCTGGCCGGCATCGTTGCCTACACTCCTGAAGAAGCCAAGGCCGCAGCCGAGAAAATCGGCGGCGTCGTGGTTGTTAAAGCCCAGGTAAAGGTCGGAGGCCGCGGCAAGGCCGGCGGCGTCAAGGTCGCAAAGACCGCCGACGAGGCATTCGAGCACGCAACCAACATTCTCGGCATGGACATCAAGGGCCACACCGTGAACAAGGTCATGATCGCCCAGGGCGCAGACATTGCCGAGGAGTTCTACTTCTCCGTACTGCTGGACCGCGCCAACCGCAACTACCTGGCCATGTGCTCGGTTGAAGGCGGCATGGAAATCGAGGAACTCGCCGTTGAGCGCCCCGAGGCACTGGCACGCATCGCCGTTGACCCGGCCGTTGGCATCGACCAGGCCAAGGCCGACGAGATCGTTGCAGCAGCAGGCTTCGCCCCGGAACTGACCGAAAAGGTTGCCTCGGCAATCCTGAAGCTGTGGGACGTCTTCAAGAAGGAAGACGCAACCCTGGTTGAGGTCAACCCGCTGGTTCGCACCGGCGCCGGCGACATCGTGGCACTGGACGGCAAGGTCTCCATCGACGAGAACGCCGACTTCCGCCACCCGCACCACGCCGACCTTGAAGACAAGGACGCAGCGGATCCGCTCGAGGCCAAGGCCAAGGCGCAGGACCTCAATTACGTCAAGCTGGACGGCGAAGTGGGCATCATCGGCAACGGTGCTGGCCTGGTCATGTCCACCCTGGACGTTGTTGCATACGCCGGCGAGAACCACGGCAACGTGAAGCCCGCCAACTTCCTGGACATCGGTGGTGGAGCCTCCGCAGAGGTCATGGCTGCCGGTCTGGACGTCATTCTGAATGACAAGCAGGTCAAGGCCGTGTTCGTGAACGTCTTCGGTGGCATCACCGCGTGTGACGCCGTTGCCAAGGGCATCGTCGGCGCGCTGGCCGAACTGGGTTCCTCAGCCAACAAGCCGCTTGTTGTTCGCCTTGACGGCAACAACGTGGAGGAAGGCCGCCGCATCCTTGCCGAGGCCAACCACCCGCTGGTCACCCTGGCAGCAACCATGGACGAGGGCGCCGACAAGGCAGCCGAACTCGCCAACGCAGCGAAGTAAGTAGGGATACGCGAACATGAGCATTTACCTTAACAAGGACTCCAAGGTCATCGTTCAGGGCATCACCGGTGGCGAGGGTACCAAGCACACCGCACTGATGCTGAAGGCCGGCACCAACGTCGTCGGTGGCGTCAACGCCCGCAAGGCCGGCTCCATCGTCGTGCACGGTGACAAGGACATCAAGGTCTACGGCGCAGTTGCCGAAGCCATGGCCGAAACCGGTGCCGATGTTTCCATCGTCTTCGTTCCGCCGGCATTCACCAAGGATGCAGTCGTTGAAGCCATCGAGGCAGGCATCGGCCTGGTCGTTGTCATCACCGAGGGCGTTCCGGTACAGGATTCGGCCGAGTTCTGGGCACTGGCCCAGTCCAAGGTCGACGCCGACGGCAAGCAGATCACCCGCATCATCGGCCCGAACTGCCCCGGCATCATCACCCCCGGCGAAGCACTGGTCGGCATCACCCCGGCCAACATCACCGGCAAGGGCCCGATCGGCTTGGTCTCCAAGTCCGGCACCCTGACCTACCAGATGATGTACGAACTGCGCGACCTGGGCTTCTCCACCGCCATCGGCATCGGCGGCGACCCGGTCATCGGCACCACCCACATCGACGCCCTGGCTGCGTTCGAGGCGGACCCGGAGACCAAGGCCATCGTCATGATCGGTGAAATCGGCGGCGACGCCGAAGAGCGTGCAGCCGACTTCATCAAGGCCAACGTCACCAAGCCGGTTGTCGGCTACGTGGCAGGCTTCACCGCCCCCGAGGGCAAGACCATGGGCCACGCTGGCGCCATCGTCTCCGGCTCGGCCGGTACCGCACAGGCCAAGAAGGAAGCACTTGAGGCTGCCGGCGTGAAGGTCGGCAAGACCCCGTCGGAAACCGCAACGTTGCTGCGCGAAGTTTTCGCCGCCCTCTAAGGCACATGTAGCATCCGCCGTCGGCGGTCGGCCACCCGGTATCCCGGGAGGCCGGCCGCCGTCGGTCTTTAAGTAGCGCCAGGGGTGGCCGATTCCCGCGGTGCGGGAATGCCGCTTGTCGGCCGTGCCGCGGCGATGCCTAGGATGCGGGGAGGAAAGTGTCCCCGGCATCGAAAGGCAGGCCGCTTCGCATCATGAAACGTTCCCTCACGCGGATCCCTGCAGCGCTCGCGCAATTGAACTTCAAGCCGTTCCCGAAACCGGGGAGGAACCCCGCAACCGGGGCACTCACCGTGGATGACCTGCGGCTGCTGGCCAGGCGCCGGGCTCCCACCGCGGCCTTCGACTATGCCGACGGCGGTTCCTATTCAGAGGAAACCCTTGACCGGAACTACCGCGCGTACCGGAACGTGGAACTTGTCCCGGGGATCTTGCGCGACGTGAGCTCGGTGGATCCGGGTGTGAGCATCGCGGGAACGGACTTCTCGCTGCCCGTGGGCATCGCGCCCACGGGACTGACCCGCCTCATGCACGCGGCCGGCGAACGTGCGGGGGCCACTGCCGCCGCCAAGTACAACGTTCCCTTCACCCTGGCCACCATGGGCACGGTGTCCATCGAGGAAACCGCCGCCGTGGCGCCGTTGGGCGCCCGCTGGTTCCAGCTGTACCTGCGCCAGGACCGCGCACTGTCCCTGGAGATGATGCGCAGGGCGCGGGCCGCCGGCTACGAAGCCTTGATCCTGACGGTGGACACCGCCGTCACCTCGACGCGCGTGCGCGACCAGCGAAACGGCATGACCCTGCCGCCGACGCTCGGCGTGCGGACCTTGCTTGATGCGGTCAGGCGCCCGGGGTGGTGCCTTGACTTCCTCACCACGCCGCCGCTGGGCTTTGCCAACTTTGCCGAGGAGGCGGGAAACGTCAGCGCTCAGTTCAACACCATGTTCGACGCCTCGCTGAGCTACGCGGACCTCGGCTGGGTCAGGGAGGCCTGGCCCGGGACCCTGATCGTCAAGGGCGTGCAGGGACCGGAGGACGCGGTCGAGTGCTTCGTGCACGGAGCGGACGGCGTGGTGGTCTCCAACCACGGCGGACGCCAGCTGGACAGGGCCCCGGTGCCGCTGCTGGAGTTGCCGGCGATTCGCGCCGCCGTCGGGCCGGAGAAGCTTGTCATCGCCGACTCGGGAATCATGAGCGGCGGCGACGTGGTGGCGGCGCTGGCGGCCGGCGCAAACTTCACGCTCATCGGCAGGGCGTACCTCTACGGGTTGATGGCAGGGGGGGCAGGCCGGGGTTGAGCGCACCCTGGAGATCCTCGAGCGGGAGATCCGGCAGACCATGGCACTGCTGGGCGTGCGCACCCTGGACGAACTTGGCCCCCGGCACGTGCGCCTCGGCTCTGTGGACGCATAGCGGAGGTCGCACGCCCTTCCGCACGAAAAACGTGCGTTGTTCCCCCCGACGTCAGGGGGAACAACGCACGAGCTGCGTGCCCGGGGCATAGGTACGGTTCAGGCCGCAGTGACCTTCACCGGAATGGACTTCCAGCCGCGCAGCGTGGTGTGCATGAACTGCTCGGGCTCGGCGGTGAGCTCGATGGACTTTACCTGGTTCGCCAGCTCGGTGATGAGCACATCCATTTCAAGGCGGGACAGCGGCTGGCCCACGCACTGGTGGATGCCCATGCCGAAGGCCAGGTGCCCGCCGGCGGGCCGGGTGATGTCGTATTCGTGGGCCGTGGGGCCCCAGCGGCGCTCGTCGCGATTCGCCGCGCCCACGAAGATTGCCACCTTGGTGTCCTCCGGGACGGCGACGCCGCCGATCTCCGTGGCCTGGCTCGTCGTGCGGTAGAAGGACTGGAACGGGGACTCGAACCGGAAGGCCTCGTCGATGGCGAACTTCACGAGTTTGGGATTCTCGTGGACCTTGGCGTATTGCGCGGGGTGGCGCACCAGGGTCAGCAACGTGGATCCGAGGGAAAAAATGGTGGTGTCAAGACCCGCAGAGAGCATGGCGCGAACCAGCAGGGCCGCCTGTGAGGTCGTTATTTCGCCGCGGTCCGCATAGTCCCAGATCTGAGCACCGAGGCTGCCCGGGCTCAACCGCTCGCGGGCCGTGTTGGCCATGGCCCAGTCGTTCGTGCCGGCGCCGGCGGCAAAGTGCTCACGGGCCAGGGGGGTGTCGGGCCCGAAGGTGGAGAAGTTGGCGGCTCCGAGTGCCAGGAGGTTTTCGGCCCGGCCGTCCCGCGGGATGCCCACCGCGTCGCCGAACGCCCGCAGGGGGAAGACCTCGGCCATGTCCTTGATCAAGTCGAATTCGCCGCGTGCCAGGAGTTCGTCAACGAGCTTGGACGCGTACTCCTCGAACCCGGCGCGCAGCGAACGGACCCCGCGCGGGGAGATGACCCCGGCCATGGCCTGGCGCATCTGGGTGTGTATCGGGGGATCGGATTCCATGATGCCCTGGGCCCGCCAGCTGGGTTCGTGGTGCAAATTCTTGGGTCCGGCCCCCGCGCCGGAGATGAATGTGCGGTAGTCATCTAGGACTTCTTTGCATTCATCAAAGCGGGTCACGGCCAGGACGCCGTGTTCCTGGATCTTGAGCACCGGCCCGACCTCGCGCATTCGTTCAAAGAGCGCGTAGGGATCCACGAGATGTTCGTTTGAGTAGGGGTCTTCCGTGAATATGGGCGCCGTCGCGTCGGCCAGTTTCGAGTCCATGGGTGCCTCCCCAAAGTAGTGGTGAATGCCATTAACCTAACGCGATGTGAAAGTTGGGGTTAGCGCGATTCTCATCATGTGAGAACCCGAATTGTCCTTCGGTTACGCAGCATGGAACATCGTTGCAATGCCTGAACATATGTCTTGCATCACACGAAGGCTCGAAGGAGAGGGGGAGGGATGGCAACGTCATTTGAACGGGGTCTGAGCATCCTGGCCGAGGTCGCCGCCGACGGCGATGTCACGGTCGACGCGGTGGCCAGCAAGCTCGGCATTCCCTCCAGCACTGCCTACCGGTACTTCAGGGCGCTGCGTGAACAAAACTTTGTCGTCGAGGAAGAAGGGCACTACCGGCCCGGGCAGGTCTTGCTCAGGGTCTCGGGCCAGCACCAGGCCCAGTCCTATCTGGCCGAGGTCGGAAACGCCGTCTTGCGTGAAATCGTGGACCAGGTCGGGGAAACCGCCGTCATGATCGTGCGCATCGGCTCCCAGGCCATGTGCCTTCGCCGGGTCGAACCCGACAAGTCCCTGAAGTACTCGTTCGCCGTCAACGAATTGCTGCCCCTCCATGCGGGTGCCGGACAGCGCCTGTTGCTGGCCTGGGCACCGCCCGAGGTGTTGCATCAGGTGCTCTCCGGGTCGATGGCCCGGTTCACCCCGAACACCCTGGGACGCGAGCAGATCCTGGCCTCCATTCCACAGATCAGGTCCTCCGGATACGTGCTTTCACGCGGCGAACTCGATCCCGGGTCCGTGTCCATCGCCGTCCCCGTGGTGAGCCGCGGTGAAGTCGTCTGCTCCATCAACGTGGCAGGCCCCGAGGGCCAATGCGGTTCGAAGCTCTGGATTTCCTCCACGCTGCGGGTCATTCGCGAGTCCGCCAACAAACTTACCCACGCATTGCAAGAATGCACTCCGAACAAATCAACCAGGGAGACCCTTGATGACTACAACAGTATTGGCTGAGGCGGCACCGGTGACCATCGGCGTTCACCGGGCCACCCTCGACGACCTCATCCAGGTTGCCAGGCACCGACGCCCGGTGGTCATCGACGAGGCCGTCTTCGAGACCATGCGCCCGAGCCAGGAATGGCTGCAGGGAGTGGTCGACCAGATGGGTCCCGGCAAGCAGACGCCGCCGATCTACTCCATCAACACCGGATTCGGCTCGTTGGCCGGGCGCCAAGCCTTCGCTGAACCCTCGGACGCCGCCGAGCTCTCACGCCGGCTGGTGCTCTCCAACGCCGCGGGCGTGGGGCGCCACGTGGACGAGGAAGTGGTCAGGGCCACGATGTTCATCCGCATCGTCAGCCTGACCCAGGGCTACTCCGGGGTCCGCCCGGAAATCATCACCACCCTGGCCAAGATGCTCAACGCGGGCGTCTGCCCGGCGATCCCGGAATACGGTTCGCTCGGGGCCTCCGGCGACCTCATCCCGCTGGCCCACGTCGCCATCGTCATGTCCCGTTCGCACACGGGCGAGGACCTGGAGCTGGACTCGGGGGAGGCCCTGGTGGACGGCAACGTGGTCAGCGGCATCGCCGCGATGCGGCATGCCGGCATCGAGCGACTGCCGCTGGGCGCCAAGGACGGGCTGGCCCTGCTTAACGGCACCTCGTTCTCCTGCGCCCAGGCGGCGCTGGCGCTCTTCGACGCCCAGAACCTCCTGGAAACCGCCCAGATCACCGCCGCGATGAGCATCGAAGCCTTGATGGGCTTCGGGGATGCGTTCATCGACGAACTGCACCAGGCCCGCGGCCAACGTGGGCAGATCGAGGTCGCCGCACGCATCCGCGAACTGCTGGCCGGATCGACCCTGATCGACGGAAACGCCTCGACCGACCCCGTGCGCCAGCCGCCGCAGGACGCCTACTCGCTGCGCTGCGTCCCGCAGGTCTTCGGCGCCATCAAGGACACCCTGGGCTTCGCCGCGGGAATCATCGACAACGAGATCAACGCGGCCACCGACAACCCGCTGATCTTCCCGGCGCTGCCCGACACCCGCAAGCTCAAGGCGGTGTCCGGCGGAAACTTCCACGCCGAATACGTTGCCTTCGCCGCCGACTTCATCTCGATCGTGGTCACCGAGATCGGCAACATCACCGAACGCCGGCTCTTCCGACTCGACGACGGCACCCTGAACCGGGGGCTGCCGGACATGCTCATCGACAGCGAGCAGACCGGCATGGACTGCGGCTACATGCTGCCGCAGTACCTGGCCGCGGCCCTGGTCTCCGACTGCAAGACCCTGGCCCACCCGGACTCGGTCGATTCGATCCCGACCTGCGCCAACCAGGAAGACCACGTGTCGATGGCCAACAATGCCGGCCGCCATGCGCGGCAGATCGTGGCCAACATCGAATCGGTGGTCGGCATCGAATTGCTCATGGCCGCCCAGGCCCTTGAACTGCGGGCCATGCGCGAGGAAACCGGCGACGCGCGCCCGGGGCCCGCCAGCGCCGCGGCCCTGGCCCTGGTGCGGTCCTCCAAGTCCGCCGACGGCCGGCCCGTGGACCACATCCGCAAAGATGTCGTGCTCTATCCCCGGGTCCGCAAGGCCCTGGACCTGGTGCACAGCGGCGCCGTCGTCGAGACGGTCAACAAGGTGCTCGCCGGCTAGCCGCACGGCACCGGCCCCCGGGCCGCCCGGCCGCCCCCAACCCGCCAGCCATCCACCACCCATCCAGTCCACCGGCCACGGCCCCCGTGGCCCTGTCAACCCTGCCCGTTTCCAGGGTCGCAGCACCCGCATCGGCACCGATGCAACCCACCCACTCCAGCAGTTCCGAGATCACTCACAGGGAGAAAAAACCATGAAAAACTCGACTCGCACCGCTCGTCCCGCAGCGTTGGGCGCACTCGCCCTGGCCGCATTGCTTGCCCTGACCGCCTGCGGGGGGAACGCAGAAGCGGAAAAGAAGGCCCCGGCAGCGGCGGCCAGCGCGCCGCTCTTTGCGCAGCTGCCGGAAAAGATCCAGAGCGCCGGAACCATCAACGTGGCCAGCAACGTCGAATACCCGCCGTTCGAGTCCTTTGACACCGACGGCACCACCATCATCGGCATCGACCGGGAAATTGCCGACGCGCTGGAGAAGCAGCTGGGCGTCACCATGGACTTCGACAACATCGCCTTCGACGCGATCATCCCGGGCCTCGCCTCGGCCCGCTACGACATGGCCATGTCTGCCATGTCGGACACCGTGGAACGCCAGAAGCAGGTCAACTTCCTCGACTACTTCTCCGCCGGCGGAGGCGTCATGACCTCGGCCGCAAACGCCGAGAAGCTCAAGACGCTTGATGACCTGTGCGGCAGCCACGTGGGCATCGTGAAGGGCACCACCGAGGACGCCGATGCGGCGGAGGCCTCCAAGAAGTGCGAGGCGGCGGGCAAGCCGAAGGTCGAGGTGACGATCTTCGCGGGTCAGAACCAGGCGGTGCTGGCGCTGCAGTCCAACCGCGTGGACGCCTTCCTGGTCGACTCGACCTCCGGTTCGGTCGTTGCCGCCGAGTCAAAGGGCGCCCTGGCCATGGGCCCGCGCTACCAGGACCTCGCCTTCGGCATCGTCTTCCCCAAGGACCAGGAACAGCTCATGACTGCCATCCAGAAGGGGCTCGAGGCCATCAAGGCCGACGGCAGCTACGACGCGATCCTGGCCAAGTACAACATGGCCGACCACACCATGGAATCGTTCCCGGTCAACGGCGTGAAGCAATGACATCGCGTTCAACGACGTCGCACGCACGCCGGGTGGAAGAGACCGAATTGGTCGTCGTGCCGGCCCGCTACGTGGGTCGCTGGATCGCAGCGGTGGTGGTCATCGGCATCCTGCTGATGCTTGTCTACGGCATGTTCGCCAACGAACGCTTCCACTGGGACGTGGTCGGGGAGTACCTCTTCGCCAAGCCGGTGCTGGCGGGCCTGGGCCGCACGCTGATGCTGACGGCGATCTCCATGCTCATCGGCATCGGGCTGGGCATCGTGGTGGCGGTCTGCCGGCTCTCGGCAAACCCGATCCTCTCCACGGCGGCCTGGGCGTACTCGTGGTTCTTCCGCGGCACCCCGCTGATGGTGCAGCTGCTGTTCTGGTTCTTCCTGGCGGCGCTGATCCCCAACATCGGGATCGGGATCCCGTTCGGCCCGGAGCTGCTGAGCATCGACACCAACTCGGTGATCTCCCCGTTCACCGCGGCCCTGCTGGGGCTGAGCCTGAACGAGGGCGCCTACATGGGCGAGATCGTGCGATCCGGGATCCGGGCGATCCCGCCCGGGCAGACCGAGGCCGCGAAGGCGATCGGCATGTCCCGCCTGCAGACCATGCGCCGGGTGATCCTGCCGCAGGCCATGCGGGTGATCATCCCGCCGACCGGCAACGAGACCATCGGCATGCTCAAGTACACCTCGCTGGTCATCGTCATCGGCTACTCGGAGCTGCTGACCAGCGTCTCGATCATCTACTCGCGCAACTTCCAGACCATCCCGCTGCTGATCGTGGCGGCCATCTGGTACCTGGCCGTCACCGCGGTGCTTTCGGTGTGCCAGTTCTTCATCGAGCGCCACTTTGAACGCGGCTTCACCCCCGTCAAGGGCAGGAAGCCCGCGGCGCCCGCCGGCGCGGCATCTGTCCCGGGGGCCGTCGCCGGGGCCTCGCCAAGCATCGAACCTGAATTGGAGCCGAGCAAATGAGCGAACCAGTCCTGCGCGCCCACGGCGTGCGCAAGTCATTCGGGCACCTGGAAATCCTGAAGGGCATTTCCCTGGAGGTGCAGGCCGGGCAGGTGGCCTGCCTGCTGGGCCCCTCGGGCTCCGGCAAGTCCACCTTCCTGCGCTGCATCAACCACCTGGAAAAGATCAGCGACGGCGAGCTCTGGGTCCACGGCGAACGGATCGGCTACCGCCGCGCCGGCAACAAGCTGCACGAGCTGAAGGAAAACGAGACCGCCAGGCAGCGCGCCTCCGTGGGCATGGTGTTCCAGCAGTTCAACCTCTTCCCGCACCGCACGGCGCTGGAAAACGTGATCGAGGGCCCGCTGATCGTGCAGAAGATGCCGCGCGCCCAGGCCCTCGCCGAGGGCATGGAGATGCTGGACCGGGTGGGGCTGGCCGACAAGTACCAGCACTATCCCGCGCAGCTCTCCGGCGGCCAGCAGCAACGCGTGGCCATCGCCCGGGCACTGGCCCTGAAGCCGAAGCTCATGCTCTTCGACGAGCCGACCTCGGCCCTGGACCCGGAACTGGTCGGCGAGGTGCTGGACGTGATGACCTCGCTGGCTGCCTCCGGCATGACCATGATCGTGGTGACCCACGAGATGGGCTTCGCCAAGGAGGTTGCCGACGTCGTCCACTTCATGGCCGACGGGCAGCTCGTGGAATCCGGGGACCCCCGGCAGGTCCTGGAAAACCCGAGGGAACCCCGCACCCAGGCGTTCCTCTCCAAGGTGCTGGCCTAGCCCCCGCACCACGCATCCAGACCCACCAGCGCAGGGAAAGATCAGATGAACGGCCACAGACTGAACACCGCAGTATCACTGACCGCAATATCGACTCCCGAACCGCGGCCCCTGGTGGGCCGGCTGCCCGGCTACTCGCGGTCGGCGTCCGCCGGAACGGTCCGGTGGGTGGCATCCTCCAACGAATCGTGGATGCCGCCCTCGCCGGCGGCCGTCGAGGCCATGGTCGCCAGCGTGCAAGGCGCCAACAGGTATCCGAGCCTGGCCGGGGACCGGCTGGTGGCGGCCCTGGCCGAACGACTCGGGGTGTCCGACACCCGGGTGGCGGTGGGCGCCGGGTCGCTGGCGCTGCTGGGGCAAATCTTCAACGCATTCGCCGGCCCGGGGGACGAGGTGCTCTACGCATGGCGCAGCTACGAGGCCTATCCGATCCTTGTCACCCTGGCCGGAGCCGAACGCGTCGAGGTGCCGCTTGATGCGGCGCACCGCCATGACCTCGGGGCCATGGCCGCCGCCGTCACCGAACGCACGACGGTGGTGCTGCTGTGTAGCCCGAACAACCCCACCGGGACGGAGCTGGACCTCGGGGAGATCCGCTCCTTCCTCGACACGGTGCCCGGGCACGTGCTGGTGGTGCTCGACGAGGCCTACCTCGAGTTTTCCGGCAACCCAGGGGACACGCTGCAATTGCTGCAGGAGCACCCGAACCTGGCCATCCTGCGGACCTTTTCCAAGGCCTACGGGCTAGCGGGGGTGCGGGCGGGCTACCTGCTGGCACAGGAAGGGGTCATCCAGGCTATCCGTGCCGTGGCGCCTCCCTTCGGGCTCAGCGCCGTGGCGGAGGCCGGGGCCGTGGCGGCCCTGGAGGATGCCGGCCACCTGCGCGACACCGTGGAAGCGGTCCTGGCCGAACGCGGGTTCCTGCACCGGGAACTCACCGCCCGCGGCTACCGCATCCCGCCCAGCGGAGGAAACTTCCTCTGGATCCCGGAGACCGACGTGCCGGCCTCGGGCATCGAACGGATGTGCGCGGCACACGGGTTGTCGGTGCGCGCCTTCGCCGGGTCCGGGGTGCGCGTGAGCATCGCCCCGCGCGAGGCCTCGCTGGCGGTGCTGGCGGCCCTGGACGTATTCGGCCCGCCGCCCGTCCCCTCGGAAACCACCACAACCACCCCGCATAACCACAGCCTTGAAATACACAGCACTGGAGGTGCATCGTGATCAGCACAAGCGAACAGCCCGTCGTTGAAGACCCGCAAGGGGGAATCCTCGTTTCCGAGGACGGTTTCTTCGACGTGGAGGTGGCGGGGATCAACCGCGAATCCGGTTCGGTGGTCTCCCTGGAGCTGGCCCACCCGGCGGGCCTGGCCCTGCCGGACTGGAGCCCGGGCTCGCACATTGACGTCCTGCTCCCCAACGGGCTGTTGCGCCAGTATTCGCTGTGTTCGGCGCCGGGCGACAAGCGTTGGCGCCTGGGCGTGCTGCGAGAACCGGCGGGGCGCGGCGGATCGGCCTACATCCACGAGGACCTGCGCCCCGGGGCACGGATCAAGGTGCGGCACCCGCGCAACAACTTCGAGCTGGCACCGGCGCCCGAGTACCTGTTCATCGCCGGCGGCATCGGCATCACGCCCATCCTGCCCATGCTGCGCGCCGCCGAGGACTCCGGCGTGCCGTGGCGGTTGGTCTACCTGGGGCGCAGCCGCAGCTCCATGGCGTTCACCAACGAGTTGGCCGCCTACGGGAGCAAGGTGCACCTGCACGCCGACGACGAATCCGGGTTCTACCCGCTCCCGGAGCTGCTCGGGGACCCCACGGCCGGCTTCCACACCTATGTGTGCGGTCCCGGCCCGCTGCTGGATTTCATATCCGGCTTCGCCGCCGGCTGGCAGGATTCCGGTCGCTACCGGTTCGAGCGATTTGTTGCTGACCCTGCCGCGAGCGCGCCGGCGGCCGGGGACCACGAGTTCACGGTGGAGACCACCGGCGGCCTGGAGGTGAACGTGCCGGTGGGCACCAGCATCCTCGGCGCGCTGGAGGAAGCGGGCATCATGGTCCTGAATTCCTGCCGCGAGGGCATCTGCGGCACCTGCGAAACCCCGGTGGTTTCCGGGGAGGTAGACCACCGCGACTCGCTGCTCAGCGACGAGGAGCGCAAGGCCGGGGAGACCATGATGATATGTGTTTCACGGTGCAAGGGCCGGCGCCTGGTGCTGGACATTTAAGGGAGCGGAGGTCCAGAACGGCGGCCGGCGGTCCAGTACGGATGGGGGTACTGGAACGTCAGCCGCGCAACCTGAAGAACGAGGTTCCGGCCGAGGAGAAGGCTCCGGGCAACAGCAGCACCAGAAGCTCCGGGTTGAACTGCACCTCGACGGGGCCGCGCCCCTCCAATGCGGCTGCGAGTTTCTCCGGCGCGACGGCCTGCAACAGCCATTCGGACGGTCCGGCGCCGAGCTGCAGGAGCCCGGTGCCGGGGTCGTGGTCGAGCCAGGCGGTGATCCAATCGCCGGCAAAGCGCGGCAGGGGATTGGCGGAGGTTGCGGGTGCTGTGTGAAGGTGGCTAGTCATGATGGGGCACGATCCTTGAAGCTGGTTGTCCTTGCCCCCGCCGCAGGAATGCGTGCGAAGGCCGCTTCGTCATCCGAACCACCCGCCGTACAACAATGGGGTTGGTACCTGGTCAGTCGGAGCTTTGCCATAAGCAACCAGAATTCGTGAAGCTGTTCCAACCATACGTTGGTGAACGGACACTTCGCCACCGCTGAGTCAGGAACCGCAACAATCCGTCATCGCTTGGCAGGAGGACGTGTACCCGGCCGGAGGCATAGGCTGAGAAGAACAGACACCCAACCCCAGCTTCCGGAGGTACACCATGCGAGCCACCCTGATCCATGGACCGCGGGACATCCGCGTCGAAGACTGCCCGGACCCGGAACTGCTCGCCGACACAGACGCGCTGGTCAAGGTCACTGCCGCCTGCGTCTGCGGATCGGACCTGTGGCCGTACCGCGGGGTCAACCAGATCCCGAAGCCACGGCGCATCGGCCACGAATTCATCGGCGTCGTCACCGAAATCGGGGACAAGGTGGAGACGCTGAAGGTTGGGGACTTCGTGGTTGCCCCCTGGGCCAATAGCTGCGGGAACTGCCCGCCATGCCGCAACGGCGTCCAAGTGGCCTGCGAGCACCGGGCCGTCTGGGGCGGGACCGACGAGCACGGGCTGCCGGTGGACGGCGGCCAGGGCGAGGCGGTGCGCGTTCCCAACGCCGATGGCACCCTGGTGCCGGTCCCGGGCGTGGGCAACCCGGACGAGGCACTGGCCAAGTCGCTGCTTGCTCTCTCGGACGTGATGGGCACTGGACACCATGCGGCGCTCGGGGCCAAGGTGGCACCGGGCCGCAGCGTCGTGGTGGTCGGCGACGGCGCGGTGGGCCTGAGCGGGGTGCTGGCGGCCAAGCGGCTGGGCGCCACCCGGATCATTGCCATGTCCAGGCCTGCCGACCGGGCGGCGCTGGCCCGCGAATTCGGGGCCACCGAGGTGGTCGCCGAACGCGGGGAGGAAGCCGCAGCCAAGGTGCGCGAGCTGCTCGGGGGAGTGCTGGCCGACTCGGTGCTCGAATGCGTGGGCACCGCCGAATCGATGGAACAGGCGCTGGCCTGCACCCGGCCCGGTGGTGCGCTGGGCTTCGTCGGTGTGCCGCATGGGCATGACCCGCTGCCGATCTCGGTGCTGTTCTCCAAGAACATCTCGGTGGCTGGCGGGGCCGCCAGCACCCGGGCCTACCTGCCCGAATTGCTGGAGGACGTGCTGTCCGGGGCCATCAATCCCGGGCTGGTCTTTGACACGGTGATGGGCCTGGAGCAGGCCCCTGAGGCCTACAAAGCCATGGACGAGCGAAAATCCATCAAGGTCATGCTCGTGCCGTAGCGGGCCATGTCGGGACCGGAATAGCTGGCTTCGCACGGCCGTCCCCGCTGCCGTGACCATTTTGTGACCTTTGTCGGCATGCATTATCGTTGGTCACCGATGCCAGCTCTTAGCGAAACCCCTGACCGAGTACCGTCCGCCGCAACAAGCGAACCCGTCTTCGTCGACCCATCCGGCAGACGCCTGCTGCGGCTCAAGAAAACCGGAGTGGTGGCACTGGGGCTGATGTCGGTGTATGTGTTGCTGTTCCTGGTCGCCTTCCTCGGCGGCTCTACGATTGCGGCCCCGAACCTGCCTATGCCCGCAAAGCCGGCGGAGGCAGGGCCGGAAACCGCCACGAAACCGGGTCCGACGCCCGGATCCGCGCCGGCGCGTGCCGAGGAATCGCCGGCGGCGGCACCCGGCACCGCCGACAATACCGCGGCGGCCGAGAACACCGCGGAGAAGGCCACTGGCCCCGCTGCGCCCTCCTCCACAGCCGAAGCCACCGCACCCTCCACCGCACCCTCCACCGCACCCTCCGGCGCAGCCGATCCCGGTGAAACCACGGACGCGCCGGCCGAGCCGAGCCCGGATCCCGTGAGCGCCACCCCGAGCCCCGGCAGCGAGCAGGCAACCCGCGGAAAGAGCCAGAGCGCACCTGGCCGCAGCGCAACCGCCCCCGGACACGGCGACACCGGCCAGGCCAAGCCCACCGGGGGGCTCCGCCCGTGAGCACCGGACGCCGGGCCGCCCGCAGCGGCGGCATCGGAGCACACTGGTTTCTCATGGTCGTCGTCGTGCTGACCCTCGGGCTGTCGCTGGCCGTCCAGGGATACATGAACCACCTGGCCGGCATCGGCGATCGCCCCGCCCCGGCAAGCAACGCCACCGGGAACGTCCCCGCGGCGGTCACCGAAGGTCGCCCGGTCATTGATGCCCGCGGGGAGGGCGTCCGCACGGCCGGCCCCTCCGGCCACACCGTGGCCCTGACCTTCGACGACGGACCCGACCCGGCCTGGACGCCCCGGATCCTCGATGTCCTGCGGGAGCACGGGGTCCACGCCACCTTCTTCGTGACCGGCAGCTCGGCGATCAAGCACCCCGAGTTGCTCCGGCGCATGGCAGCCGAGGGGCACGAGATCGGCACCCAGACACTCACGAACGCCGACCTTTCCGCGGCACCCTCCTGGCGGCGCCAGCTCGAGATCCGGGGTGCCCAGAAGGTGGTTGCGGGGATCACCGGCCAATCGCCGTCGCTGTTGCGCCCTCCGCACAGCACGGACAATACGGCCGTCACCGACGGACAGTGGTCTGCCATGGACGCGGCGGCGGACGAAGGTTTCCTCGCCGTGCTGGGCACGCTCGACAGCGGAGACGAGCAGGCTCCGGGGTCCGAGGTGATTGCCGATCGCCTGCTGCGGCCGGAGGCCCGGGGGCAGGTGGTCGTGATGCACGACGGCGGGGGAACTCGGTCCCAGACCGTCGAGGCGCTGTCCGCGGTGCTTGGACAGCAGGCGGAGTCCGGGCACCGCTTCACCACGGTCGGCGACTCGATAGGCGTGGACAGCACCCGGCAGGCATCCTTCGCGGACTTCGTCATCGGAACCGTGTTTGTCTGGGGTGTCCGGTTCACCGATGTGTTCGTCACGGCCATATCCTGGGCGCTCGTCGCGGCCGGGGCCGTGACGCTGGCCAGGGCGGTGCTCGTGATGGTGGTCGCCGCCCGGCACAACCGGGCCGTTCGGAGGGGCCGCGAGGCGGATCGGAACCGCGGTTGGTTCGAACTGCCGCTGCGCACCGAGATCGCCGAACCGGTCAGCGTGATCGTCCCCGCCTACAACGAATCGGCGGGCATCGAGGCGGCTGTGCGGTCCATCGCCGCCTCGACCCATCCGGTCCAGATCATCGTCGTCGACGACGGGTCGAGCGACGGCACCGCTGACATCGTCGAGGCGCTCGGATTGCCCAACGTCGAAATCATCCGCAAGGAGAACGGCGGAAAGCCCTCGGCGCTGAACGCCGGGATCGCCGCGGCCCGCCACGACCTGGTGGTGATGGTCGACGGAGACACGGTCTTCGAGCCCGACACCGTCCACGTGCTCATCCAGCGCTTCGCCGAGCCGCGGGTGGGCGCCATCTCGGGCAACACCAAGATCGCCAACCGCGGCGGCATCCTCGGCGCGTGGCAGCACATTGAGTACGTCGTCGGATTCAACCTGGACAGGCGCCTGTTCGACGTCGCCGAATGCATGCCCACCGTCCCCGGGGCGATCGGCGCGTTCCGCCGCGAGGCCCTGGCCCGGGTGGGCGGTGTCAGCAACGACACCCTCGCCGAGGACACCGACCTGACCATGGCGCTGTGCCGCGGCGGCTGGCGGGTCGTCTACGAGGACGACGCCCGGGCCTGGACCGAGGCCCCGGCGACCCTCGGGGCCCTCTGGAAGCAGCGCTACCGCTGGTGCTACGGCACGCTGCAGGCCATGTGGAAGCACCGCGGGGCCGTCGTGCAGTCGGGTGCGGCCGGGAAGCTGGGGCGCCGGGGGCTTGGCTACCTGCTGGTCTTCCAGGTGCTGCTTCCGCTCTTCGCGCCCGTTGTCGACGTCTTCGCCATCTACGGACTGGTGTTCCTGGATCCCGTCCGGATTGCCGTGGTCTGGGGAATCTTCCTGCTGATCCAGTTCATCATGGCCGCTTACGCGTTCCGGCTCGACCGCGAACCGCTGCGCGCCCTGTGGACGTTGCCGCTGCAGCAATTCGTGTACCGGCAGCTGATGTACCTGGTGGTGATCCAGTCGGTGGTCACCGCACTGGCCGGGGTGCGCCTGCGCTGGCACCGGATGGAGCGCTACGGTTCCCTGCGCGCCCCGATGGATTCCCCGGCCCGGACCTCGGCGCCCTGATGCACCGGCGGGCCGGGATCCAACGGGAATCCCCGAAGGCCGCCGATCCCATGGAACCAAGGGATCGGCGGCCTGCCGTCATGCGATGAAAAGCGAGACTAGCCGGTGCAGGGTATTTCCCGGGCCTTGGCGTCGTAAAGCTTTCCGTCGGAAACGTAGTCTCCATCGTGCAGGTCGGTGAGCAAGGCCGAGGAGATCCTCCGGTTGCTGGCTTCGGCCATGACGGATGTCGGCTTGTTGCCCCGGATCTTGAAGTGGTTGAACAGCAGGTTCAGCAGGATCGCCATGATGGCCGAGGAACTGATTCCCGAGTGGAAGATCGTGACAAACCAATCCGGGAACGACGCGTAGATGTTTGGTGCGACGATCGGGAACATGCCGAAGCCCAGGGCGGTGGCCACAACGATCAGGTTCATGTTGCCTTCGTACTTCACCGTGGACAGGGTCCGAATGCCCGAGGCCGCGACGGTTCCGAACAGCACGATCCCGGCTCCGCCAAGTACCGGCGTGGGGATGGCGGCCACGAAGCGGCCGAGGATCGGCAAAAGCCCCAGGATCGCTAGAATGCCGTCGCCCGCGGTGACAACAAACCTGCTCTTGACCCCCGTGATGGCGACAAGCCCGACGTTCTGGGCGAAGGCGCTCTGGGTGAAGGAATTGAAAATTGGCGAGATCGCGCTCGAGATCATGTCTGCACGCAAGCCATCACCGATGCGCCGCGAGTCCGTCTTGGTTCCAACGATTTCGCCGACCGCAATGATGTCAGCCGAGGTTTCGGTCAGTGTCACCAAGATGACGATGACCATGGAGAGAATCGCGGCGAGTTGGAACTCCGGGGGACCGAAGGCGAAGGGCATGGGGAAAGCGAATGCGGGACCTTCCATGACCTTGCTGAAATCGGCCATTCCCGTCGCCGTAGCGACGATGGTTCCCGCAATCATTGCCAGGAGGATGGAGAGCCTGGAAATTGCGGCGACACCGATCTTGCTGAAGATCACGACGAAGAGCAGCGTGACTCCGGCCAATCCGAGGTTCTGCATGGAACCGAAGTCGTCGGCCGTGGGGTTTCCGCCCATGGTCCATCCCGCCGCAACGGGCATCAGCGTCAGGCCGATGGTGGTGATCACCGTTCCGGCCACCACCGGAGGGAAGAACCTGATGATCCTCGAAAAGATCGGGGTGATCAGCAGGCCGATCACCGAGGCCGCTATCACGGCACCGAAGACGGTCGCGATCGAGCCGCCGCCCTCGAGGATCGAGATCATGGTCGCCACCCCGGCGAAGGAAACTCCCTGAACCAAGGGAAGCTGGGAACCAAAGAACGGAATGCCAACCGTTTGGAGCACGGTGGCGAGCCCGCCGACAAAGAGACATGATGCGATCAGCACCCCGATCTCGGCTTCGGAGAGCCCCGCGGCGGTTCCGATGATCAGCGGCGGGGCAATGATTCCCCCGTACATGGTGAGAACGTGCTGAAATCCGTATCCCACGTTCTGTGCGAAGGGCAGTCGTTCGTCCTCGGGTCGTGATGTATTGCCCACGCGCGCCGCTGAGGCTGATTTTCGAAAAATAGACATGAGGGTATCTCCAGGATCCGCTAGCTGAACTGGTGGATGGGTGCTGAGAGGTCCACCAGCGCCCGTGCGTGTTTGCGGTGCCGCTGGATGAGTTCCGGCAGATCCAGTCCGGGGATCGCTCCGTCGATGACTCGCCATTTCCCTCCGACCATGACGCGGTCCGCCTTGTCGGCACCGCAGAGCAGCAATGATGCCAAGGGATCGTGGCTGCCCGAGAAACGCAATTCATCGGTCTTGAAGAACGCAAGATCCGCTTGCTTGCCGACAGCGATGGTGCCGATGTCGGTCCGCCCGAGCACCTTGGCCGAACCCTCGGTGGCCCATCCAAGGGCCCTTTCCACGGGAACATCGGCGCCGTAGCGCAGCCGCTGAAGGTAGAGGGCCTGGCGCGCTTCGAGGATCATGTTGGAACCGTCGTTGGAGGCCGAACCGTCGACACCCAGTCCGACGGGGACCCCCGCCGCTTCGAGTTCCAACACGCGTGCTATGCCCGACGAAAGCCTCATGTTCGAGGTTGCGCAGTGGGCCACGGCCGTCCCCGCTGCCCCAAGCTGGCGGATCTCCGCGTCATTGAAATGAATGCCGTGACCGAGCCACGTTTGTGGTCCGAGCCAGCCCACGCTTTCCAGGTAATCGAGGAGCCGCAGGCCAAACTTGGAGAGGCAGAATTCTTCCTCGTCCAGGGTCTCGGCCAGGTGGGTGTGCAGGCGGACATCGAATTGCCCGGCGAGTTTTGCGCTTTCGCTCATGGCCTGGGTCGTGACCGAGAACGGGGAGCAGGGGGCCAACGCGATCTGAATCGAGGCTCCTGCCCCGCGCTCATGATAGGTCTCGATCAACCGCTGGCTGTCGGCCAGGACAACGTCCAAATCCTGCACCGTCGACTGCGGCGGAAGCCCGCCGTCGTCTTCGCCCAGCGTCATCGACCCTCGGGTCAGCGTTGCCCGCATGCCAAAGTCCCTGACCGCTGCGACCTCGATGTCGATCGATTCATCCATGCCGTCGGGGAAGAGGTAGTGGTGGTCGGCCGCCGTGGTGCATCCCGAGAGAAGCAATTCAGCCAGGGCGACGCGCACGGCGGCGTCGAGGGCATCGGGGGTCAATCGCGCCCAAACCTTGTAGAGATTCTGCAGCCACGGGAAGAGCGGGGCATTTGCGGCCGGGCCCCAGGCGCGGGTCAGTGTCTGGTAAAAGTGGTGGTGCGTGTTGATTAGTCCCGGCGTGATGACGTGGTTGCTTGCGTCGAAGACCTCGGCGTAAGGGGTCGTCGGGACCTTGCCGGCCGGGACCAGCTCGACAATCAGGTTGTCCCGGACAACGATGCCGCTGGCAGCGTCGGTGGTACTTAGGATTCCTTGCGGGTTCTTGATCCACAGGGCAGTCATGTTCGGCATGGCCGACATTCCTTTCGTTGAGAAAAGATAAATGTCAGCTCAGTTATGCCTGTCTGCTGATCCAGGACGCCATGGCGTGCTTAGGAGACTAGCAATGTGATGCGCATCTCGGCAAGGCTTGTTTGGAAATTTGTTTTTGCATCGTGAAAAAGGCGTGCAATTTGCCGGAGCAAATTGCACGCCTTTTGGTGGAAATACGACTAGGTCCTTAGACGCGTTCGCGTTCCGAATCGGGGGCGCGCTTGGGAAGGCTGCGTCCGCCGAAGAACTCGGGCCGCCGCACTGCCGCGCCCACCAGGAACAGGGCGCCCAGGGCGATGATGCCCACGCCGATGACAAACACCAACCCGATCCCGAAGACCTCCGAGCCCGACCCGTAGGCCGGGTCCCAGGAGTCGACGGCCGTCTGGATGAAGACTGCAACCAGTGCGATGCCGCCCAGCAGCGGGGCAAGCAGGCGCAGCAGGAAATTGCGCAGCGAGTCCAGCGCGGTGTGCCTGAAATACCAGACGCAGGCCAGTGCCGTGATGCCGTAGTAGAAGCAGATCATCATGCCCAGCGCCAGGATGGTGTCGTTCAGGACGTTGTTGCTCAACACCCGCATCAACGCGTAGAAGCCGGCCGAGACGCCGCCGGCGACGATGGTGGCAAAGGCGGGGGACTTGAACTTGTTGAGCGAGCTGAATCGCTTGGGCAGCGCGCCGTGGTGCGAGATCGCGAGCAGCGAGCGAGCCGGAGAGATCATGGTGGACTGCAGCGAGGCCGCGCAGGAGGAGAGTACCGCCAGCGAAAGCAGGATCGCGAACGGGCCCATGACCGGGGTGGCGATGGCGGTGAAGACGTTTGCGGAGTTCTCCGGGTTGCGCAAGCCCAGCCCGGTGTCGCCGACGCCGGCAAACATCACCGTGGCGATGGAACCGAGCAGGTAGATGGCCAGCACGCCGACGGCGGTCAGCGCCGCGGCCATGCCGGAAGTCTTCTCGCCGTTCTTGGTTTCCTCGGTCATGGTCAGACATACGTCCCAGCCCCAGAAGGCAAAGATCGACAGGCTCAGGCCCACTGCGAAGGCCGAGAAGGAATCAATGTGCATCGGGTTGAACCAGGAGGCGTCAAAGGCCAGATGCCCCGGCTGGTCGGCGGCTTTGGAGAACGCGCTGATGGCAAACCAGGCGAGCACCGCCAGCTGGAATCCCACCAGGACGTATTGGACCAAACGCGTGGTGGTCAGCCCGCGGCAGGCGATGAAGACTGCCGCTCCGACGAAGGCCAGGCAGGTGAGGATGTTGATTGCGTTGTTGCCGGACAAGTCGGCCAGTGCCGGGTTTCCCGTGGCTTGGGCCAGGAAGAGGTAGAAGAAGTCCACCGCGACGCCGGCAAGGTTGGACAGCACGATGATGTTGGCCGCCAGCAGGCCCCATCCGCCCAGCCAGCCCAGGGCAGGGCCGAAGGCCTGGCTCACCCAAGTGAAGGTGGTGCCCGAATCGGGGGTGTCTGCGTTCAGTTCCCGGTAGGCCAGTGCGACCAGGAACATCGGGATGAAGCCGATGATGAAGATGGCCGGCAACTGGGTGCCGATGGCTTGTACCGTGGGGCCCAGCGAGGAGGTCAGCACGTAGGCCGGGGCGATGGTGGAGATGCCGATCATCACCGCGGCGAAGAGTCCCAGCTGGCCGGATGCCAGGCCCTTGCCGCGCACCAGGCCCGAGGCCGCGGAGGGCGCCGGGGTTGTTGCGGCCGAATTCTTCAGCGTGGACTGGCTCATGACTCGTCGTCCTTTGTCGCTGGTTCCTGCTGGGTGATGCAGTGGATTCCGCCGCCGCGGGCAAATAACTCGCGGGCGTCGACACCGACGACCTTGCGTCCCGGGTAGGCGTCGGCCAGCACGGCAAGGGCCTTTTCGTCGTTGGGGTCGTTGAACGTGCAGGCTACGACGCCGCCGTTGATGACCAGGTGGTTGATGTAGCTGTAGTCCACGAACCCTTCCTCGTCGCGCAGCGTGGCAGGGGCAGGGACCTCGATGACGTTGAACGGGCGGCCGGCTGCGTCGGTGGCCCCGTGGAAGGAAGTGATGATTTCGCGGCTGATTGCGTGGTCGGGGTGTTCCGGGTTGTGCTGGGTGTGGACCAGGACGTTTCCGGGGGAGGGGATGGTGGCAACGATGTCCACGTGGCCGCGGGTGCCGAATTCCTCGGAGTCGCGGCTCAGGCCGCGGGGCAGCCAATGGACCTTGGTGGCCCCGAGGGTGCGGGCGAACTCGGCCTCGACCTCTTCCTTGGTGATCCCGGGGTTGCGTCCGGCGTCCAGCTGGACGGTTTCGGTGGCCAGCACCGTACCTTCGCCGTCGACGTGGATGCCGCCGCCCTCGTTGACCAGCGTCGAGGCGATCCGCTGAACGCCCGCCCATTCGGCGACCGCCGCGCCGATCTTCGAGTCCTTGTCCCACGATGCCCAGTCCTGGGCGCCCCAGCCGTTGAAGACCCAGTCGACGGCGGCAAGTTCCCCGGCGTCGTTGGTGACGAAGGTGGGGCCGATGTCGCGCATCCAGGCGTCGTTGAGTTCCGCAGTGCGGATTTCGATGCGCCCGTCGAGGTAGTCCGAAGCAATCGCGGTGTCGGAGGGATCCACGACCATGACCACTGGCGCGAACTCGGCCACGGCATGGGCAACATTGGCCCAGGTGGAGCGGGCCGCGTGGGCCTCGGCGTCGGTCTCTCCGAGGGTGTAGCCTTCGTGGGGGAATGCCATCCAGACGCGTTTCTGCGCCGAGGTTTCTGCGGGCATGGTCCAGTTCATGGTGTTGCTCCTGCGGGGGTTTGCTGCCTGAACGGGAGTGTTTGGCCGTGCCGCTTCCCGCCTGGATGCACCGGGGCGGGAGACTCCTGTCACAGTAAATGAATGTCGTTCGTTTTAGTATGGTGCCTTGGATCACGTTGCGCAAGGGGTAAAACGAATTTCATTCGTTAGACTCAAGGTCAGAACACAACAACCCAGGGAGTCTTCTTCGATGGCACGACCCAGCAGCCCGAAACTATCGGCACCGGCAATTGCCGCGGCGGCCCTCGAGCTCGTGGACGCCCACGGAGAATTCACGATTCCGCACCTGGCCAAGGTCATGGGGGTGAGTCCGTCGTCGCTCTACAACCACGTTTCGTCGAAGGACGACATCATTGAGATGATGCGCGGGCAGGCCATGGGGGAAATCGAGCTGCCCGACCCGGATACGGATTGGGTGCAGGCCCTGCGGCAGATCGCCAAGGGATACATGCGTTCCTACTCCAAGCACCCGCGGCTCATCCCGCTGCTGACGGCACACACCGTCCGTGACGAGCTGACGCTGAGGGTCTACGACCTGCTCGCCGAGGCCTTTGCCCGTGGCAGGTTCAGCGCAAGCGACTCCCTGGCCGCGATCACGGTGCTGGATTCGTTTGTGCTCGGTTCGGCGTTGGACGCCGCCGCGCCGTCCCAGGTGTGGGAATCAAACGAGGACTCCTCGGAGGCCTGGCGCACAGCGCTCGAGGCGGGACTGGCGGTCAGCGACAGGGCACAAACGACATTCGAGTACGGCCTGGAGATCCTGTTGGCGGGATTCTCCCTCCAGGCCGCCTCGGTTGTCAGCGTCGGTTAGCGCAGCAATTCGCGGATGTCGTCCGCGTTGAGCACCTTGCCGAAACCGGCGCCCTCGTCCATGACCGAGGAAATCAGCTGGCGCTTGGAATCCTGCAGCGCCACAACCTTTTCCTCGATGGTGTTCTTGGCAACCATCCGGTAGACCATCACGTTGCGCGTCTGACCGATGCGGTGGGCGCGGTCAACCGCCTGCGACTCCGCGGCGGGGTTCCACCACGGGTCCAGCAGGAAGCAGTAGTCGGCCTCTGTCAGGTTCAGCCCGAATCCGCCGGCCTTCAGCGAAATCAGGAACACCGGAGCCGCACCGGACTTGAACGAGTCGATGACCTCGGCGCGCTTGCGCGTGGAACCGTCAAGGTACGCGTAGGGCGTGCCCGCCGCCTCCAACCGGTCCGCGGCCTTCTTCAGGAAGGACGTGAACTGGGAGAAGATCAGTGCGCGGTGGCCCTCCGCGATGACATCCTCGAGCTGTTCGAAGAGCATGTCCAGTTTCGCGCTGGAAATGTCCGCATACTCCTCGTCCACCAGCGAGGCATCCAGCGAGAGCATGCGCAACAGCGTCAGCGACTGGAAGATCGTAAAGCGGTTCTTGTCCATGTCGTCGACCAGGCGCAGCACCTTCTGGCGTTCGCGCTGCAGGTGCGTGTCGTAGATCTTGCGGTGCTGCGGGGAAAGCTCCACGTGCAGCACCTGCTCCTGCTTCGGCGGCAGGTCCGTGACAACGGCATCCTTAGTGCGGCGCAGCATGAACGGGCGGATCCGCCGGCGCAGCCGCGACAGCGGTTCGTCGAGCCCCTGGCGCTCGATCGGGCGCTGGTAGTTTTCCGCGAAACGCACGGCGGAGGGGAACAGCCCCGGGGAAACGATGGCGAAGATCGACCACAGTTCCATCAGGTTGTTTTCCATCGGGGTGCCGGTGATGGCCAGCTTGAAGCGGGCGGGCATGTCCCTGGCCACGTGGTGGGCCTTGGTTGCCTTGTTCTTCACGAACTGGGCTTCGTCGAGGATCAACCCCGCCCAGGCGACGTCCGCATATGCATCCGCATCGAGGCGCAGCAACGTATAGGACGTCACCACGATGTCGTAGTCCTTGGCGAGCTGGGCCAGCGTCGCAGTGGCGCGGGTCTCGGTGTCGGTGATCGCCGCGACCTTCAGGCTCGGCGCAAAGCGTGCCGCCTCGTCCTTCCAGTTGGACACCACGGAGGTCGGTGCGACCACCAGGAACGGCGCGCGCCGGGTGGCGTCCTGGGGCAGGTCCGGGTGGTCCTGCGGGTTCGCCCAGATCTGGTGGGCGTGCAGGATCAGCGCCAGGGTCTGCAGCGTCTTGCCCAGGCCCATGTCATCGGCCAGCACGCCGCCCAGGCCGTTGCTCCACAGGGTGCTCAGCCAGCCGAAGCCCTCCACCTGGTAGGGGCGCAGCGTGGCGTTGAGCGTGTCCGGCAGTTGCGCCGGGGCGGAGTCCTTGAGGTTCAGCAGCGCGCCGAGCGAACTCGCCCACGCGTCGGGCCCCTCGATGTGGACAGCCAGGGCATCGAGTTCTTCCCAGAGGGAGAGCTGGTACTGGGTGATGGAAAGGTCCGCGTCCTTGTCCTTCATGTCGCGCAGCGCCCCGGCCTCCGCGACGAGGTTGCGCAGCTTCTCAAAGAGCGGGTTGTCCAGCGAGAAGTAGCTCCGGTCCGGCATCAGCAGCTTGGTCTGGCCGTTGGAGAGGGCGCGCAACACGTCGGCGAAGGGGATCTGGCGGTCGCCGATGGAGATCAGCAGACCCAGGTCGAACCAGTCGCGCCGGTCCGATTCGACGGTGGTGATGGTCAGCTCGGGCGCCTCGGTGAGCTCGTGGAAGACGGGGCGGACGCCCTTTTCCTCGATCACCAGACCGTCGAGGTTTTCCAGTTCCGGCAGCGTGCGGCGTACGAAGTCGATGACGTCGAGGCCCTGCAGGTGCTTGGGGCCAAGGACCGCCGATTCCAGGGCGGGGAAGTCGTTGAGGATTTCCAGGGCCGCGGACTCCAGGGCGCTTTCCACCACGGTGTCGCGGTCCTCGGCCTCGACGACCAGACCGTTGTAGTCGAAGACCCAGTCCAGTTCCACGTTGTCGCGCGAGCCGTAGCGGATCTTGGTGACAAGCTTCGGGGGCAGCACCGCAGGCAGCTCGACGCTGGCATCGGGGCTGGTGACGCGCAGCTTGCGGGCCAGCCTCGGGTATACCCGGGAGAAGAACTCTTCCGATTCCTTTTCCGGCACCGTGACGGGTTCCGGGTGGTGCAACATAATAAGTTCGCTGGCCGAGAGCCCTCCGGGGACCTGTCCCAGGAAGATCTGGTTGTGGTCGTCGCTGGCGGCGTACACGCCGTGGTTGCCGATGGCGCCGGCGGCGGAGTCGGCATCAAGGTCGATGCGCACGTCCCCGATCAGCAGGCTGGGGGCCAGCTCGATGCCCTCCGCGACGGTGGTGGCACCCAGGGACGCATGGGCCGGTTCCAGGAGCGTGATCCGGGTGTTGGTCTTGGTTCCGATCAGTGCCACACCGAGCTTCTTCGCCTCGGCCAGCAGCGGCCAGAGCAGCGAGGAAGAGAACTCGTCGAGGTATAGCCAGTCGTTGTCCTCGCCGAAGTAGAGCTGCCCGTTGGCGCGGTAGAGCGGCACAAACTGGCAGAACCACCGGTGCTGTTCGGCATCCAGGTTCAACCCGTAGGTCTTGAAACTGATGGTGTTCCAGCGCAGGTTTCCGCGAACCCAGCGTTCCGCGCCGGTGCGGACCATGGGTCGCACGCCCAGGCGCCACCTGCGGCTTGCGACCTTCTGCTGCCCGACGCCGGAACCCGGGGCCCACTGCTGGTGGGCGCTGAGCGTGGTGTCCTGCAATTCGAATTGCAGTCCCATGTGGGCCACGGGATTCTTGGCGCTCGCCGAGGAGAGGCTCTTGGGTGCGGCGACGGGCGTGAGCAATTGCTGAAGCGACTGCTGCCAAGCCGGAACGCTGACGGTGGCGCTGCGGAACACCACGTCCTTGGCGCGCAAGTGCAGGGTGTTGGAATAGATCAGCAGTGCCGCAACGTGCTTGCACTTGGGCGCATCCCCGCAGGGGCACTCGCCCTCGTCGATGAGCCAGGCTTCCTTTTTGAAGACCAGGGTGATCTCCACCGAATAGGTCGGGTTCTCATCCTCGCTGACCCGTCCGGCGAGCACCGCTGAGTCGGGGTCCCAGGTGATATCGCCCAGTGAGGCATCGGTGGCAAGTACCTTGCCACGGGTAAAGGCGGCACCACCAACGACGCGCAGGATTTCACGCGCATCGACCATGGGGAAAGCAGAATCGGTCATCCTCCTATCGTTTCACGTTCCGGGGCCAGAGGACGAACCGATGGCAGTGTTGTGCGCATTATTCGTGGTGCGTGTTAATCACGGTGCCGCCCGCCCCTGGCCCGGTGTGTGTTTCTTCGTCCCCGATGGCCGTCGGCGCAGGCTCCTTAACGGCACGTCGGGCGGCCTCTCGAATGCGACTCCCGGCCTATGCCGACTGGACAGACGTTTTCCTGAAACGGAACAGCCCGACCGTCAGGTATATGCCTGCGGGAATCAGCGCCCATAGCCATAGCTGGGGAATGAATTCCTGCGGGCCGGTGCGGGAAATGCTGGTGTCGGTTCTTTCCGCGGCATTCCAGAGCCAGGTGTCCACCGGCGCACTCAATCCCCATGAGGCCGCCACGGCTAGATTCCAGGACAAGCGGGCTGAAAGCCGGGAGTTCCGGAACCGGAAGCAGCCAGGCCAACGGTGATGATGAGCATGACAACAGCAAACGGGACAAATTCGCCGATGATGCCAAAGTCGTCAAAGACCATCGTGAGGATGCCGGATAACGCTGCGAAATGGCACTATCCTGCAGCAATCCCATGTGCAACCAGCGACAGTTGAACATTTGGGCCGAGCACGTTTCCGTCCATGGCATCAAAACGACTCGCGATAAGACCAATTGAAATGATTGATTTAGCGCTCGCGGGACAACGACATTCAATTGCCTTGGAATTCGCCCCCAAGTGCTCGTGCTCCTTGATTGGCCATTCCCGCCGGGAATTGGCTCAGGGCGCGTCGGGGACTTCGCACGTCAATTCCGCCTAGAATCGCCATCCGGGACAAAGAATGAAACGAGGTTGGTTCCATGAACAGCACACCCGCCTTGACCCCGCTGCCGAGAGTGATCGAGATTGCCTCGCTGCGTGACTTTGACAGGCATGCCACGGCGGCACTCGCCATCGAAGGCGGGCGCCTGGCCGCGTCGATGCACGGGTGGCACGTCCAGTCAGTCGACCTGCGAGGACGCAGCACCGTGCTGGAGAAACTGCGCCCGTCCGGATCCGTCTTCATGGGGTGCGACATCGAGGGAAAAATCGAGCGGCGGCTGCGTGGCGGCGGGGCACTGGTCTTCCCGGAAATCCCCGGCCTGCCCTTCGACGCATATCGAGGCGAGCTCTACAGCTGGGATGAGCTGTATGCGGGAATCGGCGAGGGATCCTACGAATCGGTGCCGGACGCCAGGGTCTACGCCTGGAGTTCCCACCGGTTGGGCGCCGGCGCCCACGACGCGCTGAACGCGGCACTGGCCAGCACCCTGCACGACCACGCCATCGGGAAAAGGCTTGATTCCCAAATCCGGGACGGCGAGCTCTCCTTCGCGCCGCTGGTGGGCGTGATGGGCGGGCACGCGCAACAGCGCGGCGGGGACGAGTTCAGGACCGCGGCCCGGCTGGGGCACGCGCTCGCCGAGGCCGGGTTCATCGTGGCCACGGGCGGGGGACCCGGGGCCATGGAAGCTGCAAACCTGGGTGCCTATCTTTCATCCCTGCCGCTGTCCACGCTGGACGAGGCGCTGGGGATGCTGGCCGCCGAACCGAGCTTCGGCATCTCCATCACGGGGTGGGCCCGCGCCGCAGAAAGGGTGCGCAACAGGTGGCCGTCGGGAACGGCGAACCTGGGGATCCCCACCTGGTTCTACGGGCATGAACCGCCGAACATGTTTGCCACCCACATTGCCAAGTACTTTGCCAATGCCACCCGCGAGGCGGTGCTGCTGGAGAAGTGCTCGGGCGGCATCGTTTTCCTTCCCGGCGCCGCCGGGACGGTGCAGGAAATCTTCCAGGACGCCTGCGAGAACTACTACGGTGCCGCCGGCAGCATCAGCCCCATGGTGTTGGTAGGGGTCGATCACTGGACACGGACGTTGCCCGCCTACCCGCTGCTGCTGGAACTGGCGCGCGGCCGGCACATGGGCGGTCTGATCCACCTGGTCGACCACCCCGCCGAGGCCGCCAGCATCCTAGTGGGCCTGAACGACGGCGGCATTTCCGGGGTGCGCGGACTGGCATGAGCGCCTACGCGATCGGCATAGACATCGGCGGCACGAAGATCGCCGCGGGGCTGGTGGACGGGAACGGAACGGTCCTGGTCAGGGGCCGGCGCCCCACCCCGGGATTCGACCCGGCGGCAGTCCTGGCCACGGTGTGCGAGCTGGTCCGGGAGCTCGGCCCCGGCGGCGCGGGCGCCGTGGTGGGGGTGGGTGCCGCCGGGTGGATGGACCCCGAAGGCAGCACCGTGGTCTTTTCCCCGCACCTGTCCTGGCGCGACGAGCCCCTGCGCAGGGACCTTGAACGGGCGTTGGGCCGGGACGTGCTGTTGAGCAACGACGCAGATGCGGCGGGCTGGGCCGAGTACCGCTTTGGCGCGGCGCGCGGCGAGGACAACGTGGTGTGCCTGACCCTGGGCACCGGGATCGGCGGCTCGATCGTGCTGGACGGGGAGCTTCGGCGCGGCCGCTTTGGCATGGCCGGAGAGTTCGGGCACCAGGTCATGGTGCCCGGCGGCCACCGCTGCGCGTGCGGCAACCGGGGCTGCTGGGAACAATATGCCTCCGGCAACGCCCTGGCCCGCGAGGGTCGCAGCTTGCTGGCCGTGCACGGGCCGGTGGCCAAGGGAATGCGCGAGGCCGCGGGAAACAACCCGCATGCCGTCACCGGTGAGCTGGTGAATTCCCTGGCCGTGGCCGGGGACGAGGCATGCATCGAGCTTGTGGTTGAGGCGGGGCAGTGGCTGGGACTGGGCCTGGCCAACCTGGCCGCGGTGCTGGACCCGGGCCTCATGGTCATCGGCGGGGGTCTGGGAGCGGCCTCTCCGTTGCTGCTTGAAACGGCCGAACAGACCTACCGCAGCTCGCTCAGCGGCCGCGGCTACAGGCCCTTTGCCCGGGTGGTCGGCGCGGAGCTGGGCCCGGACGCCGGCTTGATCGGCGCGGCGGACCTGGCCCGGAACGCGCTGGGATAGCCGAACGATGCAACAAGCGAACGATCGAACGGCCAAACAAGAAGGTGGCCGGCAGCCTCGTGTGAACGGGAGCCGCCGGCCACTCCATGGTTGGGCCGACGCCCGGAGCGACGGGGGTCAGGCGACCGTGCCGCCGAAGAGCAGGCCGAGCGCGTAGGTGATGCCCGCCGCGCTCAGGCCGATGGCCAGCTGGCGCAGGCCGCGCTTGGTCGGGGAGGCGCCGGAGAGCAACCCGACGACCCCGCCGGTGGCGAGCAGCGCGATGCCGACCAGCAGGGCGGAGAGCAGGATGGCGGGGGTGCCGCTCATGCCGAAGATGAACGGCAGGATCGGGATGACGGCGCCGGAGGCGAAGAAGCAGAAGGACGACGACGCGGCTCCCACGGCCGAACCGATTTCCTCGTGTTCGATCTCCTGGGCTTCTTCGTCGCGTTCGGGCCACAGGGACAGCGTGGGGTTGCAATCGCAGGAATACAGGCCCATGCGTTCGGCAGCGCGGTGCGCGGCGTCCTCGTCGCTCATGCCGCGGGCCTTGTAGACCAGCACCAGCTCGTTGGCGTCGAGATCGAGGTCCGGGGCTGCGGAAAGGGTGATCTGCGTGGGCTTGGAAGCGGAGAGCAGCTCGCGCTGGGAACGCACGGAGACGAACTCGCCGGCGGCCATGGACAGGGCGCCCGCCAGCAGGCCGGCAATGCCGGAGAAGAGCACAAAGGAGCTGGCCACGCCGGTGGCGCCGATGCCCATGACCAGGGCGAGGTTTGAGACCAGGCCGTCGTTGGCCCCGAACACCGCGGCGCGGAAGTTGCCCGAGAGCCTGTTGCGCCCGCGGGTTGCCAGGCCGCGCACGACCTCCTCGTGGACAAGCTCGTCGGCGGCCATTTGGCGGGTGGCATCGGTGTCGGCCGCGTAGGGGGAGTCGCCCTCGGCGCGCTGGGCCAGCGCCAGCACAAACACGGAACCGAAGTGGCGGGCCAGGAAACGCAACACCGTGCGGCGCAGCGAGGGGCGGGCGGCCTTCGCCGCATGGTCGCCCAGCAGGTTGCGCCAGTGTTCCTCGTGGCGGGTTTCTGCGTCGGCCAGGCCCAGCAGGATGGCGCGTTCCTCGCCCGTGCGCTTGTTGGCCAGTTCGCGGTAGACGGCGCCCTCGGCGATTTCATCGGCCAGGTAGTGGCGCCAGCGTTTGATTTGGGCGGGAGTGGGGGTTGGCGCTTGTGGCGTCATGTCTCGTCCTCGGTTGGTTTCCATGGCGGTGGGGCCATGCGATGGGGAGGAACAAGCAATGTTTTTGGGTGCGTTGAACCTCGGGCCACCGTAGGTGGGCCGAAGGTCTCGTTCGCCTTGGCGCAAATCCATCGGATTTCCGCAAGGTGGTTTGCCGGGCCGCAACTTTGCGGCCAGTATGTCGACGCACCGCCGCCACCACGAATGGTGAACTCGGAACTACTCCCCTTCAGCGAACCACTTTAGCCGTCGGACGCGCTTCGGAGAATTCGACGAGGCTAAAAATGCGCGTCCGGCCTGCGGTGTTTCCCGTGACCGGGGTGCGGACCAGCAAACTCGACGACGCCGGGTCCCAACGCGGGACCTCAACCGAGTCGGCCAGGGCCCGGGCGACGGAGGGTGCGTCGTTGACTTGGAAACTGCGCCAGGAACCGTGCAGGTTCAATTCGATGACGGCGCGGTGCAGGTCAAAGAGGGGCAGAACGGGGACGGATTGTTCCATGGCGGCAGCGGCCGGCCTTTCACTAGCTCTTGCCGCCGCCTTGTGGCGCCGGCCGCTTCTTCATCCGAACCACCCATGAACCTGGGGTTGGTGCGCGGCCAGTCGGAGCTTGGCGCCGCATCTCGTGAAGCTGGTCACCACACTATCGCGAGTCGGCCGCCAGCTGGATCTTTTGGTGCAAATCAGACCATGCCCTCGCGTCATAATCGGGCAAGTTGGGGGAAATGCGACGGTCCCCGGCGCTTCCGTCAATGAGCTCGCGCACGATGTCGATGTGCCCGGCGTGGCGGGCGGTCTCCACGTTCATGTGGATGAGCAGCCGTCCGATGGTGGTGTCCCGTTTCTCCGGCGCCCACCATGCGACCGTTGCCGGGGCATCGAGCGGCAACGCCTCGATGTTCCGGTTGGCCGAGGCGATGGCGCTGCGGTAATAGTCGAGGATGTCGGCGCTGGGGATGTCCGCGGGGACCCACATGTCGTACTCGGGATCGTCGCTCTGGTTCAATGCAATGAAGCGCGGCTGCTCGACGGTTTGTCCAAGGCATTCCACAAAGTACCCGAGTTCCACGCTGGCCAGGTGCTGGATGAGGCCCAGGATGTTGGTTCCGCTGGGCACCAGGGGGCGTGTCAGGTCGTAGTCGTCCAGCCCCTCGGCCTTCCACAGCACCGCCTCGCGGGAAGCGTTGAGGTATGTGAGCAAATGATTTTTCTGATCGTCCATGGGCTACAGCCTAGGAGTGGGAATGCCCTGCTGGCTAGGGATGCAAGCCCTCTGCACACGAAAGGGTCCCGTCGGACAAGCATCCTTGGATGCATGTCCGACGGGACCCTTTCGTGTGCCCGGTTGGGCTACTTGGTGATCGGCTCTGCTTCGATGCCCTCGACGTCGACCTCGCCGGCGACGCGGGAGTTCCAGTTTGTGATGATGGCGGGCTCGGTGGGCCGAGTGGAGAGCGAAACCGCAACGTAAACGATGACCGAGGCGATCAGGCCGTAGTAGATCGGTTCGTTGGCGTAGATTCCGGCAAAGCGCTCGGTCGCCTGGATTTCCAGGACGATCATGGTGCCCAGAGTGACGACGGTTCCGGCCGCCATCGACGCTGCCGCGCCGATGCCGTTGCCGCGCTTCCACATCAGCCCGCCGATGATTGCCACCAGCAGGCCGCCGACGAGGATGTCGTAGGCGATGGTGAGGGCGGCGACCACGTCGGAGACCATGATGGCCAGGGCGATGGCCACGATGCCCAGGATCAGTACCCAGATGCGGTTGGCGCGCACGTCGTGCTCGGGGTTCTCGTTCGAGTTGACCCGGATTTCCTTGCCGAACCAGCCGGCGACAAACGGGGTGACGTCGGTGCGTGCGACGGTTGCCGCGGCGATCAGTGCGCCCGATGCGGTGGACATCATGGCGGCTACTGCCGCTGCCAGCACCAGGCCGCCGACGGCCACCGGGAGAAGCTGGGTTGCAACCTCGGCGTAGACGACGTCCTTGCCGAGGTTGGCGACGTCGATTTCCGGCAGCGCAACGCGTGCGGCCAGGCCGATGATGGCGCCTGCAGCGCCGTAGAGCACGCAGTAGATGCCAGCGGTGGTGCCGCCCCAGCGGGCAACCTTCGGGGTCTTCGCGGTGAACACGCGCTGCCAGATGTCCTGGCCGATCAGCAGGCCCAGGGTGTAGACCACGAAGTAGGTGATGATGGTCTGGACGCCGATGCCGTCCCAGGTGAAGAACTCGGCGCCGACGCGTTCACGGATGCCGCCCATGCCGCCCGCGGCGTTCAGGGCGAACGGGAGCATCAGGAAGAAGATGCCGACGGTCTTGATGACAAACTGCACCTGGTCGGCCAGGGTGATGGACCACATGCCGCCGATGGTGGAGTAGATGACAACGATGATGCCGCCGATGGCGATTGCCATCCACTTTTCCCAGCCGAAGAGCACCACGAAGATGGTCGCGTAGGCGCTGGTGGAGGTTGCACAGAGCATCAGCGTGTAGGCGAGCATCACGATGCCCGAGGTGTTGGTCGCCGACTTGCTGCCGTAGCGAAGGGTCAGCATCTGGGAGACAGTGAAGACCTTGAGTCGCTGCAGGGTCGGTGCGAACACCAGCGAGAGCAGGATGACGCCGACGCCGATGGCGACCACGAGCCACATGCCGGAGATGCCGAACTTGTAGCCGAGGCCCACGCCGCCGACGGTGGACGCCCCGCCCAGGACGACCGCCGCCATGGTTCCGGTGTAGAGGAAGGGGCCGAGGCGTCGGCCTGCGACCAGGTAGTCGCTGCTGTTCTTGGTGCGGGACTTGCCCCACCAGCCGAAGGCGAGCATGGCCGCCAGGTACACGGCCACGATAGTGCCATTGATGAATTCCATGAGGGTTTGACCTTAGGTGAGGCTTCGGGACAGGCAAGGCGATCGATGCCTGTTGGTAAACATTTGTTGTCTCCTAGGCTAATGTGAGCTGACTTACACGTCAATTGCCCTAAGCTATATAAACCCGACCCATTTCTGAGCACCTTGGAGTATCGAGCCCATGAAAGCCTTGCCCGTTGAGCCCAGCAATGCGGCGTTGGCCATTGGTTCGCGCATTCGAAGCGTTCGCCAGGCGCAGCGGCTGACCATCGACCAGGTTGCCGAATCCACGGGGCTGACCAAGGGTTTCCTCTCCCGTGTGGAGCGCGACTTGACCAGTCCATCGGTTGCGTCGTTGGTGACCCTGTGTCAGGTCCTGTCCCTCGATGTGGGGGAGCTGTTTTCCCAGCCCGACACCCACGTGGTGAGGCTGTCCGAGGCTCCTCGCATTTCGTTGGGCGGCGAGGGAATCGTTGAACAGCTTGTCACCGCACGCTCGGAGCGGCGCCTGCAAATGATCCGGGCGGTCATCGAGCCGCGGGGCGAGGGCGAAAAGGAGCTCTACGCGGTCGACTGCGAGGTCGAGGTGCTGAATGTCATTTCCGGAAAGTTCATCCTGATCTTCGCCAACGAACGGTTCGAGCTGGATGCGGGGGACACCGTGACCTTCCCCGGCCGCGAACCCCACAGCTGGATCAATCCCTCCGACGAGCAAACCGTGGTGACCTGGACACTGGTGCCCGCGGCCTCGCGTTGATCCGTTGGACTTACCACCCCCTTCTCGCATTTACCCGCGGCACGGCTAGCCCACGTGCACCCAGGGACGTTTACTGACGTAAGGCTCCGCTTCGCGCAGGACTTCGCGGGTCAGCGGCGCGATCTCGCCCTGGCCGAGGAAGATGAAGCGCAGCAGGTTGCGCACGGGATCCCCTTCCGTCCATCGGAAGTAGATGTGCGGCATGATTCCGGTCTGGTCCCTGATGGCGATGCAGGTCGCGGCAATGGCCGTCGGGACAGACGGCGCCGAGGCCTGAAGGATCTTGTAACCATGCCGGGTGACGCCCTCCACCATGAGGTCCTGGGAGAAGTCGGAAAAATCGGCGATCTTGATCTCGATGAAGATCACGGGTGCACCTTCGGGCAGGTGGCTTGCCATTTGCGCGTGGGCCAGCTTGTGGCGGTAGCGCGCCGCGGACAGCCGCACCGGCTCATGGGCGATGATGCGCACCATGTTGTCTTCGGCGGCCGCCTTCACGATTGCCAGGGCGTCCTCATCCAGGGTGACCGAGGTGGTGCGCAACTCCGTGGAGCGCCGGAAGCGCGAGAAGAGGGACACCGCGATGATGCCAAGAATGAAGAGCGCGGCGATGCGGATGCCGTCGGGGCGTTCAACAACGTTGGCGCCCGTGGTGTAGAGGAAGATGACGGAAATGATGCCGAAGCCGATGGAGCGCCAGCGTTGACCCTTGCGCTTGGCGGAAATGGTGACGGCGACGGCCGCCGACGCCATGAGGACCAACACTCCGGTGGCGTAGGCGGCGCCCTGCGCATCGACGCTGGCTTCGAACACCAGGGTGATGAGCACTGCAACGCCAATAAGCACCAGGACCAGGGGCCGGATGGCACGTGCCCATTCCGGGGCCATGCCGAAACGCGGCAGGTAGCGCGGGATCAGGTTCAGCATGCCTGCCAATGCCGAGGCGCCGGCGAACCACAGGATCAGGATCGTCGAGATGTCATAGATGCTGCCGAAGCCTTCACCCAACATGCCGTGGGCCAGGAACGACAAGGCGCGGCCGTTGGCTGCGCCGCCTGGCTGGAATTCCGGCGCCGGAATCAGCAGGGTGGTCACGATCGATGAACAGACCAGGAAGACGCTCATGGTGAGGGCGGCTGTGAGCAGCAATTTCTTGGCTCCGGCAATGCGCCCTGTGGGTCGCTTCTCGGTGTCGCCCGGGTTGGACCGGATCTGCGGCATGACGGCAACGCCTGTTTCGAATCCCGAAAGGCCCAAGGCCAATTTGGGGAAGACCAGGAGCGCAATGGCGATCATCATCCACGGATTACTGTGTTCCGCGGTGAGGTTAAGCCACCAGTGGTCAACCGGTGCGGGGTTTTGGATCAGGGAGACGAATGCCGTGGCAATCACCACGACGTTCAGCGCCAGGTAGATTGCAACAAGAGCCACGGCCAGCCAGATGACCTCATGGAACCCGCGGAGGAAAAGGCCTCCGAGCAGCAGGATCAACACCAGGGTGATGGCCACCTGCTGCCCGTGGAACCATTCCGGGGTGAGGGGGTTTTCGATGATGTGTGCCGTGGCATCCGCCGAGGACAGCGTGATGGTGATCATGAAGTCCGTTGCGGCGAACCCCAGCAATATCAGGACGAACAGCTTGCCCTTCCAATGGGGGAGCAAGCGCTCGAGCATGGAGATGGAGCCCTGTCCGTGAGGGGACTCATGGGCCACCCTGCGGTAGACGGGAAGTGCGGCGCCAAGGGTCACTGCCACCAGCATCAATGTTGCAAGTGGTGCCAGCGCTCCCGCGGCAAGTGCGGCGATGGCCGGTTGGTAGCCAAGAGTCGAGAAGTAGTCCAACCCCGAAAGGCACATAACCTGCCACCAGCGGTGGCCGGTTGGCTTCGCCTCTGCTGCCTGGCCTTCCTCGTGTCCGACTTCGGTGTCGCTGAGCCACCGGGCAATCCCGGCGGTTCGATCCCTTATGGGGGTAGTCCGCACCAACTCGGACGAACTCACGTTTTTATTCACGAGTGAGAACGCTACTCCTGATCGAATCAAATTGATCTAGCGATGCCGGAACAATTTTGGTGATTTGCGTGACACTGTCCACTTTGACATTCCCTGCCGGAAAAGCAACCATTTTTGTAGCGGAGTACCGGAGAATTCGCTCTCTTGACCGCCACCCGTGAAGGACAATGCTTGTGAGTTCCCTGCCCGAAGATGCCGCGCCGGCCATTTCCGAAACCAAACGACTTTGGGCGCCGTGGTGGTTGGCCTTGGTGTTGGGTGTCGTTTGCGGCACCGCACTGACATTCCTGCGGGCCCACAAGTCCTTTGTTATACCCGGTGCCATTGCGCTCGCCGGGCTGATCCTGATTGTCGGGATCGCCACCATTGCCCGTCGGCAAAAGCACGTCGAAGCGCTGGACCCGCCGGTATCCGCCGGCTATGTGGCATGGATGGCGGTTCTCATTTTCTTGGCCGGACCGGTGCAGGTCTTCTTCCTGCCATCGAATCCGCAAGAGGTCATCCTCAAGGCCGTTGTCTTATCGGTGGGTCTTTCGGTCGCCGTCTACGGAGCCGACCGCTCACTCTTTGCGAAGTTTGCCAGGCCCCTGGCGCGTTGATGGTTGCCTTTCCGTTATGGAAAGGCAAAGCTTTCCGTAACGGAAAGTGGGGTGCCGGGTGACTGGTAACAATCCCGAGGGGCATGGCCCTGGGGCGGCGCTGGCAGAAGTCGAGGAGACCTCGGTCCGCCTGCCGAGGTCTGCGGAAATGCCCGCCTGGATTGTGTTGATCCTGATGGCGATCATGGCGGCAATCTAATCCACTGTCAGTGTCGTGCCATACGGGTGACTTTGTGGCTGCATGCCCCGCTGGTTCTTTTGCCGGGAGGCTATTTCCTCGTTGTGAGCCGCCGCCCAAGGCTTCGTGTGCCCCTGTCGCGTTCCGGAACCTACATGGCCGGGGTGTTCCTGGTTTCCCTTGTTTTGCAAACGGCCCGCCTCTGGCCCCTCCGCGAGTGGTGGCAGATTGCGCTCAAGTGGATCGTGTTGTTCTGTGCGTTCGCCTTCCTGTGGAATCGAATTCGGCGCGCCGAAATGACCAACCGGATCAAGGATGCCAATGAGCGACCCTTCTAGCCCCGGTCAATTCAACGAGCTGATCCATGCGCCACTCAGGCTGCGCATCTGCGCGAGCCTCGCGCCGGTGCGATGGGTGGAATTTTCGCACCGGCGCGACGCGCTGGATGTTGCGGACTCGCTGCTCAGTAAGCATCTCAAGCAGCTCGCCGACGCCGGCTACGTCTCAATCGACAAGTTTGCCAAGCTTGGCCGCGGCCATACCCGTGTTTCGTTGACCCGCGAAGGTCGCGTTGCCTATGTTGGGCATGTTTCCGCCTTGCGGGAGATGCTCGGCTAGGAAAACTGCCATTTTGCGACACTGCACCCTTGACTGTAAGCCGCGCCACAAATAGCATGTAAGGCAACTGTTGTTTCATATTGGACAACTTATGGTTGTTGGCGTACCCGTCGAGGACGCAATGTCGTGGAGGAAAGTCATGGAAGAAATCCGCATTGAAGAAAACGGAAACGTGGGGCCCATCGACGCCTCAAGGATCCCGCGATTCGCCGGACTCGGCACGTATGCGCGCCTGCCTCGCATCGACCAGGTCCCCAACGCCGACATCAAGGTCATCGGCGTTCCTTTTGACGCAGGCGTGTCCTACCGACCGGGCGCCCGCTTCGGATCGACGCACATCCGCGAATCTTCGCGCCTTCTCCGCCCCTACAACCCGGCCCTGAATGTTTCCCCCTTCGCCCTGAGTCAGGTTGTCGACGCCGGGGACATGGCGGTGAACCCGTTCAACATCAACGAGGCCATCGAAACGATCCAGCAAAACGCCCTGGACCTGACCGCCGACGGCTCCTCGTTGGTGACCTTGGGCGGGGACCACACCATTGCGTTGCCCCTGTTGCGGGCCGCATCCGAACGCGCCGGGGCGCCGGTGGCCATGCTCCACTTCGACGCCCACCTGGATACCTGGGACACCTACTTCGGTGCCGAATACACCCACGGCACACCCTTCCGCCGAGCCGTGGAAGAGGGCATTCTCGACACCGAAGCCATCTCCCACGTGGGAACCCGCGGCCCGCTTTACGGCAAGAAGGACCTCGAGGACGACAAGCGCTTCGGCTTCGGCATCGTCACCAGCTCCGATGTCTACTACCAGGGCGTGCGCGAAATCGTGGACAAGCTCCGCGACCGCATCGGCAACCGTCCCCTCTACATTTCGGTGGACATCGACGTGCTTGACCCGGCGCACGCACCGGGCACCGGCACCCCCGAGGCCGGCGGCATCACCAGCCGCGAGCTGCTCGAAATCATCCGCGGCCTGCGCGGCATGAACATCGTCGGCGCCGACATCGTCGAGGTCGCACCGGCCTACGACCACGCCGAAATGACGGGCGTCGCGGCCTCCCACGTTGCCTACGACCTGATCTCGCTGATCTCCGACAAGCGCGCAAACGACAAGAAGGAAAGCGAATGACCTCGGAGATGTCCGGCAACCTGGCCCAGCGCAACGGCGGGGACCTTGTCATCGAGACGCTCGAGGCACTCGGTGCCAAGACCGTCTTCGGCATCCCGGGGCAGCACGCACTGGGGCTCTTTGACGCCTTGTCCCGATCGGACCTGCACTTCGTTTCCTCCCGCGTGGAAAACAACTCGGCCTTCGCCGCCGACGGCTACTCGCGGGCGACCGGCGAAGTGGGCGTGCTCTTCCTGTCCACGGGACCCGGCGCGCTGACTTCCCTGGCCGGCCTGCAGGAAGCCTATGCAACGGGCGTGCCGATCGTGGTCGTGGCAAGCCAGATTCCGCTGGACGGACTGGGCGCCCGGCGCAAGGGCATGCTGCACCAGCTCGATGACCAGAAGGCCTCGGCCGCGAACGTCACCAAGTCCCAGCGCACCGTGCACCACGCCTCGGGGATCCCCTCGGCCATCCAGGATGCCTGGGCGGATGCCATCACCGTGCCGCAGGGCCCGGTCTGGGTCGAGGTGCCCCAGGACGTGCTGCTCGCTCCGGTGCTGGTCCCGCCCGTCGTCGACGCGCTGGCCGAGGCCTACGAGCACCCGCCGCGCGTGGAACTCGTCAACGAGGCAGTGCGCTGGCTCTCCGAGGCCCGGCGTCCGGTCATCGTTGCCGGCGGCGGCGTCCGCCGCGCCCGCGCCGAGGCCGAGTTGCTGGCGGTCGCCGAGCTCTTGGGCGCCCCGGTCATTTGTTCTCCGGGCGGCAACGGCGCCTTCCCTTGGAACCACGAGCTCTCGCTGCAGTCGTGGGTCGAGGACCGGCACGCCACGGAGGTCCTTGAGGACGCCGACGTGCTCATCGTCGTCGGCTCCGCCTTGGGCGAAGTGACAAGCAACTACTTCACCCTCGAACCGCGCGGGCACCTGATCCAGATTGACGCGGAACCCCGCGTGCTCGAATCCAACCGCCCCGCCTTGGGCATCCGGGCCGACGCCAAGGCCGCGTTGGAGTACCTGCGCGATGCACTGGTCAAGGTCGAGGGCGGCGTGAACGCCGACTGGCACGGAAACACCCCGCAACAGGTGGTCTCCGAAACGCTGGCAAAAGTCGCCGAACGCCTCGACTCGCAGGACCTGGCCAAGGAACGCAAGTTCATGGCCGACATCCGTGCCGCGGTTCCGGCCGGGATGCAGACGTTCTGGGACATGACCATCTCGGCTTACTGGGGCTGGAGCTGCTGGGATTCCAAGGACGGGCAATTCCATTCGGCGCAGGGCGCCGGCGGACTCGGCTACGGGTACCCCTCGGCCATCGGCGGCGCGCTCGGCCTGCAGGTCGCGGGCGCCTCGGCCGCCGAGGCACGCGTCCTTGCCGTTTCCGGCGACGGTTCCTCGATGTACTCGATCGCGGAGCTTGCCACGGCCAAGCAGCACAACGCGCCGGTCACCTGGCTGATCGTCGACGACGGAGGATACGGCATCCTGCGCGAATACATGGTCGGCGCCTTCGGCAAGGCAACCGCCACCGAACTGGCCCGCCCCGACTTCGTGGCGCTGGCCGAGTCATTCGGCGTCCCGGCCCGACTGGTGGATCACACCAACATCCGCGAGGCGCTGGAGGAATCCTTCGCCGCCGACGGACCCAACGTGGTGGTGGTGCAGACGCTGCTCAAGATGTTCGCGCCCACGCACCTGTAGACGGCCAATTTTCGGTCGGTTGTGCAGCGATGGGGGCCCGGTTCATGAAACCGGGCCCCCATCACCGTCTGCGGGCGTTCGGTCAGCTGTCCACACGGGAGGCCCATTGCGCCGATCCAGCATTTTGGCCGCCCCGTGTCACGTTCACCGCGCGGCCTCCGGATCTTCCGGTGCATTCTCCCGGCGCTCACGAATCAGTTCCTTGTTGCGCACCAAGCGCAGCGCCGTGACGAGAAGCAGGCCGCCGACCATGTTGAATAGCAGCGTGTAGCCGAACCAACCCAGCCAATCCATGTAATCGATGGGGACCCCGGCATGGATGGCCCCGAAGATGAACAGCGAGTCGAGCACGGAATGGAACAGCTGCAGCCCGACGAGCATGAACCCGTCGGCCACTGCCACTGCCATCTTCGCCACGTCGGAGTCGGTGCCTTGCTGCATGCGTGTCATCAGCGTGATGGTGCTGCCGGCCAGTATGGCCAAGCAAACCGACTGCCAGTGGAACCCCGCATCCACGAAGTGCAGGGCCGCCTCTTCCAGCTCGGGCTTCCATTCCGGAAATGCCTGCACCACAATCCACATGTATATCCACCCGCCGACGAGGTTCATCACCAGGGTTCCGCCCCACAGCTTGAACAGCTGTCTCAGGCTGGCCTCCTTGGCGGCCACCGCGGCGATCGGCACCAGAAACCCCTCGGTGAACAACTCGCTTTTGGCCAGCAGCAGGGCAACCATGCCGATGCCGAACGCCAGCCCCGCCAGCAGGTGGTTGTGCGTTTGGTGCATGACCGCCAGGTACGCCATCACGCCGACGCCGACCTCCAGCCCGCCGAAGGTTCCGGTGACCAGGACGGTGGTCCACGAGCGGGCCAGGCGTTGGGCCCCCTCCTCGACGATTCGGTCGAAGTGCTCCTCGATTTCCTCCTCCACCGGGGCGTCGTTGTCACCCAGCTGTCGCCGACGTTCATCACCTGTCATCGCTTCCAACCTCCCGCGGGGTCAAGCTGTCGAAGTTTTGGTCATGCCTTGGAGCACTGGACGGTCGTGTTCAAAGGATGGCATTACATCGCGGATCCGGCCATACTTGCCCGCTGGTCCAACAGGCGGTACCAACCAGCTGGCGGGCGTGGCGTCCGCCGGAATGATGCTTTTCCGGCACATGTGCAATCATTGCCGGGCTCGCGCGACCAGAATCAATACACTGGCAGCACCACGAAGCAAAGCAGCGGCAGGAGCTTGATGTCGCCGGCAACCACCACTGCGATGAACATGGCAATCCACTTGTCGCGGGACACCGCCGGGACGGCTCCCAGGGCGCCGAAGGTGATCGCCAGGCCGTGAATTCCCCGGCCCGACCCACGAACTCCACCATCTGGGTACTGCCCTTGAAGAGGGGCAGTGGAACGCCGAACGTACCCAGCGATTCCAGCATCCGCCCACCGAGCGTGGTGCAGATCAGGGCTTTTCAGGCGTCCGAAAAGACCGTGGAGCGGCTGAAAAGCACGGACCTCAAGAGTCCGACGACGGTGGCGAGGCACGCCACGAGAGCCGCGGTGGGCAACATCGCCGTCGCGGGGGAGTCCACGGGCGGCAGTGCTGGCGCCCGTAACTGCTGCCCCTCGAGAATCAGCGGGGTCACCGAGACCGTGCTGGCGGAAAACAGCTGAGACCACCGTTCTTTGTTGATAGAGCGATGCCCCGGATCCGAATGGATCCGGGGCATCGCTCACCCGCGGCAGAACCGCTCATGCCCCGATGGGGTACCTGTCGGGGGCGGTACGCCACTGCGTGCTCACAAGTCGAGTACGAGCCTTTTTCCCTTGCAGCGACTCACGCAAAGCATCATCACTTTGCCGGCGTCTTGATCGGCGGGAGTCAGGTATTCGTCTCGGTGATCGGGCTCGCCTTCGAGCACCTTTGTCTCACAGTCGCCGCAGTAGCCTTCTTTGCACGAGAAGGGTTGTTTCGGAACAACCTTGAGAACTTCATCCAGAACATTCACGCCCTCGGCGACGGTCAAGGTGACACCCGTTCGCCGCAACTCCACCTCGAACGAATCGCCGCTGGTGTCCACCGGTCCACTTGCCGAGAACCGTTCGAAGTGCAGGCCGCCGAGGTGGCTGTGCGCGGAGAACGCCTTAGCGACGGCGTCGAGCATTACGCCGGGGCCACAGGCGTAGATCATTGTGCCCGCCGGTGCATCCGCCAGGATGGCAGGGAGATTGGGGTACCCGCGCTCTGCTTCGATCCACAGGTCCACCTGGTCGCCGAGTGAACTCAGCATTTCCCGATAGGCCATCGAGCTGGCGCGTCGGCCGCCGTACACAAGCGACCACTGCGCGCCGGTGTTCCGGGCTTGCATGATCATCGGGATCATCGGCGTGATTCCGATCCCGCCACCGATGAACAGGTACGAGTCCGCTTCCACAAGATGGAAGTTGTTTCGAGGAAGGCCGATGCTCAGCTCGATGCCGGCCTTCACTGCCTCGTGAAGTTCCTTGGATCCGCCGCGGCCGTTCTCGTCGCGCAGAACGGCGATCGTGTACTTCGATCGATCGTCTCGGTCCCCGCAGAGCGAGTACTGGCGTGACAGCCCCGAAGGAAGCGTCACCTCGATGTGGGCTCCGGGCTCCCAATCCGGTAGAGGATGTCCTTCCGGATGTTCGAACGATACTTCGACGACGTCGTCGGCGGCAGCTGCCACATGGGTGACACGCAGGGTCAGACGTTCGAGGGTGGTGATCATGGGCTCATCTCTTTCGCTGCTTTAACAATCTGCTTCAGGTTGCTTGGAACCTCGAGCGATGTTGCTGGTTTTTTGATTTCGGAGCAGAAATTGCTCATCGATGATGACTCCTTTGCGGACTGCGGCCAGGCACTCCATAACCAGGGCGATCATCTCGTTTGCGATCTCGGGTACGTGTCCGTAACTCATCGGGTACGCCGTTTCGAAATGCGGAGCGACCCGCATGTTCAAGGTGTTGATCAGGATTTGCTGTACTCGCTCGCGTCCGCCTGCTCAACGGTTTTGGTGCGTGCCAAGCGCTTGGAAAGGATGAACCAACACACGGTGGTGAGGAGGATCGGGCCGGCGAGCAGCAACACGATGTTCTGTGCCGGCCAGGCGAACCCGAGAAGGATACCGGCAATCGCGGGTCCCACGATTGATCCGATTCGCCCGGCTGCGGCCGACCACCCGACGCCCTTGGCGCGGACGGACATCTCGTAGATCGACACCGCGATTCCGGACTGTCCGACCGTGCACGCAGTGATTCCCACGCCAGCGATGCAGATCAGGATCATCAGAACGACAGTGTTCACCGGAAGCAGTGCGACGGCGGCCGTCGCGAGTGCCCCGATCACGGACATCACAACCAGCGATCGTGCAGCACCGAACTTCGCCGAGACCGCCATGAGGATGAAGCCGCCACCCATTCCTCCGAGGCCGAAGAACGCCAGCCCCAGGCCCGCGGTGGATCGAGATATGCCGAAGTCTTCGAACAGCGTCGGCAGCCAGGACTTCAGGGTGTAGCTGACTACGAAGACGAGGAAAGTGGCTGTCCACAGCAGCAGCGTCGACGCACGTAGTTCCGGCCCAAGGATGGCGGCGGCAGTGGAATTGTCGCTCGTGTTCTTTTGCCCGGTGTGCTCTGAAGAATTCGGGATGAAGTAGGACAGCAGGACCGCAAGACCGATCGGAAGCGCACCGGCAAGCCAGAGCACCCCGGCAGTGCCGAGAGCATTGATGAGAAGCCCGCCGGAGAAGCCTGCGATCGTTGTGCCGGTGATGAGGCCAGTGGTGATGAACACCGCGATTGGCTGCCGCTTTTCCGCGGGGCCGTTCTGTGTGCCGATGACGATGGCGGTAGGCGCCACAATCCCCAATCCGATACCAGTGATTGCGCGGGTCACGCTGAGGAGGGCCATGGACTCAAGGGGGAGAGTCGCGGCACTCATCAAAGTGGCGATCCCAAATAGCGCGGTACCAAGCACCAAAGTCCGTTTCAGTCCCAGGCGTTGCGACAGTGCCCCGCACGTGAGGTATCCGATGACGACGCCGACGCTGGTCAGAACTAGGGGATAGGTGAACGCAGCGGCCTTCAAGCCCCATTCTTCTGCAAGGTGTGGAACAAGAAGCGCGAGGATGGCGGTGTCGAAACCGTCGATGAAAACCGCGAAAAACGCCAATCCCAGCACGGCTTTGCGGATTGTTTTTGGCGGCGTACTACTGAATTTCATGTTGTTGTCCATGTCTTGGGCTGCTCCCTAAGTGCGGTTGAACGTTCGGATGGATTGCGGGTCCGGTAAGGCAGCACCGCTAGTAGCCTCTGAGGCGAGCGGATCGTCGTTGCAGCCACGATCTCACCGGCTCCGGGGAGGCTCTGCCGGCAAGTCTCGGCGTTAGTCGCCGCGACCGGGGCAGGAAAAATCTGCTAATCCGCGATGGCTCCGGCAGGCGCCAGTGCCCACCGCCCTCACGTCAAGATCGAGCTCGAAGGAGCGAACCAATATTGTTGTCAGGGTCACTCTTCCATAAAAATGTGATCTACATCTCGACTGCTTGTAGTATCGTATGACAATAAGTTCGAATGCAAGTGTTTGCCGAAAGAAGTTCCACGAGTCGACTCGGATCATTGGGTTGGGTCGGTGGGCCAAAGCGGAGCGGGCTCGGTCGTGGGCGGTTTCGTTGAATTCGGAACGCGCGCCATCCTGCGGCCCTTGCTCCGCGATTGCCGAAGTGTCGGTCGGTGATGGTTCGTGGCCTCGGTGCGCGGCCGGCCCGGTTGGCGCACGCGTCCAATGCGGCGAGGTTCTCGACCTGGAGGCCCCCGCCTAGCACCTGCGGGTGACCATTGACACAACCGTAGTATCGTAATACGGTAATTTTGAAGTTGCGGGCTATCCACCCCTGCCCATGGCGGTCGATCCGTCGTTGACAACGTTGTTATAAGGAGTTGATGTGAGCGTTCTTGATAACGAACCACTGATGGAGTCCGAACTGGCCGAATTCATCGGTCACGGCGAGCTCGTCCCGCTGCTGGCGGCACTGGCCCACCTCACGGGCGACCGTCGCTACCTCGACTTGGAATGTCGGCCCCGGTCCGTGACGGTCCTGGGCAGGCCCATCGCAGGGGCGAGCGATGACGCGGCACTGGAACTGGCGATCAGCGGGCTGAAGGCGATCTCTGGATCGGATCCGGACTTCGTGGGCTCGACCGTGGATCGCGAACTTATCGAATACCTCGTTGGTGAACCGATCGATGACGGCACCGAGGACATGCTGCGCTACCAGTTGGGCATGCCCCATGATCAAGGCGCGCCGCGCTGGCAGGCCTCGACGTCATCGGACGCCGGACTCTCCGTCGCCATCATCGGCGCCGGCATGTCTGGAATCTTGATGGCCCGGCGCCTGGACCAGGCCGGCATCCCCTATACGGTGTTCGAGCGCAATGCGGACTTCGGCGGTGTCTGGTACGAGAACACCTATCCGGGCTGCCGCGTCGACACCACCAACTACATTTACAGCTACAGCTTCGCCACTCGTGAGAACTGGACGCACGACTTCTCGCTGCAACAGGCGGTCCGCGGCTACCTGCATGAGGTGGCCACCGAATACGGTGTCGATAGGAACGTCCGCTTCGGGACGGAACTGCTGGCCGCGACGTACAACGAAGCCTCCTGCACCTGGCAACTGAAGCTAAACGGCCCGGACGGGCCGTACGACGCCGAGTTTTCCGCAATGGTCTCCGCCGTCGGCCAGCTGAACCAGCCGAAGATCCCCGATGTCCCGGGGCTTGGCTCCTTCGCCGGCCCCGCCTTCCACACGGCGCGCTGGGAGCAGGACGTGGATCTCGCCGGCAAGCGTGTTGCCGTCATCGGCACCGGAGCCAGTGCCTACCAGGTGATCCCCGCGATCGCCGATCGGGTGGAGAGCCTGACGATCTTCCAGCGCAGCGCGCCCTGGATGGAGTGGACCCCGGCCTACACCGACGAGGTCAAGCCGGGCTTGCGCTGGCTCTTCGAGAACGTTCCCACCTACTCCCAGTGGTACCGCGCCTACCAGTTCTGGATCACGGCCGACGCCCGCCGCCCGTACTACACCGTCGATCCCAACTGGGACCAGCCGGGATCGGTCTCCGCGGAGAACGAGGAACTGCGGCAGCACCTGGTCAGCGGGCTGGAACGGCAGTACCAGGACCGCCCGGACCTGCTCGAGCAGGTAATTCCCTCATATGCTCCGTACTCAAAGCGACTGCTTCGCGACAATGGGCAGTGGGCGAAGACGCTGCATCAGCCGAACGTCCGACTCGTCTCGGACCACATCGAGGCCATCGACGAACAGGGCATCCGGACTTCCGCGGAGCACGTCGACGTCGACGTCATCATTTTCGCAACCGGGTTCAGGGCCTCCGAGATCCTGGGTCCGGTCGACGTCACCGGCACCAACGGCCGGAAATTGCGCGACGAGTGGGCCGGTGACCCGAAGGCCTACATGGGTGTCGCGGTACCGGGGTTCCCCAACATGTTCTGCCTGTACGGGCCCAACACCAACGTGGTGGTGAGTAGCAGCCTCTTCTTCTTCGCAGAGAGCGCGGCCAACCTCGTGGTGTCGGCCCTCGAACACCTCGACAAGACCGGCGCGGGCGCCGTCGAATGCACCAGGGAAGCCCTGGACCAGTTCGTCGCCGAGATCGACGAGGCCAGCGAGCTCACTTCGTGGGGAGCCTCGAACGAATCGACCTGGTACAAGGGCGCCTCGGGTCGGGTGTCGCAGAACTGGCCGCTGCGCGTGCTCGACTACTGGAGCGGGACCCGTGAGTTCCCGCTGGAGAAGTTCCAGGTCCTTCGACCGGCCGTCCGTGATTTGGAGGTCGCACGATGAGCGCGATGTCCCTGTCCCACTACTGGATCCCGGGCATGCAGGGCGTCCCCATTCTTCCCACGGTTGAAGCCGAGCATGTGCTGAACATCGATCGTGGTGACGCGATCCGGGTCCAGAATGTTTCGGCACCGTCGCACATGGGGACCCACATCGACGCGCCGAGCCACACCTTCGCCGACGGGCGCACCATCGACGAGTACCCGCTGGAGCGGTTCATCGGCTCTGCGGTGATTTCGTCTCCGACATGCTCGTACGGCACCGCCATTACGGTCGACGACATCCTCGCGGGCGGGCCGGAGCCGAAGCGCGGTGACATGCTCTTGATCCACACCGGGTGGGGCGAGAAGTTCGGGGACCCAAGCTACTTCAATCATCCGAGTCTGGACGAGTCGGTGGCTGTCTGGGCCGCCGAGCTCGGGCTTGGCCTGATCGGCATGGATCTGTTGACGCCCGAGCTGCCGGCGCAGGACCGTGACGCATCGTTCGCCTTCCAACTGCACCGAGGTCTGTTGGGTGCCGATGTGCTGATTGCGGAGAACCTGATCTTCCCGCACATCGAGGAACGCCGGGTGCGGGCAGTTGCCGTGCCCGTCGCCCTGGCCGGGGGCGATGCCGGCTGGACCAATTTCGTTGTTGAGTGGTGATAGGAGCCGTGAACATGAACATGTTGAACATATCGTTGGGTGCCATCGAGATCGCCTACTACGACGTTGGACCGCGCGACGCGGAGGATGTCATCGTCCTCCTGCACGACGGCGCGTACGGCAGCTCTGCCAAGCTCGCGTGGGAGCGGATGATGCCCGAGCTGGCCGGGAGCTTCCGCGTGATTGCGCCGGACCTGGTTGGCTACGGGTCCTCCAGCAAGGTCACGTTCTTTGACCGCCCCCCGCAGGCTGCCCACGGAGACGTGATCGCGGCGTTCCTCGCCAAAGTGGGGATTGAAGCGCCGCGGGTTCATGCCGTCGGCTCGTCGTTTGGGGGGAGCGTGGCTGTCACCGCCGCCCGGATGCAGTTCGGGCGACCGTGGACCTCAGCCGTCTCGATCGGCGGATCCCTGGGTTATGGCCGGAACGGTGATGCCTTCGACGAGCTGCAGCGCTACGACCAGTCCCTGGAGGACGCCCGTCGGATCACTGGCTTGCTGGTCGAGGACGTCGACCGGTGGGAGACCCACGTGAAGGAGCGCCATGCCAACGGCTTGCTGCCCGGTCACTGGGAGGCCTTGTCGGCGGCTAGGGTCAAGGCGCCGCAGCGTAACGGGGCTGCCGGACCGCCACCGCTTTCCGAACGACTGGCCAGCTGCCAGGCGCCGGTCCTCTTCGTCGAAGGTGAAGATGACCAGCTCCTCGTCCGCGGGTGGACGGAAGATCTGGCCGCGATGGTGCCGAACGGGAGGGCGATAACCGTTCCCGGTGCGCACTGCCCGAATATCGATCGTCCCGAAGGTGTACTTGAAGTTATTGTGAATTTCGTAGAGAGCGTTAGCTCAGAAAGGCAGGTCGTGTCGTGACAAATGGAGTCATTTTTGCGTGGTCAACCCCGGTCGAGGGTCATGAGGAGGCGTTCCACACCTGGTACGACGACGAGCACATCCCTTCGCGGGTGAACCTGCCCGGCATCGAGGCTGCCAAGCGGTACGTCAACGTCAAGCCCGGATCGACTGCGCAGTTTGCCGTTCGATACGACGTGTCGAACGTCGAGGTGTTCGACTCCCCTGAATTCAAGCAGCTGCGCACGGATCCGTCTGCGGAGACCCGCAAGGTCATCGAGAACACCGTCGATTTCGATCGCTTCGTGGGCGAGGAGATCATCTCGCAGGGCAACAACTGGCATGCGATCGACCCCACCTTGATGTATGTCGTGACGTTCAGCGTTCCCGAGGACTACTGGAACGAATTCGAGGCGTGGTACGCGACCGAGCACTTGCCGATCATGCTTGCCGAACCGCTCTGGGCCGGCTGCCAGATCTACCGCTGTCTCGACAACGACCGGAGCGGCGGTGCGCCCGGAAAGGAAGCGCCAGATTCCTGGACGCACGTTGCCTTCCACTCGCTGCGCAGCGAGGACGCCATGCAGAGCCCTGCTCGAGAGCGTGCCCGCGCGACCGCTTGGCGAGAGAGGCTGTCCCAGAACGCCTGGCATCGTGCTTCGGCACGCCATGTCTTCGAGCCGCTGAACCAGTGATATAGGGATCCGACGGGATAGAATTAAGCTCCGAATTGGTGTACTACGGTATGATGAAGGTCAAGGAAAGGGGATCACCATGACAGAACTCGCAGGTGCCTATCGAGTTGCCCGTAGCGCGGCGCCCGTTCGTGAGCAGGCGGTGATCCAGCTGCGTAGCCTTCTGGCTGGAAGATTCCAGCCGGGGGAGCGGGTTACCGAGGCGACCGTGTGCGAACTCCTAGGCACCAGTCGGACCACCGTTCGAGAGGCCTTGAGGCAGCTTGAGACCGAGGGGCTTATTGAGATCGTTCCTGGCAAGGGTCCCACGGTTGCCAGGGTGAGCGAAAGCGATGTCCGCGATCTGTATGAGATCCGCGAGGTCTTGGAATCGTTCGCGATCATGCTCTTCACGGAGCGTGCCACCGCGGACGAGAAGGCACGACTCGCGTCTGCTTTCGGCGACCTCGAGAAGGCTCACGCGAGCGGCGAGGCCACTCGGGTTCTCGAAGCCAAGCAGGCCTTCTATGACGTTCTTTTCGAGGGTGCCCACAACAACTCCATCTCAGCATTGTCCCAGAGGATCTACTACCAGGTTGCTCGGGTGCGGCTGGCGTCCTTGTCGGCCGAACGGATCCAAGCAGGAATCGGAGAGCTGCGGATCGTTCATGAGTTCATGGCGGCCGGCTCTGCACGGGAAGCCCAGGATGCTTACGCTGTACACATGCGGAACGCGCGCGAAGCAGCTGTCGAGGCTGTCAAGCGGTTCAACTGACGTTTAGATTGCCTATGAAGCGAGGGCCTGGATCCGGTATTCCACCGGATCCGGGCCCTCGCTGTTTTGGCGGGATCCGTTCGGTGTTGTACCGGCGGATGTGTTCGTCCAAGTGCGGACAGCGCATCGGCGCTGATGTGCCGGACATCGATTGGATATGCCGGCTCCCTCGAAGATCCATCACCGGGAAACATTCCGGTACCGGAGGCCCAGGTTCGAATGCGCTTGCGGCTGCCTGCCGGGCTGCAGACGGGTCGGCGTCGGCTGCGGTGACCACCCGCTTCCGATTCGGGGCCACCGTGCGCCGTTCATCCAGGGATGAGTTGCAGCGTTTCCTGCGCTGGCACTTCCCTGCGGGCTTCGTGACCGCCGTCGCGGGTGTCTCCTGCAGTTCGAGGGCTTGAAAACGGGTTCGCGATAGAAGAATGTCGATCGGGCATGACCGGCGACCTGCCGCGGCGCCGGGAGCGGGAAGCTGGCCCTGAGGGCGTCGAAGGCCCGATTCCTCGCGGCCGACTTATGCCTTCACGGCACGCAACCGCTCCGGTTCAACGCTTCCGCCGGGTATGGGGTCTCGGACGTCCGCGCCCTCGCCACGACAAGACCCTTGCCCGCTTTTCGGTAAGTGCCGGTGAAAACCGACCGCCCTCCCTGCACCGCGAAATCCGCGGGCAGCCTTGCCAGTGAGAAACCCTTCGACCAAGGCGAGCGCGAATTTAAACGAGTTGACCCGCTTGGCCGCATTGACCACAGGGGCTCATAGGCCACGGATCCTCCGCCGACGATGGGGGGAGGTTGACTGGCCAGCGGGTCGCGCGCTGCAAGGCGGCACCTTGCCTGTAAGGCCTTTCGCGGCCACGCTAGAGCTGCTCACGCTGTTCTCCTGGCGGCGAACTGATTGCTCGCATTAAGCTGCGCCCCGGGAGTCTGGAATGAATTTCTCGCCCCAGACTCCCGTGGAGCAGTTCACTGTGAGGGTAGGAGCCTTTTGGTATCCCCTCCGGGTATTGACGTATCGCCATACCGTAGTACGATCGGACGGTAGGTTGAAAACGTGTCATTCGTGCAGGGTTGGAAAGGATGTTCAAAGTGGCTACAGCAGGTGAACGCGTCAGCGATTTGTTGGCAGAGTTGGGCGTGGATTACGTCTTCGGCGTGGTGGGCTCTTCTGCCATGGAGATCTACGACGGTCTCCATACGCACCCACGCGTCAGGTACATCGGCGCTCGCGACGAGCGTGCGGCAACCGGCATGGCAGACGGATACGCCCGCGCCAGCGGATCGCTCGGGGTGGTGTTGGCCGGCCAGAGCGGCCCGGGAGTCACGAACCTTGTCTCCGGACTGGCTGCGGCCAAAGCGGCGCACACTCCCATTCTCTCGCTTGGCGGATCGGTCTCGACCGACCAGTGGCACAACGATGCATTCCAAGAGGTGGACCAGGAAGCTCTCATCCGGCCCGTGGCCAAGGCGGTGCTCACCGTTCTGAAGCCCGAGCGGGTGATCCCCATGATCGAGTACGCTGCACGGCTGGCGATGAGCCATCCGATGGGACCGGTGCATGTCAACCTTCCTCGTGACGTCCTCATGGGACAGGCCCCGGAGGTCCAACTGGGTGGCTCCCTGAAGCCGTCCAACCCGAGCCACCCAGAGGCCATCGAACATGTCCTGCGCCTGATCGGTTCCGCCGAACGACCCGTGATCGTGGCCGGCGGCGGGGTCAAGAGCAGCCGTTCGGGGGAGTTGGTTGAACGGCTGAGTGACATCCTTCGGATACCGGTCGTCACCTCGGCGGGTCACCGGGACGCGGTGAACAACGAACACCCGTTGATGCTGGGCCAAATGGGACCACGAGGCGGAGCGCTGGCCGCAGCCGTCGTGGCCGAGGCCGACCTGGTCATCGGGGTCGGTACACGCTTCGGATTCAACTCCACGTTCTTCGAGCCGGAGACGTTCCGCAAGGACGCTCGACTCGTTCAGGTCGACGTCGACTCCGCAAGCCTGAACCGGTACTGGCCCGTCGAACTCGCCGTCATGGCCGAGGCAGGATCCTTCTTGGCGGAGTTGCTGTCGCGCGTTGACGAGGGCGCCGTGTCCGGCACCGACGCGGTGTGGTTCGAATCCGTCAAGGAGCGAGCCGCACAGTACCGGGAAGAACGCGCGAGCCTTCCTGATACCAGCCACAAGAGCCCGTTGGACGATGCCACCCTCTTCCACACCTTACGCCAGTCGCTGCCGCGGGAATCGATCATTAGCCTCGATGCCGGCACCTGGTGCCTGAAGGCTTCGGAAGCCCTTGACCACGCGCTGACGCCGTCCCTGTTTACGCCCCTGGACTTTGCCTCTCTCGGGTTCGCGTTCCCGGCCGCCATCGGTGCACAGTTGGCTTGCCCGGAGCGTCCGTCGGTGGCACTGCTTGGAGACGGCGGAGCGCTCTATGCGATCGCCGAACTCAGCACGGTGATCGAGCACGACATCCCCGTCACGATGATTGTCATGAACAACTCGGCTTGGGGTGCGGAGAAGGCGTACCAGCACGACTTCTACGAAAAGCGCTACATCGGGACGGACCTGCCGTCCCACGACTTTGCGTCGATTGCGGAATCCTTCGGGATCCGGGGTCTGCGCGCGGACAGCGCGCAGAGCCTCGAGCTGGCCATCAAGGAGGCGTTTGCCGACCAGCGGCCGACGGTGATCGACGTTCGCATCGACCCGGAGATCCTGTTCAGCTTCCGCAAGGACGTCTTTAGGAAGTTCAAGTGATCGGCGCCCAGCGTACCGCGGTCGTCACTGGCGCAGGCCGGGGGATCGGGAAGGCGACCGTCGAGGTTCTCGAGGCGCAAGGCGTGCGCGTGGTCGGAGTCGACCTCGCCGGTGCCGACATCAACGCCGACCTTTCGACGCCGGAAGGGCGCGCGGCTCTCGAAGCCGGCGTTCTCGAGCTATGTCCGTCCGGCATCGACGTCATCGTGGCGAACGCTGGAGTGCTCACCGATGACGAGCTGAGTATCCAGGTCAACTACTTCGGTGCCGTCGAGACGCTCGAGCGCCTGCGCCCGATGTTGCGTGCCGACGCACCGCGCGTGGTCGTGGTCGCGTCCCGCTCCGTCTTGAAGCCGGTCGATGACGCCATCGTTGAGGCATGCCTGGAAGGCGATGAGGCGCTGGCCGTCTCGTTGGCGCGGCAGTCCGAATCCCGGCACCTGCTCTATGCGACCAGCAAGCGAGCGATCGCCCGGTGGATCCGGCGCAACGCCGGGCTGCCTGTCTGGGCAGGAGCCGGCATCGCGCTGAACGGCGTCGGTCCCGGAGCTGTCCTGACGCCGATGATCGCCGAGCGGGATCCGGCCGAGCAGGCGCGGCTGGCGGTCGAACGTCCCATGCCGTTGGGCGGCATGGCAACCGCCGAGGAAGTGGCGGAGCTGATTGCCTTCCTGGCGGACGCCAGAAACTCGAAGATCGCGGGACAACTCATCTTCATCGATGGCGGCGGCGAAACGGTGATGGGCCACGAGGACATCTGGGAAGCCATGCTGAGATAACTCCCGCTCGGACGGTGAATTGACGGAAAGGATCGGCCGTCCGCGGCGGTTCTTCTCCTGACCGAAGAGCTTCCCATGCTCGGAGGGCCGTGATAGTTTACGACAATATGATGGTATGACAAGCAGTCGAGATGATTTTCATTTTCTCGGCGGATGGAGGCAGCATGAATACTACACAGTTAGACAACGGCCAGCCGTCAGGGTGCCCGTTCTCCAAGCCCAAGGACTTCATCCCTTGGGCACCTGAGTTCGTCCAGAACCCGTATCCCACCTTCAAATGGCTTCGCTCGCTTGGCCCTGTCGCCTATTCCGAAGCGATGGACTATTGGGTGGTCAATAGCCGCGACGCGATCAAGGAAATCCTGATGGACGAGGAGCGATTCTCCGCGAACCTCATGCTCAGCACCATGACGAAGTGGCCCGAGGACGTTGCGCGGGAATTGGCCGCCGTGATCCCAGATCGTCCAATGCTCAAAGATCTTGATGGCGAGCCGCACGAGAAGGCCAGGCGTTTCCTTCGTTTCGCCTTTACACCCAGACGGCTCGAATGGATCCGCGAAGACGTCGAACGCATCGCCGACGATTGCCTGGATTCATTGTTCGCCGACGGTGACGGTTCCGGTGACATTGTCCGGAGATTCACAGACATCGCACCCATTCGTGTGCTGATGAAGTTCTTGGGTATTCCCGATGACATGGGTGAGCAGATTCGGGCGTGGTCGCACAACCGCGAGGACATGTTGCAGGGCAACCTCACCGAGGAAGAGCTGCGCGCCGGCGTACAGCCGTTGAAGGACTATTACGCATACGCACGTCAGCGTATCGAAGAGCTTGAAGCCAATCCGGGCGATGACTACATGAGCGAGGTCATCCAGCTGTGGAAGGAAGAACAGCCGGACAACGTTGTCTGGGATGACGTCCTCAACATCCTGATGTCATTGATGAACGCCGGCCACGCAACAACGTCGGACCTGTTCGGCAACGGTCTGTGGGCGTTGCTGACCCACCGTGAACAGTGGGACAAGTTGTGCGCTGACCCGGATCTTGTCCCCGAGGCCATTGAGGAGATGCTGCGATGGGAAACCAGTGTTCCTGCGTGGCGGCGCAGGGCGCTTGTTGACCTTGAGATCGAAGGCCACCATATTCCCGCGGGATCAAAGATGTTCCTGCTGCTTGGGTCGGGCAACCGGGACGAATCGGTGGTGTCCGACGGAGAGCTGTTCGACATCGAACGCACCGACGGTCGCCAGTACCTGACATTCAGCGCGGGCGCCCACTACTGCTTGGGGCAATCGCTGGCCAAGCTTGAGCTCAACACGTTCTTCCGGCGGCTGGTCGCCCGGTATCCGCAACTCGAGCTGCGAGAGGGCTACGTTCCCGACTACCGCGTCAACGCGTTCCACCGCGGCCCGAATTCATTGCCGGTCGAGCTGGGACCGGAACCCCTCGTTGCCGGCGCCGGCGCTTTCGTGGAGAGGGATGCACGATGAAAGTAACGATCGATGGTTCCAAATGCGTCGGCGCCGGCAACTGTGAAGCGGACATGCACGACGTCTTCGAGGTCCAGGACGTAGGCCCGACCAAGGTGGTGGGCCAGCCCAAGGAAGATCGAAAGCGCCTGCTGGAACTCGTCATCGGCAACTGCCCGGCCCGCGCGATTGGCCTCGGCTCATGAGAAGGTGCCTGATCGTTGGAGGGTCGGCGGCCGGGATGCGCGCAGCGGCTGACCTGGTTGCCGGCGGCTACGACGGCAGCGTGACGGTGGTTGACGCGGATCCGCTCGCGCCGTACGACCGGACCGTGCTCTCGACCGGTGTCTTGACCGGTGCCAAAAAAGTAGAGGATGCCGTTCTCGACGTACCCGACGGTGTCGAGCTGTTGCGTGGTATCCGGGCGCACCAATTGGACACGGCGAACCGAACCGTCCGCACGAACGCCGGCGACCTGTCCTACACCGAGCTCGTCCTCGCGACGGGCGGCGTGGCATTCCTGCCGGACGCCTGGCGGGACATGGAGGGCATGTTCACCGTGCGCAGCCTCGACGACGCGCAAGCACTGAGGGAAGCGGTCGGCCCGGATTCCCGCGTGGCTGTCGTCGGCGGTGGTGTCCTGGGCATGGAGATCGCAACAAGTCTCGTCGAACTCTGCAGCCGGGTCGAGGTGATTGAAGCTGCGGGTCTTCCCCTCGGCCGGGTGCTTCCGGCCGAATTGGGACGGTTGCTGCGCGATCGCGCGGCAAGCCATGGCGTGACTCTGACCTGCGGAGTTTCTGTTGAGTCCATGGACCTCACAGCCGGTGCAAGTCGGCTGACGCTCAGCGACGGCCGCCTCGTGACAGCCGATGTGGTGGTCGTTGCCTTGGGCAACCGGCCCGCGACGGGATGGCTCGCAGGCTCCGGCCTGACGATCGAGGACGGGGTGGTTTGCGACGGTTGGCTGAGGACCGGCGCGCCCGGGGTGTGGGCCGCCGGGGACCTCGCGCGGGTTCGGGACGGGGGCGCAGGTTCCGAGCGCTCCGAGCACTGGACCCGAGCAGGTGAACACGGGGCCTACATCGCGCGGTCGATTCTCCTGGGCGAGGACGGGCCTGAATTCTCGGCTCTCTCCTACGTCTGGACGGACGTCCTCGGGACGCGGATCCAGGTTCTGGGGACGTTGGCGGCAGACCGGCTCGTGCTGGTCCGGAATATCGCTGACGACAAACAACTCGCGGTGCTCGCCGCGACGCCCGACGGTGCCGTATGCGGTGCAGCTGTCCTCGGGTGGCAGCGGCTGGCATTGTCGGTACGCCGGCAGATGAACCAGGGCGTCTCACTGGATGAGCTGCTCAGTTCCCTTCCACAGCATCGGCTCGACGAATCATCGATGTCCCATGCCTGACCGTCATCAACTGGCGGGCAACGGCGCTCCGTGCATTGCCCGCCAGTTGATGAAGGCCCCGGGGACATCGTCGACACAGGCCTTTCCGCTATGCCGCTTGTCGAAGCTCGTTGGCCCCTGCCGGGGTGCGCTGCGCTCAGGGGCGCAAGCGTGACGCCCGAACTCAGCCTGGGACTCGCGGCGCTGGGAACCTTTTTCGGCGCCGCCATGCAACGCGTGACCGGCTTGGGGTTTGCGCTCGTCAGCGTCCCGTTCCTGATGCTCTCGCTCGGACCACGGGAGGGCGTATTGCTCGCCAACCTCCTGGGACTGTGCACCTGCATTGTTGTCGCCGTGACGACGTGGCAGAACATCTGCTGGCGCAGAACCCTCACACTGATACTTGGTGCGGCAGTCGGCATACAGCTCGGCGCATGGACGTCGCTGGCCATTCCTGCTCCGTACCTGATGATCGCGACCTCCGCCATGGTGCTCGTTTCGTTGTCACTGGTGAGTGGTGCTTCGACCCGGGTCACTCAGGCCTTGGAGGCGTCGGCGACCGGATGGCAGTGGAAGTCCCGCGTGCTCGCCGGCACGATATCGGGCTTCATGAACGCAGCAGCCGGGATCGGAGGCCCGCCTGTCGTGGTGTTCGGGAAAGCCGTGAGGTGGCCTCAGATGTCCTTCGTGGCCTCCTTGCAGGCCTACTTCATCGTGCTCAACGCCATGGCGCTCGCCACGAAGGGCATGCCGGCGTTGCACTGGGCCACAGTGGTCACGGTCCTCGCCAGCCTTGCAGTTGGCGTGGGTACCGGGTTTCTCCTGCACCGGCGGATTCCGCAGGCAATCGCCTTGCGATTCACCGTCTGGGTTGCCGCACTGGGCTCGCTGGCCGTGGGGATCCGGGGACTGCTCCTGATTCTGTGACGAGCGCCGCTGGCTTGATGGGCTGCGACATCACAACGTCAGGCCCGCGGACCCGGGATCGTCGTGGCCCGACTCGGCCGCGACAACGAGACGAAGTTCGTTACCAGCTGACATCCGGCAGATTACTTTCCCGCTTGCCCAAGTGCGGAGCTGGGTAGGACGACCCACGTACGAAAGAAACTTGGGGACGACCTGAGTGGTCTGTGGACTCCTGCCTCAAATATCGGGAATCCCGAAGCCTATCTGTCCGTTTGGGGAAGCCTGAGCGGGACGGCGCGCCCCTTCTGGTAGTTCCTGGGCCTTGAGTAGACCTGTGGCGATGAACGCTTTACGGTAGATCTCTTTGATGACGGGTTACTTGCGGGCCGCATTTGAGGTCCAGGACGAGTGCTTTGGGCTTGGCCAGACACTGGCTTGAAGCAGCGCCAGGCAGTCACGCAGTTGCACCTGGCACGCAGCCCTGACATGCTTCGGAAATGACGACCCGGGAGAGATACCTCCAGGCCTATGATGAACAACTACGAACCGATGCGGAAACACCAGGGGCACTGAGTGTGGCACGCTTGGGCCCATTGCGTTTGGCCACATTTGCCGGTGGTCTCGGTTTTGTCACCTACAGAGATTTGGGTGACACGGCGGCACACGGTTTGCCCGGCTTGGTGACTGGCGCAATCGAGCATTTCCTTACCGATCCCGAGATTGACAAGATTTTGTGGAAGGTGCGCCACCACGACAGGAACCCAGGGCTGGCCAAAGCTCTCATGCAGCAGGGCTTCTCCCCCGGGGATGAAGAGTCCATCATGGTGGGGCCGCTAGAAGGGCTGTGCGCCAGTGTCCCGGAGCCCGAGGGGGTGTCTCTGAGGCGGGTCACTTCTGAGGCCGATGTCAGAGCCGCGTGCGCCATGACTGACGAAGCCTTTGGTGAGCCCACTGACTCGCGCACCGCCGACGCCATGCTGGATCGCTTGGCGCGGAAGGACGGCATGGAGCTCTGGGTGGCCGAAGCTGATGGCAGGATTGTCAGCAGTGGGCGGCTTGAACCCGTGCCTGAGAGCGAATTTGCCGGCATCTGGGGTGGCGCCACCCTGAGTGCCTATCGCGGGCACGGAATCTACCGGGCGCTGACTGCTGCCCGTGCCCGCTCGGCTATCGCCCACGGAAAGACCCTTGCCCACAGTGAATCAACCGAGTTTTCTCGCCCGATTCTGGAGCAATCCGGTCTACTCAGAATTTCCACCAATACCCCCTACTGGCGGAAGTAGGATCGCATGACCAGGGGCCTCTGCCTAAGAGAATGGGTCGCATCGGAAACCAACAACCATGAGCCGCTAACCAGGCATGGGCATGGAAGGATTGGACTTCGCCATTCTGCGCCATGTCTCCGAAGCGGCGGGAAGCCATGAATAGGTTGTCGCAGGTGCTGGCTAGCGTATTTCTTATACGCGCATGTTTAGCGGCATGCGGTGGACCCAACGACGGATCAGAAGCAGCAAGACTGCGCTGACCGCTGCCTGTCCACATGGGGAACGCTCACCGGACCTGACCGCCTGAGTTGGTGCGACGTGCAGGCGATGCCGGATATTCCGGGTAGTCGCCGCCGATGTCGCACCTGGCCATTTGTCCGCCTGTCGGCATAGGCTCGGGATTAAACCCATCAGCGATAGGAACCCATGAAGAAGATCGCCGTTTCCGCAGCCTTGCTGTTTGGTGTGCTTGGACTGGCCGGGTGCACCGGTGTCCCGGTGGCGGCCCCGGAAACGGGAGAAGCATCCCCGAATGCCGTCGAGGTAAAGAATGTGCCAGCGGAGACCGGCGCCCCGGTTGTTGATATCCCAGCCGCAAAAGCCGCGGCCATCGAATCAGGTCGCCCCGAAGCCGCGTGGGACAAAAACTGTGTCGCATGGGAAATGCCGGAAGCTGACACGAAGGGGCAAGCGTGGGCGAACGAAATGGGTGTGGCATGGCTCGACTCACTCGATGCCGGTTGCCCGGATGCAATCACGTTTCCGGATTACTATGTTGATTCGTGGGAGCCCGGAGCGCCGGGAGAGTTGACCCTCATCGTTGACAGCGCCATCAACAAGATTGAATTCAGCGGAGAGTCCGGCAATCTTAATAGGGTCGCATTCGACTTCATCTGTGAGCTGTACCGCGACAAGCCGGAACTTTCCAAGGTCGTGGCCGCCACCGACGACGGAAAGTGGAAAGAGACGGTAACCCGCAAGGATCTTGAAGATCGCGAAGCACGGGGTTTCATGGACCTCGCCTCCGACGCCGATTGCCGCATATAGTCCAGATTGCTAGTTCATGGGAAGTGTCGTTTTCCGAAGGCGACTGCGCTGACTGTCCAAACTCCTATGCATTGCGATTATGCGTTCGCAGGAGGAACGGCCTACGGCCAATTACGAGGGGAGCGAAACGGCTCTGAGATGCTAGACCGACTTCTGGGGATCGAACTACGCTGGTCACCATGACGGCCTTAATCTCTCACACGTCCTTCGACAGCCTTGATGCCTTCGCCCAGTCGGTGTTTTGGGGCGCTGTCCTCGGTTTCCTCGAAGACCCTGAGGACCCCAACGAAGCCGGTGACGGAGAGTGCATGATCTTCTCGGAAGACGGTACCCGGCGACTGTTGTTCATCGAGGTTCCGGACGCCAAACAGGTCAAGAACCGCGTGCACTTGGACCTGAAACCGGCCGAAGGCACCCGTGACCAGGAACTCGATCGACTGCTGGGGTTGGGAGCCCGCGAAGTCGCCGACCGACGCCGGGCGGACGGGTCGGGATGGGTGGTCCTTGCCGATCCCGAGGGCAACGAATTCTGCATTCTGCGCAGTGATGCCGAGCGACAGGGATAAAGAGGGAGCGCCTGAAACCGCCCTGGAGAGGAACCTCTTGCGGGACAACTACCCGACCTAGATCCCGTTTTGGATGCCGCTCGAGCAGATTGTTGGACCCCGGCCGGTGACGGTAACAGCACTGCGCGAGATGCAGCTATTTTGCCAATAGTTGTATGCCTGCGGGCGCACGGGAGGAGCCGTGCCACCGTTGCGGTACCTTGGGCAAACGTGTCGCATGCATGAACCGCTCGTCGCATGCCTGCCCGCGGCGCCGGCGGCCGAGGTGGTCAGCCTGCACTCAAGGGGTGGGCCTGAAATACGCGGTCCGTGTGGCTGCGCAGATTGGATGGGTCGTTGCCGCGACCACGATGCCGGGTCGCGGGACGCCGGCGGCCTATTGCCTGTCGGCGTCGATTTCGCGCACATGTACGCGAACAAGGTCCTCGACCAGGGCGCTGGGCAGGGTCTTCTCCAGCGTGAATTGGATCGCGTGTTCGGTGGTCTTGTAGTCCGTGAGCTTGTCCCTCAGCTCCTCGATCGCCCATGAGGAGGGGTAGAAGCTCATGTGCTTCTTGGAGGCGGTGAAGTACACCAGTGCCCGGTTCCTGTACTTGAGCGTCGGCATCCCGTAACTGATGGTCTCTTCGGTGCCCGGCACGAGTCGTGTGACGAGCGCGCGGATCCGTTCGAGTTCTGCCCGGCATGCGGGGTCGAGCGCATTGAGATACTCTTCGACGCTTGTCGCTTTTTCACCCATGGCACGAGTGTAGCGCTGGCTGTCGTTTTCCGAAGGCGACTGCACTGACTGTTGTCCAAAGCCCTTTGCGCCGCCCTGGTCGTGGTCACCCAGACCCTGGTCGAACTCATCGGCATGATCCTCTACGTCCGGTTCCTCCTAGTGATCATCCGCAACGAACACAGACGCCAACCGGCCTGTTCCTACGAATTCGCCAGACCACGGGTGCGGCCACCTGGTGTGGCCTTCAAGCCGGGTCGAAGGTTCACCGTTGAAGGCATGGAAATCCTGCTGGTCTTCGAAGTCGGTCAACGCACCGGAGTGCCGGCCAGCACCATGCGCCACTACGAGGGCACGGGGTGATCGGGCCGGCCCACAGTGCCTCCTGTCGGCCACCATGCATTGCCTATCGGGGTGCAGGAAGCCGTGCGGCCGGAGTTCGCGGCACCAGGTGCACGGATCAGCGCCCCGCGGTCCGGCACGGGGTGGCACCCAGGGAAGATTCGGCCCTCGGTCCGAGCCGAGTCCGTTCAATCGCGCATGCCTCGTCGCCACCTATGGAACGGTCCGGGAACGCCAGCGAGGGCCCGGGCTTGGGGGACCCGGGACCCTCGCCGGCGCCGCCATGGTGGTGCGGCGCTGAACCCGAAATCCGCGGGCGGGGGAACCCGAAAATCAGGTCATTCGGCTTTCCCCGTGGGCCCGGGGTACCGCCTTCGCAAACCCCACGCCGACATGGAATCCCAGGTTCAGCCGTGGAACGATTGTCCCGGCCAAACCCTGCAAAAAGCTTTGAAGCTCCAGGAGCCTGGTTTCCAGCGCCAGGTGCCGCAAGGCTGGACACCGTCGTCTGCAGTTGTTCGTGTGTCCGGTATGGCCAGTCGGCCGTCCGCCCCGGACCCTGCCCCTTGGTGGATGTCCGCCGGACACCGTTCCACCGGGATCCCTATCGTTGCAGCGGCGCTAGGTTCGCGGGCGGGCATTCTGGCGCAGGAAGACCGTGCACACCACGGCGATGACAGCGATGAGGAAGGCGAGCGTCCCCAGCCCAGCGGCGAGGCCAACGGTCGTGGCGACGGCGCCGACGATCAGCGGTCCGCCCGCGTCGCCGGCCTCCCGGCCGAGTTCCGCCGATCCCATGGTGCGCCCGATCCGTTCCGGCGGGGTGGTGGCGGCGAGGTGGGCGAAGCCCAGGACCGCGATGGGCGGTCTGCTCTGCTGATCTCGAATGTGGTCCAGCGTCCAGCTTCCGGGGTCGGAGTTGGCGACCCCGGCGGCGCAGCCCCGCCTCGCCCAAGGGGCCTCATGCCTCGGCCCTGACCCGCTCCGCTCGCCTGTAGTCAACCGCAACCACGGACCAGGCGCCACGACATCACTCCCAGCGGATGATGCGGCCGCGGGCCTCAAGGACGGAGACTGGACTCACCATACAAGGCCGACCACACAAGGCCATGAGTCCGCGGATCCTCCGGACGGCTCGTGCCGTCCCTGGTCCACGGAGAACGCTGAAGGAACCCCAAGTAAGAGAGGCCCACCATGGCTCCCGCGCAGGAGGAACGCACACTCGCCGTTGACGCGAAGGATCTTCGCAGAAAGCACCACGCCGAGATCGTCGTGTTCACCAAGGACGAGGAAGGGCCCGGCGGTTCTGGCATGCTGTACAACACCATTAGCTTGACCGACGAGGTCCCGGACGAAGAGTTCGACGCCGATGTGGTCTGGATGAACGGCCCTCGCCGCTGCGTGCTGGACCGCCTCAAGATAACGGTTCCGGACAACGGGAAGACCACCATGGTGGGCCCCATCCCCATGCAGACGATCGGCACCATGCGCTTGCCCGACCTGAACGGGTTCCTCGCCAGCGAGAAGCCTCCCTACACCGAAATGACGGTGGGGCGAAGCACTGAGGAGTTCTTCAGCGCCGGCCAGCAGGTGTACCAATTGGTCTCCCCCTCCGGGGACGTCTGCTGCATGTACAGTGCTTCCCTGAAGGTCGACCCGGACAACACCCCGGACAGGATCGCCACGCTTGGTGAACGGTTGAACCAGCCCGAGGGGTGGGAGTACCGGGCTCCCACGCTCGAGAAAGACCTGGTTGTGCGCGCACTTCGCGGCGGCGCCTCCCTGCATCTAGCTGCTTCCCCGGTACCACCCGGAGAAATCGGCCACACCAGCATGCGGAACATGGAGGTAGCGATATGATCTGGGCGATCTTGGTGTTCGTGGGGGTGCCGCTGTGGTTCTGTGCCCTCGGCCTCTTCACCCTCATCTACCGCAACCGTGCGTTGCGCAAGCGTCGCGGCAGCATCCCGGTGCGGGTGCTCAAGCCCGGCAAGACCCGTTGGGTACGGGGGCACGCCGTGTGGATCTCGGACGTGTTCGCCTGGCGGGGCAGCCACGCGGCCTGGAGCGAAGGCCTGTGGCACGTCGCCGCCACCACCGTGGCCTCGGCCGGGTCCGAGGAGCTGAAGCGGCTTCACCGGCTCGGAGCCGATCTCGTGGTGGCGCCCCTGACCACCGATGAGCGAGCAGTGCTCAGGGTCGCTGTTGCCAGCGGCGATCGAACCTCCGGGCTCGGGACCATCCAACCGACGCCGGACCAGAACGCCTCGGGCGTCTGACGGGAAGGAGCCGAAGGTATGGAAGAGCACGCCGGGCTCATTGTGCTGACAGTCGTCACCAGCGCCATCTTCCTCTGGGGGCTGGTGTCGGTCCGGCTGGAACGGGCGGGCCTGACCGCGCCCATCGTCTTCACCCTGATCGGGGCATTGGTGGCCTTCTCCGGCCTGGTTGACGGCCCCACCGCCCCGGACCTGCTCAAGCCCTTGGTGGAGACCACCCTTGTGTGGGTGCTGTTCTCCGACGCCGCCCACATCCGCATCCAGGACTTCCGCAGGGGGCTGGGACTCTACGTGCGGCTGCTCGCTGTGGGGCTGCCGCTGACCGTGCTCGCCGGCTGGGGCCTGGCCGGCTGGCTCTTTCCCGCTCTCGGGGTGTGGCTTGCCTTGCTGGTGGGGGCCGCGCTGGCGCCCACGGACGCCGCGCTGGGCCTCCCCGTCGTCACGAACCCGGCGGTGCCGGAACGGATCCGTCGCCTCATCACGGTCGAGAGCGGCCTCAATGACGGCATCGTCACTCCCGTGGTCATGCTCGCCATCGCCGGCGCCGCCGTGGCAGCCGGCCATGAAGGCACTATAGGAGTCGGAGGCGCCCTGCTCGAACTCTCCATCGGCGCGGTCGTCGGCGGCATCATCGGGGTCACCGGCGGGGCGCTGCTGCGCCGTGCCAGGCGGGGTGGGTGGGCCGCCGAGGACTTCGCCGGCAGTGCGGTTCTCGCCCTGGCCCTCCTCGCCTATGCCGCTGCCGTGATGGCTCACGGCAATGGCTTCGTCGCGGCCTTCTGCGGTGGCCTGGCCTTCGGGGCCGCGGCCGGACGGCACGGACCCGCCGAACTCGAGTTTCTCGAACAGACCAGCGGTCTGGTGTCCCTGCTGGTGTGGCTCGCGTTCGGCGCCATCGCCGTCCCGATCATGGTCGACCGCATCGATCTGGCCATGGTTGCCTACGCGGTCCTCAGCCTCACTGCCGTGCGCATGGTGCCGGTGGCCCTGGCGCTGGTCGGCACAGGATTCGACCGCAACACCGTGCTGTTCGTGGGCTGGTTCGGCCCCCGCGGCCTGGCATCACTGGTCTTCGCCCTCATCGCGCTCGAAGAGCTGGGCGACGGGGCAGACGAAGTCGTGGCGGTGATCGCATTTACCGTGCTCCTGAGCATCGTGGTCCACGGCCTCAGCGCGGCCCCCCTAGCCAGCCGCTATGGCCGAGCCGCCGCACCGACCGGGAAATCCAAGTGACCGGCACGAGTTCCTCCTGTGCGGACGCCCTCGCCACCGAACGCCCCCGAACCGGACCGGCTGCCGCGCGGGCCGACTCAGGAAGCGCTTGCCCGGGGGCAGGCACGAGTCGGAACACGGTGATTGGCTTGTGCTAGCGCCAACCGAGAATAGGGCCATTTCACCCAACTAAAAATGGGACCACATGGTCGTGTGACTGTTAACCCTTCGTTTGCCGCATTTCTTGCAGAGCTAAATGTAGCCCAGTCAAGGAGTCAACAAAACAGGGGCAGTTCCCCGTTTAGCTAAAGGGAAAAGGGCATATACCCCCTATGCCGAATCCGGTCACAGGACTATCCCAGCAATCCCAGAAGGGCCACTTCGAGCTTGGGCCGCAAATTTCGGAGCAGGTGCACGGCGCCGCTGACAGCAAACCAGCAATTATGAGTCCCATCGTGCGGCCGCCCGGATCCGTATCAGGGCTCACCGCGGCCTTTGTGAGATCCAGGATGGCTGTCCTGTTGCAGTCGCAGTCGTCGTATCCTTGCTCGCGGAAGCAGGTGTCATGTCGGCAGCAGGCTTCGTCTACTGCATCGATGGGTTCGCCCGGTCCAGAGTGCCCCGGCCCGCACCAATTGCCGTAAAGCCGTAAATCTATTTGTGGCACGGCAAGTCCTTCAGGCGGAAGCTCCCGACGTCGGTTGAGGCTTCCTGTCGTTTTCGACCGTTCTCGCAGAGACGACGTGGCTGTATATCCTGGAATTGGCATAGTCATACACCTCTTTCGGTGGTTGTGATTGCGGCTGGTTTCTAGGGGCAGGCTGCGTCATTCGGTACGCATTGTCCGATGCACTTGTTGTTAACAACATTTCCACAGCATTTGCGGCCACGGGGGCATGGGGTTGGCGGAAGTATGACTCCGCCCCCACCGCTCCTCGCACATGGATCATGCTGGGCAATAGCCACCGAACCGTTCACAGTTTCGCTGCGAACATCAGCCGTCCGATAGCTCGCGCCCGAGATGTAGATGGAGGCCGCTCCAACGAATTTTGGTAGAGCCACGATGGCACCTTCCTAGGCTAATTCTGGACTTGATTTAATTGGATCGATGTTTTTGTAAACGACATCTGCCTCATTAGGTACTCATCTGTCATAAAACGGTGAGAGTTTGGTAACAAGAAACGGAAATTCCTCGGTCACGTCGACGCGCACGAAGTATTTGTGCACCACGTCGGTGCGTCGGTTTCGGTAGGAGAAGATGACGTCCAATACTTTCCGGACGCCGCTAAGTCGCGAGAGTCGCACGTCCACAGCGTCCAAGGAAGCGTTCTCCTCGTGTGCAATGGCAGTCTGTGTATAGATGTCTGGGTACCGTACGGCCAGATAGTTGAGGGCTCTGTGTTCATCAGTATTGCCAGCGTTATCAGCTAGCTGCATGATGCGGTCGAAAAGCTCAGCGCTTGTTGCCCGAAATAGCGATAGCTTCTTCCCGGTGGCATTCTCGGGTTTCGGTATTGCTCCCAGAAGTGATGATCGGTCGAACGAATACAATTGATCGAAGGCGACAATTGGCACGATAAGTCCGCAGGCCTCCGGCTGGCTCAGTGGACCCGCTTTCCCAACGACCACGTCGAGGTCCGTTGGCTCCGGGCTCGAACGAACGGCTTCAACTAACAGGTCGAAATCTGCACGATCGCGCGGCATTAAGAGGTAGGACTCCAAGCCTCCAATCATGAATACCCAGCACAGTTGACGAGCCAAGTAACGGTTCCCTGGATCTGACAGCGTCTCCCTAAAAATCTGGCGGTCAGTCGCCGAGGTTGCAGTAGCGCGCTGACCGGCGACTTGAGCGAACTCTTTCTCTACGCCAAGGCTGGGAAATCGCGGCTGAACTTGCCCGATGGCGTAAACGAATGCCTGTTGCGTGACTTGAGTGTGCGCCGTGTACTCTCCGGGCTGCAGGTCGGCGCTCCCTCCCTCTTCATCGGCCTGTCTCGCACCCATCATAGGATCCATGCTGAGCTCCTCACTACGGCTCCGTATTTTCTGGCCATCATCGACGGCCAGAAAATACCATCCACTGGTTCAATCTTGCTGCTCGGTCAAGGCATGATGCACAGGGCTGAATGCCCACTAGCGCTGTAGCGCGTTTTATGGCGTCTCCCAGCCCCACCTCTGTCGTATCCGCTGTGAATCCGGGCAGTCGTACTTTATGACGGGGTGTTGTGTCCGGCAAAGGCTCGTCTGAATGTTCTTCCTCGTGGATCATGCCAACACCTTTCTGTAAGTATGGGTCGAAAGCAGCTGATAGGCGGCCCAAGCGTTCAGCAACCCCGGCACTATCGAACGCTGCTGACCGGCCCTAGTTGAGATAAGCGCATGCTTAACCTCGGAGGCAGCAACGGCGGGGTATATCGAACGCAATAGCACAGCTGCCCCTGTCACGAACGGTGCAGCAATACTGGTTCCTGTGAACACGGCGGTACCGCCCGAACTTGCTAAGCCAAAGACATCTTTCCCAGGAGCGCCCAAACCGGAGCGCCCGATCGATGCAGCGATGTGGGCCTGAGGTAGGGGCTGCCCCAAAAGGGAGTATGCAATTACGGGGATCGTACATGCGTGGCGAAGAACGTCCATATTCCCTCCAATCACACGGTGATTCCCAACCGCAGCGATAACGAGCACGCTTCTCTGGCTCGCGAAGTCCATTGCTGCTCGCAACATTTGGTCAGAGGTGAAGCCGCCACCTGACACAGCGAGGCTGAGATTGATGATGCGGGCCCCAGCGTGCACACAATCGACAATTGCCTCTGCTACTTCGCGAACAGCCGCAGTCGGCATTTCGCCCGCAGGGGTGTTCTCCGTGAAGACAGGTCGCAGAACATACGTACATTCTGGAGCGATACCGGGCGGTTGCGATTGACGGCTAGCGGCCAAGATACCCACTACCGAGGTTCCGTGCTGGCAGGAAACACTTCGTGGGTCTCGGCACCCTACTCCCCAGCCCGGAAAAGATTTGATGGTGGCCTGGGCCAGGTCTGGATGATCGAGAGCTACGGGCCCGTCTACTATTCCAACAATCACATCTGCTCCTCCCGTGCTCAAGGACATGAGGGCGGGAAGATGAACCAAAGAAAGCTCGTCCATGAATCTCCTCAGATCCAGCACTGCTCTTGGCCGTATTCGGGGTGATGAGACGAATACGTTCGCGAGTAGGCTCTACGGGCAGCCTGCGTTGATCCTCCTTGCTGCTCAACGATTTTAACGTCCGGCATCAATGACGTCCATCTACTCGTATAGTTATACTGCTCCTTTCGCTTCCAGATGTCACCAGTACTGATCCATAAATCGTTGAGAAGCCGCGTGAGCTGCGTACTCGTGGCCGGGGGCTATGCCGTGTCTCCCAACGCGGCAATTGCCGCGCTCCGACCGAGCTCGGCGTGGAGGAGGATTGCGGATCGGTAGGTCAGGGCGAACTTGTCGTAGCGGGTGGCCAGGGCCCTCCACTGCTTGAGGGTGTTGAAGCTGCATTCCACGACGTTGCGGCGCATGTACGCTTCCCGGTCGTAGGTCACCGGCCGGCCGCCGGACTTTCCCTTCCGCTTGCGGTTGTCCTTCTGGTTTTGACCGGGACTTCTGAATGATGGAAAGGCAGTCTGCTAGATATGGTCTCCAGTAGGCTGAAAACGACCTGCCACTAATGAAAAATGGGAGCCAGCCCGGGGCAGTTGCTGCTACGCCGGTCAATCCGGAGAAGGATTCTGTGCATATGAACGTGGAGGATGCTCTCGACCCCGTCATAAGAGACATGAGAACGACCGGAGCCCCCCATCCCAAGGGTCCAGTTCAACAGCCAAGGTACGACCAACTCATGGCTTGCAACCTTGACCGCTTCTGACGGATCGAGCCACGGCATCTTCATTGATCTCTCTTTGCCACGCGCATACGTCGTCGCGGCCGCAGCCGAAGGTGCCCAGGAATGGGGGTTCGATGAGCTGCAGGGGAGCGGGCTCACCAACTGGCCCCCATGTCCTTTGCATCCGAAAAACCACCCTCTTGACGCGGTAGCGCTCGGTGGAAGCGCGGTGTGGGCTTGCCCATCCGAAAACACCGTCATCGCCGAAATTGGGGCACTGGCCTAGCCGCTCTCTGGGGTATGATTCCAAACCGCCAATGTCGAGCGGCATCCGGGCGAGTGGCGCAGTCTGGGCAGCGCGTTCCGTGGGCCCTGTCATTTTTCGAAGTCGTCGGCACTGTGCTGTGCGTCCGCAAGGGGAACGTCTACCGGGCACTGCCTGAAGTGTGCTCGACTACCGAACGCGGACGCCCGGACATGGCACCACCGCCAGAAGGCTGCCGAGTGCCGACGATCACGCAAAAGCGTGTAATTCAGGCGCTTGAACGGCTTGATGCTTTTAGTCTTTGGCACCTTGTCATCCCGAATCAACGGGCACTTGTTCTCCCTTGGCACCTTTGCTTCAGTTTGCTTGCTCGCGGATACTGTTCAGAGCAATACGCGGGCGGTTCCTAGGATGGCCGAGATGAGGAACCCCATGGCGGCTATAAACAGGCCCCAGTCCAGAGCTGTGTAGGTCGCAAACATTCTCGCGACACGGTTGCTAGGCAGCGCCTTCCCGTCACGGTGGGCAGCTTCAGCGTGGGCTGACTGTTCCTCCCTGCTGGAGTAGAAAATAACCGCCGCAAGTCCAATAAAAACGACCCACGTCATGATCACGTCCATTATTTATGTCCTTTTCGTTGGTCGGGCGAACTCAACATCAGGCGATCATCATCTCGTAGCAGGAACGCCCTGTGGGACAGTCTCCCAAGGGGCTACTAATGCTCAGCATCGCTTTGCGCGACGATAACCTACATATTGACGAGGAAGCTGCTCGGCAACCAATAAACCTGTATCGCTGCTAGGGTGTCCGCTTGGCCGGTGGCCATGACCTGTCTGGGTCAAAGCGTGCGCCTTCCGGTTTGGACGGCATCATGGCAAGGACCAAGGCGATCGGCAGCCCGACGTAAGGCAACCAACAGACAAAGTAGGTCTCACCTTCGAAGTTGGCGTCGTGGAAGCGGCGCATGCCCAGGGCCAAATTTGGGAGGAACGTGACGAGCCAATAGGTGAGCCATATCAACAGCCCGGGTGCGGCGGCATCCGGCAACTCGGTGCCACCCGGATCAAGGAGGTTCGCGCCGCCCACGACCATGAGGGCAGCGCAGGCGCTCGTGACCAGGACGTTGAGCAACATGACCCACCAGTACTCGCTGCGGCTGGCACGGCCGTCGAAGGTTCCGTATTTCAGGAAAAACAGCTTGAAGGCTTCGCCAAATGTGGCACCGTAACGCGGCAGGTCCAGGCTATCCACTGCGGGTGAAGCCGAAGGGGATTCGTCTGGGTTCGTTGGGTGTGACATGGTGCTTGTTCCTCAATGAAAGTGATCTTTGGAATATTACTTGAATAGCGCCGCGGGCATCGACAGAGCGGTTCGGCATTGACGTTTTCTGAAGGTGACTGCACAGTCAGAAGCCGTTGGCACGGCAGCGCCGTGCCCCCCTAGTGGGAACGGCGCTCCGGGCACCGATGAGTGCGTTGTTCCCCGGCATTGCCCTGGATGCTTTGCCATGGCACCCGCGACGCTTGGCGACGCGGAGGGACCTTGGGCGGCACCTGGAAGTGGCTCGGCGATAGTGGTGTGCATGAGCGGAATTCAAGGGTGGCGCGTGCGGTTCCCGCACAAGCGCCAGGCAGCCGGACTGGGCACCCTGGGTTTGGTGCTGTCCGCGGGGCTCTTGACGGGGTACTCGGTATTCCGGGATTACTCGGGCGACACCTGTGACGGGCGCAAACCTGTCGAGTCCTTGGAGCAAGCCGGCAAGGGTCTGGTGGCCGCGGCCTACGCCGCCGGCCGGGACGGGGTATGCCGGGTCACGCATGCATTCCACGATGTGGTTCTGGATGAGGCCATGGTGGCCAAGGCGCGGGAGCTGCTGGCCGCTCGGGGCATTACCCCGCAGAACGTCACGGTGGTGGTGGGCGAACAGATGGGAAGCGGCGTTTTCGTCGACCTGACAGACGGCAGCAACAACAAAGCCCATGCGATCAGGGTGGATGGCATTTCTGTCCGTGGCGACGGGTACACGATTTTCCTGCCGCAAGAGGTGTATCCGGAGGTTCCCGAGGATGCGGCATCACCGTCAGCTTCGACGGGCACTTCTCCCTAAGAAGGCCGGCGCCGCATGGGGAACCTCAAGCGGGCAGTGATCCGCCTACTGGTGGGGGTCCTCGCGTTCCCCGCGCTCGGCGTTCCCCGCGCTCGGCGTTGCCGGTCTTGGCCTTTTTGAGGACCCGGCTTCTTGCACTGAACCACAAAACTGCCACCGGGGCGGAACCGAGGACGATTCCCGATATGGGGGTAATGATTCCCAAGAGTGTGGGGTTGGCAAAAAACTGATCTAGGGACCCCAGGACCAAGGCAACACAGCAAGCAAGGGCAAACCACGATAAGCCAAGTGTGGCTAATCCTTTGATCTCGTTTGGCTTGTTGCGTGGGAACTCGATGCTGAACTTTGCAACTCCAGCAGCCAACAACAAAAATATGAAGCTGATTACGGCGGATACAACTGGTGCCGTTACCCAACCCGCAACCTGGATCAGCACGTTGGGGCCCCAAATGATGGTTACCATCATGTCCCGTATCGAAGCGCTGTCCATTTTTTCTTTGGTTTGCCCCGGCACCCTTGTTTCCTTCTGGTCCGTCGCGGAAGGGAGCGTTCTCTTCCCTGGAAGACAACATCATTTCCTTTTCTATTCACCATACTGTCGTTTTCCGAAGACGACGTCACTGGTGTCCGAAGTCCTCTGCACTGCCTGGAAGTGTCCATAAGCGGAACCTTGAGTGGGACACTGCCGTTTGGTAGCGCCAGATTGGGTCTACTGCGGTCGTCATTTACTCGTCTGATTGTCAGAATCCATCCCATTTGTGAACTTAGCGAGAATGTTGCCCAGAACCTGATTGCTACGCTGGGTGCCATGGCAACGATGTGGTGGAAGACCTTGGAAAGTTTTGAACGGGACCTTAAGTCTGCAAATGATTCGCGTGTCGAAAACATGCGCCAGTGGGCCAGCGACAAAGAAGACGAAGCCGACTTGCCGGGAGCAGGTCGAAATCCAAAAGCCAGAAGGCATTTCAGGATGATGAGAGTTGCTGCAGAACAGGAACTGGGAAATCGGGGCCAGCTATAGACGTCGGCGGCGAAGTGGTGCTTCTACGGTGTTTGTATCAGCAATGCTAAACCTAGAGTTTTGGCTCGGATATGGATTCAGAGTTACGCCCGGATCGGGAACGCTCTGCGGGACGCATATCAAGGGGTCTGCCACACGATGAGCATAACTAGCCGCTGGTTAAGTCCTCTCACGGGGCTTTGACCTGCAATCTTTCCAGATGTCTTTGCGCTCCACACCAGGATCCTTCGGCAAGCCACATGCTCGAGAGAACTTGCCCCGGCTCGCTACAAAGGAGACCGGATGATGAATGGCCTACCTCCTGATCTTGGTGAGCCTCCAGTCCGGGCCATATAACCGTGGTATCGGGATATACGGTCGCCGAAGAATGCGGCTTTTTTGTTCCGTTACAGGACCCCTCTGGATAATGAACCTCGAAATCTCGCGGAAGGTTTCCTGCGCAAATTCGATGGTCGCATCCAAGCCTTCAGGGACAGTCCGAATGTCGTAATACCGGTTGTCGTATAGAAGCTCAGGCGCCTCGCTTCCCAATACCAACGTAAAGACACCCAGATTCGCGCCTTCAAGGTCAACGCACACGCTATGGCCGTGCATATACACGTGCCCCTCTACCCCTACAGGTAATTCCGGGATGATCCTCTCGACACTGTCCTTCAGACGCGCAAGATACCGTGAAGCTTTTTCATTGTTTTTCATTATGATCCGGCTCCACGTGACTTCCAGACAACATGGCGTTCTCCGTTGCCAAGGCCATGATTGCGCTCAACAAACATTTTTCGCTCGATGTGTATGTGCCATTGGGTAATTTTACGTTCGAGGGGCGTGAATTCCTTCCGGTGCTGCTTATGTTGGAACGGAAGGATAACCCCTAACCCCATTGGCCTGTTGTCGTTTTCCCCTAAGTCGACTGCACAGTCCGAAGTCCTCGGCACAGCGATTGCGCGTCCGCAGGAGGAATGGTCAGTGGGACATCGGCATCGGGATTCGCTGGCAACGATCGCGGCCGCATTTCCAGTGGAGCTCGATTGGGAGTCCCGTCCACTCCTGAACTGCGTTCGCCAGGCTTGCCCCTCCAGAAGGAACCGGACACGCTACGCTCGGAGCTGGCAAGACTTATGCCTGGCATGGACAGCAGAGGGAATGATTTCAATGTGCAAAAGACTTTCTCCAGTGATTCTGTACGAATCATGGAGCGAGGATCCTGAGGACGAGGATTACCTCCGCGAGAGGATTTATTCGGGGGGTACGTTTGGTACTTCGGGAACCGAATGGGCCACTGTTTACGATCTCACCGTCAGGGAGACAAACCTCGGAGGATTCTCTGAGGAGATGGGGAACATCTTCTATGTCCGGGTTTGTTCCCCTGGTTTTGTGGATTCCGATGACCGGTTCAAGGGTAAGTGGCGGGTGGAAAACGATAACTTCAATGATGGAGAAATCAGAAGGAAGATCGTTGACTACGTCGAGGGTACAAGGGGCATTTTCCTGCTCAAGGCCCCGGTGGAGGCTCTAGCCGCGGCGTTGTATTGCGAGGAGTTGTAAGCCCGAAACACCAGCACTCACGATGCCCACCGTTCCAGATGGGGAACCCTCACGGGGACAGCGCCCCGCGGGTACAAATTGCTCCGCTCTTCGGCGCAACCTCAATTTTGAGTTCGGAATGGGGGGTGGCAGATCTGGTTCAAAGCGGCCGATTTACTTATGTCCGTTAGAGAAGCGGTCCTTAACCGACAGCCACCAAGAGGGGCCGGGGTCGCCTTTGCCGTCGAGCACGTCGAAGATGTAGAAGCCTTTCTCGGCAAACCACACGAGATCTACGGCCGGCAATGCGAGTTCGCCTTCCCACCCAGGAACGCCCACGTCCACGGATTCCATCTTCAACTCACTAGTGCGTCTCTCCGCCTGGTCAATCATTCCGGGTCCGGCGACGCCAGCCGGGTTCTCCACTGCGTCCCAGAGGCGGTGCAGAATCGCGTAGCGACCTGCTTCGAGCGTGGGCAGGTCCTCCGACTCAATAAGCTCGTAATAGTACTTGTCGGTCATCCTGAACCCCATCCTTGCTCTCGAACTAAATCCCGCGTGGCCTGAGCCTACGGCACGTTCACACCGTATACCGGTTCAACTTGGCCTCCCGCATTCCCACCCGCAAGAGGAACCTTGTACGGGACAGGGTTTGCGATCCTGGCAAACCCACCAGGCACCCGTCTGGCCCCGGGGCTTGGTGGGCATTTGGACCGCCATGAAAGAACTGGGCTAGCTTCGTCGAGCACCCATCAACCTCGATGACGTTAACCGCATAGCCCATGACCGCACTGCTGAAGCAGCAAGGCACGCACGTGGCGACAGAACGAAGTCTCGGTCATCCGCCGTAGGCGTGGCTCCTTTCGATTGCTACTTCAGGTGCATGGCTGATTCGATCAAATAGATCACTACTCGACCGAATTCCGAATTTGTCAGTTCACTGTATTCACTCACAACTGTTCCAGGCGCATTTGCCTTCCACCAGAAAATCACGTCGGCGCTATTGGACCCATGACCGGCAAGCATGGCGAGTAATTCGTCGATAAGCGAATAAGCGCTGACACACGCATCGACAAATTCATCAGATAGATTCAGCTCGCGTTCAATTTTTCCGTCGAATAGGGTCGGGGGAAACATCATTGATTGAACCGATTCGAGCCGTTCGAACAAGAATTTCTTCTCAGATTCCGTCGTCTTCAAACTCCCTTTTCTACCAGTGCGTATGCCAACGGCATACGTATCAAATTCTGTGGGGCCGGCTAGTTCGCCGTCTCGGTCATGGCGCGCAGGGCTGCGACATGGCCGACATACGCCTTCCGGCCTTCGACGGTCAGCGCGACCCTGACGTGGCTTCGGCCTGCCCTGGTGAACCGTTCGACGTAGGCGTACCCGGCGTCGGTCAACTGCTTGAGGTGCTTGCTCAGCACCGAATCCGCGACTCCAAGCGAATCGCGCAACTGGGCAAACTCCGCCCATTGCAGCGGGGCCAGGCTGGCGCAGATGCGCAGGCGAACCGGGGCGTGGATCAGCTCGTCGAACTTCGCCGGGTTAGACGGGGCGCTCATTGGCGTCCTTCACGCGGTGGTTCACGGTGGCGGTGCGCATGCGGGACATGGAGAACCAGAGGATCCCAAACACGACGAGCCATTTGGCCACGACTTCCCACCAGGTCCCCGGCTCCCAAAAACGGCTGCATTGCGTGACCAGCAGCAGCAAGAGGAAATACAGGAAGTACGGCCCCGAGTGCCTCGTGACGGGGCGCGGCTTGGGCCGCTTCCGCATCACGAGGTAATACCAGATGCCCAGGGGGATGCCCAAGGTGAACAGGCCGAGGATCGCTGGCCAGGGAACCACGGTGCTCAGTGCCATGGCGGTCGCAACGAGTGCCACCAGTACGAGCATGAACCCGCGGGGCGCCTCCGTGGAGTCCACCATGGCGCTGGAAACGCCGTCGACCTCTGCGAGCATTGCCCGGGGGTCGAAATCCTCGGACCGCGGTTTTTCTTCAGTCACGCCATTCTCACTTTCCATTATGGAAAGTTTGCCTTTTCCATAACGGAAAGTCAAGGAACGAGCGGCAAATCGACACGCCGTGCTTCCGGCGACAAACCTGACTGATCGCCCCGAAAGGGGTGTGCCATTTTGATGTTGGGAAAGTGTCCCGCAAGACGGTCCTCCGGCGGTGTGTGCGCCACTAAAAACCTACGATTCAGGAATCGGCCCGTTTTCGCGACGGCCGGATTCCCGTATACCCAGCCCGCAAAAATGCCTGGTGAAGGAGCGGCGGATTTTATCGGTCGACGCAACAAAATGACTAAACAGGGGCGTTTTTCCCTGTGTTATGGAGACTACCCCACGGGCCTTGCCGGGGCATTGTGTTCGGCCCTGAAGCGTGCGGCCGGGGTGTCGTAGTCGAGGTTCTTTCTGGGCCGGGTGTTGAGCTCCCGCATCACGTGGTTGACGTGTCGGGTGCTGTGGACGGCCAGGTTGGTGCCCTTGGGAAAATACTGGCGGACCAGTCCGTTGAAGTTCTCGTTGGCGCCGCGTTGCCAGGGGCTGGATCGGTCGGCAAAGAACACTGGGACGCCGGTGGCCTCGGTGAGTGCCTCGTGGCTGGCCATTTCCACCCCCTGGTCCCAGGTCAGGGTGCGCTTCAGGGTTGATGGCAGCACAGCGAACGCGCTGGTGATCGCGGCGTTGACGCTGGCGGCGGTATGGTCCCTGGGCAGGTTGACGATGATCCCGTACTGGGTCTTGCGTTCTCGCAGGGTCACCATGGCCGAAACGGACCCGACCCCGACGATGAGATCCCCTTCCCAGTGGCCTGCCTCCAGGCGGGTTTCAACCTCGGCCGGCCGCTGGTCGATCATTTTCATGTTGCGGATCCGCGAGCCTCGTCCCGTGCGGGTGCGCCAACGGGTCTTGCGGATCCTCCGGCCGGTGCGCAGCTTGGCGGCGTAGCGCTTGTGCAGGCCCTGGCCTTGAGGAAGCAGCAGCGACCGGTAGATCGTTTCGGGGCAGATCCGCAGGTCGTGGTCATCGGGGTAGGCCTTTTTCATCCAGCCGCTGATCTCGTCGGGGGACCAGCAACGGTTGAGTTTGCGTTGCACGAGCCCGCGCAGCCGGGGGTCGGCAACGAGCTTGTGGACCTTCGGACGGGATCGTTGCAGGCGGGCGTCGTGGTCGGCGGTGTGGGGCAGGTAGCGTCCATCTGCGTCCCGGTGGCGGTCCAGCTCGCGTTTGATGGTGGATGGCTGCCGTCCCAGCTCATAGGCGACCTCGCGCATTGAGCACCCCAGATCCAGCAGGTCGGCGATCTGCACCCGCTCCCGGATATCGAGGTAGCGGCCCGTTGGTGCGGGTCGGGGCTTCAGGGAGGGGATCTGATAGTTGTTGGCGCGCCGGAGTGACGTGCCTGTTCGTCTATGCATACCCAGAAGTCTGCATGCCTCGGCGTTGCTTTTGCCCTCGCGCATCAGCTGCCAGTAGGCCGTGTCCCGTTCGGCTCGTCGGGCTTGCGCGTCGGAAGCCGTCGAGTCCAGCACCGCATCCGCATGGCGGTTCGAGGACTGGACGGCGGCGTGTTGGGCCGCGGCGGCAGCATTCCTTTCCTTGGCCAGCCGGGCGAGCCGTTCGCGTTCAAGACCTTGGCATCGCCGGTCGGTCAGCCGCAGCAGTTCTTGGCACCGCTTCAGGGTCACCTTAGATTCCCGGAGCTTATCGAACCGGGCGTGGAGCCAGCGATACGCCGTTGAACGGCTCATCCCGGCGGCTTCGGCGGCCTGGTCCACCCTGGTTCCGCGGCCAAAGGCTGCCCAGAATTTGGCTTCGTCCTCGACGCTCGCCTGCCGGTGGTGGCGGCCCGTGGCCACGACGGCAGCGGCCTCCCAGGCCGGGAGCCGGGAGGTCGTGAACCCGAGCGCTTCGGTGGCCTCGGCCGGGCTCAGGCCCTCGCCGCGGAAGCGGAGGTAGCTCTCGCGCAACCAGCGGTAGCCGACTTCCTTGTTGATTCCGGCCGCGCGGGCGGAGGGTTTGAGACCGTTTCCCTGCTTGATCGAGGCCAGAAACCGGATCCCTGTTGAGGAGGAAGAACTCAGGTACATGATCGAATCACCTTGGAATAGGTGTTGCTTCGATCGGCAGAATCTCGCGAGCCCTATACGGTACACATAAAACCCTCATCGGAATGCTCTACGGATACACACGTGAATCCGCCAACGTCCTCGACTTCACCGCCCAAAAAAATGGTGGTTGCCCTTGGAAGGACGTTGGATAAGGCCTTCGTAGATCAAGACCCCACCGGTGCTGACACGGCACCGCCAGGCTCAAGCGAGTCGATGGCATTGCCGCGTGGATCAGGTTCTCCACGGTTGGGTCCGGCGAAATCGTGCCCACGACGGCACTGGCCATGGACTGGTGGCGATCCAGGTGTTTGCCGGGCTCGGTGTTCTCCGGTTGCTCGCCAGCGTCGTTTTCCGCGTGGCTGGCACGGCTAAACGGGATCGGTCCCGCATTTCCCTTTAGGGGAGTACGGGACCGATCTCTCTTAAAGAATGACGCTTCTAGCGGAGCACCACGGTGCGGTTGCCGTAGAGGAAGACGCGACCCTCGCAGTGCCACTTGACCGCGTTGGACAACGCCTTGCATTCGGTGTCGCGGCCGGCGGCCACCAGGTCCTCGGGGGAGTAGGTGTGGTCGACGTCCTGGACCTGCTGGGAGATGATCGGCCCCTCGTCGAGCTCGGCGTTGACGTAGTGCGCCGTGGCGCCCACGGTCTTGACCCCGCGGTCCCAGGCCTGGTGGTAGGGCTTGGCACCCTTGAAGCTGGGCAGGAACGAGTGGTGGATGTTGATGGTCATCCCCGAGAGCTTGCGACTGAGCTCGTCGCTGAGCACCTGCATGTAGCGGGCCAGGACCACGAGTTCCACGTCGTACTCGTCGATCAGTTCCAGCAGCCTGGCCTCGGCGGCCGGCTTGGTGTCCGGGGTGACCGGCACGTGGTAAAACGGGATGTTGTGCCACTCCACCAGCGCCTCGTGGTCCCGGTGGTTGGAGACCACGGCGACGATGTCGATGGGCAGTTCGCCCAGCCGGGCCCGGTGCAGAAGGTCGTTGAGGCAGTGGTCGAACTTGGAAACCATGATCAGCACCCGGCGCTTGGTGCCCTTCGGATCCAGCGTCCACTCCGCGTTCAGTTGCTTGGCGATCGGCTCGAATTCCGTGCGCATGGTCTCCGTGAGTCCCGGGGTATCGGCACCCGCCACGTCGATGCGCATGAAGAACTGGCCGGCCCGGCGATCGCCGAATTGCTTGAGTTCCACGATGTCGCGGCCCTGCTCCAGCAGGAATCCGGTGACCGCGTGCACGATGCCCGGGCGTTCGGGGCAGGCAATGGTCAGGACATGTTCAACTTCGGAATTCGTATCCATCTCAACACTTTCTTACGTTCACGGCGGGTTGCGCCGCGCAAGTTTCCTTGTACTTGGTTCTCATGCAGGCCTTGTTGGCCGCATGGTTTCCATGGGCTCATGCAGTGACACCTTATGTCCGCCGTTGCCCTGCGAACAAAGGCTCGCCGCGCTGGCCGCTCCCGCTGCGGCAAAAGCATTGCGGCGGGCGACCCGGGTGGGGTCGCCCGCCGGGCGGCGAATTGCCGGAAAAGCTCGTTCGGCCGGCCCAGTGCAGCTAGTCGATCTGCGGGGAAGCGAACTCCGTCATGGCGTCGAGCAACCAACGTGCCGTGTAGTCGGCGAAGGAAGCCCTCGGCAGCAGCCGGTAGGTGCTCTCGTCGGTCTTCCACAGCAGCACCGGCACCAGTCCCAGCGCCGCGGAGATCGCGGTGCCGGCGGCAAAGCTGCGCGGGTGCAGGTCCGCCGGGCACCCCTTCTCCAGCACCGCGCGGGCGCTGGGCCCGGAGAGTTCTAGGATGGTGCGGTTCGCGGAGAGGTCAACGACCTGCCCGGCCTCGTTCCCCAGTGCCTCCACCAGCTCGGCGGCAAGGTTGCCGGCCTCGGGTGACACCACCAGGAACTCGTCAGGTCCCTGCCAGAGCACAGCGGTTCCGGCCGCGTCGCCGGCCACCTTGCCCACGGATTCCGGCAGGCCGACGCCGGTGGCCTTGGCCAGGGCGGAGTGGGCCGCGGAGCCCGGTTCGGCGCGCAGCCCCACCTGGGTGGTGAAGGCGATTTCGCGCAATTGGACCCCCCGTGCGCCCTGGACGGATCCCCGGACCAAGGCCTCCCCAAGGTGGGACAGCGGGCTGCGGCGCAGTGTGGAAATGTCGGTCAATACCTGCTCAGCCATCTCGACGGCTCCCTTCGGGATCAAAAAGTACGGTTTCGGAAACGACGACGTCGACCAGCCGGCCGTCGACGTAGGCCTGGAGTTCTTCGCCGATGCGGGCGCGGCCGTTCTTGATCAGCGCCATCGCAAAGCTGCGGCCCAGCGCGGCCGAGTGGTAGCTGGAGGTCACGTAGCCCTCCATCGGCACCGGCGCATCGGCCGGGGTGATGGGGGTGCCGGCGTTCACCAGCTGGGTGCCCTCCGGCAGGCGGAACGACTTGTCCGCCGGCAGCACGGTGACCAGCTGCTTGCGGTCCGCGCGCTGGTTGTCGACTCGGTCGAAGGAACGCTTGCCCACGAAGTCCTTGACCTTGGAGACCACCCAGCCCATGGATGCGTCGTGCGGGGTCACGGTGCCGTCGGTGTCCTGGCCGACGATGATGAAGCCCTTTTCGGCGCGCAGCACGTGCATGGTTTCGGTGCCGTACGGGGTGATGTTGAATTCCTCGCCGGCCGCGGCGACGTCTTCCCAGACCTTGAGCCCGTACCAGGACGGCACGTTGATCTCGAAGGCGAGTTCGCCGGAGAAGGAGATGCGGCAGATGCGCGCCTGGATGCCGGAGGCCAGCACAGTCTCGCGGAAGGCCATGAACGGGAAGGATTCGTTGTCCAGGTCCAACTCCGGGGCCAGCTTGGCGATCACGGCGCGGGACTTGGGCCCGACGACGGCGACGGTCGAGTACTGCTCCGTCACCGAGGTGCACTTGACGTCAAGCTCCGGCCATTCGGTCTGCAGCCATTCCTCCAGCCAGTCCAGCACCTTGGCGGCGCCGCCGGTGGTGGTGGTCATGAAGAAGCGGTCCTCGTCCAGGCGAAGGGTCACCCCGTCGTCGAAGACCATGCCGTCGGCGCCGCACATCAGGCCGTAGCGGGCCAGGCCCGGGGCGAGCTTCTTGAACGCGTTGGTGTACATGCGGTTCAGGAACTCGCCGGCGTCCTTGCCGCGGATCTCGATCTTGCCCAGCGTGGTGGCGTCCATGAAGCCGACCGAGTCGCGCACGGCCTTGCATTCGCGCAGTACCGCGCTGTCCATGTCCTCGCCGTCCTGCGGGTAGTACCAGGGGCGCTTCCACTGGCCGACGTCTTCGAAGAGGGCGCCGTTGGCCACGTGCCAGGGGTGGATGGAGGTCAGCCGGGCCGGGTCGAAGAGTTCCCCGCGCTGGCGTCCGGCCAGGGCGGCGAAGGCCACCGGGGTGTACGGGGCGCGGAACGCGGTGGTGCCGATTCCCGCCACGTCCGTGGTGTCCAGCGCCGCGGCGATCACGCCGATGGCATTCACGCCGCTGGTCTTGCCCTGGTCGTTTGCGGTGGAGATGGAGGTGTAGCGCTTCACGTGCTCGACCGAGCGCATGCCCGCACCGGTGGAGCGCAGCACGTCCGCAACGGTCTGGTCGCGCTGGAAGTCCACGAAGTGGTGCTTGTAGGTGCCTGTCTCCCCGTCCAGCGAGGGAACCAGCCAGAGCGCGCGGGTCTCGCCCGGCTGCTCGACCGCCGCGCTGGGCACGGATGCGGTGGCGGCGAAACCCGCCGCCGTTGCGGCCGAGGCGCCGGCGCGGGCGCCCTCCGCCAGGACCGAGGCCAGCTCGAGCCGGCCGTTCATGGCGCCGGCAGTCTGCTGGTTGGGCACCGGGTTGGCGGGGACGAAGGCCGAGAGCGATTCGCTCCAGCCCAGCCGGCGTTCGCGCTGCGAGTGCAGGTGCACCACAGGGTTCCAGCCGCCGGAGACCGCCAGCGTATCCGCGTTGATGGTTTCGACGGTGCCGGTCAGCGCGCCGTCGGCGTCGATGCCGCTAACGGTGACGGAGGCCAGGGAACCGTCGGCGTGCGCCGCGGTGTCCGCGACCACCGAACGGGTGAGGACCCGGATGCCCAGGGCGGAGACCTCGGTGGCGCGGATCGACGGTTCCTCGCGGGCGTCGATGACCGCGGCAACGGTGGTGCCGGCGGCGAGCAGGTCCTCGACCAGCGCGTAGGCGGAGTCGTTGGTGGTTGCCACGACGATGTCGCTGCCCACCTGGACGCCGTAGCGGTTCAGGTAGGACCGGGCGGCACCGGCGAGCATGATGCCCGGGCGGTCGTTGTTCTCGAACACGAGGGGGCGTTCGTGGGCGCCGGTGGACAGAACCACCTGGGCCGCGCGGATGTGCCAGATGCGTTCGCGGGAAACCCCCGCGCCCAGCTCTCCGGCCAGGTGGTCGGTGCGGCGCTGGACGGCGACGAAGAAGTTCGCGTCGTAGCTGCCGAAGGCGGTGGTGCGGGCCAGGTAGGTGAATTCCTCCGCGCCCTTCAATGCCTCCCGGGTCTCGGCGATCCACGTTGCGGCGGGCTTGCCGTCGATGGTTTCGGTGGAGGCCGAAAGCAGCGATCCGCCGGCCTCCGGCTGTTCGTCGACGAGGATCACGCGGGCGCCGGACTTGGCCGCCTCGCGGGCTGCCACCAGGCCGGCGGGTCCGGCGCCGACGATCAGCACGTCGGTGTGCACGTACTTGCGGTCGTACACGGCCTCGTCGGCGCGCGGGTCCAGCTGGCCCAGGCCCGAAAGCAGGGTCACGTCCATGCCGTCGGTCAGTTCCACGGCGGTGGCCGGGAGCATCGATTCGTTCACGTGGCCGGCGTAGCGGGCGCCGACCTTGATCAGGGCGTTGGCTTCCTCGACGCCGGAGGACATGATGCCGCGCGGGCGGTTCAGGTAGAGGGACGGGCCGCAGGTCTTGACCCCTGCGCCCAGCATGGCCGAGGCCACGGTGTCGCCGGCGAACCCGGTGAAGGCCTTGCCGTCGACCGTGAAGCTCAGCGGACGGTTCCGGTCGATGCGGGCGGAAGCCGATGCTTGCGCGCCGAGTCGGTGCGAAGAGGTGGTGCTCATTTGGTTCCTCCCTGTGTGGCTGTGGTGGCGGCCGGGGCGTTGGCGTTGGCGGTGGGCTGCGGTTCGCCTGGCTTGTAGACGGCCTTGAATTCATAGGTCACGGTGTCGCGGATGGCGTTGAACCAGCGGCGGCAGCCGGCGGCGTGGGACCAGCGTTCGGCGAAGAGCCCCTTGGGGTTCTGCCGGTAGAACAGGTACCTGGCCCACTCAGCATCGGTCAGTGCCGAGGGGTCCTCCGGGTAGGCCACGTGGGCCTGTCCGCCGTAGTGGTATTCGGTCTCGTTGCGGGGCCCACACCAGGGGCATTCGATGAGCATCATGGTTGTGTGGATCCCTTTCTAGTGGGCCACGGCTGCGGCGCCGTGTTCGTCGATGAGGTGGCCGGTCTCGAAGCGTTCGAGCGCGAAGCCGGCGTTGAGCGGGTGCGGCTCGTCGGTGGCGATGGTGTGGGCGAAGGTGTAGCCGGCGCCCGGGGTGCCCTTGAATCCGCCGGTTCCCCAGCCGCAGTTCACGTACAGCTGGTCGATCGGGGTCTTGGAGATGATGGGGGAGGCGTCCATGGTGGTGTCCACGATGCCGCCCCAGGTGCGCAAAACATGCGCCCGGCCGAAGATCGGGAAGAGCTCGACGGCCGCCGCCATCTGCTCCTCGATCACGTGGAAGGCGCCGCGCTGGCCGTAGCCGTTGTAGGTGTCGATGCCCGCTCCCATGACCAGTTCTCCCTTGTGGGCCTGGGAGACGTAGACGTGCACGTGGTTGGACATGACGACCGTCGGGTGGACCGGTTCGTGCAGTTCGGAGACCAGCGCCTGCAGCGGGTGGGACTGGATCGGCAGGTCGAAGCCGGCCTGTTCGGCGAGCACCGAGGAGTGCCCGGCGCCGCAGAGGGCGACCTTTCCGGCATTGATGCGCCCGCGGTTGGTTTCGACGCCGACCACGCGGTTGCCGTCCTTGATGAAGCCGGTGACTTCGCAGTTCTGGATGATGTCCACGCCCATCTCGTCGCACTTTCGGGCGAAGGCCCAGGCGACGTGGTCGTGCTTGGCGATGCCGGCACGCGGCTGGTAGGTCGCGCCCATGACCGGGTAGCGGATGTCGTCCCCGATGTTGATGATCGGGCACAGTTCCTTGACCTGCTCGGGGGTGATCCATTCGGCGTCGACGCCGTTGAGCTGGTTGGCCCCGACCCTGCGCATGGATTCGCGCACGTCGCCCAGGGTGTGGGCAAGGTTCATGACGCCGCGCTGGGAAAAGAGGAAGTCGTATTCGAGTTCCTCGGGCAGCTGCTCCCAGAGCTTCAGGGAGTGCTCGTAGATGCCGGCCGACTCGTCCCAGAGGTAGTTGGAACGGATGATCGTGGTGTTGCGGGCCATGTTGCCGCCGGCCAGCCAACCGCGTTCCAGGACCGCGATGTTGGTCATGCCGTGGTTCTTGGCCAGGTAGTAGGCGGTGGCCAGGCCGTGCCCGCCGCCGCCGACGATGATGGCGTCGTAGGAGGGCTTGGGATCAGGGTTGTGCCAGAGGAAGTCGGGGTGCTCGGGGAGAATATCAACCATGGTCTTAGGCTCCAATCGGGGCGAGGTTCGGGTAGAGCGGGTGGGCGTCGGCCAGGGCGTGCACGCGGTCCCTCAGGGCCGCGAGGGTTGCCCCGTTGTTTTCCTCGGTGCCGGCGATGAGGGTCTCGGCGATGACGTCCGCGACCTCCACGAAGGCGGCCTCGGAGAAGCCGCGGGTGGCCAGCGCCGGGGTGCCGATGCGCAGCCCGGAGGTGACCATCGGCGGGCGCGGGTCGAACGGGACCGCGTTGCGGTTCACCGTGATCTCGACCTTCGCCAGCAGGTCCTCGCCCTGCTGGCCGTCCAGCTCCGAGTGGCGCAGGTCCACCAGCACCAGGTGCACGTCGGTGCCGCCGGTGAGCACGCTGATGCCCTTGGCGGCGACGTCCGGGGCGTTCAGCCGCTCGGCCAGGATCCTTGCCCCGGCGATGGTGCGGGCCTGGCGGGCCTTGAACTCGTCGGTGGCCGCGATCTTGAACGCCACGGCCTTGCCGGCGATCACGTGCTCCAGCGGGCCGCCCTGTTGGCCCGGGAACACCGCGGAGTTGATTTTCTTGGCGATGTCCGCGTCGTTGGTGAGGATGATGCCGCCGCGCGGGCCGGCCAGGGTCTTGTGCGTGGTGGAGGAGACCACGTGGGCGTGCGGCACCGGGGAGGGGTGCAGCCCGGCGGCGACCAGCCCGGCGATGTGCGCCATGTCCACGAACAGGTACGCGCCGACCTTGTCGGCGATCTCGCGGAACCGCTTGAAGTCCAGTTCGCGCGGGTAGGCGGACCAGCCGGCGACGATCATCTTCGGGGAGTGCTCCAGGGCCAGGGCCTCGACCTTGTCCATGTCGATGACCAGGGTGTCCTCCTCGACCCCGTAGGGGACGATGTTGTAGAGGCGGCCGGAGAAGTTGATCTTCATGCCGTGGGTCAGGTGCCCGCCGTGGGCCAGGTTCAGGCCCATGACGGTGTCGCCCGGGCGGATCAGCGCGTGCATCACCGAGGCGTTGGCCTGCGCGCCGGAGTGCGGCTGCACGTTCGCGTACGCGGCGCCGAAGAGCGCCTTCACGCGCTCCAGGGCGAGCGTCTCGATGACGTCGACCTCCTCGCAGCCGCCGTAGTAGCGGCGGCCCGGGTAGCCCTCGGCGTACTTGTTGGTCAGCACCGAGCCCTGCGCCTGCATCACGGCCAGGGCCGTGTGGTTCTCCGAGGCGATCATCTCCAGGCCGCGCTGCTGGCGGGCCAGCTCCGCGTCGATGCGCTGGGCGATCTCCGGATCAAGGGTCGCAATGCTCTCGGTCAACGCCGACTCGACGAGCGCGGTTTTCGTGGGTGCCATCCAGTCTTCACTCCTTGAAGTACAAGTTGTTGATGATTGATATATCAGAACTGGTTGCAATGCTATGATGGGGATCACATACTGTCAATGGTCAGGTCTGAATAAGGCCGAACATTGAGCCGACTAAGATATTTCCCGTAATTTCCCAGCTAAGGAGTCGTCAGATGAGCAACATCGCAGTGCCAGTGGAGCTTGCGGATGCGCCGATTTCCCTGGCGGAACAGGCCTATCGCGATATCCGCGACCGCCTCATCATGCTCGATATCCGACCCGGCGAGCCGATCAACGACGGCCAGCTGGCCCTCGAGCTGGGCATCGGGCGCACCCCGGTGCGCGAGGCGCTCAAGCGCCTGGAGACGGACCACCTCGTGGTTTCCTATCCGCGAAGGGGCACGTTTGCCACCATCGTGGATATCACCGAACTGGCCGACGTCTCGGAAATCCGTCGGATCCTCGAACCGCTGGCCGCGCGCAAGGCGGCGCAAAGCGCGTCGGACCAGAACCGCCGGGAGCTGGCCGAGCTGGCGCGGGACATTGAGGGGCTGGGGGAGCGCAACGTGGACAAACGCGGGCTCATGGCCTTCGACCTCAACGTGCACCGGTTGATCTACAAGGCGGCCGGCAACCCGCACCTCGAGGACACGCTGATCCGCCTCGACAACCTGGCCACCCGCATTTGGTGCCTGGTGCTGGACAAGGTTCCGTCGGTGGCGGGGCACGTCGATGAGCACGTGGCCCTGCTTGATGCCATTGTCGAAGGCCGGGCCGATGAAGCCGCGGACCTGGCGCTGGGGCACATCTCCAGTTTTGAGCAGACCATTCGGGCGGTCCTCTAGCTCGGTCTTTTACGGCCATGCCCCGGGCACCAAGGTGTCCCGGGGCATTCCATGCTCGTCAACACAACACCCGCGCTTGGGGGTGCGGGGCTCTCCCCGTCGAAGGGCCACCTCTTCGGCGGACGGCTACTGGTTGCCGAGACGCTCGTGAAGCTCCTTGACGATGGCCTCGTGCAGTGACTTGAGCTCCTCGTTGCTGAGCCCGGACGGATCGACCATTCCGGTTCCGGCGTTTCCTTCCGGCGAGGACCCGGGCGCGGGTTCGGCGTCGGTGGAGCAGCGCAGCTTATTGCCCGTGGCGGTCAGCAAGCAGGATGAGCCGTCGGCGTTCAATTGGACGCGGTAGTTCACGTTCTGCTTCTGGCCGATGCTGGCGTGCCAGATGCCTTCGCCGCCCGGCACGATCTCCATAACGGCCATGCCGGTGGCCCAGTCGCTCAGGCTCGAGTAGTCTGCCTTGATCTTGTCCGCGGTGGCGGCATTCGACTGGCGGGGAGTGCGCAGGGTGTACAGCTTCGCGGAGGCGTGTTCTCCCGCCCGCGCCTGCGAACTGTCGAGTACCGCAACATGGTCGATGGTGCGCGAGGAAGCCCGCGAAGTGAACGGAGAGAAGAACCCGAACCGGTCCTCGCCGTAGTTCATGCTGAAATTGGAATGGCTCCCAAGGTTGGTGTCGTCTTCGTCCTTGGGTTCATCGGTGATGCCGGTGGACTTCAGGATGTTGGTGCTCCACCAGTCGCCGTTCAGCGTGGCCAGTGATGCGTTCACGCGGCGCGACTGGGAAATCGACACCGCCGGGCCGGGAAGCTCTCCCGAGGCAATCTCGGGCCTGTACTCCAGCTCGTCGGTGCTGCCGTTATAGACGACAACGCCGGCCGGAACATCCCGTGGCGCCAGCCAGTTCTCGAGCTTCGTCACCGGGACGACGATTTTCGGCGTGCCGTTGTCGCAGTATCCCCAAGTATCCACGTCCTTGGCGATCAAGCCGGTGTCGATGCCGGCAATGGCCCGCGTCAGGCTATTGCCGAAAATCCCATTCATGCGCCGGTTGGCCTGCGTGGCAAAATCGCAACGCTCGCCTGTTGCCTGGCCTGTCAGGGCGAGCTGCTGGACGATCATGGTCTCGTAACCCGGTCCCAGCCAGCCTCGGCGTTCCACCAGGGTCGAGTACACGTTCTTGCCGGCCAGGTACGTTGTCCCGGTGATGTCGCCGACGGTGCCTGAGCTGTTGGATGATGCCTGCCGCTCGGCAACCAGATAAGGCGCGCGCAGGCCGGTCTCCGGCAGGAGCTCATCCTCGGCGGACACCACCGCGACGGTGTCGCGCAGGTGCACGTTGGCATTCCAGCTGGCGGCAAATGCCAGAGGCACGGCAACAACGGCCGCCACAACCCCGAGAACCGCAACTCCCCGCTTCTTGGAGAACAAGCCAAACAAGGCCGTGAGAATTCCTGTAACGAGCAATGTGAGGGCCAAGCCGCCACCGAAAATGACTCCCGTGAACACCCGCGCCCTCGTCAGGGGGTCGAGGAGCGGGATCGCCAGGATGGCGAGGAGAACCGCGCCGGCGATGAACAGCGATTTTTTCACCGAAGAATTTTCCTTCTGTCTAGGGAAAATGAAGATCCTAGACATACTGTCACGAGTCGGGAAACATCATGGGAGCCGACCTACTGTATGAAGGCACGCGTGCTGCTCCCTCCGGTCGCCGGCCGCAACCCGTGGCTTGTCGTCGAGGCCGACGAGTCGGCCAATGTTAGTTGTCGACATGATCGACCGGTTGCCCGGCGACATGGAGAGCGTCGCGATGGTGGCGTTGCGGCTACCTGTCGACTGCCGGGTTCATGGCGGCCAGTCGGGTGGCCAGATGCAACGCCGCCATGCGTGAGGTGCCCCGGGGGTCTCCACCCAAGATGTCGAAGATCTTGTTAAGCCTCTTGTGCAGGGTCTGGCGCTCGAGAAAAAGCTCGGATGCGGTCGCCGTTGAATTGCAGCCCGAGGTCAGCCATGTTTCAAGGGTCTTGACCAGGTTGCTCCCGCGCTGGGCATCGTGTTCCAGAAGCTCGGAGAGCAATTCCTGGGTAAATCGGTAAACGCCGTCGCCGTCGAGTTCCCGGGCGCAGAACCGTTCCAGGACAACGTCGTCGCAGTCCCTTAGCCCGCCGGCATGCGGCATTGCGCCCACCAGGTGTTCGGCGAGCAGTGCCTCGCGCAGCGACCAAGAACCGTGCGTGGCGTCGTGAACGCCCGGCCCCATGACACCTTGGACGGCCAGCGGGTGGATGTCGGCACGCATCAGCTCGAGAAGGCGCCTGCGATCAAAGCGCGGGGAGCTGGGGTTCAGCGGAATGATGCCGTAAAGGTACTCCGAATCCATGTATGTCTTGATTTCCGGGCTGTGCCTCCGCAGGATCCTTTCAAGCGCGCCGCGGATACGCCCCAGTTCGACGCTGCGGAAAATGACGATCGCCACGGGTGCCGTCACCGGCAGGCCGACCTGTGCGCTCAGCTCGCGAATCTCCGGTGCGCTCGAATTGCGGATGATCGCCTGGATGAGCGCCGAGTCGGCAATTTGCGAACGGGTTGGCCTGTGGTGCTGGGCCAGTGCCAGGGCAAGGATGCTGCCCAGCCGCTCGGCGATGGTAGTGAGAAGTTCGCGGTCCGACTCGCGCGGGCTTTGCAGGTGAAGCCTGGCGGCGACCACGTCGCTGACGAAAATGTCCGAGACGATTTCCAGGGCTTCGTCTTCTTCCGGAATGCTTCGGCTCGTGGCCAGCGGGACGCCGGCCAGGTCCACCAGGTCGGCGTTGACCGACAACGCATCCGCGATCAGTGTGACCAATGGCGTGAGGTTCGGCCCGGCGGTGGCAATGTGCTGTGCCAGACGTTGGGAGATTGCATCCGCGCGCTGCAACGCCAGTGCCTGCTGCGAGACGATGATGCGGTTGATGGCCTCGGCCATTTCCACGAATGGGACGGTTACCCGAAGCTCGATCAACGGAAGGCCGGCGTCCTCGGCGGCCTCGATGAGTCGCTGCCCGATGCCCTTGGCCAACCCGGCCGTCTCGATGGCAAGTGCCGAAACGTTCCTGTCCGCCAGGCTCTGGACGTACTGGACCTGCGCCTCATGGCGTAACTTAAGCAGTGCCTGGCCCCCGCTGAGCAGCAGCTCCTCGCCCCGCAGGAGGGGTGCAATCTGCAAGACTTCGCTCGAGTGCACCCACCGGACACCCGTCTGTTCGATGCGTGTGGCACCCGCCAGGATTTGCGGTCGTGACTTGAGGAAAAGTGGGCTGTCCAGAACGTCCTGCAGCGGCAAAAGCATGCGTCACTCCTCGGGGAAACTATTTAATGTCCGGTTTTTCGCGATTCACGGTGGTGACAGTCTGTCACCCCGCAGGGCGAAGTTATATACATTTCGAGTGTACCGAGTGGCGTAGATCACTCCTAGGATTGTGGATGAGTTCTTAGATAGCCACCGTTGCCGGAAAAGAGTCATCCCATGAAAGCTGAAGTTCCCAGTTCGTCCGAAAGCGTGACCCATCACGTCGAAGACACCCTGCAGCCGATCCCAGAATCGGCCCGAACCACCAAACTATCCGGGCAGTTCTGGATCTGGGCGGGTGCCAACGTTGCCCCCATCAACTGGATCCTGGGGGCCCTCGGCATCCACCTTGGCCTCGGCTTGGCCGATACCCTGACGGTCCTGATCGCCGGAAACGTCATCGGCATGCTCGGTTTCGGGTTCTTCGTGATCCTCGGGCAAAAAACGGGTGCCACGGGAATGCTGCTGGCCCGCGGAGCCTTCGGGCGCCGCGGTGCATACCTGCCGGCAGCCATCCAGGCGGTCATTGCCATCGGCTGGTCCGCCGTCAACACCTGGGTCATCCTGGACCTGATCATGGCGCTGTTCGGCATGATCGGCTGGGTGGACCCGAGTGCGAGCAACTTGGGCTGGCGCATTGCGACCGCAGCGGTCATCATGTCCATCCAGGTGGCCATCTGCTACCGCGGCTACAAGGCCATCGCGCGCTTCGAGCGCATCACCATGCCGCCGACGATCCTGGTGCTTATTGCCATGTCGATCCTCGCCTGGACGCAGCTGGACATCGACTGGAGCTACCAGGGCCCCGTCGGCGAAGTGCTCACCGGCATGCCTCGAATCGCAGCCATGTCCTCGATCATGACCGCCATCGGCATCGGCTGGGGCATCGGCTGGTTCACCTACGCACCGGACTATTCCCGGTTTGTGTCCAAGCGCATCAAGCCGCACAAGCTCTACATTGTCAGTGTCCTGGGCCAGTTCCTTCCCGTCGTGTGGCTTGGGATCTTGGGGGCAAGCCTCGCGACCAAGAACGGAACCGCGGACCCCGGCCAGCTGATCGTCGAAAGCTTCGGCACGCTGTCGATCCCGGTGATCCTCCTGGTCATCCACGGGCCGATCGCCACAAACATCATCAACATGTACACCTTCGGTGTGGCCACCCAGGCGCTGGACATCAACGTTTCCCGCAAGAAACTCTCCATCTTGGTTGGCTTCCTGTCCATGGCTGCGGTCATTGCGTTCCTCTTCGCCCACGACTTCGCCGAGGTCCTGCACAACTGGATCATCGCCATCGCGGCCTGGGTTGCGACCTGGGGCGGCATCATGGCCGTCCACTACTTCGTCTTCGAACGCCGACACAAGGACTTCTCCTACCTGTTCGTGGATCCCAAGTCGTCCAAGCTCAAGTCCTTCAACCCCGCGGCATTCATTGCCTTCGCCGGCGGCATCCTCATGACCTGGATGTGCATGTACGGTTCGATCCCGGCGCTCCAGGGCCCGATCGCCACCGCCGTGGGCGGCATCGACTTCTCCTGGCTGGCGGGAACCGGCACCAGCGCGGGGCTGTACTATCTGCTGGGCCTCCGCCGCTTCAAGTCCCGCATCGACCAGGGCGTGCCGCTGGGCCTGAAGATCGACTGCTCCGACGCGGAATTCATCACGGAACACGGCAGCGCCGAGTTCCTGCTCGCCGAGCAGCGGATCGATGACGTGGTTTCGGGAACGGAGCCGGCCGGCGAGACGGATTCCGGAAAGCACAAGATCGGCTCGTAGCAACAGGCAAAGCGTAGTGGGCTCGACGGAGGGAAGAGCTGCCGCCGGGCCCACTGCCATTGCAGCCATTTTCTCCCAAATCCATTTCCACACATAACGCATGGCGCGAGGCTAACCAATGGTGAGTCGCCTCGCGCCAAAACCACAAAGGAGCCCCCGATGCAGTCGGTCTTTTTGGAAGATATCGATGCTGATACCTATGCCGCATACGTGGCCCAGGCCCATGCAACGGTGATCATCCCCGCCGGTGCCACCGAACAACACGGCCCGCATATGCCGCTGGGAGTCGACGCGATGCTGTCGCGCGCCATTGCCGCAGGGGTGGCCCGAAAGCTCGGAGCCCTGGTGGCTCCGACGCTTTCCTATGGATACAAGTCGCAGCCGCGATCCGGGGGCGGAAACCACCGCATCGGAACCACAAGCCTGAGCGGGGCAACGCTCAGCGGTCAGGTCGAGGATATTGCCCGATCCTTCATCGGGCAGGCGTTCACCAAGGTGGTCATCCTCAACGGCCACTTTGAAAACTACCAATTCATCTATGAGGGCCTTGAGATCGCCGTGGGCCACGCCCGGGAAGCCGGGCTGGATGCACGTGCCATGCTGCTTTCCTACTGGGACTTCGTGGACGAGGAAACCCTGGACAAAGTCTTCCCCGACGGCTTCCTGGGTTGGGACATCGAGCATGGCGGGGTGCTGGAAACCTCCCTCATGCTGCTGCTGCATCCGGAAAAGGTCGACATGTCCCGTGCCGTCGACCACCCGCCGGCGCAGCTTAAGCCCTACGACGTCTTCCCCGAGGACCCCGCGCGCACCCCGGCCAGCGGATGCCTGTCCTCGCCGATCGGTGCCAGCGCCGAACGAGGACAGCTGCTCCTGGATGCCGTGACAAACGGTGTGGCCCGGGCGATCGAAGCCGAGTACTCATTGCCCGTGGAAGCCCTTGGGGCCAGATAGCGGCCATCGCGGCACGTCATGCTCGCGTTGTAGCTCCACGGTGGCCTCGGCCGGCGAAAACGGGGTTGAAGAAAGGCCTGCGGGCCATCAATGACACACAAGATTGGGCGCCCGGACAACCGGGTGCCCAAATCTTTTTGGCACCCGGAACGTCGAGTGTGACGCGGGTCAAATTCGACCCTTGACAGTGATGCGCGACACAAATACAGTGAGTGCAACAGCGTTGCAATGAATGCAACTCCAATTCCTTCTGGTGGTAACCCCAATGACTCAGAGCAACAACACCCCGGCTGGCAAGCACGCCACCGAGCGTTCTGCAACGACCTCTCTCACCACAGATCCAGCCCGCGATCTCGGCCCTACGCTCAGCGGCCAGGAGCGACCCGATCCATCCGGCGTCGGACGCAAGACCCGCAACAAGGTCGTTGCGGCAAGCTTTATCGGCAACTTTGTTGAATGGTTCGACTATGCCGTCTACGGATACCTGGCCGTCACCATCACCGCGGTGTTCTTCCCGGAATCAGATCCGCAGACCGGGCTCATGCTCACCTTCGCACTCTTCGCCATTTCATTCCTCGTCCGGCCGCTGGGCGGATTCGTCTGGGGCCACCTGGGCGACAAGATCGGCCGGCGCACGGCGCTGTCCTGGTCGATCCTGATCATGTCCGCCGCGACCTTCTGCATCGCCCTGATCCCTTCCTACGCAACCATCGGAATCTGGGCGCCGATCCTCCTGCTCATCATCCGCGTGGTCCAGGGCTTCTCCGCCTCGGGCGAATACGCCGGGGCCTCGGCATTCCTCGTCGAGTACGCGCCGGCCAACCGCCGCGGGCTCTATGCGGCCGTCGTGCCGGCGAGTACCGCCACCGGCCTGCTGCTCGGGTCGCTCTTGGCGGCACTGCTGACGGGCTTGCTTGAACCAGGACAGATGCAGGATTGGGGCTGGCGCTTGCCATTCCTCCTGGCCGCACCGATGGGCTTGATCGGCCGCTATATCCGCACCAAGCTCGAGGACTCCCCGGTCTTCAAGGAGCTTGCCAACGAAGACAATGTCATAAAGGCGCCGGTCAGCATGCTGTTCAAGGAGCATTGGCGTCAGCTGATCCAGGCCGTGGGCGCGGTCCTGCTCAACGCGGTTGGCTTCTACGTCATCCTCAGCTACATGCCCACGTACCTGTCCCAGGAACTGGGCCTCGATGAAACCGCGTCCTACGTGGCAACCACCGTTGCCCTGGTGACCTACATCGGCTTCATCTTCCTCACCGGCATGCTTTCGGACCGGTTGGGACGCAAGAGGGTTCTCATCAGCGCCTCGATCCTCTTCATCTTCCTGACGGTTCCCGCGTTCATGCTGCTGGACACCGGCAACTTCCTGGTGATCATCCTCGTGCAGATCCTGCTCGGCGGAATGCTCACCCTGAACGACGGAACCCTGCCCAGCTACCTGGCCGAAATGTTCCCCACCCGGGTCCGCTACACCGGGTTCGCCGTCAGCTTCAACCTCTCCAACGCACTGTTCGGCGGAACCGCGCCCTTCGTGGCAACCCTGCTGATCGCAACCTCCGGCAGCGTGCTGGCCCCCGCCTGGTACCTCATGGGCGCCGCTGTCATTTCCCTGGTCGCCGTCGCCTGCTCGGTGGAAACCAGCAAGAAACCGCTGGCCTAGGGCCGCCACAGCCTTTCTTCCCGCACACCAACACCAAACATCAACACCACAGGAGAACATCATGACCATTACACCGGCAACCGCAACCAACGTTTCCGAGCTTGAGCGACTGAAGACCCTGCACAACGGCACCAAGCAGAAGCTGACCTTCTCCGACGCCGAGTTCGAGCGACGCCTGTCCGGACTGCGCCAGATCATGGCGGCCAAGGACCTCGACGCCGTCATCCTCACCAGCTACCACGGCATCAAGTACTATTCCGACTTCCTGTACACAACCTTCGGCCGCAACTACGCCCTGGTCGTCACCGCCAACGAGTCGGTCACCATCACCGCCAACATCGACGCCGGCATGCCATGGCGCACCAGCTACGGCGACAACATTGTCTACACCGACTGGCAGCGAGACAACTTCTACTTCGGCCTGCAGGAGGCCCTGCGCCGCGCCGGTGTCAAGGCTTCCCGACTCGGCGTCGAGGACGACGCCCTGCCGGTGATGACCCGCCAGCGCATCCAGGATGCCTTCGGCGGCGCCACCTTGGTGGACGTCTCGCAGGCCGCCATGCGCCAGCGCATGATCAAGTCCGCCGAGGAGATCGAGGTCATCAAGCACGGTGCACGCATCGGCGACATGGGTGGCGAGGCCATCAAGGCCGCCATCCGAGAGGGCATCACCGAGTACGAGGTCGCACTCATCGGCACCGAGGCCATGGTCCACGAGATCGCCAAGACCTTCCCGGACCGCGAAGTGCGCGACACCTGGGTCTGGTTCCAGTCCGGCATCAACACCGACGGCGCCCACAACTGGGCCACCACCCGCAAGCTGCAGCGCGGGGACATCCTCTCGCTGAACTGCTTCCCGATGACCTCGGGCTACTACACCGCCCTGGAGCGCACCCTGTTCCTCGGCGAGCCGGACGAGCGCAGCCTGGAACTCTGGAACGTCAACGTCGAGGTGCACAAGCGCGGCCTGGAATTGATCAAGCCCGGCGCTGTCTGCAAGGACATCGCCGCGGAGCTCAACGAGATCTACATCGGCCACGGCCTGCTGCCGAACCGCACCTTCGGCTACGGCCACTCCTTCGGCGTCCTGTCGCACTACTACGGCCGTGAGGCGGGCCTGGAGCTGCGCGAGGACATCGACACGGTCCTTGAGCCGGGCATGGTCGTCTCCATGGAACCGATGATCACGGTGCTTGACGGAGAGCCGGGTGCCGGCGGCTACCGCGAGCACGACATCCTGGTCATTGGCGAGGACAACAGCGTCGAGAACATCACCAAGTTCGGCTTCGGTCCGGAAAACAACATCATCGACCGCTAGGCAGCACCCGGTGGGTGGCGTTCCAAGGGATGCCACCCACCTTGGGTTTTAAGCGGAATGCGCGGTGTGGCCCACCAACGGTTGGCCACACCGCGTACCGTGGACCATGACCATACGAAACAGGGAGTGCAGAGCATGAATCAGCCGGAACTAGACGAGCACGACCGCGCGGGCTATGCACTGGCCCTTGAGGAAGCCCTGCTTGGTGCCGCGGAGGGTGGAGTGCCCATCGGCTCCAGTCTCTTCGAGGGCGGAACTCGACTCGGAAGCGGGCACAACCGCCGGGTCCAAAACGGGGATCCCACGTCGCACGGCGAAATCGACTGCCTGCGCAACGTCGGGCGCCGCGCCTCGTATGCGGGAACCACCCTGTATTCAACATTGGCACCCTGCGCGCTGTGCTCCGGAGCCATCATCCTCTTCGGCATTCCAAGGGTGGTCGTGGGCGAAAACCGGAACTTCGACGGCGAGCTCGACCTTCTCCGGGACCGCGGGGTCGAGGTGGTGCTGATCGACGACGCCGAGGCCACAGCCATCATGGGGCAATTCATCGCCGAGAACCCGAGCCTCTGGAACGAAGACATCGGAGTGGACGAAGGCGACTGAACCTTGGCGTAAATGCGACAAGATGCCGGCATCGCAATCAGGTTGTCCATGTCCACCCGCAAATCACGGTAACGTCATCGTGAACGAACCGAACCCCGTTCGGCAGCGTTGCCAATATCCGCAGGAATCCAGCTAGGAGAACAGATGGTTGCCCAGCCGACCGAAACCAATGCCACGGAGTCCCGTGGCGCCTCGGTCATCGTCAACGTGATCGATGTCCTGCGTTGTTTCACCGTTGAGCATCCCGTGCTGGGCGTCACCGAAATCGCGGCCAAGGTCGGACTCCACAAGTCCAGCATTTCGCGCATCCTCGCGACGCTTGAGCAGGAACGCATCGTGGCCCGCGACGAGAACACGCGCAAATACAGCCTCGGCCTGGGGCTCATCGCCGTGGCCGGTCCCTTGCTGGCCAACCTCGACGTGCGACGCATTTCCTTCCCGATCCTCGAGGAACTGGCCCAGGCCACCGGCGAAACGGCGGTGCTCAACATCTGGGACGGGGCCGAATCCGTGTCGGTCGAGCAAATTCCCAGCGTGCACCAGGTCAAGCACACCTCCGTCATGGGCAGCCGCTACAACACGGCGTTGAGCGCATCGGTGCAGGTGTTCCTGGCCCATGAAGGTGCGCAAGCGACACTTGACCTGTTGGAATCCGGCGGCGTGGTCCTGCCCGAAAACAGCTCCGATGCACGGGCCTCGTACATGCAGCGCCTCGCGGGGGTTCGTGCCCAAGGCTATGCGGCGAACCACGGGGAAACCTCCAGCGATGAAGTCGGCGTTGCGGCCCCGATCTATGACCACAGGGGCAGGGTCGTTGCCTGTGCAATGATCGCGGCGCCCTTCTACCGAGTCTCCAAGGAACAGCTCCACGATCTGGGCATGGCATGCATTCGTGCGGCACAGCAGATCAGCCTGCGAATGGGCGCCCAACCCGCATAGTCCCTCCGTCAAAGGCAGGGGGATCGCAAAGCGCCAATGGGCAACGCTACGCAGCGGCGCGGCCGGACCGCGCTCATGGGCCTGCCCGCCACCGCCGCGAGGCCCGGGCAATCGGGAAACACGCCCCCGGTTCCGATGGGGCACGGCACCCGGGCCCGGTTTCAGGCCGGACCGACACACCCCCGCCGGGGAAATCATCCGAGGAGGATGGCGACACCACCGGGCCCCCGTGAAACCTTTGAACTGGAAACTGGGGTCTCTGCACGTGGGGCAGCGTTGTAGCAGTAGGAGGCAAGGATATGGAATACAAACGCAATACCGTTGAAGGCCACACTGGATTCCCACCGGGGACCGAGGCTGGTTCGGCGAGCCAAGGAGTAAGCCGGCGCAGTGCGCTGCGGGCAGGCACGGCAGGGGTCAGCGTATGGGCAATTGCGGCGCTTGCCGCCTGCAGCACCACACCCGGCGCTGCCAGCACCACCGGCGCCGCAAGCACCACCCCCGGCGCCGACGAAGAAAAGGACAAGGCGACTCTGATCGGGGTTCACAAAAAGGCCCACGAGCTCTGGAACGATCGGGACCTGGAATCGTTCATCCCGACGTTCGCGCCCACCATCCACTACGCGGACGTGCCAACCGGCCATGAGGTCACCAACGCCACCGCGATGGTGGAATTTGCCTCCAAGTGGTTCAAGGCCGCCCCCGATGCCAAGCTCTCGGGCGTCTATTACTACGCCGGCATCATCGCCGACCAATTGGGGGAGTACCCCGCATCCCTGGACCCGTCGCTGAAATCCGACCTGTGGACCATCGCCCGGCTCACCCTGACGGGTGTCCAGACCGGTGAACTTCCGAACGGGCAGCCCCCCACCAACAAGTCGTTCGCCTTGGAGCTCACCGAATACATCTGCTGGCGCCAGAACCCACCGGCCTCCGACAGCCTTGCCCCGCCGTGGCAGGGGACGGGAGGCGCGATGTATTACGACATCAACAGCCTGGTGAAGCAACTTGGCCTCACGGAAGATCCCGGCCTCGGGAGCCCGGTCGCTGGCTGATTTCCAGCAGTGTACCCATGGTGGACCCGCCGATCGTTGTCATCACGGCGTGCCTCGGCAAGTCCGCCATCGGTGCTCGTTGGCGCGACGTCTTCTGCGAGCGTTGGGGTGCTTGTTCAGCGCCCGCGACTTTTCAGGGAGGATGCCGCCGGGGCTCGACCGCAACTACACAACGGATAGCTGAGCACTGGTGAGGCTTCCCGCGCCGGCCAATGTCTGTTGGGGAAAGTGGCGGCGGACCCGAAGCCCGGGCCGAAACCTTGTGTGATTCGGGTTACCTTTCGGTAGGGTGGGGTCATGGCGCACACACCACATTCGAAGAACTTTGATGTCATTGTCGTTGGCGCGGGCCTCTCCGGGCTGGTCGCTGCCACCGAAGCGGTCAACGCCGGCAGCCGGGTGCTGCTGATCGACCAGGAATCCGAGGCGAACCTCGGGGCCCAGGCCCATTGGAGCTTTGGCGGGATCTTCCTCGTCGACTCGCCCGAGCAGCGCAGGCTGGGCGTCAAGGACTCCGAAGAGCTGGCACTGAGGGACTGGTTCGGGACGGCGGGCTTCGACCGCGAGGAAGATTATTGGCCCCGGGAATGGGCCAAGGCCTATGTGCATTGGGCGGCGGGCGGAAAACGCGCGTGGCTGCGCGAGCGCGGCGTAAGGTTCTTCCCCGTCGTGGGATGGGCGGAGCGCGGCGGCGCCGGGGCGCAAGGTCCCGGAAACTCGGTCCCGCGTTTCCACATCACCTGGGGTACCGGGCCCGGGATTGTCGAGCCGTTCGCCGTGGCCGCGAGGACGGCCGTCGCCAAGGGGCAGCTGACAATGCTGTGGCGCCACCAACTCGACGAGCTGGTCATGGCCGAAGGCGCCGTGGGCGGTGTGCGTGGCAGCCTGCTCGAACCCGATGACGCCGAACGGGGAGTGGCCACCAACCGGAACGCGATCGGCACGTTCGAGTACTTTGCCCCGGCCGTCATTGTCGCCACCGGCGGCATCGGCGGCAACATCGCCAAGGTCAGGGACGCCTGGCCCGCACGCCTGGGCGAGGCGCCAAAAAACATGGTCGCCGGCGTCCCCGCGCACGTCGACGGGCGCGGGCTTGACATCGCCGAGCGCGCCGGCGGTCGGCTGATCAACGGCGACAGGATGTGGCACTACACCGAGGGCATCGCGAACTGGAACCCCGTGTGGCGGAACCACGGGATCCGCATCCTGCCCGGGCCGAGTTCCCTGTGGCTCGATGCCACGGGCAAACGCCTGCCCGATCCGCTGTGGCCGGGGTTCGATACCCTCGGCACCCTGGAATACCTGCGTGGCACGGGGCATGATTACAGCTGGTTCATCCTCAACCGGCGCATCATCGGCAAGGAATTCGCGCTCTCGGGAAGCGAACAGAACCCGGACCTGACGGGAAAGGACGTGCGCGCGGTGGTGGCGAGGGCCAAGACGGACGTGCCTGACCCCGTGCAGGCCTTCCTCGATAACGGCGAGGACTTCGTGCAGGCGCCGAACCTCGACGAACTGGTGAAGAAGATGAACGAGCTCAGCGGCGAGGACTTGCTCGACCCCGCCGAGGTTGCGGCAGTGGTAGGCGCGCGGGATTCGGCCGTCCAAAACGCCTTCGGCAAGGACGGGCAGATTTCCGCTGTCACCAGTGCCCGGAACTACGTGGGGGACAGGCTCGTTCGCAGCGTCAAGCCCCATCCGTTGACCGATCCCAAGGCAGGGCCGCTGGTCGCCGTCCGGTTGAACATCCTGACCCGCAAGTCCCTGGGCGGCCTCAATACGGACTTGGATTCCCGCGTATTGAATGCGGAGGGCGAGCCGGTGCCGGGCCTGTATGCGGCGGGGGAGGCCGCCGGGTTCGGCGGAGGCGGTTGCCACGGCTATCGCGCGCTCGAGGGAACGTTCCTGGGCGGCTGCCTGTTCAGCGGCCGGTCGGCCGGACAGTCGGCCGCGTCGCAAGATCGGGCCCCCGCCGGCTGGACATAGGAAAACCACGCCGATCGGGAGTTTTCCTGGTCGGCGTGGCGGTTTTGGAACGGGGTCAGTGCGTGAAGTGGTAAACCGTCCCAAAGAGAGCGGCCGAGATGCCGAAGGACATACCAATCAGCATGGGTGCCCAGGTTCCGTTGGTGCTGGCCAGGAAAATGGCGAACACCCCGAACAGCATTGCTGCGAGTATGCCGCCGAGGATGAGGGATCCGCCACCGTGGTGGTGCACGGCAGCCTGTGCATTTCGATGGAATAGAGTAGCCATGCCCTCAGGGTATGCCCGAGAAGTTGGAATTACGAGGGAAAAATAGTGAAGGAAGCAATGAGCGAATCGACGGCCGACTGGCGGCAGGTGTTCGGCGCCTTGGCCAATGAAGAAACACGCAAGGCATACGCCCAAGCGGTACTGGGAATCCCCGGAGACTTGCCTCCGGTGCGGCAGGCCAAGGCCGAGAAAAACCTGCAGGCCGCCGGCCTGCTGACCGCCGAGGGGCTCGTCGACGATGGCGTTTATGCACGGACCTTGGCGGTGGGCGCCTCCCGCATGCCCAAGGAGGGGGTCGATCGATTCCTGGATGCCGACGGCCGCATCCAGCGGTACCCCAAGAACCCCTCGGAACGCCTTTCCCTGCTGCGATCAATCGGGGCGCGGGTGCTGAAACACGGCGAGGAACTTGACGAGCTCGATTTGACCTTGCGGCTCGAAGACATCGCCGATGATGCGGTGTTGCTGCGCCGGTACCTGGTTGATTACGGCGTGCTCCTTCGTCGCCCGGATGGTTCCGAGTACCGCTTGGGTGATGGCTCCGACTAGCCGGATTGTGCCAAGCTCCAAGAAACGGGTAATTTCGTTCTAGAGCCGCAAAGCATCCAGCGCGCCATTCCCTTTCGTTCAAGGAGCCAAATGTCCGACCCGAATGCCTCGCCAGGTGGTGGCTCTAACCACGAGTCGTGGAACCAGCAAGGATTCGGCGGCGGGCAATACCCCGGCCAGTACCAGGGCGGAGCCCCGGTGCAGACCCAGCACCCGGGCCAATACCAGGGGCAGTATCCGGGACAGTACCCCGGGCAATATCCGGGGGATTACCCGGCGTATGGAGCCTACGGCTATGGCCCCGGCGGTTGGAACGCCCCCCCGCGCACCCACGGCATGACCACGTTTGCGATGGTGACGGGCATAGCAGCGGCGGCGATTTCGATCGTCCCGGTCTTTGGATTCGTGGCCTTCCTGCTGGGCCCGCTTGCCATGGTGCTCGGCATTGTCGGCATCGCCAAGCGGCTGAACCGCCGAGGTTTTTCGGTGACAGCGTTGGTGACGGGCGCGTTCGGGCTGCTGGTTTCGATTCTTTATGCGCTCCTGTTCACGACGTTCATGTCCTTCATGGATCGCAGCGCCACCTACGAATTCGTTGCGTCTTCCGCCGGCGAGTACCAGATTTCCCTCACCACCACTGAAGCCACGGCTGCGGTGACCAGCAACCAGCGTGGCACCTTCACCGAAAGCCACACCGCCTCGACGCTCTTTGGCGGCGTGATCGCCACGAACGTCGGTGACAACGCCGGAAAGGTCAGCTGCGAGGTTTTTGATTCCGAAGGCTACCTTGTCATTGAAGATGAAGACGAAGGCCTCGGCGCCCAGGCCCAATGCATGATCGGTGCTTCCTGGCTCGAAAACACCGAGGACTACTCGGTCAGCGACGAGCTCAAGGCCATGGCGGGCAACTAGCCGCCGAAGCCTTGCGCCCGCCGCGCGGAAATGATTCGTTCGACCGACGCCGTGGCAGCCGGATACTGCGCACCTGGCCCCAGCGCGATGAAGCAGGGTGCTGCATAGTCGGGCAGCTGTTCGTCGTCATAGCGGTATGCCAGGTAGCGTCCACCCGCTCGCCGCACCAATAGTGCGCCCGCGGCGATGTCCCAGGGCTTGGTATCCAGGCCCAGGGTGACGTCGCACCATCCGGCGGCAACGTGTGCCAGTGCCAGGGCCGCCGAGACCTTTCGGCGCACCGTGGCGAAGGCCGTGATCCACGATCCGAATTCGGCCAGGCCCAGGGAACCGTCGACTGCCAGGGCCTCCGCCGAGGGGTAGTCGGTCATGAGGTTGGCATGGGCCTGGTCGGGCCGGAAAGCGGGAGCCAGGATCTCCCCGTTGAGATATGCGTGCTCCGCATCCGCCGTGAATTCCAAGCCTGCAATCGGATCGAGCACGACGCCGGCGAGCAGCTGCCCGTCGTGCGCCGCGGCTATCGAAATGCAGAAAAATGCAATTCCATGCGTGAAATTGCTGGTTCCGTCAATGGGATCCACGATCCATTGGATGTTTCCATCGCCTGTGCTCCCGCCCTCCTCGCCCAGGACCCGCGAGTCGGGTTCCGCCCCGGTGAGGTGGGTGCGGATGATTTCTTCGCTGTGCCGGTCAAAGGCCGTGACCAGGTCGTGGGCGTTGGTCTTGTTCTCGCGCTGTACGTCGTTGCGGAAGGCTTCACGCAATACCGGTGCGGCGAGTCTTGCCGCTTCCAGTGCTATCAAACGCAGTCGGGAAGCAAGTGCAATGTCGGCCGGGCTGAAGTTTTCGGTGCTCACGGGATCAAGCGTAGTCCCAAACATCTCACCAAATTAGTTTGACGGGGCAACTAAATTGCTCATATAGTTGACCGAGGCAACATTTGCCTTGGTCAACTAATTTCGATTTGAGGAGCGCAGCCCCTTGCCTCAGGATGATTCGCAAACACTGGAACTCGTGGAGAGCGTCAGCTCGCTGAACCGCACCCTGCGGCAACTCGCTCACTTGGGCGAGGGCGACCAGAAGGTCGGCTTCGCCGCCATGGGGGTCCTTCTGTACGTCTATCGAAACCAGCCCACGAGGGCCACCGATGTCGCGCAGTGGATCGGAATCGGTCCCGCCGCGCTGAGCCGGCAGGTTGCGGACCTGGAGTCCATGGGGCTCCTGGAGCGCACCCCGTGCCGCAACGATGCCAGGGCGCAACTCATTTCGCTGACCCAGGAGGGCAAGGACGAGGTGGACCGGGCCTACAAGCGCAGGACCGACCTCCTGTCAGACCTGCTCAAGGACTGGGACGCGACGGAGATCGCCGAAGCCGCGGCCACCGTGAACCGGATCCAGCAAGCGCTTCGTGCCGGCATCGACCAGATGCAAGGCAGGAACTTACCAGCGGCAGAGGCTGCACAGGAAGGAAACGCATGAGCGAACAGCAGTCCGTTGCCCTGACGCGCGAGCGCCAAGGCGACCAACCGCAGATGGAGCCGAAGGAGGTAATGCGCTCCATCGTCGGCGTTTTGGCAGCATTTTTCGCGGCGATGCTGGCCACCACCATCGTTTCAATTGCCCTGCCGACCATCATGGACGCCCTCAACGGCACGCAGACAGACTTCAACTGGGTCCTCACCGCGGCGCTGCTGGCCAACGCGGCCACCACCCCGATCTGGGGCAAGCTGGCAGACCTTTTCGACAAGAAGAAGCTGCTGCAGCTTGGTATCCTCACCTTCGTTGCGGGTTCCCTGCTGGCGGGGTTCGCGATCAACATCCCCATGCTCATGAGCGCCCGCGTCATCCAGGGCATCGGCATGGGCGGGCTCACCGCCATGGGCATGGCTGTGATCGGCACCGTCATCCCGCCGCGCGAGCGCGGACGCTACTCGGGCTACTTCGGCGGCGTCATGGCGCTGGCCACGGCCGGCGGCCCGCTGCTGGGCGGGCTGATCGTCGACTCGCCGCTGGGTTGGCGCTGGACGTTCTTCATCGGCGTCCCGATCGCACTGATTTCCATGTGGATGATCCACAAGACGCTGCACATCAAGCACGTTGCCCGCAAGGTCTACATCGACTGGGCCGGCGCCGTGCTGGTGACGGTCTCCGTGTCGGTGCTGCTGATCTGGGTTTCCTACGTCGGCAAGGCCGGCTACTTCGAGTTCAACTCCTGGCAGACCTACGCCATGGTGGGCGGCTCGCTGGCGCTGATCGCGCTGCTGATCTGGGTTGAGGGACGCGTCCCGGAGCCGGTCATCCCGCTGCGCATCATCGCCATGCGCACCACCGCGCTCTCCATCATCGCCTCGGTCTCCATCGGCGTGGCGATGTTCGGCTCCGGCGCCTTCCTGGGCCAGTACTTCCAGGTGGCCCGGGAGGCCAGCCCCACCATGGCCGGGGTCATGACCCTGCCCATGATCCTGGGCAACCTCTTCGGCTCGGTGTTCTCCGGGCAGATGATTTCCCGGCATGGCCGGTGGAAGATCTTCCTGGTCGTCGGAGCCAGCGTCAACATCGCTGCGCTGGCGCTGCTGGGCACCATGTCCCACGACACCAACTACTGGATCCTGGCCGCCGGCATGTTCTTCAACGGCGTCGGCATGGGCTTCATGGTGCAGAACCTGGTGCTCGCCGTGCAGAACACCGTCAAGGTCACCGACATCGGCACCGCCAGCTCGTCCGTGGCGTTCTTCCGCTCGGTGGGCGGGGCCGCCGGCGTCGCGGTGCTCGGCGCGATGCTGTCCGACAAGGTCAGTGCGCTGGTCATCGATGCGCTCACGGCCGCACACCTGATCTCCCCGGACGGTTCCGGCGGCGTTGCCTCCGGAAGTACGTCGCTGGACCTGTCGACCATGCCCGCGGCCGTGCGGGTCATGTACGAGACGGCCTTCGGCGACGCCACGGGCGTGATCTTCATGGCCTCGGCCGCCGTTGCCGTGGTTTCGCTGGTTTGCGTCCTGCTCATCAAGGAAGCGCCGCTGCGCAGGACCGTCTAGTTTCGGCGCAGGCAGGTGTGTCCCGTACCCGAGCCATCGGGTGCGGGACACACCTGCTTAAGGCGCGCTGCGGTGTTGCCCCGGCCCCGAGCGAATGGATGAAGTGGCCAAGGCGTTGGATGAATTATCCGAGACTCCTGTCACGTTTGTTCGTAGGGTGTTCCATGTAGCTCATGTGGAAGGAACACCGCCGGCCGGCTTTCCACCAGACTGCACCCATGCGGGGATCGAAAACCCGACGGGACGCTGTTCGCAGACGGTGCGGAGCATGACGGCCATGGAAGGAATCCCCGCATGAATTCGATCCGCCCGCTGGATGGCATCATCGTTGCAGACTTTTCCCGGGTGCTGGCCGGGCCGCTGTGCACCATGACCCTGGCCGACCTCGGTGCCACGGTCATCAAGGTCGAACGCCCCGGCGCCGGGGACGACACCCGCAGCTGGGGGCCTCCGTTTTCCGCCACCGGCTCCACCTACTTCGAATCGGTGAACCGCAACAAGCAGTCGGTGGCGCTGGACCTTGGAAACCCGGAGGACCTGGTGCTTGCCCGGGAGCTGGCGCTGCGCGCCGACGTGCTGGTCGAGAACTTCAAGCCAGGCGGCATGGCCAAGCTCGGGCTCGGCTATGCGGAGCTGACCGCGGAAAACCCGGGCCTCGTCTACGCCTCCATCTCCGGGTTCGGATCCACCGGCGGGGCCCACCTGCCCGGCTACGACTTCATCGTCCAAGCCCTCGGCGGGCTGATGTCGATCACCGGGGAGGCCGGGGCCGACCCGATGAAGGCCGGCGTCGCGCTGGTGGACGTGCTCACCGCCAAGGACGCAACCATCGGTGTGCTGGCCGCGCTGGCCGCCCGCAACACCTCCGGGGCCGGCGCCCACATCGAGGTCAACCTGCTCTCCAGCCTGCAGGGGGCGCTGGCCAACCAGGCCCAGGCCTACCTGGGCGCGGGCAAGGTCGCCACCCGCATGGGCAACGCGCACCCCTCGATCGTGCCCTACCAGTTGCTGGCCTGCTCCGACGGATCCGTCGCCGTGGCCTGCGGCAACGACGGACAGTTCGCCAGACTCTGCGCCGAGGTCGGCGAACCGCAGCTTTCCTCCGATGCCCGCTTTGCCACCAACTCGGCCCGCGTGGCCAACCGCGAGCTGCTCATCCCGCTGCTGGAAGAAGCCCTGCGGGCCGACTCCGGCGCGAACTGGCAGGCGCGCTTCACGGGCGTCCAGGTTCCCGCCGGCAAGGTCGCGGGGATCGACGAGGGAATCGGCTATGCGCAATCGCTCGGGCTGGACCCGGTGATCGAGGTGCAGAACGCCGACGGTGTGGTGGTCGGCAAACAGATCCGCCATCCGATCAGCTGGACGCCACGGCTCGACGCACCGTCAATGGCCCCGCCGCAGCTCGGTGAACACACCGACGCGGTCCGCGCCTGGCTCGGCACGCCCGCCGAACAGGATCCGGTGCTAGCGCGGTCCTAGGCCGCTTTCGTCGCGGCGCAACGCCAACCACAGGTGCGCCGCGACGTCCGGGTCGTCAAGGTCCACGCCCAGCAGGCCGCTGGCCACCGAGATCCGGTGGCGCAGCGAATTCCTGTGGATGCCCAGTGCACGTGCCGCATCCTCCCAAGTGCCGCGTGCCCTGAGGTATGCCCTGACGGTTTCCAGCAGGTCGGCGCGCGGGTAGCCGGCCAGGATCCGCACCCATCCGGTGGCCCGCGCATCCTCGCTCGCGCTCACGGCAACCAGGCGCCCCGGCGGGGCCTGCAACACGGCCTGGCGAAGCACCGCAAGGTTGCCGGGGATCTCGCCGAGGCTCACCGGATCGCCCAGCGCAGCGGCCAGCGAGCCGGACAGCTCGGGTTCGACGAGCGCCGAAACGCCCAGCAGCGCATTCTCTTCCAGCGAGTCGCGCTCGCCGTCCGTGGGCGAAGTTCCCAGGCCGGCGGCGGGAAGCACCAGATACAGGATCGAATCCTGGACGTGGCGCAGCAAGCATTTGTCCACGGCCGCGGCCAGGTCCGGCAGCCCGGGGTCGGCCGCCAGCCGCACCGCCGCGCGGGCCGCAAGCCCCGGGTCGTCGCCCGGCGAAAGCCTGATGCCCAGCAGCCGCACCCGGCTGGGCAGTTCGCCCAGCCCCACGTCCGCGGCCACCATGTGCGCGGCCTCGCTCTGGCCGTGCAGCAGCAGTTTGGTGGTAGCGGCTCCCAGTGCGTTGGTGGTCCCGACGATGACCTCGCGCTGGCGTGCGCGCAGGGCCAGCAGCGTGGAAACCGTCATGATGACCTGCCGGTCGGCCTTGGTCAGCGTGCGCCCCGACCCGATGCACAGGAACCCGTGGATGCGCGTGCCCAGCAGGATCGGGTAGAGCACCACCGGTTGCCCGTGGATCTCGAAGGTCGCGGCGGAGGGGACCCCGGCCTTGTTGAAGCGGATGGACTCGGCGCGCAGGTCGGGGACCAACGATCCGGCCGAGGCGGGCCACACGGTCTCATGCCCGGCATCGGCCGGCAGGTAGGCCGCCCACCCGCCCAGTGCCTGGGCCAACCCGCGCACCACCGCGCTGGTGGCATCGGGGCGCATCGCGGCGCGGGCCAGTGCCGTCTGGGTGCCGAGGGAATCCATCAGGTTGCTCGTGTCGTCCCGGGTGGAAAGCCGCCAGTAGGCGCGGGTGACGTTCTGGAACGGAACGCCGTCGGGCACGATCGCCAGCTCGATGCCCGCGGCGACGCTTGCCGCCACCACATACCCGGGGACGGATCTCAGCCACGGGCCCAGGCCCAGCCCGACCGCGTGCACGTTCTTGGCCCCGAGCCGGGCCATGTAGGCGCGGGAGAGCGCCGCCGAGGCGGCAAACGGCATTCCGGTGGTCAGGAGCAGCTCCCCGCCCTCCAGATAGGGGGTCGGATCCTCCAACTCGGAAACGTGGACGCCGGTGACCGGCTTGGCGCTGAAGTCGGCACCATCGCAGGGTGCGAGTTCGCTGCCCAGCTCCGCACCCAATTGCAAAAGGGAGATCATGGGCTAAATTATCCAACAACAACGCCCGCATTGGGCAGAACGTCCAATGACGCGTGTCACTCATTCACATAGCGTGGAGCCCATGACCGAAACTCTCCTGGCCGCCGAGGCCGCCACCCTGCCGCAGACCCGCCACCTTGCCACCGCCGTTCCCGGTCCGCGTTCCACCGAACTGCACGCCGAGCGCACCGCACAGGTGACCAACGGCTTCGGCATCACGCTGCCGGTCTTCGTGACCCGCGCCGAGGGCGGCATCATCGAGGACGTCGACGGCAACCGCCTGATCGACTTCGCCTCCGGCATCGCGGTGACCTCCCTGGGTGCCAGCAACAAGCTCGTCGCCGAACGCGTCGCCGCCCAGCTCGCTGCCTTCACCCACACCTGCTTCATGGTCACCGAATACGAATCCTTCACCAAGGTCTGCGCCTGGCTGAACCGGAACACCCCGGGCGACTTCGAAAAGCGCACCGGCCTGTTCTCCACCGGCGCCGAGGCCGTCGAAAACGCCATCAAGATCGCCCGCGCCGCCACCGGCCGACCCAACGTCCTGGTCTTCGACGAGGCCTACCACGGCCGCTCGCTGCTCACCATGGCCATGACCGCCAAGGTCAACCCGTACAAGCTGAACTTCGGCCCATTGCCGACCGAGATCATCCGCGCCGCCTCCGCCAACCCGCTGCGCCCGGCCGAGGGACTGGCCGCCGGCGCCGAAGCGGCACTGGAATCGGTCGAAGCCACCATCCTCGAGCACGGTGCGGGCACCTTCGCCGCCATGGTCATCGAGCCGATCCAGGGCGAGGGCGGCTTCATCGTCCCGGCCGCCGGCTTCATCCCGGGCCTGCGCAAGCTTGCCGACAAGTACGGCATCCTGCTGGTCATCGACGAGATCCAGGCGGGCATGGGCCGCACCGGAACCCTCTTCGCCTCCGAGCACGAGGGCGTCGCCGGGGACCTGATCCTCACCGCCAAGGCCTTGGCCAACGGCGTCCCGCTCTCCGCCGTCACCGGCCGCGCCGAGGTCATGAACGCACCGCACGCCGGCGGCCTGGGCGGCACCTACGCCGGCAACCCGCTGGCCTGCGAGGCGGCCCTCGCGGTCTTCGAGCAGTTCGAGGACGGCAAGCTGCTGGAAAACGCCCGCCGCATCGAGGCCGTGGCCCGCGAGATCCTCGAGCCGCTGCTCACCTCCACCAACGTCGTCGCCGAAATCCGCGGCCGCGGCGCCATGCTGGCCATCGAGCTTGCCGACGCAGCCACCCTGGAACCGCGTGCGGACCTGGCCAAGGAGATCTCCTCCGCCTGCCACGCGGCCGGCGTGCTGACCCTCACCTGCGGAACCCACGGCAACGTCGTGCGCCTGCTGCCACCCCTGGTCATCGGCGAAGAACTACTGCGCGACGGCCTGACGGTGCTGGCCGGCGCCATCGCCGACGCCGCAAACTAAGCCCCCCCAGACCTCTTAGACCCACCATCACGAGGAGCACACCATGACCATCACCACCCACGAAACGCACCTTTTGGACCCGGCAGACCTGATCAACTTCGATTCGCTGCTCAGCGCCGAGGAACTCGCGCTGCGGGCCAAGGTCCGCACCTTCGTCGACGAGGCCATCAAGCCGAACATCGCCTCCTGGTACGCGGACGCCGTCTTCCCGCTGGAAATCGTCCCGGAAATGGGCAGGCTCGGCCTGCTGGGCATGCACCTGAAGGGCTACGGCTGCGCCGGCGCCACCGCCGTCGAGTACGGCCTCGCCGGTTCCGAGCTGGAGGCCGGCGACTCCGGCCTGCGCACCTTCGTCTCGGTGCAGGGATCGCTGGCCATGAGCGCGATCTACAAGCACGGCTCCGAGGAGCAGAAGTCCGAATGGCTGCCGAGGATGGCCAAGGGCGAGGCCATCGGCTGCTTCGGCCTGACCGAACCGACCGCCGGCTCGGACCCCTCCGCCATGAAGACCTTCGCCCGCCGCGACGGCGACGACTGGGTCATCAACGGCACCAAGCGCTGGATCGGCCTGGCCAACGTGGCACAGGTCGCCGTCATCTGGGCGCAGACCGACGAGGGCATCCGCGGCTTTGTGGTCCCCACCGAAACCGCCGGCTACAAGGCCACCCCGATCGAACCCAAGCTCTCGATGCGCGCCTCCATCCAGTGCGAGATCGAACTGACCGACGTGCGCCTGCCGCACGACGCGGTGCTGCCGAACGTCGTCGGTCTCAAGGGCCCGTTCTCCTGCCTGAACGAGGCACGCTACGGCATCATCTGGGGCGCCATGGGCGCCGCCCGCGACGCCTTCGAGGACGCGCTTGCCTACTCGCAGCAGCGCCTGCAGTTCGACAAGCCGCTGGCCGGGTACCAGATGACCCAGCAGAAGCTGGTGGACATGGCCCTGGAAATCAACAAGGGCTACCTGCTGGCCCTGCACATCGGCCGCCAGAAGGACGCCGGCACCCTTGACCTGCACCAGATCTCCGTCGGCAAGCTGAACAACTGCCGCGAGGCCATCAAGATCGCCCGCGAGGCCCGCACCATCCTGGGCGGCAACGGCATCACCCTTGACTACTCGCCGCTGCGCCACGCCAACAACCTCGAATCGGTGCGCACCTACGAGGGCACCGACGAGGTCCACACGCTGATTCTGGGCAACAAGCTCACCGGCGTCCCGGCCTTCCGCTAAAGATCCGCTTCCCCCCCCAACAACCCGAAAGAGGGAACCTTCGTGACTGAAACCATCACGCGCACCGAGATCGTGCCGCTGCGCCTGCTGATCGACGGCCGGTGGGTCGAGGGAACCGGACGCCGGCTGGAATCCACCTCGCCGGCCAACCCGGAGAATGTGATCGCCGCCGGCGGCACCGCCACGGGGCGGGACGTGCAGGCGGCCATGGCCGCCGCGCGGACCGCGGCCGCCGAGTGGGCCGCAACCCCGATGGCCGAACGCGGGGGATACCTCTCCCGTGCCGCGGCCATCATCACCGCCAACGCCGATGTCTGGGGCACCGAGCTGGCCCGCGAGGAGGGCAAGACCTTCGCCGAGGGCCGCGGCGAGGTGTTGCGCGCCGCGCAGATCCTCACCTACTACTCGGCCGAGTCCGACCGCATGGCCGGGGAGGTCTTCTCCTCCCCGCGCCGCGGCGAAAAGATCCTTGTCACCCGCAAGCCGTTGGGCGTCGTTGCCGTCATCACCCCGTTCAACTTCCCGATCGCCATTCCGGCGTGGAAGATCGCCCCGGCGCTGGTGTTCGGCAACACCGTGGTGTGGAAGCCGGCCAGCAGCGTGCCGTTGCTGGCACTGCGCCTGGCCCAGGCCCTGGTCGAGGCCGGACTGCCGGCGGGCGTGCTGAACCTGGTCATCGGCCCGGGCTCGCTCGGCAACGAGATCGTCAACCACCCGGACCTGGACGGACTCACGTTCACCGGATCCACCGGGGTGGGCCGCATGCTCGCGGCTGCGGCCGCGGGTGCCGGCGTGCCGATCCAGGCGGAAATGGGCGGCAAGAACGCCTCGGTCGTGCTCGATGACGCGGACCTGGAACTCGCCACCGAGCAGGTGCTTTTCGGGGCATTCCGCTCCACCGGCCAGAAGTGCACGGCAACCTCGCGCCTGGTGCTGCAGGATTCCATCGCCGACGCGTTCCTCGAGCGCCTGGCCGAGCGCCTTGCCGAATGGCAGACCGGCGACCCGACCGATTCCTCGGTCCACATGGGCCCGGTCGTCTCCGATTCGGCCGCGGCGGATATCCGCGCCGGAATCGCGGCCGCCGTTGCCCAGGGTGCCATCCCGCGCTTTGCGGGCGACGTGTCCGGACTCGGTCCCGCCTTCGTGGCTCCGACGGTGCTGGAAATCCCCGAAGGCGGGCAGAACATTGCCTGGCGGGACGAATTCTTCGGGCCGGTCCTCGCGGTCCGCCGCGCGGCAACCACCGCGGAGGCCTTCGCGCTGGCCAACGATTCCGAGTTCGGGCTCAGCTGCGCGGTTTTCACCCAGGACCTGACCAAGGCCCTGGATGCCATGGAATCCATCGACGTGGGCATCCTCCACGTGAACTCCGAATCGGCGGGCGCGGATCCGCACGTGCCGTTCGGCGGGGCGAAGAAAAGCGGTTACGGACCCAAGGAACAGGGTGGGGCTGCGCGGGAGTTCTTCACGCACACCACCACCGTGTACCTGCGCGGCGCATAACAACGCCCGACCGGCAGCGCCCCGGGGCGCCGGGTGCCATCCATGTTCCAGGATGCGGCCGGCGCCCCGAGGCGTGCCTAGGATGAACAGCAAACCCGGGCCGAGCACGAGCCGGCGAACAAGACTCTTAGAAAGCAGTGGATTCAACGATGAGCACACCAACCAGTATCGAGAACATTTCCACCATCCTGGTCATCGGCGCCGGGACCATGGGGCGCCAGATAGCGATGACAGCGGCACTTGCCGGCTATGCAACGACCATCCAGGACATTTCCGAAGACGGGCTGGCCGCCGCGCGTGCCGAGCTCGAAGCATGGGCGGCGGGCCGCGTGGCCAAGGGAAAGCTGAACGGGGAAACCGCGGCCGCTGCGTTGGGCGCACTGGCCTACAGCACCGACCTCGACTCCTCCGCGGCAAACGCGGACTTCGTTATCGAAGCCGCCACCGAGCGCCTGGACATCAAGACGCAGATCTTCGAGCGCCTCGGCAAGCTGGCCCCGGCCCACGCCATCCTGGCCACCAACTCCTCGACCCTGGGTTCCTCCAAGGTCGCCGAGGCCACGGGGCGCGCGGCCCAGGTCTGCAACATGCACTTCTTCAACCCCGCGCTGGTCATGAAGTGCGTCGAGGTGGTGCGCCACGAATCAACCAGCGACGCAACCGTTGAAACGACCATGGAGCTGGCGCGCCGGCTGGGCAAGGAACCGGTGCTGATCAACCGCGAGATCCCCGGCTTCATCGCGAACCGGCTGATGGGCGCGGTCCAGCGGGAGGCATTGTTCCTGGCGGATTCGGGCATCGCGAGCATCGAGGACATCGACACCACCGCGCGCACCGCGCTGGGCCACCCCATGGGCCCGTTTGCGCTCATGGACCTGGTGGGCCTGGACGTCATCGATTTCATCGCCCAGGCCACCCACGCCGAAACCGGCGCGGCGGAGGACGCCCCGAACCCGCGGATTGCCTCGATGGTCTCCGAGGGCAAGCTGGGCCGCAAGTCCGGAGCAGGATTCTACGACTACCGGTAACTAGACGGCGTCTCCCGCCTCGGGCTGCGCCCCGAGGTGGAAGTGGCGTCCCGAGATCTTTTCGACCTGGATCTTCACCCAGGATTCCTTCTGGGTGGGGATCCATGGGCTGACGCCCGATTCGCGGGCGGCGGCGATCTCGGCCTGGGTCTCGAGTCGATGGGCCGTGCCGTGGACAACCACCGACCAGGCCTGATCGGACAGGATGCCGTCTGCCTCGAATGCCACCTGTCCGTTGACGGTCAACGCCGCAAGCTTTTCGCCCGGCGCCGTGCGAATGTATATGACACGGTCCTTCGCCGCGTAATTCAGCGGGAAGATGTCAACGATTCCGCCCACTGCCGTGGCGAGGCGTCCGTGGTTTGTGTGTTCGAGCAAACGCCATGACTGGTCGTCGTCGAGAATGAGTATCGGCTGGTCATCGTCGTGTTCAAACATCATGGCATAAGTATTCTACGTATTGTAGAAAAATTCCAGATTTGCGGCGATTCGTTCCCCTCATGCGTTGGGAATCATCCTTCCGATCCATCGGCGTCCCACCACACATGAAAGACTTGTGCCATGGTCAAGGATTTGAGTGTGGAACATGCCAGGCACATCGCCGCACGTTTCGAAGATCGCGTGTACGAGCTGCGCGCGGAGCGCGCCCGCGAGCGCGGACTGGCGCCCACCGTCCTTTCGTACACCGGATACGGGCTGGCCGACCCTGAAAAGGGTTGGGTGCGCATCTTCGCCCGGGCCGTCCTGGCCAAGCCCGGTGCCTTCGAAGACGGACGCCACGTTGCCAAGGTGATCGCCGACGGGGTGCGCGGCTGGCGCAACTTCATGTCGCCCATCGTTCCCCACGGGCAGATCCGCATCAGCATCAACGGCCAGGACTTTGACGTGCAGGCCGACCGCGGGGGAGTCCTCGACGTGAGGGTGGCTGCCGTGCTCGAACCCGGCTGGCACGAAATCTCGATGACCATCGAAGAAAGTGCGCCCGTCATCGCCCCGGTGCTAATGGTCGATGCCGCCCAGGAATTCGGGGTGCTTTCCGACGTCGACGACACGGTGGTGGTCACCGCGCTGCCGCGCCCGCTGCTGGCCGCGTGGAATTCCTTTGTCCTTTCCGAACACGCCAGGCTTGCCACCCCCGGCATGGCCGTGATGATGGAGCGGCTGCTGCGCAACAAGCCGGGAGCCCCCACCTTCTACCTGTCCACCGGTGCCTGGAACGTCGCCCAAACCCTCACTCGCTTCCTGTCGCGCAACATGTACCCGCAGGGCCCGTTGCTGCTGACGGACTGGGGGCCCACCGAGCGCCGCTGGTTCCGCTCCGGCATGCAGCACAAGGCCGACCAGCTTCGCCGCGTCGCCTCCGAGTTCCCGAACATCAAGTGGTTGCTGATCGGCGACGACGGCCAGCACGACCCTTACCTCTACGCCGAGTTCGCCCGCCGCTACCCCGGGCACGTCGCGGCCATCGTCATCCGCCAGCTCACGCCCTCCGAGGCGGTGCTTGCCGGCGGGCGCAGCCAGGGGATCCTGAATTCCACCCCCGGTGTGCCCTGGGTGTATGAACCGGACGGCGCCCGCATCGCCGCGCAGCTGACCGAACTCGGCTACCTCGAGGCTGATCCCTTCCCCGGGAACGACAAGTGAGCGGCCACAAGATCCGTGTCGAGGTGCCCATGCGCTGGGGCGACATGGACGCCTACGGGCACATCAACAACGTCAACCTTGTTCGCATGATGGAGGAGGCCCGCATTGCCGGGTTCGGGGTGCCCGGGGGCACCGGAAAACCCGGCATCCTGCCACAGGTCGACCTGTTCTCCAACGTCCCGGAGAACACCCAGATCCTGGTGGTTGAGCACCGCGTGCGCTACGTGAAGCCGCTTGACTACCGCAACGTGCCGGCGCACGTGGACCTGTGGATCAGCAACATCAAGGCCGCAAGCTTTGACATTTGCTACGAATTCCACGACCCAGTGGATGGCGGAATTTGCGTGCGTGCCACTACCACCCTGGCATTTTTCGCCGTGGAAACCCAGCGGCTGTTGCGCCTGAGCGCCGAACACAAGGCCGCGTTGGGCGCCTACGAGGCAGAACCGCTGTTCCGCTAGTCACTGCAGCAGGGCTGCGTTCACCCGCGTAGGCATCCGAACCAGGGCGATTTCGTGTGCTCCTGTCCTGTTCCGGCAGCTGCCCGGCATGGCCGCTTCGTCATCCGAACCACCCGCAAAGCATGGGTTTGGTGTGTGCGCCGGGTCGGAGCCCAAAAACTGGCGCGCATCTCGTGAAGTCGTGAATGTGCCTGCCAATCGGGCTCCGACACTTTAGAGTAAAAGTGTGAGACTACTACTGATTCGCCACGGCGAAACCGCCTCCAACGTGGTGCAGGCTCTGGACACGGCGGCGCCCGGCGCGCCGCTGAACGAGGTGGGCGTGGCCCAGGCCGAAAAGCTTGCCGAGCAACTCGCCATGGAAGAACTGGACGCGGTCTATTCATCCCCCTTGATCCGCGCCAAGATGACGGCAACGCCGCTGGCAACGACTCGTGGGCTGCTCTTGGCCGAATACGCGGGCCTGCGCGAAATCTCCGCGGGCGAATTGGAAATGCGCACCGATATGGATGCGCAGCTGGCATACCGTGACGTTTTCTTTAGGTGGCTTCAGGGAGACCTCTTGGCGAAGATCCCCGGCGGTGAGGACGGACGCACCGCACTTGAGCGGTTCAGTGCCGTCATCGAACGGGCGAGCGCCGACGGCACCGAATCGCTGGCCGTGGTCAGCCACGGGGCCATGCTGATGACCTGGCTTGCCAGCCGAAAATCAAACTTTGACCTTTCCCTCTTGCGGCATGCCCCGTTGCAGAATACGGGCGTTGCGGTTCTCGAATCAGGACCGGTGGATCGCTGGACGGTGCACAGCTGGCAGGGCCAACCTCTATCGAGCGGTTCGGGTGGAGCAAATCGCCGTGCGGCCCGCGGGTAATAGCCGCATTCGAGTTCGGCTTGTAAATTCGGCCGTCGGGCAGGCAGCAAGAAGCAGGCCCGGTGGATGAAGCCTGTATTCGCTGGCCCACGGATCCATGGATTAGGATAGGAATACCTTCCCTAATCCAAGAAAGTGGTCTTTGGTGAGTACACAGAGTTTGGCACGTCAGGTTCGTCCACAGGTGGTCCTCGAAGTGGTGGCTACCGAGATGCTTTCCGAGCACATGGTTCGGTTGACCTTTGGTGGGCAGGGATTTGCAAACTACCAAGACAAGCTGGTTTCCGATCGTTACGTGAAGATCCTCTTCACCAAGCCAGAGCTGGGGCTCGTGCCGCCCTATGACCTGGACGCCCTGCGTGATGAACTTGCACCGGAGGATTTCCCGGTGCGCCGCACCTACACGCTGCACCATGTGGACCTGGAAGCCGAGACCGTGCAGATCGACTTTGTAGTTCATGGTGACGAGGGACTGGCTGGTCCTTGGGCCCAGAACGCCAAACTCGGTGACCTGATCTGCTTCAGCAGCCCCGGAGGTCTCTACACGCCGGATCCGGCATTCGACCGACACCTGCTGATCGGTGACGAGACGGCACTGCCGGCCATCTCGGCCGCGATTCTGGACATGACTCCGGAAATGGTCGGCGACATTTATCTTGAGGTCGGCGGCCCCGAGGACCACGTCGAACTCGCCGTGCCAAAGGGTGTCGAGGTCCACTGGCTGCACCGCGGCGGACCTTTCACCCCTGAAAACACGCGGATCGAATCCGTGGTGCGCGCCGCGCACTGGCCCGAGGGAACCGTCCAGGTCTTCGCCCACGGCGAGCGGGAAACCATGAAATCCCTGCGGGCCTACCTGCACGGTGAACGCGAGGTTGACCGCAGGGCCATGTCCCTTTCGGCATACTGGGCCTTTGGCCGGGCCGAAGACGAATTCCAGGCGGAAAAGAAAAGCCCGATTGGGCAGATCTTCCCGGAGCCACTGAACGCCTGAGTCATGGCCGGCAACGGCACAAGGATTCCCCGCGGGATCGTTAGCGCTTGACCGCAAGGATGAGGACCCCCGGTGGGCGTGGAGCCCCGACGCTCCACGCCCACCGGGGGTCTTTTTGGGCCCGGGCCAACCAGATGCTGGTTGAGTCGCCGGTGGCCCTTGGTGACAAGATCCAAGGCGGGCCGGGACAGCCTGGCGGTGGACGGCATCTCATGGTTCTTGTGGTCACCGAGCACTTTTGCACTGCTGAGTGCTGTTCCTCAGGCGTCGGCTTGTGAAATCGGCGTTGCAGGGCCTCCGGCAAATAAAATTGCCAGAACGGCCATGAACGCAACAGCTTTGGGCGGCCGGCGACTGAACGGCGTGGTGCGCAATTTTTTTCGTTCGGAATGTGTCATCGAAACATGATGCATGCGTTTTTTGGGGTCCGCTCAAATGACTTTCGTGATGAATCCCCAAGTGGCACCCAAGTAAAGAAGGCCCAATTTCAGGAGCCCAATTTAACGTAGGTTGATGTGAGCAAACTGGACAAATGTCGGTTCAAACTGAAAGCCGCTCATCTTATGGCATTGTGCGGGCCCCTGCGAGGAAGTATCTTTTCCTAGATGCCGTAAATTGAAAGGCTTTGTTTGAGTCCCCGGCGACGTGTCGGTGAAATTTGATGATGACTAGGGTGTTGAATGATTACCGAATCGGCATTGGCTGGCAAGGCGTGCTGAAAATGTGTCATTGCGTGGTGTTTGATGGCCTATTACGTCAGCTCAAGCTATCGTTATTGGTGCCATTGTGGTTAGGATAGCTTTAACTCAATGAACAATCTCAGGGGGATGCTGATGTCGCAGGGCGACGAGGTGCTGTTTTCTACCAGGCTCAAGGAAGTAACTAAGGCCGACCATGATGAGGCGGAAGGCAGCGAATTCATCACCACGCTGATGAACGGGACGCGCAACTCGCGTGACTACGTCCTTTTGCTCTCGCAGTACACCTACATCTATTCGGCACTGGAGGTTGAGGTTCGGGCCCTGGTCAAGGACCCCGACTTGGCACCCATTTTTGATCTCCGCCTGGAACGCATGTCCAAGATCCAGGCGGATCTCGACAGCCTCCTGCCTGCGCACGGGCTCACCGATCTCCCCGAGCCGCTCCCGGCGACCCAGGATTATGTGCGGCATATTCGTGCAGCGGCCGACGATCCTGCCAGGATTGTTGCCCACCACTACCTGCGCTACCTGGGCGATTTGTCCGGCGGCCAGATCATTGGCCGACTCGTGGAGCGCCACTATGGGATCGCCCCAGACGACCTCAGCATGTGGCGCTTCGAGGGGATCGACAAGCACAAGCCATACAAGGACGAATACCGCGCGAAGCTAAACGTTTACGCGGTTACACCCGAGCGGGTTTCATCCCTGCTCGAAGAGGCGGCGAAGGGATTCACGCTTAACAAGGCGCTGTTTAGGGAATTGCTCACCCAATCACAGCAGTCGACTTCGATGTCGGCTTAGCAAAAATCGGCGAATTCCAGTTCAGCCGGTGAAAAGGGCGGATCCGCGAAGCTTGGTAACACTTCGGGGGACCGCCCTTTTGCATGTCTAGCTAGCGGCGTCGGAAGCCCACAGGTGCACCATGGCATAGGACCTGTACGGGGTCCACGCCGCAGACAGGCGCGCCGCTTCGCGCTCGGTCACGCGATTCAATGCCCGGCGGACCACCAAGTCCCCGGGCACAAAGGCATCGGGATCGCTCCTGCCGCGCATCTGCAGGTAATCGGCGGTCCACGGCCCCACGCCGCGCAGGGCAAGCAGCTCTTCGCGATTCAGGGGGAATTCGCTCGGGGCGGCAAAGCCCTTGGCTGCAAAGCTCTCCGCCATGGCAAATAGGGTGGTTGCGCGTGCCCGGGTCAGCCCGATCGCCTCGCGCAGGGCATCGACGCCATTGTCGAGGACGTCCTCCGGACGCGGAAAAATCCGAAGCCCTTCCGCGTCCTCGCGACCGTAGGCTGCGACAAAACGCCCGCCGAACGTGCGGCCGGCAGCCAGCGAGACCTGCTGCCCCAGGATGGTGGTTGCTGCGGCCTCGAAGCCGTTGAGGTAGCCGACCGAACGGAGCCAGGGCCTGGCGCCCACCAGCGGGGCCAGCAGCGTGTCGTCGGCAAAGGCCGCCTGGATTGGCGCGAGGTCCGTATCCAGATCAAGCCACGTGCGGATGACTCGGATGAGTTCCGCCGCGTCTTCGGTGGGCGATTCCGTGCACCCGAGGTGAACGCCGTCTTCTGAGAATTCCAGGGTGGCGGCGCGAGGCCCGGAGACAAGCGAAACAATGCGCGTGTGCCGGTTGTTTGCCGGATCGTGGATGTCCAAGCCGGGGATGGAGTGGATGCCCAGCACGTGCATCATGTGCCCCGGGTCCAGCTTCCCGTTGGCTTCAAGGAACCGCCGGATCATACGGGCCAAACCCCCGAGGTGCCCCGGCGGTGGCTCTGCACCAGGTGGGTGTCGACGATCCCCAGCGCTTCCATGAGTGCATACATCGTCGTGGGTCCCACGAAGGAGAATCCGCGCTTCTTCAGTGCATTGGACAGGGCAAGCGATTCCGGGCTGGTGGTCGGGATGTCGGCCATGGTGAGCGGAGTCGGTGTCTGAACGGGCTTGAAGGACCATACGAAATCGGCCAGACCGCCGTCTTTTCGCAATTCGATGGTTGCCCTCGCGTTCTTGATGGTTGCAAGGATCTTTGCCCGGTTCCGGATGATTCCGGCGTTGCCGAGCAGTTCCTCGACCTTGTCCTCGCCAAAGCCCTGGACGGTGTCCGGGTCGAAGTTGGCGAAAGCCTCGCGGAAGTTCTCGCGCTTGCGCAGGATCGTGGCCCACGACAACCCCGACTGGAACGCCTCGAGGCTGAGGCGCTCAAAGACCCCGTGCTCGTCGCGCACCGGCATGCCCCACTCGAGGTCATAGTATTCGCGCATCATCGGGTCGGTCGCGGCCCAGGCCGGACGAGCAAGTTGGTCTTCTCCGATGACAATCCCCGTATCCATGTTCCAATCCTGCCACGGGTTCTGCGTGACTGTACTTATCGTCAGGTGCCGCTATCATCGTAATATGACGATGATAATTCGGGAAAGCCATGCGGGTCACGAAGCTGTGGAAACCCACGCCTCTGCGGCCGCCCTTTTCCACGGCCTGGCAGATCCCACGCGCCTGATGATCCTGGCCCACCTGCGCACCGGGGAACATAAGGTCAAGGACCTCACCGAGCATTTGGGCCTTGCCCAGAGCACCGTCAGTGCGCACCTCTCTTGCCTGCGTGACTGCGGGCTTGTCACCTCCCGTGCGGTGGGACGTTCCAGCATGTTCTCGCTGGCCAATCCCGGGTTGCTGTTTTCCCTGCTGGGGGAGGCTGAGAAGTACATCGGCCACAACGCCGCGCAAGGGCTGGACGCCCACGACTTCAGCGAGGTCCACGGGCTGCAGCGGGCCGAGGGGGCAGGACCGCAATGAGTCACGACCATGACCACGGTGCCGCAACCGCCAACCGCACCAAGCTGGCCTGGGCCTTCGGGATCACCTTTGTCATCCTGATTTCCGAGGTCGTCGGCGCGATCGTGACCAACTCGTTGGCACTGCTCGTCGACGCCGCCCACATGCTTACCGATTCCACGGGCCTGCTGCTGGCACTCACCGCGGCCACGCTGGTCATGCGCAAGCCAACGGCCAAGCGCACCTGGGGGTTCCGCCGGGCCGAGGTCCTTTCGGCAACCCTGCAGTCGGCACTGTTGCTCGGCGTCGGCATCTACGCCTTCATCGACGGCACCCGCCGGCTCTTTGAACCCGCGGAGGTCGCTGCCGGGGGTTTGCTCATCTTCGGCATCATCGGCCTGGTGGGCAACGTCGCCTCGATGCTCATCCTGGCCTCGGGCAAGGATGACAACCTGAACATGCGCGCCGCCTTCCTCGAGGTGCTCAACGACGCGCTCGGTTCCGTGGCCGTCATCATCTCGGCAATCATCATTTCGACGACCGGGTGGATGCAGGCCGACTCCATCGCCGCGATGCTCATCTCGGCGATGATCATTCCCCGGGCGCTGAAGCTGCTGGGAGAGACCACCCACATCCTGCTCGAATCGACACCCAAGGGCCTTGACCTAGAAGACGTGCGGGCGCACCTGACGGCCCACCCGCTGGTGCTGGCCGTCCACGACCTGCACGCCAGCCAGATCGCCTCGAACCTGCCGATCCTTTCGGCCCACGTGGTGGTGGCGGATGAGGCCTTCCGCAACGGGGCCGCGGCGACCCTGCTGGGCGAACTGCAATCCTGCGTGGCCCAGCACTTCGAGGTCAGCATCGAGCATTCCACGTTCCAGATCGAGGCTTCCAGCCACCAGACCCCGGAACACGAACGCCACGACTAGCGACGGACCCCGCCCGAACGGTGCCGAATGCCCTTGGGTTGGAGATTTCCGCCGCACGCTGCGCATCGACCGCTGATTGAGACGCCCGCGGCTTAGCTTTCCAAAGCTAAGCCGCGGGCGTTTCTTGTTGCCCGTTCGTCAACGTCGGCCGCCTTGCCGTGCCCGCTCCTGACCCCCCTGCATCGGAACCTGACCATCGCTTTGCAAGGCATGGCCACCAAACAGCCGTTTTAACCTTCAAAACTAAATGTAATAATCCCAGTTTTGGCTTAACGAAATGTTGCATCCAGGCATCCCTGGGTCGCGGATTTCACTTTCTCCACCGCGTGCGCGCGTTAAATAGCCGCTTTCCTGCCAGCGATCAAGAGTGCGGAAGGGGCGGCTCGCTTCAGAGGGGAATCTCTTCAAAGCCTTGTGTTCTAAATCATTCATCGTTACAGTTTTTCTCAATCGGAGGCCACGTGACGAGAATCACTAGGACGTGAAACTCCGAATGCTTGATCCCCTCATCGCATTCCAGCAAGGAGTCGTCGTGTCCATAGAGTCACGTAAAGCACCAAGGTCCTCACCCCACGACCATGACGAGGATGCCGCGCATCTGGCGTCGCTCGGCTATACCTACGAAGCACAGTTCAAACGGGAAATGACGTTCTGGGGCAACGTCTCGCTCGGATTCACCTATCTCTCACCCGTGGTGGGAATCTACTCACTCTTCGCCATTGCGTTGGGCACAGCAGGGCCGCCGATGTTCTGGTCATTGCTCATTGTGGGAGCCGGACAGCTTCTGGTGGCCATGATCTTTGGTGAAATCGTGTCGAACTACCCCGTGGCCGGCGGCGTCTACCCGTGGTCGCGACGGCTATGGGGCCGCAAATGGGGTTGGATGAACGGCTGGGTCTACCTGGCGGCGCTCCTGACAACGATTGCCTCGGTGGCATACGGTGCGGGCCCATATCTCGCGGCATTCCTCGGAATGGAAAGCAGCGTTGATGCAACCATCTTGGCCGCGCTGGTCGTTATCGCGCTGGCGACCTGTCTCAACCTCCTTGGGACCGGCGTGTTGAACAAGGTTGCAATGCTCGGCCTGATCGCCGAACTCGGCGGTGCCGTAGTGGTTGGACTCTGGCTGGTTATCGGCCACCGCAACCACGACCTGTCCGTCCTCTTCGACTCCTTCGGGGCGGGTGAAGGCTCCGACTACTTCGTGGCCTTCGCGGCCGCCGGACTGATCGGAATCTTCCAGTACTACGGCTTCGAGGCCTGCGGCGACGTCGCCGAGGAAGTCCCGAACCCCGGCCGCACCATTCCCAAGGCCATGCGCATGACCATTTACATCGGGGGGGCCGCCGCGATGTTTGTCTGCCTCTCGCTGATCCTGGCCGTCCCCGATTTCGGTGCAGTGATTTCCGGTGCCGACTCAGATCCGCTTGTTGGCGTGCTGATGGCAGCATTCGGCCCGGTTGGATACAAGGTCGTGCTCGGCGTGGTCCTGATTTCCTTCGTTTCCTGCGTCCTGAGCCTGCAGGCTGCCGCGAGTCGGCTGACCTACTCCATGGCCCGTGACGGCATCCTGCCGTTCAGCGGTTTGCTCAGCCGCTTCAGCGATCGCCGCCACGTGCCGCCATACGCCCTGCTGATCGCCGGTGTGTTCCCCGCATTGGTCGTGATCGGCTCCAAGATCTCCGAAGATGCGCTGGTCGCCATCATCTCCTTCGCGGCGATGGGCATGTACCTGGGCTTCCAAATGGTCGTCTTGGCTTCCTTGCGCGCCCGACTCAAGGGCTGGAAGCCGGCCGGCAAGTACCAGCTTGGTCGATGGGGCGTGCCGGTCAACGTGCTGGCCTTGCTCTGGGGTGTCCTGGGGATGGTCAACATGGCTTGGCCACGCACCCCGGAAGCCGGGTGGTTCGCTAACTACATCGTCTTGATTTCCTCGATTGCCGTACTGGGAATCGGTGGTCTGTACCTGGCTATTCGCAAACCACACCTCAAGGGCGATGCGCCCGCGGCCGACGCCATCAACCCCCGGGTTGCTGTCCAAAGCCGTTAGTCCATTGCCGCCGGCCGACTTGGCCGTGCGGCCGGTCAGCCAAATCCAACACCACAACGAGAGGATCGCACCATGAGTGTCGAAACCGTCCCGAACCAGCTCAACATTCCCTACCTCGACATCTCGGATCCGAGCTTCGCCATGCAGTCCGAAGAGCTTCGAAACGCCCGTGAAGCCAGCTGGTACGCGAAAACCAACTACGGCATTGCCGTATTGCGCTACGACGAAGTCAGCAAACTGCTCAAGAGCCCCAAGCTGATCCAGGGCAGTGCCAAATGGCCGGCACACAACGGCGTTCATGGAGGGCTGTTCTTCGACTGGTGGACAAAGAACCTGCTCGTGCTCGAGGGGGAGGACCACCACCGTATCCGGCGCCTGCTCAACCCGGCCTTCTCCCCACGGCTGATCAAGGACCTGGTTCCGCGCTTTCAGGCACTGGCGAACGAACTGATCGACGACTTTATAGACAAGGGCGAATGCGAGTTCATTTCCGACTTCGCCGAACCCTATGCCACCCGCGTGTTGACCATCCTGCTCGGCATCGACGAAAGCGAATGGCCGACCATCGCACGGCTGGCCTCCACCATCGGACTCGCCCTGGGCGTGACCTTTAAACAGGACCTGGAAAAGGTGGACGCGGCCGTCGCCGAGCTCTACGCATATGCAGAGGACCTCATCAAGGATCGGCAAGCCAATCCCGGGGAAGACTTTGTCTCCCGGTTGGTGCTGGCCAGCAGGGACGGCGACAAGCTCAGCGACGAAGAACTCCGCAACGCTCTGGTGCTGCTGATCTTCGGCGGCATGGACACCACCCGAAACCAGCTGGGTCTGGCCATGCAATCCTTCATGCGCAACCCGGGGCAGTGGGATCTGCTCGCCGAACGGCCGGAGCTCGGGACCAAAGCTGTGGAAGAAGTCATGCGGACCAACCCGACGGTCACCTGGGTGACCCGGGAGGCCGTCGAGGACTTCACCTACCAGGGCCTGGACATTGCAGCCGGCACCACCGTGCACCTGTTCACGCAGGTCTCCGGCACGGATCCACTCGCGTTCCCCAATCCGGAACTGGACCTGCTGGGCGAGCACCCGGCCCACTACGGATTCGGCGGCGGCGTGCACCACTGTCTCGGGCACTTCGTGGCCCGCGCCGACATGAGCGAGGCGCTGCCGCTGCTGGCCAGCCGGCTGGGCAACCCTCATCTGACCGGCGGGGACGAATGGCTGCCCGATTCGGGCAACACCGGACCCATCCGGCTGCCCATCGGCTTCGCCAAACGCGGCTAGGCCCTGCCCAGCACACCGCTACCCATCACCACCAGCATCAAGGAAACGAGCTTCACCATGGCACAGATCACCGTCGACCGTAAACTCTGCGACAACCATGGCCAATGCGCCATTGCCTCACCGAAAGTCTTCTCGATGAACGACGAAGGAATCCTTAAATACGAGGAAACCTTCGACGACGCACTCCTCGACGAAGTCGAGGAAGCCATCGATGTGTGTCCGGTCCAAGCGATCTTCGTGAAGGACTAGCCATGGGCGAACGGATCATCGTTGCAGGCGCCTCCCTAGGCGGGCTGCGGGCGGCCGAACAATTGCGCTCGGCCGGGTGGGACGGGGAGATCACAGTGGTCGGGGAGGAAGCGCATCCGCCCTACAACCGTCCGCCGCTGTCCAAGGAAGTCCTGGCCGCGCCAGGCACCCCGGAAGAAGCGCTGGCAAGTCTGACCTTCCGGCCCAAACGCAACGCCACCGGCATCCAATGGCGGCTGGGAACCCGCATCACAGGCTCCAACCTCGCCGCCGGAACCCTCACGCTCGAGGACGGGGAAGAGCTCGGGTTCAACGGCCTGGTGGTTGCCACGGGGCTGAGGCCCCGCAGGGTCCAGGCACCGGGGCCGTTGGCCGGGCGCTTTATCCTGCGGACCCTCGACGACGCCTTGGCGCTACACGCGGCACTGGTGCCCGGCGCCCGGGTGAGCGTCATCGGGTCGGGTTTCATTGGTTGCGAAACCGCAGCCACGGCCGCATCGCTTGGCTGCGAGGTGACCCTCGTGGAGGGACGCACGGGCCCCATGGAGCGCCCGCTGGGATCCGCACTGTCCCGTGGTGTGCGGGCCCTTCTGACAGGGCGCGGCATCGACTGCCGCCGCGGTGTTTCGGTCATCCGGTACCGGGGGACCGAATCCTGCACCGGCTTGGAGCTTTCCGACGGAACGCTGCTCCACGCCGACGTCGTCGTAGAGGCCGTCGGTTCCATGGCCAACACCGAGTGGCTCGAGGGCAATGACCTGGACCTGGGCGACGGCGTGGAATGCGACAGGCACCTGCGGGTCCTGACCGCAGCCGGGCAACCGGTGCCCGGCGTCGTCGCTGTCGGGGACATCGCCCGCTACCCCGACGTGCGCAATGCCCTGCCGGCCAGACGGGTGGAGCATTGGGCGACACCGAGCGACACCGCCAAGATCGCGGCCCCCGCACTGGTGGCGGCCATCAATGGTTTGCCGCCCGCGGAGGCTGCCGCCCCGCTTCCGACGTTCTGGACCGATATCTTCGGCACCCGGATCAACGGCATCGGCTCCCCGGCCCATGCCCGGGAAACCCGGGTCCTGGAGGGAAACCCGGCCCATCCGCAGGCAGGCGTTGCCATGGGCTACTACCGCGACAACACCCTCATCGGTGTCGTCAACGCCGGTCTGCCGGCCTCCAGGAACCTGCATTACCGCCAGCTGGTGCTCGACGCCGGCGTGCTTGTCACCACCTAAGACTTCCAGCAGAAATGAGTTGAGTTCCATGACCTTGCAAGCCTTCCGAACCGAAACAGACACCATGAAGGACCGGGACGCCTTTGCCCGGCACCAAGCCCGCAACCTTGAACCCCGGATCGTCAAGGACCTGGCGGCGAAGATCGAGGCCGCCGGGGTCGAGTACATCTACTACGCACTGCCCACCATCGGCTCTCGCGTGGTCGCCAAGATGGTCCCGGCCAACCACTTCCGCCGCAACCTGGAAAAGGGCATCGCCTTCCACCGCACCGCGCTCTCCGACCTGCAAAACGACCGCCACGGAAAGCTGATCGGCGGCGGCATCGAGGCCCGCGAATTCTGGGCGCTGCCGGAGCCGGAATCCTTCGTGGTGCTGCCCTGGGACACCTCGGTCGCCCGGATCTTCTGCACCGCCTACGAGCCCCCGCACCTGCCGGAGGTCGGCGGCCGTCCGCTGGCCATCGACACCCGTGCGCTGCTGGCACGCACCCACGCGGCCTTCACCGAACGCACCGGGTTCGAGGTTCGATCGGGCACCGAACCCGAAATGACCTGGGAAGGCCCTGGACTCGAGGTCGTCAAGCGTCCCGGTTCCAGCCCCGCCTACCAGGTCGAGAACCTTGAGCGCATGCGCCCGATCTACAAGAAGCTCGTCAGCTACGCCAAGGCCATGGGCCTGGACATGATCGAGGGCGACTACGAGGACGACGGGCAGCTCGAACTGAACTGGATGTACGACCGCGTCGAAAACACCGCCGACCGCCTGGTGACGTACCGGCAGATCTGCAAGCAGGTCGCCCGCGAATTCGGGGTCACAGCCTCCTTCATGCCCAAGCCGTACAACGGCCAGATGGGCAACGGCTGCCACCACAACCTCAGCCTCTGGTCCGGGGACACCAACGTCATCGAGGACGCGGGCCGGCTCGAACTGCATGTCTCGGAAACTGCCCGCCACGCCATTGGCGGCATGCTGGCCCACGCCCAGGGATCCATGGCGGTGATGGCCTCCACGGTGAACTCCTACAAGCGATTCTGGGATGCCGGGCAATTCGCGCCGTCCACCGCCAACTGGGGCCTTGACTCGCGAGGCTGCCTCATCCGTATTTCTGCCAACGGCCGGATGGAATACCGGGTGCCGGACGCCGCGGTGAACCCGTATCTCTCCCACACCCTGCTCATCGCTTCGATGGAGGACGGGATCAACCGCAAGCTGGAGCCCGGGGCCCCCGACGAGGCCAGCGACAACGTGCCCGCCGTCGGCACCCAGCTTCCGTTGACCCTGGGAGACGCCGTGGACGCGTTCGTCTCCGACACCTACCTGACCTCGCAGCTGCCGGCGGATCTGGTGTCCATCTACACCAAGCTCAAGGAAGAGGAATGGGCCCGCTACTGCGGCTCCATCACCGAATGGGACCGCGAAATGTACTGGGAGACGATGCCGTAATGACAACGCTGAGACTTGCCTGCATCGATGCAGATGCGCCGCCGCTCTTCGACCCCGTCGACGGGAACGGCCGGCGGACCGGATACGAGCCGGCAGCCGCCGAGCTGATTGCCGCACGCATGGGCCTGGAAATCGAATGGGTCGTCATGGGATGGGACGAGATGCTGCCGGCCGTGCGCGACCACCGGGTGGACGCCGTGTGGTGCGGACAGGGCATCATTCCGGAGCGCCAGGCTGTCGTGGACTTCACCCGTCCGTATGCCGTCTTTGACGAGACGGTCCTGGTGCGCAAGGGCGACCCCGCCCGCACGCCCAAGGACCTGGCCGGCTACCGGGTTGCCGCGATCGAAGGCAGCGCCAACATGGCCCTGGCCCGGACCTTCGACGGGGCGATCGTGGTTCCCTTCAGCGGGGAGAACGTTTATGCGGACATGCTGGCGGCGGTGGCCGACTTCAGTGTCGACGCCATGGTCGACGACGACGTGGTGCTGGTGCCCCTCGGCGACGACCCTCGCTATGACGTGGCCTTCACCGTGCCCACCCGCAACCCGTGGGGGATCGGGGTCGCCAAGGACAACCCTGACCTGCGTGGGCAGCTCAACTCCGCGCTCACGTCCGTCATAGCCGATGGCAGCCTGCGCGAGGTGTGGAACACGTGGATGCCCACGCTGGACTTCCCGCTGGAACAACCCGTTGGCACGACGACGGGCAGCATGGCATGACGGGCCCGTTAAAAGGCGGTGTGGGAACCACTGGCCACCGTCCACTGATAGGTGTTCCCGGCATGTGGTCGGCCAAGGTTCAGGGCATGCGCTTCGCCGGGGCAGCCGTGGCCGCGGCGGTGCTGCGCTCCATTGACAGGGCCGGCGGGGAGCCCGTGGTCCTGTTCCCCGGCAGCAGCGAGTCGGCGGCCGAACAGCTTTCCAGGCTGGACGGCGTGGTCATCCCCGGCGGGGCCGACATCGACCCGCGGCGCTACGGGAGTGAACCGGACGAACACTATTGGCCGGCCGACCATCCTGGGCAGGACGACTACGAAGCGGCGCTCTTGCGGGCCTGCCTGGATTCGGAGATCCCCATGCTGGCCATCTGCCGGGGCATGCAATTGCTCAATGTCATCCACGGCGGAACACTCTTGGGGCATTTGGCGCCCGGAGCCGTTGAACACCGCGGTGCCGAACACCCGGTGACCTGCGAACCGGGAACGCTGCTGGCCACGGTGCTGGGGGATGCCCCGGTGCGCACCTCGTCGTACCACCACCAAGCGGTAGACCGCGTGGGCGAGGGACTGCGGGTTGCCGCCCGGGCCACGGACGGGGTCATCGAGGCCCTGGAGGTTCAGGGGGCACGGCTGCTCGCCGTCCAGTGGCACCCAGAGGACCTGGCAGGGGAATCGGCGAGCGACCACGCAATCTTTGAGTGGGTCGTCGAGGCTGCGCGGAACCGACGGACAGGGGTGCCAGCGCCCAAGGAGACAGGCACATTGGAGGCAATGGCCGTATGAGTGCCAAACCATGCGAAGACCTGGTGCTTGCGCTGGAGGACGTCATTCCCGAGGGATTCGACCGGTTGCCTCCGGATGCGCCCGTGGTGGCCGTGGTCGTCTCGCTGACCTTCCCGGGGATGGTCGGTGAAAGCTATGGCATCATGCGCGATTTCACCCGGAGCGTCTTTGACCAGCTGCTCGAGAGTGGTGCCCGAGCAGTCTTGATCGACAGCGCCGCGGCTGACCCGCAAAGCGCGCTGGCGGCCGAGGCCGCGGATGGGGTGCTCTTCCTGGGCGGCGGGGACGTGGATGGAGGACTCTATGGGCTCGAGGGCGCCATTCCGCATGCATATGGAGTGGATCGAACAGCCGACGAATTCTGCATCGACATGATCCACCGGACCCTCGAACTGGACCAGCCGCTGCTGGCGATCTGCCGGGGTTCACAACTGTTCAACGTGGCGCTCGGCGGGACCCTGATCCCGGACATCGTTCCCTCCACCCTTCACCAGGGGCAAAGTGGACAGCCGATGTTTCTTGATGAAGGGATCACCCTGGGGGAAGGCAGCAAGATTCGCCGGATCCTGGGCCGTGAACGCGTCATTGTGCGCTCCGGACACCACCAAGCGGTGGACCGCGTGGCACCGGGCCTGGTGGTCAGCGCCGTGGCCGACGACGGCATTGTCGAGGGCACGGAGCACCCCGGCCGCACCTGGGCCGTGGCCGTGCAATGGCATCCGGAAGACCGTGACGGATCCGCTGAAGACCGCCGGGCGATCTTTGGCGCCTTGGTGGAACAGGCCGCGTTGCGGCGGGTGCGCATGGCGCAACACGCGTAAACGTACCGGTGCTTGTGGCGGGTCGAAACATTTGCGGCCCGCCACAAGCCACTATGCGGGAACAAGCACGGAAAGGCCCAGGTGCGGGACATCCAAGGCAACGATTCGGCTTCCGGAGGGAGCCGCCTTGATCCGTTCCCCCACGAGATAGGCACCGGAATTGCCAATAATGACGCGATCGCTTGCATTCAGCAGCGCTGCGTCGCCGGGGATGGAACGTAGCGTCGGCAACAAGATGTCCTCCAGGGCCCGCACCGTGACGTCGTAGCCGGCGACGCCCGCAAATTCCCCATTGATATAGAACGGCGCGGTGTGCGTGAGGATGTACTCGTCCGAGCCCAGGTAATCTACGTAGGGCCCCCACATGGTTTCTTCGCCGGTTCGTTCGGCCGCCGTGAAAAAGGGCAGCCGCTCGTAGTCGTAGAACCGCTCGCCGGCCGGGTCGAGGTCCACGACGAGCTTTTCGACTCCATGCGGTCCGGGCGTCCACCATTCAAGGATGCCTTGGCCCTCGCTGACCCGGGTCGAGGAAAACGTTGCACCCGAGCCAATGGCGAATGGATGGCCTTCCAAGAAGTCGGCAGCAAGGTCCTTGAGCCCGGCCAAGTCGTCCTTGGAGACGTGTGCGCCCCGGGAAACGTGGCCGGCGAACAAATCAGTGACCGATGCGGCCAATCCATAGGCGGCCGATGACGCGTCGTTGAACCAATCTGCGATGGTCCTCAAGGCGGCTTCTGCGGGTTGGAACGTACTCATTCGCCATCCTCGGGGTCGGTTGAATAGCTCAGTGCCAGCTTGGTGTCGATGAGATGGTGGATATTGCGCCGAATGTGTTCCAGTACCAATTGCTGGCCTTGCTGGCTTCGGTTATCGGCCACGGCCCGCACCAGCGCCAGATGCTCGGCGGTGGCCCGTTCGGGATCGACCTCTCCGGCCAGCGGCGACCACAGGACCTCCACCGTTTCCGCCTGCAGCCGGATCTCTGCATTTGCCAGGCGGGTGGATTGGGCCGTCACGGCCAATTCAATATGAAAACGGCTGTCGGCTCGCGCCCTGGCCTGGGCGTTGTCGGCCAGAACCAATGAGCGGGCCAAATCCTGCAGTCGCTCCAGTTCATGCGGCTCGGCCCGGTCGCACGCCAATCGGACGGTGGCCGCGGCAATGGCTGACTGCTCGTCGCCCAGGTCCCTGATCTCGGCAATTGACATGTCCCTGAGCCAAGTGCGCATGGCATCCAGCTGGAATTGTGGTTGCTTAAGGATGAACGTTCCGCCATTGCGTCCGCGCCTGGTTTCCACGATTCCTTGGTCACGCAAGACTGCCAAGGCGTCCCGGAGCGTCGCCGCGGCCACACCGAACATTTCGGACATATCGATCTCATTGGGCAGGCGTTCCCCGACACGCAGCATGCCCAAGGTGATCGCCTTGGAAATTCGGTTGACGATGGCATCCGAACGCTCCAGATCGGGCAACGATCGATAGATCTGCGACTGGAAAGACATGTTCAAAGCCAAACCGGGTACTCCAAGCCAAACAATCGGGAATTCCGCCCAGTCTATCGGCAACAACGCCGGAAATCCCCGAGGCGCCACATCTCATGTGATCACCGATCAACCAAGCTCAATCAGGGAAAGAACAGCTCGCCGTGTCCCGGATGCGCTTGAAAGGACCCCTGTATGACAAGGCGACTCAAAGCCTGTGCGGGTCGGAAATTTCCTGGACCGGATCGCCGCCAAAATCCGGAGGCGCAAAACATCGGGACAGCGTCCAACCTCCGAGGGCTGCGACAAAGCCGCCCGCGGTGTTGGTGATGACGTCGGTGATGTCCGCGGCCCGGTTGTTGTCCAACAGCAGCTGGTTCACCTCGATGCAGACCGAGAGTCCCAGCACCAGCAACGTCGTCTTGGCGACCGAGTGGCTGCGCCAGCAAAAAGCAAGCAGCAATGCCATCGGGGCAAAAAGCCCGAGGTTGGCCGCAAGCTCGAAGCCGAGGTCGCGTTCCCCGTGGGCCAGGAACGGAACCCAGTTGAACGTGCCGCCCGGAATCGACGGATCCGGCTGCGGCGCTGCGGGAAAGACCGCGACCACCAACCCGATCGACCACAACGGAAGAGCCACCCCGACGATCCTGCGAATGCGCGTCCGGTCGCCGCTCCGGCGCAACAGCAACAGACGGGCCAGCAACAGGGCGCACGCCAACAAACCGAGCGTGACCAGCACGGAAACGGTGGAAGCGGGGAAATAAAGCATAGAGCCACGAGCCTAGCCCACCACCCTGGGAACGTGCTGTCTCATACCCGGGTATGAGCCGGGAGGCCCCCAAGTAGGGCCCTGCGGATGATCCAAAACCATACAGCCGCGACATATCGTGGAGGCATGACCATTACTGCACCTCATACCAGCACCGATATCGCTGTCTACGCCACGGGCCTAAGCAAGATCTACGGCGAGGGCTCGACCCGCGTCGAGGCCCTGCGCGGCGTCGATGTTTCCTTCACCCGCGGACGCTTCACGGCCATCATGGGCCCGTCGGGCTCCGGCAAGTCCACCCTGATGCACTGCCTCGCCGGCCTCGATGAGGCCAACGGCGGCCAGATCTTCATCGGCGGCACCGATATCTCCAAGCTGAATGACGATGCACTGACCAAGATGCGCCGCGAAAAGGTCGGCTTCGTCTTCCAGTCCTTCAACCTCGTCCCGACGCTGACCGCCGAGGCGAACATCCTGCTCCCGCTGGCCCTGGCCGGCAAGAAGCACGAGGCGGCCTGGCTGGAAACCATCGTGACGACGCTGGGCCTCAAGGACCGCCTGAACCACAAGCCGCACGAACTCTCCGGCGGCCAGCAGCAGCGCGTGGCGGTGGCCCGCGCCCTGCTCACCCGCCCCGAGGTCGTCTTCGGCGACGAACCGACCGGCAACCTGGACTCCCGCACCGGCGCCGAGGTGCTCTCGCTGCTGCGTTCCTCTACCCGCGAAATGGGCCAGACCATCATCATGGTCACCCACGATGCGGTCGCGGCCTCCTACGCGGACACCGTGCTGCTGATGAAGGACGGCCAGCTCGTCGGGCAGCTCGAGGATCCCACCGTTGAATCGGTGACCCAGGCACTCTCCGGTTTGGGAGCCTAAATTGATCCAGCTAGCCCTCGCAAACCTCAAGGCGTATTCTCGCCGGTTCATCGCGGTGATCCTCGCGGTCATGATCGGCACGGCCTTCCTCGCCGCGACCCTCATGGTCAACGCCTCGGCCACCGAATCCCTGAAAAACAGCATCGGCTCGGCCTACGCCAGCGCCGACCTGGTCATCAACGGCGACATGACCGCCGCCTATGACAAGGAAGAAGAACCCAAGAGCGAGTCGTTCTCGCTCGGCGCCAAGGCCCTGGAAGCAATCGGCAAGACCCCCGGGGTGGCAGCCGTCCATGGGATCAGCAACACCGGGGCCAGCGTCCAGGCAGGCAGCAAGCGCTACTTCGCCAAGGTCAGCACCCCCGCTGCCGACACGCAACTGAACACCACCGCCCTGGAAAGCGGCGCCATGCCAGTCCGCAGCGACCAGATCGCGGTGGATGCCGTGTACGCCAAGGAATACAACATCTCGGTCGGCGACACCCTCGAGGTCTCCGACGGATCCGACAGCGCCAAGGGCCGGCACGTCATGGTCACCGGCATCACGGCAACCTCCAACGACCCCATGAGCGGCTCTGTCATGAGCCTGTCGGTGACCCCCGACCTGCTGAAAACGCTCATGGCCGACGCAACCTCCGACTACGAGCAGATCATTGTCCGCGCCGAGGACCCTGCGGCCCTCGCTTCGCTGAAGACCGCGCTTGGCACTTCCATTGAGGGCACGGGCGTCAAGTACTTCACGGTGATGACCCCCGACGAGCGCATCGTCGCCGACATCGCCATGTTCTCCGACGGAAACGACCAGCTCACCATCGTGCTGTTGGTCTTCGCACTGATCGCCCTGGTGGTCACCGGGCTGGTTGTCATGAACACCTTCTCGGTGCTGGTTGCCCAGCGCACCCGGGAACTGGCGCTCATGCGCACCCTCGGTGCCGTGCGCTCCCAGATCCGGGCCTCGGTGCTCGTCGAGGCACTGATCGTGGGGCTACTGGCCTCGGCCGCCGGCGTCCTGCTGGCCACCGGCATCATGTCGCTGCTGATCAAGATCCTGGCCGCGAACGTGTCCGAGATGTCCTTCGCGACCCTCGCGGTTCCGCCGCTGGCCGTCCTGGGGACCATTGCCGCGGGAACGCTCATCACCCTTGTCGCCGCGTGGGTTCCGGCCCGCAAGGCCATGGCCGTTGCACCGCTTGCCGCGTTGCGCCCGGCCGACGACGTGTCGCTGGCCAACACCTCCGGCAAGATCCGGATCATCCTCGGCCTGCTGCTGCTGGCCGCGGGCACCGCGGCGCTTGTCTACGGCGCGGCCAAGGGCGACCTGCTGATCGCCTTCGGCGGCGGACTGCTTTCCTTCCCGGGCATCCTCATGCTCGGTTCGCTCTTCCTGCCCAAGAGCGTCTCACTCATCGGCAAGCTGACCGCCGGAGGATCCGTCCCGGGCAAGCTGGCCAGCGTCAACGCGGTCCGCAACCCGGGACGCACCACCGCCACCGCCACGGCATTGCTCATCGGCGTGACGCTGGTGTCCATGATGATGGTCGGCGCCCAGACGGCAAAGTCCTCCCTGGGCGATGCACTGGGTGGAGAATTCCTTGTGGACATGGAGGTCCAGAACGGCGACCTGTCCACCCTGACCCCGGGGAACCTGGGCAAGGTCCGGGAAATGGACGGAGTGAAGTCCGCCGCGCTGCTGACCCAGGTGGGCGAGACCGACGACGAACAGCCGCTCTATGCCATGGACGCCACGGAGATGGCGGCTGTGCTGAACACCGACCGGCAGCTGCCCAAGGCCGGCGAGGTACTGGTGGCCAGCTACTGGGACGGCAAGACCACGAAGGCCGTCGGCGACGACGGCAAAAAGGGCGAACTGAAGCTGCTCATCAGCGACGCCAACATGATCGACTCGGTCATGACCTGGGAAACCGCCTCCAGCGTGCTTGGCGTTTCGCAGGGCAAGACCGCCGCCGACACCCAGGCCAAGCTCTGGCTCAAGGTCGACGAATCGCTCAGCGGCGCGGACCTGCGCACGCTGGCCACGGACCTGGCTTCCACGCTGAACGTCGACGAATACGCGGTGGGTGGCGGCGTCATGGAAAAGCAGATGTTCAACCAGGTCATCGACATGCTGCTGCTGATCGTCTCCGGCCTGCTGGCCGTGGCGGTGTTCATCGCGCTGATCGGTGTGGCCAACACGCTGAGCCTCTCGGTGCTCGAACGAACCCGCGAGAACTCCCTGCTGCGGGCCCTTGGCCTGACCCGCGGGCAGTTGCGCGGCATGCTGGCCACCGAGGCCGTGCTGATCGGCGGCGTCGCGGCGCTGCTCGGCGTGCTGATCGGCACCGCCTACGGCCTGCTCGGTGCACAGTCGGTGATGGCGTCCTTCGGATCCATGGTGGTTTCCATCCCGTGGTTCCAGCTGGCCGGCGTCATTGCGATCAGCGTCGTGGCGGCCCTGGCCGCCTCGATTGTCCCGGCACGCCGTGCCGCCAGGCTGGCCCCGGTACAGGGGCTCGCCAGCGAGTAACTGCCAAGGACAACTAGTTCCCTGAAGGGTCCTGCTCGAGTGCGAGCAGGACCCTTCAGGCGTCCAATCGAATTTCCGCGGTATCTTGGTCGGCCCTGGCTGGAACCGTCAACGCCGACCCTTTATATAGTTCAGAAAAGAATTGATAGTCACGTGCATTCATGAATTCGGTGTCAGGGGGGACTGCTTCCTTCTCGTCGGGCCGGCAGCGTAGTATTGATGCTCTATGTCATTCCGCGATGGTTCAGGAATATCAACAGTTTTCAGGATGGTGGAATAATCGATGTCGACAGCACTATCCAAAACTGTTTCATGAAAAAGACCGGCATCAATGCTAATTTCTAAAATGACATTAATGCCAGTTTTGGTCATTTCGGCAACACAGAGGCTTGCCCACCGCGAAGCATTAAGGTTCTCGTCAAATGAAGATTCATCACCAGGCTGGTTTCATCTTGGCTTCAGCAGCAGCAATCTTGGGCTTGACTGGTTGCACGTCGGGCGGCCAGAGCGGGCCACTCCAGTTTGGCAACGACGAAGGAACCGTCGATTCCCGCTTGTGTGGTCCGAACGCGCGCAAATCACATGAGATCTTCTATGCGCAGACCGCAACCAACCCCACCGATAAAGAACTTGAGATTGTTGGTCTTTCCCTTTTGAAGACTCATAACGTGACACAAAAGTCGGATTTGGCAGTAGTGCTCCCGGAAACGGAAGAACCGGTGTTCTACATTCATTTCGAGGACCCGGCGGATGAGGGAAATTCAGGAGCTATGGCACTGATTGGCCAGATGCAGCTGGCAGAGGGATTCTCCATACCGGCAAATGCGACGGTTCTCTTGTCGGTGAGAGCATCGATCGACGATCCGGAATCGCATACATCGGTCTCCCAGATGGCAATTGAGTACAAGGCAAACGGAAAGAAATTCGTAGAGAAGAATGGCATGTCGTGGCAAACCAAGGATTCGGCATGCGGCGAATAAAGGCCTAGGCCGCGGGATCCTGCTCGAGTGCGAGCAGGACCCTTTTGGCGTCCAGCCCGCCGAGGTATCCGCCCAGCGAACCATCGCTGCGCAGCACCCTGTGGCAGGGCACCAGGATCGGCAACGGGTTGGTGGCGCACGCGGTGCCGACGGCACGCACCGCGGCCGGGCGGCCGGTCAGCGCGGCCATCTCCTTGTAGCTGGCGGTGTGGCCGTAGCCGATGCGCGGCAGCGCCAGCTGGACTTCCAGCCGGTATCCGCTGCTGAGCCGGTGGTCCAGGGAAAGCTCGAACCCGGTGCGGGCGTGCGTGAAGTACTCGTCGAGCTGGGTTGCCGCCGCATCCAGCGGGGCCCGGCGGTGCAACACGCGCACCCCGACCTTCTCCGCCAGGGATCCAAGCACCGCGTCGAAGTCCTCCGAGCCGAAGGCGACCCGCACGATTCCGCGCTCGGTTGCCGCCAGCATCAGCTGCCCCAGCGGCGAATCCACCAGCCGGTAGGAGACGTCGATCAGGCCCTCGGCGGCGGCGCGCTCGGCCAGGTTTTCCTTCAACATGTCGATTTCATGCATGGCAAGTTCACTCATCACGGTTCCTCCGAAACATCCAGTAGTTTGCGCAGAGATTTGATGCCGTCGGCCGCGGCCCGGCGCAACGAGGCGGCACTGCCGCCCAGGAACTCCGGGATCTCCGCGTACGGGAAGCCGAGCAGGTAGTGGTAGCCGATCACCCGGCGCTGCAGCTCGGTGAGCGAACCCATCGCATCCCACAGCCCGGCATGGTCGAACAACCCGTCCTGCCCGAAGCCCCCGGACGGCACGGCCTGCTCCGGCACGGAATCCACCGGGACCGGGTGCCGCGAGCGCAGGGCGTCGATCGCCTTGCGCCTGGCAATGGTGATCAGCCAGGCCTGCACGTTGGCGCCCGGCTCGAGCCCGGGGTAGGCACGCAGGGCCGCGAGGAACGTTTCGCTCCACGCGTCCTGCGCGTCCGGTCCCGGGCGCAGCAGCGCCGTGCACATGCGCAGCACCGCCGGCCCGTGCTCGCGCACCACCAGCTCGAAGGGCGGGTTCGTTTTCATCTCCACACCATGTAAACGCACCCGGTCCCCGTTATGTGAGGTGCTGGCCCAATATTTATTAGCGCAGGATGATCGACGTGGCCACGGCGGGGGAGCGGCCCGACTCCACGAAGCCCGAGACGTTGGAGCCCGGGTGCTTGATGATGTCGGTGACCGACCCCAGGTGCTTGGACAGGTCGATCTTGTCCTCCGGCGCAGCAAGCAGCAGCTGGAAACCGAATTCCTGCAGCGCGTTGATGCCCGCCGCGGCGTACTCGGAGTTCGCCTGGATGAACGCCTCGTCGATCATCACCGTGCCGTAGGCGGTGAAGCCCGCGGTCGCGAAGCCCAGCTGGTAGGCCAGGGCCGCGCCCATGATGAAGGAGGTGAAACGCTGGCCCTCGCCGCCGGAGAGCGTGCCCGGTTCCAAGCCCGTCTCCAGCTCGCCGTTGGGCTTGTGCTCGTTGCAGCTGATGGTCACGTGCTGGCGCACGTCCAACACGGTGTCGCGCCAGGCGGCCCGCGACGGGTCGTCCAGCGAATCAACCAGGTACTCGAGCGCCTTGTAGCTTTCGCTCAGGGTCGCCGAGCCGCGCGAGGAATACGCCCCCGCCAGCGCGTCCTTGAGCGCCTGGCGGAAGGCCCGGGCCTCGTCGGGGACCGTGGTCTTGACCTCGAGCGCCAGCTTGGAGCCGTGCTCGAACGGCACGTCCGCAAGGATCTGGTTCAGCGGGGAGATGCGCTCGGCGATCTGCCGGCGTTCCTCCTCCAGCAGCTGCAGAAGGTCGGAGAAGCGTTCGTAGGAGCGGTTGGAGAAGTACTCGCGGAACTCTTCCTCGTGCTGCGGCAGCCCTTCCTCGATGATGCCCTGGTGCAGCGCCACGTAGTGGTCCGCGGCCTCGACGCCGGTGCCGAAGCTGACGGCCGCCGAATTGCCGAACTCGCGGGCGAAGGCCTTGAAGGTGTCCTTCAGGGCAGCCTCAAGCGTGTAGGTTTCGCGCTTGAGCTCGGCCCCGGATTCCGACAGCGCGAGCGCGAGCCCGTTCAGCGCCGCCTCCAGTTCGGCGGTGCCGACCGGCTGGCGCTGTTCCAGGCGGGTGATCAGCGGGGCCAGTTGTTCGCTGGCGGCAAGCATGTCGCTGGCCCATTCCTCGGTGGCCGAATCCCGGACCTTGGCCGCGCGCAGCGCCGCCGAGGCTTTCTCCAGGTTGCGGGCCAATGTGGCGGCCTCGGCGCGTGCCACGGCCAGCGTGCCCACGCATTCCTCGAGTTCCGCGCGTGCGGCGTCGAGGGCACGGCGCACCGGGGACAGGTCCCCGGAGGTGGACAGGGCCTCGGCCATGCGGGCCTCGAGGTCCTGCAGCGTGGCCAGCGCGCCGGAGGCGTCAAGCGACGCAAAGCTGCGTTCATCCGAGGCCAGCGTGCCCAGCAGGGCAAGCTTGGCGGCAAGCTGTTCCTTGGCGGCCGAGCGGTCGTTGGCGACGTCCTCGATGCGGGCCAGCTCCTGCACCAGCGAGGCAAGCTTGGCCTCCAGTTCGGAGATCTTCTCCGCGTTAGTGAAGCCCAGCAGGTAGTCCGAGGCGGCGACCGAGCGGGTGTCGCGCTCGAAGCTGCCGGCGCCGGTCTTGATGGTGCCGGCCATGGAGATGGCCTTGTCGTGGATGTGCAGCCCGGCGTCCGATTCGACGCAGACCAGCGGGTAGTCGGCGGAGATCTTCGCGCGCAGCCAGGTGCCCGCGTCCGAGTGCTTGAAGTCGAGCTTGCCGACCAGGTCGCCGGGCCCGGGGGTGACCTCGCGCGGGGTCCTGGAGATGTCGTTCCAGCGGATGCGTCCCAGCCCGCTGAGCGAGTCGATGGCGTGGGTGACCGACTTCAGGTCCTCGCCGCGCACCAGGATGGTGGTGGCCAGGGACCGCAGCGCCTTTTCCGCGGCGGGGCGCCACTGCCCGTGGGCTGGGGACAAGTCGATCAGCTCGCCGGCAAACGGCAGGTCCTCGATGCCCAGCTTGGTGGCGGCGGCGATGGCGCGGCGGGCGGCGATCGAACGGTCGTCGATGTTGGAGCCGCGCTTGGCGTAGGAATCGATCTGCAGCTTGAGCTTGGAGATCCGGTCCTTCAGGTTCATCACGTTCGCCATGGCCTCGTACTCCATGGTGCGCGCGTCCTTGGCGATGGAGGAAAGGTTCTCCGCGCTCACGGCCGCCTGCCGGCGCATGGCCTGCAGGCCGGAGGCCGTGAAGGTGAAGTTCAGGCCCGCGGCCTCGAAGTCGGAGCGCAGCGTGCGCAGCACGGCCTCGCGCTCGGCCAGCGACTTGCGGGCGGCCTCGGCCTCGCGTTCAAGGGCGGCGAGCCCGGCGCCGCCTCCGGCCTCGAGCTGTTCGTTCAGCGAGGTCACCTTGGTGTCGAGCACGGCCTTGCGGGCCGTGGTTTCCTCGATGAGCGCCGCGTTCTTTTCCACCGCCGAGCTCAGGTGCTCGGTTTCGCTCTGCAGCGCCCGGGTTGCCAGCTGCGCACCGAATGCCGGCAACTGGGTGGTGACAAGGCTGTTGAGCTTTGTCAGTTCCTTGCTGAGTTCCTCGTGGCGCAGCTTCTGCTCGGGCACGTTGGCCAGGGCGTCGCGCTGGGCGCGGGCCTCCTCCAGCTGGCGGTGGATGCCGCGCAGGTGGGAGAAGTCCTCGATGGCCCCGGTCGCGGCCTTCATGGTCGTCGGGATTTCCAGCACCTCGTAGCGGAAGAACTGGTTGACGCCCTTGTCCAGGCCCTTGCCGTTCTGCAGCGTGCGCAGCAGCGAGAACGCCTTGTCGTTGTCGATGCCCAGGCGGCGGCGGAACTTCTCCGCGAACGCGCGGTGCACGTCGAAGGCCTCGAAGCCGGGAAGTGACTTCTGCAGCGAGGACGGGGTGAAGCGGCGGGCGCCGTGGTTCTCCAGTGCCGCGGTGTCCAGCACCCGGTCGCCCATGACGTAGTGCTTGCCGACCTGGCCCTCGAGCCCGTTGGCGGGCAGGTCGAAGATCGCGCCGATGCAGACGTTTGATCCCAGCCCGTCCTCATAGACCAGGGCGATGGCGCTCCAGCTGGCGCCGGGGCGCTGGTAGAGCGTGCCGGCCTCGGTCTTGAAGCGGCGGCCGCGCATGTAGGAGTAGGTGGTGCGCCGGTCCTTGCGGGTGGAGGCCTCGTGCGCGGATTCGTTCAGCCGCGGGGCCGCGTAGAAGATGTGCCCGATGCCGTCGAAAAGCGTCGACTTGCCCACGCCGGGGTGGCCGGTGAGCAGGGTTCCGGCGCGGTCGACGTACAGGGTGTGGCGGCCGTGGAAGGTGCCCCAGTTGATCACCTGGATCTGGGTCAGCCGGTGCTGGCCGGGGTTCACTGCGTCGGAGAGCGGCAGGGTCATTTCGATGCTCATGCGTCTTCGGTCTCCAGTTCAAGTTCTTCGGTGTCGTCCGCGCCCACGCGCTCGATCGCGGCGATGTAGTCGGGGATTTCCTCGATGGTCGCGAAGGGCAGGGCCAGTGCCAGGGCGCCGGAGACCTTGTATTCGTCGGCCAGCTCGGTGGGCAGGATCAGCTTCAGGCTCAGCAGGCGGGCCAGCGCCGCGTCGGTGGTTTCCTCGAGCTTCTTGTCATCAGTGTCCCCGGGGGCACGGTGTTCGAGCAGGATTTCGCGGGCGGCCTCGCGGGTGACGACCGCGTCGGTGCCGGAGCCGGCGTGGCGTTCGAGCAGCAGGCGCAGGCGCAGCGCCAGCAGCGTTTCCTCGCGCTTGAGCGCGCGACGCGGGGCGATGGCGGTGGTGTGCGCGGCCTCAAGGGCGACGGGGCTCAGCAGCGCGATCTTGCGCGAGGCATCGACCTCGAGGACCAGGAAGATCTCGGCGACGTACGCGGAGATCTCCGCCCGGCGGTCCAGCACCAGCTGCCAGAGCCGGGGTTCGGCGACCCCGTCAAGGTAGGGGCCGCGCAGCAGGCGGACCAGGAGCTGGCGCAGCGGCAGTTCGAAGGAACCCGTGTCGCCCTCGAAGAGGCGGCGTTCGGCTGCGGCGCCGGAGGGCAGTTGCGTACTCATGCTGGATCCTTCGTGAAGCTGATGGCTGGCACCAGGGCGGTGCGGGTGGTGCCGTCGACCTGGGTGAAAGTGATTTCTTCGAAGCTTGTTTCATCCGGGTCCTCGCCGCCGAGGCGGGCGGCCTCGATGAGGTAGCGGATGGTGTTCAGGTGCTTGTGCCGGTCCTCGAGCGTCTTGTAGGCCTCGGTCAGCGACACCGCGCCGCCGGATGCCGATCGCGCGGCCGACAGCGCCCTGTTCAGGGCCGGGACATCGGGGCTCGGGGTGCTCGGGGTGCGGCGTATGTCCGCGACCGAGAGTTCCGGAGGCGCGGCAAGCTTCGGCGGGGCCACGTGTTCGTCCGGGTCGTAGATGCCCAGCCCGGCGATCGAGGTGAAGCGCGGGCTGTAGAGCTTGATCGGGGCGACCAGCGTGCGCGAATGCAGGGCACGCGAGGACGCGACGGCGAGTTCGGCTGCACGCACGGCCTCGCGCAGCACGGCGGCTTCCTTGAATTCCTCGGATTGCACGTAGGCGTGCAGGGATTCCGAAAGCCTGCCGTAGGACTGGTGGACCTCGGAGGCTTGGCGGCGCAGCTCGCGCAGCAGGTTCGCCAGCGTGTGGCGTTCCTGCGCGTCAAGGGAATCGACGAAGTCGCGTTCGAGCACCTCGTTGACAGCCTCGCGGAAGCGCACCTGCGCCTCCGGTGAGTTCAGGAACTCGGTGAAGCCGCGGAAGGTCTCGCCCTGCGGGGTGCTGCGCAGCTGCTTGTCGCCCTCGAGCACCGCGCCGATGGCGACGCCCTTGACGGTCGAGGATTCCATGATTTCCCCGCGCAGCGCGTGGAGCATTTCCTGCACGCCGTCGCGCATGCGCTTGAAGTCCGCGGGCAGGCCCGAAGCCATGTCCAGCACGGATCGGGTTGCCGCAAGCGCGCCCTCCTTGGGCAGCACTGCGGGGGAGGTGCCGTCGCGCAGCGCGGTGATCTTTTCCTGACGTTGGGCGATTTCCGCTTCCAGAGCGCGGATACGGGCGGCCGGGTCGGGGTCGGTTTCATGGGCCAGGGACTCGAGGGAAACCAGCAGGGTGTTCAGCCGCGAGGAGTTCAGGTTGGTGCGGTCACCTGAGAAGTCCGCAAGGAACTTGAGCACGCGGGCCGTCTGCGCGGTGGGTTCGTAGACAAAGTGCCCGTCGACCAGGGGCCTGGCCAGAAACTGGTTTTTCACCCAGGCATCAGCATACTGCGCGGCCGTCATGGAGTCGTTGAAACCGGGGTCCTCGGCGCGCACCACCTTGAGGAACGCCTCGAGGGAGGCCTGGAAGACCTCCAGCCCGATCCGGGGCTTAGCGCTGGTGAATTCTGCACGCAGGAAGGCAACTGCCCACGGGGCGGTGGAGAGCAACTTCCAGGCCGCCGAGGACCTGAATTGTTGCGTCTGACTCCACAGCGGGCTCGCTGGGTGGGTAGGTCGCATCACGGTCCTTTTGCGGGGGATTGAACCCAACAATCCTAGTCCATCGGCGCGCCGATTTAAGGTTCGCGTGCAGGAGGGTAAGGTCGGTTGCGCCGATCCAACGACCAATACACGGCATTGGCCGCGGAGAGGAAAAGGGAGAAGGTGCTTCAACGCACTCGCCTGGCCGCAGCCGTGGTGGCTGCCGCGGCACTGGTACTTGCAAGCTGTACGCCTGGGTCCCCGGGCGCGGCCGCACCAAGCAAGCAGGCTGCAACAGTATCCATCCCGGCACCGGCACCGGCTCCGGCAACCGACCCCCCCCACAACCCAAACCCCCGCAACCCAAACCCCCGTGACACACGCAACAGGGGAACCGGCCGCACCCACTGAAGCCGAGCTCCTCGGCAGGGCCCGGACCTTGGCCGCCGGCTACGACTACGATGCCGCGGCCAAGGCGCTGGCGGGGCTCACAGGCGAGGAAGCCGAGGCTGCGCGAACCGGGATCGCCAAGGCCGGCGCCATGGAGTGGAAAGACAATTCGAAGATCTCGCACCTGTTCTTCCACCCGCTCATCGTCGATCCGAAGCGTGCCTTCGACGGGGATAGCCGCCAGCGGGGATACCCGGACTACATGGTGACCATGAAGGAATTCGGCAAGATCAATGACGAGCTCCACAATCGCGGTTTTGTGTTGGTGAACCCCTCCGACATTGCGGGCTTGGACAAGAACGGCAAGATGGCCTACCGGAGGTCCTCCTGCCCAAGGGCAAGACGCCGATCGTCCTGTCCGAGGACGACGTGAGCTACTACGAATACATGGACGGCGACGGCTTCCCTTCCAAGGTCCTGATCGATGACCACGGACAGGTCAAGAGCGAATACCCCGATGCCCACGGCAAGACGAGCATCGGCGCCTACGACGTGGTCCCGCTCATCGACGAGTACGTCCGGAAGCACCCGGACTTCTCCTCCCGCGGGTCCAAGGGCCCCGTCGCAATGACCGGCTACAACGGGGTGCGGGGGTACAGGACCTCCAAGAGCGAATACCCCAAGAGCAAGACCATGGCCAAGGACACCGAGACCGCCACGCAGGTGGCCGATGCCATGAAGGCCAACGGCTGGGTCTTTGCCTCGCACTCCTGGGGGCACATCGACATGGGCAAGACCCCCATGCCGAGGTTCGCGAGGGACATGAAGCTGTGGGATGCGGAGGTCCGTCCGATCATCGGGGACACCGACCAGCTCATCTACCCCTTCGGCGCCGACATTGCCCGTGTGGAGAGGTACGGAGCGCCAGGTACGACGCGCTCAGGAAGGACGGATTCGACTTCTTCTACGGGGTCGACGGAACCACGGCCGCCTGGGAGCAGAAGGGCGATTCCTACCTGCGCCAGGCCCGCATCAACCTCGACGGACTGCAATTCGCCAAGGAAAGGCGCGGGGACCGGCCGGTGCTGAAGACCTTCTTCGACGTGAAGAAGGTCGTGGACCCGGCCAGGCCCGAGTAGGGTCCCGACGCGGTGGACGCTGGAGGGGTGAGCGGTCCGGGTCCTTTCAGCGCCGGCGCGCAGGGGCCCGATCATCACCGGTGAGTTTGATCCGGGTAGGGATCCTCATTCGCTGGGACCGCTACCCGGATCGCCGTCAGTGACGTCCAGTGGGACTGTCCCCGCAGGAGGACTGCTTAGAACGGTTTGGTCGGAAGGTACTTTCCGTCCAGGGTGATGACTGCCCGGGAGCCTCCCTCCGGGTCGTCAACCTTCTTGATATCCAGTTTGAAATTGATGGCGCTGATGATTCCGTCGCCGAATTGCTCGTGCACCAACGCCTTCAACGTGGAGCCATAAACCTGCAGCATTTCGTAGAAGCGGTAGATGGTGGGGTCCGTTGGAATACCGCCGGGGATGCTCCCGCGCAGGGGAATGGTCTGCAGGAGTCGAACTGCTTCTTGGTCCAGCTCAAGCCGGTTGCCGACCGCTTCCGCGGCGTCGGCCGGGAGTGGATGCTGGCCGAGCAGGGCTGCCGTCACATAGGCGAGGCTGAGTCCGGTGCCGTCCGCAAGTTCCTGCCATGAGAGGTCCTTGCGGGTCTTTGTATCGATGATGACAGCGGTGAGTTCCTCGCGGGGTGTCTGTGAGAACTGGGAATGAATCATGGTGTTTCCTTTCGGGGCTTGGGTTTTTGGGAAGTGGGAGAGGTCAGGCGGCCGGAGCGCATCCGGCAGGCGTGTTTCCTGCGTGCGGGTGGTCGGCCAGGCTGACGAAAAGACCGGAGGAATCGTCCAGCGTGTCAATCGAGCCGGATTCGATGTCATATACCCAGCCATGAAGGTTCAAGGCCTTCTGATCCAGTGCGAGCGCCACCGACGGATGAGTCTTGATGTTGTTCAGCTGTGCGACGACATTCCCGCGAACCATCGATGCCAGTCGTTCCGGGTCTGACGCGTGGGCATGAGCGGCGTTCACGGCCTTGGCCGCATTGGCATGGGCAAGCCAGCTAGCGACGGCCGGCAAGTGCCCAAGGTCCATTCCTGTCGAAATGGCAGTCATTGCACCGCAGTCGGAATGGCCGCAGATGACGATGTCCTTAACGCCCAGGACCGCAACGGCGTACTCGACGGTGGCGGTGACTCCGCCAGGTTCAGGGCCGTAGGCCGGAACGATATTGCCGGCATTGCGCAAGACGAATAGATCGCCTGGCTCCCTTTGAGTAAGGAGCTCTGGCACCACCCGGCTGTCCGAGCAAGTGATAAACAATGCTCCCGGGTTTTGGCTGGTGGCAAGGCGACTGAATAGTCCTGAGCGTTCAGGGAAGGCTTCTCGTTGGAACTTCAGAAAGCCATCGATGATGTCTTGCATGGGCGGGTCTCCTTGCCGTGGGTTGTATTTCAAGGATGACCGCCTTTAGCTATAGTGTCCAAGACCTGTTTTCGATCAAATCAATAGAACTTTCCTATAGTCTGAATGGCATGATGCTGCGCCATGTCCGTTACCTGTCCGCCGTCGCCGAACACGGGAATTTCACCCGCGCTGCGGAAGCGTTGTTCATTTCGCAGCCGACCCTTTCGCAGCAGATCAAACAGCTGGAGAAGTCGCTGCAGGTCCAGCTGCTGGACAGAACGGGACGGACGGTGCGGCTGACCGACGCGGGCGAGGCCTACCTGCACTATGCGAAGCTCGCCGTGCGGGATTTGGATGCCGGTGAACGTGCCATTCACGACGTCAAGGATCTGAGCCGTGGCTCGCTTCGGTTGGCAATGACGCCCACATTCACCGCGTATTTGATCGGTCCGCTGCTTGAGCGATTCAACTCATTGCATCCGGGCATAGCAATCAGTGTGCAGGAAATGACGCAGGACCGGATTGAGGCGGCCTTGGCGGAGGATCGACTTGATCTCGGCATCGCATTTTCCGGGGTTCGGTCGTTGGAGATTGAATCCCAATCGCTGTTTGTGGAAACGCTCAGCATGGTCCGCGGCGAGGCCCATCCACGGGCGGGCCGGAAAGGAGCGGTGACATCGAAGGAGCTGGGGCAAGAGGACTTGGTGCTTCTGAGCCGTGATTTTGCGACGAGGATCCATATCGATAACTACTGCCAGGATCACGGCATTGGGCCACGCATTGCTATCGAGGCCAACTCGATCAGTGCAATCGTTGAAACCGTTCGCCGCGGGCGGCTCGCAACCATTTTGCCCGAGGCAATTGCCCGTGAATACGAGGGGCTTGAGTCGATTGCAATAGTGCCAGAGATTCCCTCGCGCACGGCTTCCTTGCTCCGGAGGAAGGGAGCCTATCGGAACGCAGCCAGCCAGGCCTTCACTGAATTGATTTCAAATTGGAATTAGCAGGGAGTCCCGTTTACAGGGGTGTAATGCCAACTCGTAAATAGTTGCTCCGCACTTGATGCCCGGCACCCAATGATGTGATTGATTCACCGAAGCATGTGGGCCCGGTGCGATTCCGGCCATGCAGGGACAAAGCACACAAAGTTTGTTCTGGTGCTCCGCCCCTGCCAAGGCGGCCGGCTAGAACTCTTCGCTCTCCACGGTCGTCTGCTGGTGGGAGTTGTACCTGCTGCCGTGGATCGTCTCGTTGTTGATGAGGGCGTTGAGTTGGGCCAGCTTGTCCCGGTCCAGCTCGACGTCCAGTGCGCCCATGTTTTCGGCAAGATGCTCGGACTTGGTTGTCCCGGGAATGGCGTGGACATGCTCTCCCTGCGCCAGCACCCAGGCCAGCGACAGGGCCGCCGCGGTGGTTCCCCACTGCGCGGCCAGCTGCTTCAGTCGGTCGACCAGCACCAGGTTCTGCGGGTAGTTTTCGGCGCGGAATCGCGGCATGAAGTGGCGGATGTCCTTCTCCGGCAGGGACTCGATGTCCCGCAGATTGCCCGACAGGTAGCCGCGATACAGCGGGCTGAAGGCCACGAATGCGGTTCCCAGTTCGGCGCAGGCATCCAGCATGGCGATTTCCGGGTTGCGGGTCGCCAGCGAGTATTCGTTCTGCACGGCGTCGATCGGGTACACCGCGTGGGCCTTGCGCAGCGTTGCGGCCGAGATTTCCGACAGGCCGATGCCGCCGATCTTTCCGGCGGCCACCGCCTGCGCCAAGGCGCCAACCGATTCCTCCACCGGGACCTTCGGATCGAGCCGGTGCAGGTAGTACAGGTCGATGCGGTCGGTCTGTAGTTGCTGCAACGACGCATCGACCTGGGCGAGCAGCAGCTCGGGGCGGCCGTCAATGGCGCTGCGCCCGTCGATCAGGGACAACCCGCCCTTGGAGGCCAGGAAGTATTCGTCGCGGCGGTGCTTCAGGTGTTCACCGATGAGTTCTTCGCTGCGCCGGCCGCCGTAGAGGGTTGCCGTGTCGATGTGGTTGACGCCCGCGTCGAGGACCTCGTTAAGCAGGCGCCCGGTTGCCTCCGGAGTCGGGAAGTTGGAGTAGCCGTGAACGATGTTCATGGCCCCGTATCCGAGGGCGTTTACTTTTTGGCCGGCTAGCACACGTGAAGTCATAGCTTTATTCATAACATGCCCCGAGCGCCAGGAAGGCCCCGAGCTCCGCAAACGAGGCGGGGTTGGGCGGCAAGAAATGGGTGAGCCTGGGGGAGCGCACGATCACCGCGCGCCACTGCCCGCGCGAGACTGCGACGTTGATCCGGTTCCGGTTGAGCAGGAACTCGATGCCGCGCGCCGCGTCCTCGGCAGAGGAACACGCCATGGACACGATGACCACCGGCGCCTCCTGGCCCTGGAACTTGTCGACGGTCCCGACCTTGACGTCCTCAAGGCCCGCATCGTCCAGCTCCGCGCGCAACAGGTTCACCTGCGCGTTGTAGGCGGCAACCACCAGGATGTCCCCGGCCAGCAATTCCCGCGGGGCCGAATCGGTGCCGCCGACCCAGCTCAGGCCCGTGTGGGCCCGCACCTGGTTGATGATCTCGTGCGCTTCTTCGACGGATTGCGTGGTGTTGCCGTGGTGCTCGACCAGGACCGTGGCAACGCCGGCGGGCACGCCGGAGAGTGAGCGGGTGGCGGCCGCGGCCGCCGAATGCAGCTTGGATTCGTAGCTCAGCGCCGAGACCTTTTCGCAGAGTTCCGGGTGCATGCGCCAGGAGTCGGCAAGGAAGTAACCAAGTTCGTCCGGCAACGTCGGGTGCCCGGCGCTGAGCCACCCCAGCGCCGACTCGTCGACGGGTTGCGGGTGGGACCCCTGAGTGACCTGCGGCAATTGCTGGGGGTCGCCGAGCAGCAACAGGCGCTTGGCGGCGCGGGACACCGCCAGCGTGTTGGCCAGCGAATACTGCCCAGCCTCGTCGATGACCAGCAGGTCCAGCGATCCCTCGGGCACCCGCTTGCCGGTCATGGTCCAGGCCGTACCGCCGATCAGCGCACCCTCGTCGCCGTTGAGCAGCCTTTCGATCGCATCATCGGTGGTCCCGTCCCATGGAACCTGGGTCTTGTCGCCGGCCTTCTGCTTCTTGGCCACCTGTTCGGGGTGCACTCCGGCCCCGGTGATGGCCTTGGCCAGGACGTTGTCGACCACGGCGTGGGACTGCGCGACGACCCCGACCTTCCAGCCCTGCTTCACCAGGGCCGCAATGACGTGGGAAGCCACGAAGGTCTTGCCCGTGCCCGGAGGCCCCTGCACCGCAAGGTAGGAATTGTCGAGGTCGTTCAGGGCCTCGACAATCGCGGGCACGAAGTTCTTCAGCCCGTTGACCTCCTGCGGCACCGGCGGCCCGGAGAGCGTGGAGAAACGCGGGGCGGCCTTGCGCAGGATGTCGATGCCGGGGTGCTTGGGCAGCGACGGCAGGGAACCGCCCACGGTGCGGGCGAGCTCGGCCAGCGAATCACGCAGGGACGTGGTGTTGATCGGCTGGTCGGGGGTCAGCGCGACGGGCAGGGCCCCGAAGGGCGGGACCTTGGTGTTGGATTTTTCGGTGATGACAAAACGCTCGTCGTTTTCGCTCACCGTGGCATTGAACAGCCCGGCCCGGTCGGCGTTGCTGGGTTCCAGTTCCGGAGGCAACGGCTGCCCATACATGGCGAACCAGCCGCTGCCGACCTTGAAGTCCGAGCCCTCGGCCATGGTGCCGCGCAGCTCGGTGACCCTGGATTCGACCCTGGCCCGCGCGCTTGCCTTGTGCCAGTCCTCAACGACCTCGGCATCGTCGACGATGAACACGTTGCGGGTTTCGGCCCATGAATCGAAGGGCTGGTCGAGCCTGTCGAAGTGCTCCCACCAGAACTGCTTGGCCTCGCGGCGGTGATAGCCGGTGGCCGCGGCAACCATGGCGATGGCGCGCTCGTCGTCGGTCAACGCCCGGTTTTGTGGCAGCGATTCGAGGTAGGCGCGCAGCGCCAGTTCCTCGGCGCTGGGTTCGACCTCGTCGATGTCGGGCAGCGGGGTTTCCTCGACCCATTCCGTGCGCGGTTCGTGCGGGACCAGGCCCAGCAGCCAGTCGCGAAGCCGCAGCGTGGAGAGGCAGTCGTACTCGTTGTAGTCGCTGATGGATTCCAGGATCCTTGCGGCGGCAGCGGTGTCGTTCTCCAGCGCGTCGCAGTACTTGGCGTAGGCGACCACCGAGGCCCCCGCGTCCTTCACGTCCCCGCCGCGCAGGTTCTCGCCCATGTAGAGGGGTTCGAGTTTCTTGATGGAGTAGGAGCGTTCGGAGATCAACAGCGAGTGCCGGACGGTGTCGTAGAGGTCGACCAGCAGGCCGTCGCGCAGCCACTGATCGATGGCGTCCTCTGCAACCACGTGGCGCAGCGACAGGTTCCGCAGGGCGCTCTTCTCATACGGGGCATAGTGGTAGACCTTCATGTCCGGGTAGGTTTCCCGGCGGTTCTCGAGATAGGCGACGAAGTCGGTGAAGGCCTTGCGTTCCTGTGCCCTCGAATGGGCCCAGAACGGCTTGAAGACGGGTGCTTCGGTGTCGATTTCGATGACGCCGAAGAGGTATTCCAGACCCCATGATTCGTCGAAGGGGTCCTGCCAGAGCGGGTCGCCCTCGAAATCGAAGAAGATGTCCCCGGGGTTGGGCTCGGGCAGCCGGGAAATCGTCTGGTTGCCTGAGACCTTGTAGGCGACGCCTCCGACGATGCCGTCGCTGCCGCCCAGACCGACTTGCATGCGGGCCTGTTCCGCCAGCTTGAAGTGGGTGTCCCGGGACCCGGTGTTGCTTTGCGCCAGCTCGTCGATGGTGGCGATGCCCGATTCCATGAGCTTCTTGCGCTTGGAGGTGCTCATTCCCGCGACCAGAAGGAGGTCGCGGTGGTTGGCGACCTGCTCGGAGCAGTAGTCGCAGCGCCCGCACGCGCTGATGCCGGGCTGGCCCCAGGCCACGGTCTGCTCTTGGTCTTGGTGGGCTTCAACCAGCGACTTGAAGCGGTTCCGACGGTCCCTGAAGACCGGCAGTAGCTCATGCATCCGGTGCACCGAATGCGAGTTGTCGCCCAGCACCAGGGTGGTGTGTGGCGCAACCTCGACGCCCGCGGCCAGAAGCTGGTCGCCGTAGGCGGCAAGCTGCAACAGTGCCGTGACGCGCGGGTGGCGCGCCAATTTGGTGTCCCACACCGCGTAGGCGCCGTTGTCCTCGCGAATCAGGAAATCGGCGAAGCCAACGAATTCCCCGTCAAAGAACGTTGCCTGGAAGACAACGTCCGCGCCCATGCGCAAGGCATCCAGTGTTTCTTGGTGTGCCTGTTCCAACGAGGTGCGGTCCCCGCGGACACCCGCCTGCAGCATCTTGACGCCGCGGCCAGACGAAGAATCGTATTCGCCGAATTTTTCCAGCAGGTCGCCCAGCACCTTGTGTTCGTGGGTGTCCCCGAGCTTCGCCGTGCGTTCGAGCATTTCGTCGGCTTCGGATTTCGCTGCCTTGCTGCGGCCCAGCTTTTCATCGAGTTTGCTCAGCGAGGTGAATTCGCAGCTTGCTGCGGTTACAAGGTCGCTGGCGGAATAGATCAGGTCTTGTTCGAGGAAAAACACGAGGCGGGCGCTCCTTCAAGGCTTGGCTTAGCTTCGAAACTAGCATCCGCCCGCCTCGTTTTGGCCATCGGGCCAATGCCGACCGAACCCCGGGCCAATGCGATCGAAGACCAAATAAGGCTTGATTCATGGCCGGAACCATGCGAAGCAACGGAGCCCAAGCCCAAGCCCGGCGTCCGGCGCCGTGGTCACCCGTCCGGAAATCGGCAAGGCAGGCTGACAGACCCAACGACGGACAGGCAAGAAGACATCGGAAGATTGCGGTCCTATCAAACGTGCCGTGACCTGAAAGCCCAAGGGATCGTCCGGTTCCAGGTTTTTCCGCGTCTGGGATCCGCCCCTGCCAATGCGGCCCCGGAGGGGTCATTGCTAGGGGGTTGGTACGGCCTCGGGGTGCACTTCCTGAAGTTCGGTACCAGTGGTTGTTGCCGCGCCTCGAGTCAGGGCAATCATGCTCAGCAGGGCGATGATTCCGCCTGCAAGCATGACAAGAGCCATGGGTACTGCATTGTCTTCGCCGGCCAGGCCAACCAACGGAGAAGCGACGGCTGCCAAGGTGAACTGCAATGCGCCAATGATTGCCGATCCGCTGCCGGCATGCTCCTTGACCTGGTCGGTGGCCAGGGCTGTGGCGTTTCCAAAGACGAAGCCCAAGGAAGCCAGTGCAAGGAAGACCAGCGCCAAGGTCGGAATGAGTGGGGTCTCACCAAGCGCTATGACGGCCAACAGTCCGGCGCTGAAGACAGTGAGGCCAGTGACGCCGATGTACGTCATGCGCAGGGGGCCCACGCGGTCGACCAGCTTCATGGCAATGATGCTGGTGATGGTCAATCCCAAGGCATTGAGTGCAAAGACCAACGAGAATGCGGTGGTCCCAAGCCCCAGAATGTTCTGGAAGACGAAGGGCGAGGCTGCGATGTAGCCGAACATCGCGGCCATCGAGAAGGCGAACGCGAAGGTGAACCCGAGGAAGGCCTTGTTGCGCAGTACGCCGCCTGCGTTCGAGGCGAGTGCCTTGATGCCGCCCTTGCTGCGGCCTTCCTTGGGCAGCGTTTCCTTCACCAGGTATACGGAACCAATGACCATGATGACGTTCAGGATCGCCAGGGCCCAGAACACGCCGCGCCAACCAGTGAAGGCAATTACCGAGCTTCCGGCCAGTGGCGAAAGAATCGGTGCAATGCCGCCGACGGTCATCATGATGGAGAACATCTTGGCTGACTGTGGGCCACGGGCCGAATCCGAGACGATGGCACGGGCCAATACGACCCCTGCCGCGCCCGCGAAGCCCTGCAGGAAACGCATGCCGATCAGGATTTCAACGTTGGGCGCAACGGCACAAAGAACGCTGGCGGCCATGCAGGCAATCGCACCCATGAGCAGCGGCTTGCGACGGCCGAACTGGTCCGAAAGCGGACCGATAACGAGTTGGCCAAGTGCCATGCCAAGCATGAAGGCGGTGAGCGTCAGCTGAACGGTTGCGGCGCTTGTACCTAGGTTCGACATCATCTGCGGAAAAGCCGGCAGGTACATGTCGATGGCAAAGGGGCCAATGGCGCTCAACAACGCCAACATGGCAATCAGAGACGCTGAGGTTTTTGAAGACTGAGTCATGGGGTGGACCGCTTCGCTTTCATCCTGGACAACATTCTTATGGAAACATAAGTATGTTGACATGATAATGTTGGCATCGCAAAATGAAGGTATGGAAAAAGTTCATGAAGCAGCCAAGGCCCTCTTTCAATTGACTTGGTGGCTTCAGAGGAAGGGTCCGCTACGTGCAGGCCTGGAGCCGCTCCCCGCCACCGAGGTTGCGATCCTTGGGTACGTCGAAGACCACGAGGGGGTCGGCGTGACGGAAGTCGGGATCGCGTTGAACATGAAGGCGCCAAATGTTTCCGCGGCCGTGCGGGCGCTGGTCGAGCGGGGTCTGCTGGAAAAGGTTGCCGATCAGCATGACAAGCGAAAAGCGCTGCTCTTCATTACGGAGTTGACCCGGAGAAACCGAAAAAGCATCGATCGGGCGGTGACCGGTTCTCTTGAAGAGGTCTTGGAGGGGCTGTCGCCCGAGCATCGGGAGTCCCTCTTTGCTTCCCTGGCGGCTTTGAGCGAAGTGGCCGAACGCCTGCGCTCCCACGGGTAGGGCCGGTCGGATGCCGGCCGAAGTCTCGGTGCCAGGTTCGGGGTGGCAACCAATTCCCGGTCCCTGGTTGCGGCCGTGCCGGGCAGCGGACTGGAATTTTTCAGGCAACGGTTGCGGTCAATGCGTGTGATGGACGTACGCATGCCAACGGCCAAAGGGTCGGAGCGACATTTGGAATGTCGCCCCGACCCTTTGGCGTTCGGCAATGCCATATGTTGTTGCCGCAGCAACTGTCCGGATTCGCCGGCGGCGGCTGGTGGTCGCTGCGCCGCCCGGAGAATTTCGCTTTCATGTCCCTACTACGAGGACTTGGCGTGCACCCCGCGCAGCCGTTCGGCCACCTCGATGGCATCCCCGGTGGGGGCGTCCGACTTCTTGTCGGGCTGGGCGATGAAGAGATAGAGGGCGCCGGAACCGGCGACGATCGCCAGGCCGATGAGCACCACCCAGTCGGCGAAGAAGTCGCCCGAGGTGCCGGGCTTCGCCAGCAGGTACATGGCAAACAAGCCGTAGGCCAAGGCCAGCACGTTGATGATGAAGCCTGCCGAGCCCAGGGAGAACGGACCCGCCGGCTTCCAGCCCTTCAGGCGCTGGCGCAAGGACGCGAGCACCACGGCCTGGAACGAAACATAGATGCCCAGGATGGCGAAGCTTGTCACCTGGGTCAGCAGCTGTTCGGAGCCGAAGTAGATCAAGATGCAGATCAGCAGCGGGATCGAGCAGGCAACGATCAGTGCGTTGGTCGGCACCTTGGTGGTCGGCGAAACCTTAGACAGCCAGCGGTGGCCCGGGATCATGCCGTCGCGGGCGAACGAGTACATCAACCGCGAGGCCGCGGCCTGCAGCGAAAGCACGCAGGACAGGAACGCTGTCAGTGCGATGACCAGGAAGATCTTTGCGCCGACCGGCCCTAGCGCGGACTCGAGGATCGCGGGGATCGGGTCGGTGTCCTCGCCGTTGACGATCGACTGCAGGTCCGGGGCGGCCAGGACGTAACCGCCGAAGGAGAGTAGCGCCGAGACCCCGCCGACCAGGATGGTCATCATCATGGCGGTGGGGATGCGGCGAGCCGGATTGCTGACCTCTTCGGCGACGTCCCCGCAGGCCTCGAAGCCGTAGAAGAGGAACAGGCCGGCCAGCGCTGCGCCCATGAAGGCGGCCGAGTAGCTTCCCTCGCCCTCAACGCCCATGGAATCAAGGAAGATGCTGAAGGGCTGCTTGCGGTCGAAGATCAACAAGTACAGGCCGACGGCGATCACGCCGATGAGTTCCGCGGCCAGGCCGATGCGGGCCACGCGCGCCAGAGTCTTGGTTCCCGTGAAGTTCAGGACCAAGGCAACCAGCAGCAGTGCCACGGAGAACAGCAGCGTACTGCCCCGGGTGAGTTCGACGCCGAAGGTGCTGGCCACGAAGCCCGAACCGAACTGGGCCACGGCGGTGATCGTGACGATCATCGCCCAGATGTAGATCCAGGCCGCCATCCAGGCGTAGCGCTTGCCCCAGAGCCGCCGGGTCCACGGGTAGATGCCGCCGTGGATGGGGTACTGGGAGACGACCTCGCCGAAGACCAGTGAGACCAGGAACTGGCCGCCGGCAACGATGAAGATCCAGAAGATGGATGGCGGTCCGCCGGTTGCCATGGCGATGGCAAAGAGCGAGTACACGCCCACCAGGGGCGAAAGGTAGGTGAAGCCGAGGGCAAAGTTTGCCCAGAGTGACATCGAGCGGTCGAAGGACTGCTCGTATCCCAGGACGGCGAGGTGGTTGCCGTCTTCGATGCTTTGGTTGCTCATGATGTGTGGGCCTTTTCGGTGCGAGCGAAAATTGGGTCCGGGCCATCGTGTGCGCAACACCTTGACCCGCTCGTGACCGTCGTCACATGGACAGGCTACACCTTTATCATTCTAAATAGAATGATTAGTTCGGAATCGTGGCCACCAGCAGGCTGGTGCCTGGAACGGGGACTCCTTCGTGGTCCTGGAGGCCGGCCCCCAATTCCCAGTTCGCCGAGGTCGAGGCGATGATCCGCCCGGTGGAACTCAGCAACGCGGCGGCGCCTTGGAGTGAACGCAGCAGGCGCAGGATGCCCGGCTCGATTTGCCGGACCAGGACGTCCAGGCCCACCACGCCGACCGCGGGGGAGCCGACGGGCGAGGTGAGCGTGAGCATGTAATCGCAGGTGCACAGGTGGTCGACATAGGGGCCCGTGATGTGCCGATCCCCGGTGGATTCGGGCACCGAGTACCATTCCATGGTCGTAAAGTCCCTGAGGTAATCGGCGTACTCGCGCGCGGCAAGATCCAGCCGGGTCACCTCCGTGGTGGTGCCAAGGAGCGGGTTGTCTTCCAGTGGGCCAAGCCACCAAGCGAAATGGAGCGATTCCCCGGCGGTGCTGCCGGGGCCGCCGATGAACCCCGCGCCAACGACCGTGGCGGCGGGATCCAACAGGCGGGGCCCCACAAAGTCGAAAATCAGCTGGTCGATCCCAGCCCCGCGCGCCAGCCCCGCTTCGACAACCATGCGGAGCTCGTTCAGCGTGGAAAAGTACCCGTCAAAAACCTCGCCGAGCTGGTCAGCCACCTCTTGCAATCGGCTCATGCCGCGGCCTCCAGCCGTTCCTTGGTCATCAACAGCCATGTGGTCAGGATCTTCAGTTCGGCTCGGACGACCGCCCGGGCACGCCCGGCGTCGCCGGCACCAATGGCCTGGACGATTTCCGAGTTCAGCGCCGAAACCTTTTCCCGGACCCCGCACTCACCCAGGCCCAGCCAGAGTAGCTGGCCGAATTCCGCCTGGAAGCGGATTTGTTCACGCACCAGGCGCGGTGATTGCGAGGCAACGGAAATTTCCAGCAGCAGGCCGCCCTGGTTTCGGGCCGCGCTTTGCGCCGAAGAGAAGTCGGCCCCCTCCCACCAGGTCGCCAGCCTTGCGGCCTCCTCGGGCGAAGCCAACTCGGCCGCGCGTTCTGCCGCGCCGGCGCACAGCGTCGCCTCGTAGGTGCCGACGTCGGCCAGTTCGATGCGGGATATTGAGCGCAGGCGCGCCATGAGGACCTGCTCCGGGGTGTCCTCCGAAGCCAGCACAAAGGACCCTCCGTCGCGGCCGCGCCTGGTTTCGACAAGCCCGGCCTCGCGGATTTCGCTCAGTGCCTCACGGGCGGTAACAAGCGCAACCCCGAACCGCTTGGCGAGCTCGGCCTCGGTGGGCAGGCGCTCGCCGGGCTTTATGACACCCAGGAGTATGGCGTCGGTGAGCCGCTGCGCCACCTGCATGGAGCGTGCCGCTCCGCCCAGGGGTGCGAACACGGCGCTGCGCGGCCCTCTGCCAGGGGGTGCATGCTGTGTCATGGCTGTAACTCTAGCTGGTGGCGTCGGGGCGGCTGTCGGGCCCGGGTGCACAAAGCACTTAACTTGGTTATATAACTAAGTTATGCTCCGCGTATGACCACCGATCTAGGAACCACTCTCACCAGGCTTTTGGCAGCGACGCATCGGCTCTCGCGCAGCGCCACGATTCGACTTGAGCACGGATACTCGGCCTCGTACTATCGAACCCTTGGAATCCTGGCCGACGGAACGCCCCTGCGCATTGGCCAGCTGGCGGAATACAACAAGATCTCACAGCCCGGCATGACCAAGATGCTGGCGTCCCTAGAAAGCCGGGACCTTGTGCAGCGAATCCAGGACCCCACCGATTCACGGGCATGGCTGATCGACATCACCGCAACCGGGCGCGAGGCGCTCGTCCAGCGGCGCCTCGAGCTGGCGATGGTCTTGGAGCAAGACTTCGTCTCCCTCTCTGCCCGGGAAATCGCCGTGCTCGCCGAAGCCGCGGAGATCCTCGAATCCCGCAGCACGCCGGCCCCCGGGGGGAACCCATGACCAAGCAACCAAAGGCCGTCTGGGCAGTGGCCTTTTCCTCGATGATTGCCTTCATGGGCATCGGGCTTGTCTCGCCGATCCTGCCCGCCATCACCGAGCAGCTCGGTGCAACCGCCACGCAAACCTCACTCCTGTTCACCTCCTACCTGGTGATCACGGGCGTGGCGATGTTTTTCACGTCCTTCATTTCATCGCGCATCGGCGCACGCAGGACCCTGATGACCGGACTGGCCATCATCGTCGTCGCATCCTTCGGGGCCGGGGCATCGGGGACCATTGAAGGCATCATCGCATTCCGCGCCGTGTGGGGTCTGGGCAATGCAATGTTCATTTCCACGGCCCTGTCGACCATCATTTCCGAATCCCGGGGGAGCACCGGTGCGGCGGTCATTCTCTATGAGGCGGCCCTGGGCCTCGGGATTGCGGTCGGGCCGCTGGTCGGCGGGCTGCTCGGTTCGATCGCCTGGCAAGCGCCGTTCTATGGCGCCTCGACGCTCATGGCTCTTGCCTTCATCCTGTTGGCGGTGATGATGCGCGGGCCCGAAGCGCGGAACGCGGCCACCTCGCTGCCTGCACCCTTCAAGGCCCTGGCCAATCCGACGCTGCTGGCCGTGGCCATGGTCGCGCTGTTCTACAACATCGGCTTCTTTGTGATCATGTCCTTCACCGCCTACCCGCTGCACTTCACGGCCATGGGAATCGGCCTGGTCTTCACCGGTTGGGGACTGGGCCTGGCGATCACCTCGGTTTTTGGTGCGCCGATGCTCACCCGCCGTTTCAAGCGCACGCACGTGCTCGTCGGCGCCCTGACACTGCTGAGCCTCACGCTTGTCGGGTTTGCCCTGCTCATCAATTCGCCGGGCGCATTGGTGGCCATGATGGTTCTTGCCGGGCTCGAGCTGGGCATCATGAACACGGTGCTCACCGAGGTGGTCATGGACGCCACGGACCTGCCGCGATCGGTGGCCTCAAGCAGCTACTCCGGCATCCGTTTCCTGGGCGGCGCGATCTCCCCGCCCCTTGCGGCAGCCCTTGCCTCGGCGTTCACCATGGCCACGCCGTACCTGATGGGGGCCGCGTCCGTCGCCGTTGCCGCGGTGCTCCTGGCATCCTGCTCGCGCCTGCTGGCACACGCCAACGAACACCGTCCTGAGCCCGTGGCCGGGTTCGAGGTCGAAGCCGAGGCCGAACCGGTCAGCGCAGGGGATGACCGGAATCCTTGAGGTAGGCCTCCACCCGGGTGTAGGCGTCGCGCGCGATGGCCTTCCAAAAACGCAAGGCCAACTCCGGGTGCTCGGCCTCCAGCGCCGTGATGGCCTCGGCGCTCAGCACCTTCAGGTGGACCCGGCCGAGCGCCGTCACCCGGGTGGTCTGGTCTCCCTCGCCGCCGAGCGCGATCTCGCCGAAGGTCATGCCGGCGGACAGCGTGGCGTGCCGGGTGGGGCTTCCGCCCCGGTGCGTGGAGGTGACGACCTTGCCGTCGAGGATGAAATACACGCCCCCGAATTCCTGTCCGACGCGGCGGATGACCTGGGCGTCGGCGATCTCGCTCTCCACCATGCGGGATTCCAGCAGCGCGACGTCTTCCGGGGACAACGGCGCGAGTGCCGCGAAATCGGCAATGGCAACCCTTTGCGGCATCAGTTCCGGGCTGCCGTGGCGCAGCAGTATGGTGGTCTCCGCCCATTCGACGGCGTCATTGCGGTTGGAGAAGAACTTGACCTCCTCCAGCGGCGCGAACAGCTGGTTCTGGACCAGAGCGAGGGTGCGGCCCTCCGTGGCCAGGCCCCGGTTCAGGTCCCCGATCATCCGTATGGCAATCTTGTCGATCTCGTCAACGCGGCGCAGGTCAAGGATCACCAGTTCCACGGTCGACGGCAGTTCGCTGACCTCGCGCACAACCGATTCGGTTCCGGCGAAGAGCAGGTCGCCGGCGAGCTCCAGGATGTGCGCGCGGTGTCCGTAGTCGGCCAGCAGCTTTTCCGCGTCCTCGGTGTGCCGGGTGGCCGAGGGTACCTGGGTGATGTCGTAGTGGTCGCGGATCACCGAGCGGCCGATGCGTGCGGCGCGGACAAAGTGCAGGCCCATGTCCCGGCTGATGCGCTCGCTGGCGGCAAGGCCGCGGACCGAGGAACCGTGGGCGTCCAACGCCGGGGAATACACGGCCAGGCCCAGCTGCCCGGGGAGCACAGCTATCAGTCCGCCGCCCACCCCCGACTTCGCGGGAAGCCCGACGGCGCTGATCCAGGCACCTGCATCGTCGTACATGCCGCAGGTTGTCATGACCGAGAGCACCCGCTGGACGGCCTCGGGACTCATGACCTGGACACCCGTGGACGGTTGCGTGCCGCCGTTGGCAAGCGTCGCCGCCATCATCGCCAGGTCCTCGGTGTTGACCATGACCGAACACGCCTTGAAGTAGTCCTCGAGCACCGGTGTCGGGTCGGTTTCGATGATGCCGAACGAACGCAACAGGTAGGCGAGCGCCCGGTTGCGGTGGCCGGTGAGTGCCTCGGAGGCGTAAATGGTTTCGCTCAGGTGCAGCTCGCGGCCCGCGCAGAGCGAAAACTGCTCCAGGATCCGCGCGAAGCGCGGTGTTTCGGCGTCCTTGACCAGCGACACCGTGGCGATGGCCCCGGCATTGATCATGGCATTGGCCGGACGCCCGGTTTCGCGGGCCAGCGAGATCTCGTTGAACGCATCGCCGCTGGGCTCGACGTCGATCTTTGCATCGACGGCTGCCAGCCCCTGGTCATCCAGCGCCAGCCCGTAGGAAAACGGCTTGGAGATGGACTGGATCGAGAACTCAAGGCCGGCGTCGCCCACCTTGTAGACGTGGCCGTCGACCGTGGCCAGCGCGATGGCAAACTTGGAGGTGTCCGCCCCCGCCATCGCCGGGATGCCTTGGTATGGCCTGCCCGCGGTGAGTTTGAGCAGGTCGCCATGCAATTGGCTGAGGTAGTCGGCAATCGGGGAACGCATGCTCCCAGCCTAGGGGGTCGCAGGCTGGATCGGACCGCCGGCGAGCAACCGAATGCCGGCCAGGGCTTGGCCGATGGCGTGGCCCAGGACCGCCGCGCCCGCGACGTTGGGGTGCACCCCGTCGTCGCTGAGGCCCGGCCTGAACTTGCCCTCGGCGGTGCGCAGACCTGCCGCGGCATCCACAAAGACCCAGCCGTGCCTGGCGGCCAGGGCCTGCAGGAAGCCGTTGTACTCCCGGGTGGCATCGGTTGCGTTGTCGCGCGGGGGAACACTGGAAATGATGACTGTGTCGGATGAGACGATCAGCACGATCCGCTCGATGTTCCGCCCGGTGATTTCATGGGGGATCCGGTGGGCCACGTCGTTGGTGCCGGCCAGGACAACCAGCGCATTGGCGTTTCGGTAGCGCAGGGCCCGGGCCATGTCGCCGGTTTGCGCCCCGCCGAGGGCCCAGCCACCACGCCAGCCGACCCGGGTGCCGCCGGATCCCGTGGGATCGACGAAGTTGATCCACGAGGCTTCCCCGAGCTTGCCTGCCCACACAGCCTCGCTTCCGGCCGCGGTGATTGAATCGCCGGCGACGACGAATGTCGTGGCGTTCGGGTTGAGCTGGGCATCGAAGGCCGTGGGTGAGGGCAAAAACGTGCCTGGTGAACCTTCCAGGCCGAGCAGTGCCCCAAGGACTGCAACAAGTGCCAGCGAATGCAACGGCCGATGGGATTTCATGGCCATCCCCCCTTTGCCCCAGCATAGGACTCCGGGGCGGGGGATTGGGACTCAATCCCGCAACGATTCGGCTTCCCGCAACACGTAGCGCTGCAGCTTGCCCGAGGGGGTCTTGGGCAGTTCGGCGACATAGGTGATGCGGCGCGGGTAGGCGTGGGCCGCGTACTGCGTCTTGACCAGGTTTTGCAGTTCGGCGGTCATTTCGTCGCTGCCCTCGAGCCCCTTGCGCAGCACCACATAGGCGATGAGGACCTCGCCGCGAAGCTCGTCCGGCACACCGATGACCGCCGATTCAAGGACGTCCGGGTGTGCGGCCAGCACCGATTCGACCTCGAACGGGCCGATCCGGTATCCGGCCATGATGATCACGTCGTCGTCGCGCGAGGAGAAGAAGATATAGCCGTCCTCGTCCATGCTGCCCGCGTCCCCGGTGTAGTACCACCGGCCGTCGGCCGAGTAGCGCGCCGCCGTGCGTTGCGGATCCCCGGAATAGCCGTTGAACCACATCATCGGCGACGTGGGGATGTTGATTGCCACGCGTCCGCGGGTTCCCGTCGGCGCGTAGTCGTCGTTGTCCTCTTGCAACACGCAGGCCGAGTAGCCAGGCATGGGGCGGCCCATGGATCCGGGCTTGATGTCATCGATGATTTCGGGCGCCCAACCGTTGACGATGCACATGCCCATCTCGGTCTGCCCGTAGTGGTCGCGGACGGGCACGCCCAGAACGGATTCGGACCAGGCGATCGTCGTGGCATCGAGCGGTTCGCCCGCCGAGGAAGCCCTGAGGATCTTCAGGCCCGGTACGCCCTCGGGTTTGGCCGCCCGCATCGAGCGCACGATCGTCGGGGCCGCGGCAATGTTCGTGACCGAGAACTTGGCCAGCACCTCCCAGCAGGTATCGGCGTTGAACCCCGTGGTCAACAAGAGGTTGCGGCGTCCGGCATACAGGGGCGCCAGAATGCCGTAGTACAGGCCGTAGGCCCACCCGGGATCCGCCATATTCCAGAAAACATCGTCCTGGCGCACGTCAAGGCCGTAGCTGAAGTAGACGTGGAACGCCTCAAGCGCACGCACCGGCACCGGCACACCCTTGGGTGTGCCGGTGGTTCCGGAGGTGAAGATCTCGACCAGCGGGTCGTTCAGTGAACGGGTGCACGCCACGAAGCCGGTCGGCTGCTCCTCGAGCATGGCCTCGAGTTCCGCGGTGGGAAGCACAGGGTAGTCCAGGACGTCGAGTTTGTGCAGCTGGGATTCGTCGGCCACGATCAGCTTCGCGTTGGCTCCCGCCACGCGGACCTCGATGGCCGGGGTGGCGAAGGCCGTGAAGAGCGGCACGTGGACGGCGCCCAGACGCCACAGGCCCAAGAGGGCATAAACCAGTTCGGCGCTCTTGGACATCAGTGTTGCCACGCGGTCCCCGGGCTTAATGCCCATGGAAGCGAAGAGCGCGGCCGCCCGCTCCGACCGGTCCCTCAGCTGCGCATAGCTCAGGTCCACCGAGTCAAGGTTCGAATCGATCACCGTGAACGCGATGTCCTGCGCCGGATGCCTGTCGCACAGCAACACTGCTGGTTTGACTGCGGCAGGCATCCTTGATGCAACTTGGATGTTAAACGCTTGCATGACCCGGATGACCACCTTGGGAGATCGCTTGAAATTGCTTTTCTGGAGTCAAGCTACCAGCCCGGCAGCCGTTTGCCGGAGAGGGTTAAGCTATCGGCGTCGGCCGACAACCAGCGAGGCCAGGACCACGACCGCGGTCACCGTGTTGACGGCAGGCCATGCCCCGATCTTCTTGGCCAGCGGGTGCGAGGCACCAAACGCGGCCAGGTAAAGCGCGCTCAGCGCGGCGGCCCGGGGCGTTCCCGCATTGGACTTCCACAGCAGGAAGGCACCAGTCCCGGCGGCGGCCAGGACCGCGCCGCCCAGCGGGCGGTTCTTGGTGGATCGGGCCGTGGCGAAGCCGCCGATCAATCCTGTTCCCGCCAAAGCGGAGGGCAATAGTGACATGTTCCTTCTCCTTTTTCTTTTAGCCTAGATGCCGCCGGTGCATGCCGCACCCGGTTCGGGGGTCTGCGGGCCCTGGCGGTACTTCTTGATGAAGGCCTCTATGCGCGGATCCGTCGGGGAATCCACGCTCAGCTGCTCACCCCAGGCGCTGAGCTTGATCTTGGCTTCCTGGCCCGGGAACGGGCTGAGCAGAAGGTAGGTGCGGTCGCCGACAACAGCGTCGAGAGCCTTGACGTCGGCGTCACTGATGCCGTCATAGGTGATCCAGACTGCGCCGTGCTCCATCGAATGGACGCCGGCGGTTTCTTGGACGGGCTTCGTGTAAATGCCGCAATTGGCCCAGACCGGGAAATGGTCCCCGCCCACGCCGGGTTTCTGCTCGTATTTCACCGGCGCCTGGGTGTGGTTTGCCGTTCCGATCTTGAAGGTTTGCACGCCCTCGATGGGGGCAGCTGCGGCGGAAGCGATTGCGGCCTTGTCTTGTGCTGCGCCACTAAGCACTACGGCTGTGGGCACGGCAATGGCCAGCACTGCGGCGGCTGCAATGGAGATGGTGAGGATCTTTGTCCGTTTTTCCTTGGCCTTTGTCTTGGCGATGACGGCTTGGGCTTCTTCACGTTTGTTCATGATTGGAATCCTTTAGTCCAGTTGATTCAACAGCTGGGTCAGGGCCGTAATTTCGGCTTCTTGGGTCATAACGATTTTTTGGGCGAACGTGCGCACCATGGCGTTGTGTCCACGGTCCAGGTATGCCTGGGCCATTTCCACACCGCCCATGTGGTGCGCGATCATCAGGGTGAGGAATTGCCGGTCGGCTTCGGCGCCACGGACATCGGTGAGTGCCTTAATTTGCTCCTGGGTGGCCATGCCCATTGATGCCATGGTGTGGGCCTTGTCCGAAGTCGGGGTCCCGTGGCTGGCATGGGAGGGGTCCTCGGAGAGCAGGTCGTTCATCCAGGTCATGGATTCACCAGTTTGAGGCAGTCCCCAAAGTTCAATCCATGCGTACATTTGGCCTGATTGCTGCTGTTGGGTCAGGGCAATGTCATAGGCGAACGAGCGTACCGCGGCGTTGGTTGAGTTGTCCCTGATAATCATGGAGAGCTGGACGGCCTGTTGATGATGCGTCTGCATGTCCCGGGCGAATCCGGCCTCCGGTGATGCGTCTGAGGGGAAGGTGCTGTGTGGGTTTGTTGTTCCCAGCATCCAGCCGCCGAAACCCACGGCAATGACAAGTGCCGCCAAGGCAATGATCAGGGAACGCGACGTTTTTGAATCGGACATTAAGTTGGTCCTTGGGTACACGTAGTGAATGTGCGCAGGAATAACCGTGCGCGGAAACAGCAGGAGCGGGCTGTCTATCTGCGTGTGATTGAAAGCTGATACAGATCAGGGGCGGGGGAATCCTGCGCCCGGGGAAGCCTCGCGATGTCGGCAGCGACAGCGGGAGAAGCCCCGAACAGTTCGTTCGAGTCCGGCCTTGGTGCAATCTGCGAGATGTTTGGGACCGGGTCCGCAGCAGGCGCGCAGGAATGATGATCTGGCATGTCCACCGGGCAATGCGTTTCGCCGGCAACCACTACGTCTTGGCTGTTTGCGCCCGACATCGCTCCGTGGGACAGACACAGTGGCAACAGGAGGGCCAGGGCAAGTAGCAAGCCGGATAGTCGCTTCAATACAAGGGCCTCCTTCGACAAAAGTTAGTTGAGCAGTCAACTTTACGAATGAAAGTTGTGTGGATGCTGTGAAAATGTCCGGCATGGGGGGCGCATTTCCCGTCGATATTGCGTCCGGTCGCGGACTGGATATCCGAGTGCCGGAGTTGGCCGGCCTTGGCTTTTCCGCAAATCCCTCGATTTTCGAACCCCAAATTCTTACCTGTAAAATCTTCGAACATACATTCATTAGATCTTTAGTTCTCCGGAAACAAGGAACGTCTTCGGAAGCGCGAAAATCAGTCCGCACTCATGTCGATCCGAGTCTCAACTTGTCCACAGAGTGCACCAGTAGGGTTGGCAAATGCAGATACTAGACACGTGGTGGCAGGCGGTCCTTCAAGGATTCGTTCGAACCGAACCGCTGAGCTTCACGTTGTTCCCCATCTTGGCAATCATTGCCATCTGCATTCTGCTTACGGTTCCCAGGGCCACCTGGAGATATTTCGGCCTCTACGTGACCTTTGTCCACGAACTCGGGCACGCTTTTGCGGCTCTCATGACCGGGCGCTTTGTCCATGGGCTCAAGATCGGGCTCGACCACTCCGGCGAGCTGGTCAGTAGCGGAAAGCCGGGCTTCTCCGCGGCGTGGAGCGGGTTCTGGGGATACCCGGTGCCGGCGCTCGTGGGAACGGTCTTGATTGGTTCAACGTATTACGGCTACGGATCCGCGGCATTGTCGGTTGGGGCCCTGATCTTACTTGTATCCCTGATTTTCTTGCGCAACTGGGTGGGGATATTGGTGGCACTGGCCTCGGCGGCGATCGCGCAATTGCTGGTGGTGTTCACTCCAAAGTACGCGATCGCATGGGTAGTCCTGTCGCTGGGACTCATGCTCCTGATCGGAGGGGTCCGTGATTTGTTCAAAATCCTGGGTGTCCACGTCAGTCGAAGGGAACTCCTCGCGTCCTCCGATGCCTATTTGCTGGCAACCCGAAGCTGGCTGCCGGCATGGGTTTGGCTGCTGGGGTTCATCGTGGCTGTGAGTGCGTGCGTCGTGGTTTCAACAATGATGCTGGCCCTGATGCTCCGGGGTTAGCCGACCGTGAGGCGCCCAAGCCTGAACCGACTCGTCGCAGGATCAAGTTGTGACACTCCTGGTCATGTTTGACGGGTTCGATTAGAAGCCCCAACGAAAAGGGCTAGGTCAAAAGGGCAATGGATTACACAGTAGTCAGCAAGAATGCGGTTTCCCGTCAAGCGTTGGCCAATTAGCCGATGAATTGGAGACTGGCTCGGGTAAGTTAGAGCCACAGTCACACGATTCCGGTTCCAGTGCAGCGACGGAGGGAGCAGACCATGGGCGTACAAAGTTGGAAGTTCTCCGGACAAGAACTGGCGCTCCATCTCATGCAGCCCCGTCGGTTGCACTCCATCATCGTTACACGCAGCCTGCGGCGTGACTGCGCCGACTTCGACACCGAAACAATCTATGACGAGGTCAAGGATTGGGCAGAAGTCATTGAAGTGCCTTCGGGCAGGATCACCTATGAACTACGCGACAATCTCCCACGGGGCTGGGACGTGTTCGGGACGGCAGCACGCGTGTACCCGATCGGCATCAGCGAGGACGGCATTCCGCCTGGCAAGCCACATATCGTCCGTCCAGGGGATTCCGTTGAACAGATCACGAATGAAGTCATTGACGAAGTTCTGTTCCTGCCCAACCCAAGAACGTTGGTGGTGCCCACTGCGCCAACGCCTGGGCCTGGCCGCCGTGCTGCCGAGCCCGTCCGCACCATCGCTTCCCCCGGTTCGATCTCGACTGCGACAGGTAGCCACACGGCCCTGGTGTCGGGAATCGTCACAGGTTTTCGGGACAACGGGTTCACTGCCGACGTCGCATTGGACACCGGGAAGACTGCTGAGCTCAAGAGCGAAGACGTCTATGCCGATGCGCCGCTTACTTGGGTTTTCAGCGAAGGGAGCAGGCTTAGCGGTATCTACGATCCGAAGAAAAAACAGTTGTCCCTTCGCGACTCGTTGACCCATCCGCGCCTGTTGCAACACTATTCCTGGAACCAAGTGGTCCTCTGCCTGGTTTTGGAGGCAAGCGCGGAGTTTGCCGTGCTGACTCCGATGCCCGGGGAAAAGATCACGGTCTGGCGCGAAGATGTCTCCTCCAACGAACTTGACGATGTCGATTCCTTGTTGGCCCCGGGGCAAGTCGTCGTGGCCCGCCTGGTGAACGCCGCCGGGGTTCGGAAACTGGTTCTGGTTGACGTGGATGATGACGAACCGGTGGCCACTGCCCCCTCGTTGATTCGCGGCGGGATTCCATGGTTGGCCCTGGACCGGGATTATGTTCCGGAACTTTCCGAGTCCGAGCAAGCCGCCGTGACGCTGGGCATTCCGGCAATTCCGACGGCGGAGAAACAGGGCGATGCCTTGCGGCAGGCGTTGCTGAAAATCGATGCCCTCAAATCCCAATTGGCTGTTTTGCGTCGCCAGGAGGCCAGCGGTTCAATCGATGAACTTGCATTGGCCTTGGAACAGGTCGCGCACTATCGGGACGAGGCAAACAAGCTCCGCACTCTTTTGAAGAGCAAATCGGAGGCGTTGAACGAGGCGCATAAAGCGGCACGGAAGAAGGCCCGCTCCCATGACGTCGTCGTTGTCTCCAATGCGCGTGAGAAGTTCCTCGATGATGAATTGGCCTTGCGGCACGAGCTGTACATGGAATGGGTGGAACGGGTGCCGGCGAATGAAAAGTCGGAATACCCCTGGAACGAAAACTACAAGGTCGGACCCAAGTTCGCGGCTTCCTTCTACACCCACGACGCTGCCTTGCGGGCCAAGACGCTGAAGGCATTGACCCAACTGCTGACGGGCCGCGCGGATCGGATGAAGGCGCGTGAAGTGCACCCGAAGCGCATCGGCATGGGCGGGGACGATCCGCAGATGGTCCGCGATGAAGACGGGGCAACCTGTTGGAGGATGAGCGTTGAAAGCGGTGTCGCCGCGGCACGCCGAGTTCATTACTGGAAGTTGCCGGACGGACGTATCGAACTCCACGAACTGGTGGCTCACGACACCTTCGTGCTCTAGAAGATCTCCCGCGCGTCAGCCACTGGACGACGCCTCGACGCGGGAACGGGCATGAGGAATTCCGCATGCGTGCCAGCCCAGGCTTCATGGCCGGCCATTCCCACCGTCCCGGATTCCGGGTTGAGATGGAACGAAAGATCCCGCGAATCCTGGGATTCCAGGGCTCCCGCAATGATGCTAGGCGGCGGACTTTCGCCACATGAAATGGAGTGCAAGGGCACTGCGAATGCTGGCTTCACTGACCCCATAGGTTTCCGAAATTTGTTGCAGTGTCCACCCCGCGGTGCGCAGCTCCATCAAGGTGGCGTACGCGGGCATCCCGGTTGTCATCTTCGGCTCCCTTCAGCTTGCGCCGATATGACAATTACACCCCGACGCTCCGACGTTTTGGACTCGGGAACCGGAAAAGTATTTGCGACCCGTCCCGGTGCACATGAAGGCGATTCGCCTAGGCTTGGTGATACGTGGATTGAAGGGTGCGAACAATGGCGATCTTTGAGTACAACACAAGTCTGCCGTTTGACCGTGACGAGGTCTTCGCCTGGTTCGAACGCCCGGGCGCATTGCCCCGGCTCTCTGCGCCCTTCATGGGCACGATCCGGCAGGAACCCGACCGTGGCCTCAACGTCGGTTCGCGCGCAATCTTGGACGTGGCCGCACCCGGAACGATGGGCATGGGATTGACTGCAGCCGTTGCGACAGGTGCACGGACACTGGGATTGCCCGGCCGGGTGCGTGCCGAAATCCCCTGGAAGGCCAAGCACATTTCCTTGGACCGGGGACACCGCTTCACGGACATCATGGAATCCGGCCCGCTGTCCCGGTGGGAACACCAACATTTCTTTTCGGACTTCATGGTGGACGGGAAACCCGGCACGCTCATGCGCGACGTCGTCGAATTCGAGCTGCCGGTCGTGGGAAAGCTGCCGTGGCACCAGCCCCGGGTGCTCAGCGAGAAGGCATTTGCACGCGAACTCACCCAGGTCTTCCGCTATCGCGAACGTACGTTGCGCGCCGACCTCAAGTTCCATGCCCACTACGCCTCAAAGCCTCTGACGATCGCGGTGAGCGGCGCTTCGGGAACGATCGGCACCCAGCTTTGCGGCCTGCTCGGCGGCGGGGGACACCGTGTCAAGCGGCTGGTCCGGAACCGGGATGCCGCCAACGGGGTTGATCGCATCTTTTGGAATCCAGAACTGGGCATTCTGGACCCGGAAGAGCTTGCCGACGTCGACGCAGTGGTCAACCTGGCCGGCCACACCATTGGCGGACGCTTTACGGAAGGGACCAAGGACAAGATCATGTCGTCCCGGGTGGACGGAACCAAGCTCCTGGCAAAGACCCTCGCGACGCTTGCCGCAGACGGGAAACAGCGCAGTCTTGTTTGTGCCTCCGCGATCGGCATCTATGGTGCCTCGCCGCATGGAGGGTCCGCGGCACTGCCGTTAACCGAGGAATCCCACCCGGGAAACGACTTTCTTGCCAGGGTCTGCCTTGCATGGGAGGAAGCGTGCGCCCCGGCGCTGGAAGCCGGCGTCCGTGTGGTGAACATTCGGACCGGCCTGGTGCAGTCGCCGTCCGGGGGGGCGTTGCAGCAACTGCTGCCGCTCTATGCGCTGGGGATCGGCGGCCCGCTGGGAGCGGAGGCTTGGCAGTCCTGGGTGGGCATCGACGACATGGCCGGAATCTACGCCCACGCCCTTTTCACGCCGGAGATCACGGGCCCGGTCAATGCCGTGGCGCCGAACCCGGTCCAAGCCAAACAGTATGCGCAGATACTGGGCAAGGTCCTGCGCCGGCCGGCAAGGCTTCCGGTTCCGAAGTTCGGCCCCAGGCTCCTGCTGGGTGAGGAAGGTGCATCCGAACTGGCGTTTGCCGACCAGCGGGTTTCGAGCGAAAAGCTCGTCGCCAGCGGCTATGAATTCAGGCACGCGGACCTTGAATCTGTACTTCGGCACAACCTCGGCCACTCGTAGTTTCCGCTGCCGCTGACCGGAAGGAAACCGCGAGCCGGCCGCCTAGCGCAATGACCGGGTCGAGCGGAACCCGTCAAGGGCCAGGACGGACAGGGCCAAAATGATGGGTGCGTAGGTGAACGCATCCCGGAGGAAGAGCTGCTCACCCATGGCCACCGCCGCAAGCAGGAGCAGTACCGGCTCCACATAGCTCAAAAGGCCGAAGATCGAGAGGGACAGCAACGACGCGGCACCCAGGTACAGGAACATGGCCACCGCCCCCAAAATGCCGATGGCAAACACCGGAACCAGGGATGAACCCGGTTCGCGGACACCGGCGAAGATGAAGTACACGGCCAGCGGGGTCAGGAAAAGTATCTCCAGGGTGAACGCGGCGTTGGATTCAAAGCGTGCCCTGCGCCTGGCCGCAAAGTAGACAGGGTATCCCAGGCAGATCAGGAGGGTTGGCCAGGCCAGCCCGCCCGCAAAGACCAACTGGTGGCCGACGCCCACGGCAGCCAGCACTACGGCGATCTTTTGCCACCGGGAGAGCTTTTCGGCAAAAAACACGCGTCCGACGACGACCATGACCAGGGGCAGCAGGAAGTAGCCGAGCGAGGTGGCCAGCGCGAACCCGTTCATTGGTGCGTACATGAACAGCCACAGCTGGACTCCCACCAGGGAACTGGCGATCGCACCGTAGAAAAGCAGTCCGGGGCGCGCCTTGATGCGCCCGAGCAGGGCCAGCATCTCTGCCCGTCTCCCCGGGACCAGTCCGTACACCGGAACCAGGATTAACAATGTCAGCACTATCCGCCAGCCGTAGACCTCATTCGGCCCGATGCCGCTCAGGGAACCTGATATGAGGAAAATGGTTGCGAATAGTGCCGAGGCAATGATGGAGGCAAGAACGCCGCGATTCACCGAAGACGCTCCGTCTCTATGGGTTTGTACTGGGACCTTCAGTCTAATTGACCGTTTGCCGAAGGCCTTGATCAGACCTCCAATTTGCGCCTGATGAAGGAGGAAAGCTGGTCGACGAGGATGATCAGGACCAGGACCACGAGGATCTGGGTGAGCATCGCATCGAAGCGGAAGGACTTGATGGACTGGTTGATCAGCAGGCCGATGCCGCCCGCGCCGACGAGCCCAAGCACCAGGGAGGAGCGGACATTCACGTCGAAGCGGTAGAGCAGCAGGCCGACGAACTGGCCGAGCACCATGGGCAGCGCGGCGTGGGTGACCTGCTGGAACCGGGAGGCTCCGGCGGTGGAGAGCGCCTGCTGCGGACCGGAATCGGTTTCCTCCATGGACTCGGCCCAGAGCTTGCCCATCACGCCGGTGTTGTGGCAGATCAAGGCGAGCACGCCGGCGAAGGGGCCGAGGCCGACCGCCGTCACGAAGATGAGGGCGAAGACGATGTCTGGCACCGCGCGGAAGAAGGACAGGATCGCCCGGGAGAGCTGGTACACCCACGGGTGGGGCGTGGTGGTGCGGGAAGCGAAAACCGCCAGCAGCAATGCGCTGGGGATGGAGAGGGTGGTGCCGAGCAACCCGATCCACAGCGTTACGGTCGTTGCCTTCAACGCGGGTGCCACCACCTTGTCCCAGTCAAGGTCGGGCGGGAATGCGTCGGCCAGGAAGGAAGCCATTCCTTCGGCCCCGCTGACTAGTGCCGAGAGCTGGAAGTCTGTGCCGCGCAACGCAAAGACGTGAAACACGATGAACACCGCAATGGCAGTGAGTATGGAGGTCATCCGCCAACCGGCATTGGGGACCTTTGGTACTGAGAGGGTTGCTACCGGCGTGCTCATGCCGCGACTCGATTCGGGGTGTAAAGGCGGGACAGCATGGAGGCATCAAGGCCGGAAATCTCGCCGGAGTACTCGATGCGGCCGTTGATCAGTCCAATGACGTGGTCGGCATGGCGCATGGCCAGGTCCGGTTGGTGCAGCACGGCCGCGACGGCGAGGTTTTCCTCGTGCGCCAGTTCGGCAAGCAGGGCCATGACTTCCTCGGCCGCACGGGGGTCCAATGCGGATACGGGTTCGTCGGCGAGCAGGACGCTGGCACGCTGGCACAGGGCCCGGGCCACGGCCACGCGCTGTGCCTGGCCGCCGGAGAGCCGGCCTGCCTTTTCGTGGGCGCGGTCCGCAAGACCCACCCGGGCCAGGGCGGCCATCGCTTCTTCCTTGAGTTCACGGGGGAAGAACATGGGGCTGACCGACGCCGGGCCGCTGATCCGTCCAAGGGCCCCGGCACATACGTTTTCCAGGGCGGTGCGCCGGGGCACCAGATGGATCTTCTGGAAGACCATGGCAACCGATGCCCGGGCGCGGGTCAGTTCGCCGCCGCGCAGGTTGGACAGCTCGGTGCCGTCCAATTGGATGGAACCGGCTTCGGGGGTTTCCAAGCCCATGACGCACTTGAGGGTGGTGGATTTCCCCGACCCGTTGGCGCCCAGGAATGCGACGACGGATCCGCGGTGCAGCGTGAAGTCCACGCCGTCCAGGACCGTGCGGCCGCCGAATGACTTGGTCAGGTTCGATACCCGCAAGATCGGCTCGTCGGCGGGGGGAGCGGGCAATGCCAGCGGCGTGGGCAGGTTCAGCGTTGTCATTAGATGTCGTCCTCGGTCAGGCCCATGGTGGATGCAAGGTCGAAGAGCGGGGAGTACGTTTCCTTGGAGACCTCGACCATGCCGCCGGCGGGGGAGACGTCCAGGAACTTGCCCACTGCCTCGATGTCGGCCGGTGCCAGGTTGAGCAGGGCGTCCTTCACCGCTGACTTGAAGGCCGGATTGGCGTCTGCGGAAACGGTGATCGGGTCGTTCGGGATCGCTTCGCTCTCCCAGACCTGGCGGAAGTTCGCCGGATCGAAGTTTCCGGCTTCCTGGGCGCTGGCCAAGGTCTGCGAGTTGATTTGTGCGGCATCCACGGTGCCCTTGGTCAGGGCGATCAGGGCCTCCGGGTGGCCGCCGGCGTAGTTCATGTTCAGCTCGTCCTCGGCAATGCCGGCCTTCTTCAAGCCGAAGCGGGGAAGCACGTCGCCGCTGGTTGAACCGACCGAGCCAAGGGCCAGGTCCTTGCCGCGCAGGTCGTCGATGCTCTTGATCGGGGAGTCCTTGGGGACCCAGATGCCTGCGGTGTAGGAGGAAAGCTTGCCGTCGGCGGTGCCGAAGGAAACCAGCGGTTCGGCGTTTGCCTTGGTGGAGGCGAAGACGTAGCCCATGGGACCGAATTGGCCGATGTCCAGCTTGCCGTTGCGCATCGAAAGCACCTCGGCGGCGTAGTCCTCAACGACCTGGACCTCGACCTTGCAGTTCAATTCCTTGCCCAGCGCCGCGGCAAGGACGTTGTAGGCGGGTTCGAGCTTGGAGGGATCCTCGAAGGGCTCGATGCCGAACTTCAGCTCGCCGTTAGGGCAGAAGCTGCTGGCCTGGGCGTCTGCCTTGGCCGGGGTCTCGGCGGAGGAGCAACCAACCATGGTGAAGGCCGCGAGGGTGGCCAGGGACAGTGCGAGTGTGCGGGAGAGTCTCATGGTGGTCTGGGTCCTTAGCGTGCAGTGGTGCGTGCGAGTGGGGAGGAAAGAAATGCGTTGAGGTTTGCCTCGGCCAGGCCGAAGGAGAGGGTCATGCCGATCCCGCTGGTGACGGAGACCAGGGTGATGGAGTCGGAGATGTTGCGTACCAACACCGGTGCCACGTCGGATGAGGCGTAGACGCCCTGCCAGCGTTCGGTGGGGTGGATCGCTTCCACGTCCAGCACCTGGGCGGCGGCCTGCAGCAAGAGGTCGGAGGTGGACTCGGTGAGGAACGGTGGCTGGGTCAGTGCGTATGAATGGGAGTCCCCGAGGAGCAGCGTGCCGTCGGGTCGCTGGGTGAACATCACGTTGGCGCCGATGTCCAACAAGTCGGGGCGGGCCGCCTTGACCTGTTCGCGCAGTGCGCTCGCCGAGGGCATCTGCGTGAAGGCGTCGTAGCGCAGCATCGAGGTTGCCGTCAGCACCGCCGGAATGATGGAGGTGCTCTCCGGGGCGGGAGCCGCAGTCATCTGAAGTGCGCAACGCTTGATTTGGTGTTCGGCCGCGATCTCCGGGAACAGGTAGTCGACATCGTGGCCGACGCAGATGAAGACCTGATCGGCCTCGTAGGCACCCCTGCTGGTGGCAACGCGGGCCCGGCGTTCGGTTCCCTCGCCAAAGCCCAACGCCGCGGTGTTGAAATGTACTGCGGCGTTCTCTTGCTTGTTCAGCCACGATGCCAAGGTGCCAACGGTGGTCCGGGGGTCCACGCGCAGGTCGTCCGCCAGGAATGCGCCGCCGCGGATGCCGTTGGTGTTCTCCCGGCCGAGCTTGGCCCGGACCTCTTCCGCATTCAACACGGTGACCTGGCCGGGCGGCCGGGAATCCGAGAATTCGCGCAGCAGCTGCAGCTCGGTTTCGGTCGCGGCAACTACCAGGGCGCCGGCTTCGGCAGCCCAGAATCCGGCCTTGTCGGCAAAGCCAAGCCAGTGTCGTCGTCCTGCTTGGGCGAGGTCGTAGAGTTCGCCGTGCTGCGCGGTGATGCAGGCATGGCCAAAGTTGCGGATCGAGGCGCCGACGGCGCGGTGGTCGCGGTCGATGACGGTGACGCTCAGGCCCGCTTGGTGGGCCAGGCCAGCATGGGCGAGACCGATAATGCCTGCCCCGATGATCAGTACGTCGCTGCTCGCCACCGGTTCTTGGATGGCCGTGGAATTCATATTGGAGATGTTCACGGCATTGATATTTGCTGATCGAACTGGCCCGTTTCAAGCTGAAATGGCACTTGTTCAGACAAGTTCACCAACGGTTCATTTTGGTCGTCAAGCGGCCACGATCTGTTCACTTGTCGTTTGCCAAATACCCCGAAATCGCGCCATTTTCACTTGTATGCTCAAGATTGTGTTGCCGATAGCAGATGAACCCATGCACCAGCGTCTCAGCGAACTTTTCCGCCAACGGATTTCATCCGGGGCCTGGAAAGAGGGCCAGGGACTTCCCAGCGAGGCCGAGCTCTGCGGTGCCCACGAGGTCTCTCGCGGAACCATCAGACAGGCCTTGGCCACCTTGCGCAGCGAGGGCCTGATCACCGGGGGGCGAGGCAAACCGCCGGTGGTGGCACATGCCGTGCCTTCTCAGCCATTTGCCACGTTTATGTCCTTTACCGAGTGGGCGCATTCCATGGGCAGGGTGCCAGGGCAAAAAACCTTGGAGATCGCCCGCCGCGGGGCCGATGAGTACCTGGCGGGTCAAATGAACCTTGAGCCCGGAGATCCGGTGGTGCAGATACTGCGCTTGAGATTGCTTGACGGGGTTCCGACCATGGTGGAGCGCGGCAACTTTGTTCCGGAAGCCGGCAACGCGCTTTTCGATTTCGATACCGATAGCGGATCGATTTTTGGATACCTGACCTCGCAGGGGATTGATCTTTCCCGGGGCAAGCACTTGATAGATGCGGTGAGTGCCGACGAGGTGGATGCTTCCCTGTTGAACGTACCGCCGGGTGCCGCATTGTTGCGTGAGCGCCGGCTGACCTTCGGACAGGACGGAAGTGTTTTGGAATGTTCCGACGACAGGTATTTGCCTCATTTGGCGAACTTCGTCATTGAAAATACGAGGCAAACAAGGGCTGCGTTGGTGCGCATTCCCTTGGTTGCCTAAAACGATAAAAATAAGGAAAGAAAAATGATTGAACTTGTAGTTTTGGACATGGCCGGCACCACCGTGGATGAGCACGGGGATGTTTACCGCGCGTTGGAGGAATCTGTCACGGCAACTGGTGCCACGGTAAGCGCGGATGACCTGCAGACGTGGATGGGCGCCGACAAGACCGAGGCCATCGCGGCCCTGATGGAGCTGGGCGGGGTTGCCGCAGACCCTGCCGTCGTTGCCCGCCAATTTGGTGAGTTCCGTGCATTGCTGGCGCAGTTCTATGCTGCGAACCCGCCGGTGGCATTGCCTGGTGTCGAAGATGCCCTGCGCGAGTTGAAAGCACGTGGCATTAAGGTGGGGCTGACCACTGGTTTCTCCCGCGATGTGGCCGCGCCAATTCTGGAAACGCTTGGATGGGGCATCGGTGAGGGTGAATTGCTGGATGCCGTGGTGACCAGCGACGAGGTGGCTGCGGGACGACCTGCACCATACTTGATCCACCATGTCATGGAAGCCACCGGAGTGCACAACGTTCGAAATGTGATTGCCGGTGGCGACACTGTTGTTGACCTCTATGCGGCCCACAACGCCGGCGTCCGGCCGCTGGGTGTGCTTACCGGTGCATTGAATCGTGAGCAGCTTGAAGCGCACCCCCACGAATGGGTGCTTGAGGGCGTCCGGCACCTTCCGAATGTCGTTGCAACAGCACTAGTCAGCAAGTAAAAAATCTCGACTCGGTAACGGTGCTCCGGTGGCCAATAGGGCCACCGGAGCACCGTTTTCTGTGAAAAAACTTTTTTATGGACGCTGACTAGTGCAAACGCAGCATTTGCGATGGGCGGGCTTGACTCGGGGCGGGGGGTGTATCGTACGGTCGTTTAGTAACGTTTCTATAACAGCAGGTTGCGGAACACGATACAACTACTGCCGGATATCCTCCGTTGTCCAACGCGGCAGTAGCCACCCAGACGTCGAATGCGACGCCGGACAACGACGCCACAATGGTCGGGGACGACCTATGCGGGGATGGCACTGGAGAACCATGATCCAGCAAAACACCAAGAAGAAAAACATTCGCCGCGGCGCCGCAACGCTCGCCGCAGTGGCTCTGGCCGGTGGTGCGATGGCAATGTCCGTTGCGCCGGCCTCCGCGGCCGGGACCAGCACCTGGGACTCACTGGCACAGTGTGAATCCGGCGGAAACTGGGGCATCAACACCGGCAACGGCTTCAAGGGCGGCCTGCAGTTCACCAACTCGACGTGGAAGGCCTACGGCGGCACCGGAAGCGCGCACAACGCCTCGAAGTCAGAGCAGATCCGCGTGGCCGAAAAGGTCAAGGCCGGCCAGGGCTGGGGCGCATGGCCCGCATGCTCTGCCAAATTGGGTCTTTCCGGCGGGAAGGGTTCCGTCTCGAAGAGCTACGCGAGCCCCGCCAAGAAGGCCACCACGCAGAAGAAGTCCTCCAAGAGCTACTACGCCTCGACTTCAAGCAAATCGGCCGGGGCTTCGTATGAGCGGACCGCATACAAGACCAAGTCGGTTCCGGCCAAGAGCTTCGCATCCAGTGGCAAGCGTGTGGCCGCGCCTGTCGCCAAGGCCCCCGCGGTGAACGTGAACGTCAAGGATTCGGGCAAGAACTACACCGTCAAGTCCGGTGACACCCTGTTCAAGATTGCCAAATCGCAGGGTCTGAACAACTGGCAGGACCTATTCTCGCTGAACCAGGATGTTCTTCCGAGCGCAAACCTTATCTTCGTCGGCCAGTCCTTGGACCTGCCGACCAAGTAATCCGCCAACCTTTCGGGGAACGGATCAAGAAGGGCTGTCCAACGGCTCCCGCATCGCGGGCCGGCGGGCGGCCCTTTTGCGTTTGGGGAAGCAATCGGCAACGGCAAAAGGGGCAGGGCCCGCCTCCATGCTGAATGGGGCGGGCCCGATGCGAGTGCCTGGGCGAATGTCTGTGTTACTTGTGGCCGGCGAGTCGACCCTCGACATCAAGCGTTGCCATGGCATTGGTGTTCACGTTCTCCGAGGGGCCGTTTAGATACCGTTCCAGGGAATCGTCCATGGCGTTGATCCAACGCGTATGGTGCGGTTCCGACATCGTGCCGGTGATCGCCGAGCGATGTGTCTGGTCGCGGTACCCCAAGATGTCTTCGCTCTTGTGGCGCATCCAGTCCTTGAAAAGCGCGTTGACGGAGTCAAGATCGAATTCCGGGTAGTCGGTGGCGTTAATGAGCTCCCGCACGTAGTCTGTCTGGAAATCGGACTCCTCGTCGTGGCCCTTCAGGGCGTTTTGGCGTTCGAGCCAGCGACTGATGTCGGCAGACCGATCTTCCGCGGTCGGAATCTCGATCTTGCCAACCATGACATCCCTGGCAAACCAGGCTTGGGCATCAAACATGTTGAAGGTGTAGTACTGGTCTTGGGCGCCCAGATAGAACAGGTTGGTGTTTTGCTGCCACACAACACCCTTGTACAGGTTGCCCGGGTACAGCACGTTGGAAGAGCTGATGGTCATGGTGGACGGCAGGAACGGGTACTTGTGAAGGTAGCCGGTGCACAGGATCACTGCATCGAACTCGCCGCTGGTGCCGTCGGAGAATTGGGCGGTACGCCCTTCGAAGAGGGTGACCAAAGGGCGTTCCACGGTGCTCGACGGCCAGTCGTAGCCCATGGGGGAGGACCTGTAGCTCAGGGTCACCGAGGCGGCACCCATCTTGTGGGCCTGCATGCCGATGTCTTCCGCCGAATACGACGAGCCAATCATCAACAGGTCCTTGCCAGCGAACCGCTCGGCGCCACGGAAGTCATGTGCGTGCATGATCTCGCCGGGAAAGGTGTTGATCCCCTCGAATTCCGGGATGTTGGGTACGGAGAAGTGTCCGGTCGAAACCACCAGCTTGTCGAAGACGTGGGTTTCACTTGCCCCGGTTTTCACATTCTGGCTCTCAACCGTGAACACCTCGGTCGCTTCGTCGTAGTTGACCCAGCGCACCGCGGTGTTGAAGCGGACGTACTTGCGCACGTCTGATTTTTCGACGCGACCGCTGATGTAGTCGAACAGGACGGCGCGTGGCGGGAATGAGGAAATGGGGCGACCGAAGTGTTCGTCAAAGGTGTAGTCGGCAAACTCGAGGCACTCCTTGGGGCCGTTCGACCATAGGTGGCGGTACATCGAGGAATGAGCTGATTCGCCGGCCCCGTCGATGCCCGTGTGCCATGAGTAGTTCCACTGTCCGCCCCAGTCCGACTGCTTTTCGAAGCAAGTGATTTCGGGCATGGCGGCGCCTTGCTTGCGTGCTGCCTCAAATGCTCGCAACTGCGCCATTCCGCTCGGTCCGGCACCAATGATTCCGACTCGAATGCTCATGCTTTCTCCTCATTTCTCAAACCGATTAGTTACCCATGGATTCGGGTATATCGGAACCGCGCCATAGGGAAATCGCGGTTGGAGATGCGACCTAGTGGAGGAACCCTTTCGAGTTCCCCTGCATCAGGTGCGGCGTACTTCGCGCCGCAATGGCAATATGCTCCATGGCCTCAATCCCGGCAAGGGGAGAGGCGCCGCAATGATAGAAATGACCGGAATGTAGCGGTCTGTGCGGTTCCGAGTGAGCCAGGCATCGGTTCGACAATGGCAACTGGCTCCCTTCCATGGCAACAGGAGTGGATGGCCAAGTCAAATTGGCTGGATCAATTCAATGCATGTTACCGGAGGAAATGCGCTCGATTCAAATTGTTATATTTCATCAAATATCGCGAAATCAAGGGAGTGAATGTGCCCTGAAATCAGTGAATACGTACACCGCCGGCAGGGGACGCAACAGTGAAATTGACTTGCGGAAATTTGCTGATACCCGAATATTTATCCGCAAATTTCGTTTTTGGTTCCCTCGTCCAGGCGGAGACGGGAACCGCAGGATGCGTGGCCGGGCGCTCAATTGCGAGCTTGGGTGAGCATGGCCTAACCGGCTTGGAATCGTTTGGGAGCCGATGCCAACTACCCGGTCAGGATGGGCACCACTAGGGATCCGAATTGGCGCAAGACGCTGTGGGCCGAGAAACCCCGCCGGCAAGGGCTGGCCGGTTCGCTTTGGATGGCAACTACTTGAGGGAGGGACGGCAACCGGTCCCCGTGGGTGGATTTGAACCGGCTTTTCGGAACTGCCGGGTTGTCGATCGAAGGCATGTCCTGACGGGGTCGTGCCGGGCCGGGTGCGCTCTTCGGGGTTCGGTGGGCACCCGCTGCCAAACGGTCGGGGCGCAATCCGTTGCGCCCCGACCGTTTGGGTTCCTAGCGGTCGCCGAGCAGGGTTTCCAGCCGGACATAACCCTCCGACATTCCCTGTTCCATGCCTGAGGCGGCCATTCCGTCGCGTGCCTCTTGGGTCGGATACACCGAATGGCCAACAAGCCTGCACCTGTTGCCCTCCAGTGGCTCGAAGCGCATGTAGTCCATGGCGACAATATCCGGGTAACCGTCAAACTCGAAGGTCTGCAGGGCGAATTCATTCTCTCGCACAGTGTGGAACACGCCGGTGAATCCGTATTTTCCCGAGCCGTCGGAGTGGGTGTACTTGTAGGAACCGCCGGTGCGGAAATCGTAGTGGTCGATTTCCATTTTCATGCCGTTCGGTCCCAGCCACTGGGCGACCAGCGCGGGGTCGCGGTGTGCTTCGAACACTGCGGCAACGGGAAAATCGAATTCACGGGTGAAGTCGATGAACGGTTGCCCGTCCGGGACGCTGAGTTTCAATGCGTTGCTCATGATGCGGCTTTCGTTTGGTTATCCGTCGGATGCGGATCGATTCTTCAAAATGGCGTCGAGACGGCTGAACTTGCGTTCCGTAACCAGTCGATATTGGTCTATCCATCCGGTTAGCTCGGCCAGGAGGGCTGGATTCAGGTGGACCGGGCGGCGCTGTGCCTCGCGGGTGCGAGTGACCAGCTGCGCCCTTTCCAACACCTGAATGTGCTTCGAAATAGCCTGTTTGGTCATTTCGAACGGTTCGGCAAGCTCGTTGAGGGTGGCCGGGCCACGGGAAAGCCGGGCTATGATTTGCCGTCTGGTGGGATCGGCAAGGGCCATGAAGGCCCGGTCAAGAGCGTGCTCATCGAACGACACGTATTCAACTTCTTTCTTTATCAACCAATCGGTTGATAACAGAATGCGCCGACCGCGTGCCACAGTCAAGAGGTGCAGGGATATTTCCCGCGGCCTTCCAGCTCCTACCGGAGTGCCTGGACAAAGCCGCGTGCCGGGCCTGCATGGCTGGCCTGAATGCGCAGGAATAGTCCGGCGCTGTCGCGGCCGGGCCATTGCTCCGGCAGGCAACGCGGAGGCAGGCCGGGGTCAAGGTAGGGGATGGTCCGCCAGGAATCGATGGCACGCACATACGTTGCGAAACTTTCCGATGCCTCGGAGTCCTCGGCTTCGGGGACTGCATGGTTCAGCGCGATAAATGCGTGGTGCAAGGCCGCCAATGACTCGAGATCCCACCAGGTCGAGGCTGCGCCTCGCATGTTTCCGGTCATCTCCGGGCTCTGTGAAACAAAGACCGTGGCGTGGTCCTCCAGTTCCAGTGCTTGCAGGATCTCCCAGAGTTCGGTCCGCAAGTATTCGGGGAAGATCCACAGTCCGGGGGCGACCAGGCCTCCGCCGATTCCATGGAGGTGCCGGCGGAGCTGGTGGCGTCTTTCGCGTTCCGCCTCGGGGACCGAATATGAGAGCAGGCACCAGGGATCCCCGGGTTCCATGGAGCGCGGCTCGAAGATCCGGCGGTCGCCTCGGGCAAGGATGCGTTCGCCGGCGTCGGTGAGTGCGAACCCGACCGCACCGTCCATGGTACGCGGCTCAAGGATTCCCTTCTTCTTGAGCCGCGTAATGGCAGTCCGGGTGACCTGGGCGCTGGTGCCCAGCGCATCCATGAGTGCAATGAGGTGCGTGGAGGAAATCCAGCCACCGAGCTCGCGGATGTACAAACCCACGATGGTGCGAACCAGCGAGGTGGTGCTGCCGGGGCGGGCGTCCAGGTCATCGAGTGCCGGGTTCATGAGGTGCGGGGACTACTTGCCGATTTCCGTGCGGACAGCAAAGAGTTCCGGGAAGAACGTGAGGTCCAGTGCGCGTTTGAGGAAGTCGACTCCCGAGGAGCCTCCGGTGCCCTTCTTGAAGCCGATGGTCCGCTGCACCACGCGCATGTGGCGGAAGCGCCAGGCCTGGAAATTGTCCTCGAGGTCCACCAGGTCTTCACACGCCTGGTAAAGGCTCCAGGCGGTGTCGTCGGATTCATAGATGTCCTTGAAAACGGGAACCAGCGCCTCGTGGAACACCCACGGCTTGGTGACGTCGCGGTTGAGGATCGCTTCGGGAATGGCGTAGCCGGCACGGGAAAGCGCATGAAGGAACGCATCGTAGACGGTGGGTTCGCGCAGCAACTTGGACAGCAATTCGTGGGCGGCCGGATCGGATTCGAAGACCTTGAGCATGCCTTCGTGCTTGTTGCCCAGGATGAATTCAACGGCGCGGTACTGGAAGGACTGGAAGCCGGAGGAAGAGCCGAGGGAATCGCGGAACTGCGCGTACTCGCGGGGGGTCAGCGTAGCCAGGACCGACCACTGCTCGGTGAGTGTCTTTTGGATGTGCTTGACGCGCGCCAGACACTTCAATGCCTTGCCCATTTCGTCGTTGTCCATCAGTCGGCGGGACTCCACCAATTCATGCAGCATCAACTTGAGCCACAGTTCGCTGGTTTGGTGCTGGATGATAAAGAGCATTTCATCGTGGTGTTCCGGGACGCTGACCGGATGCTGCGCCGAAAGGATGCGCTCCAGGTCCAGGTAGCTTCCATACGACATGGTGTTGCGGAAGTCGGTGCGGACGGAGTCTTCAATTTCGCGGGCGCCTTCGGGCGTCTGTGCGTGCGGGCAAGCCATGAAGATAGCGTATCACTATCTCGACTAGCGTCAAGAGAGTGAAATGTATGGTTTTGGAGCGGCAAAACGAAAGGTCAAAAGAGGCGCTGGCAATGCAGTGGAGAGCCCTTGAGGTTCCGGGGGAAAGTCTCCAAGTGGATTCGTCGTGGTGAAGGTGGCTGCCGGTCCCTGCCGAAGCTTCGGAGGTTTCGGCAGGGACCGCCACTGTGCCCAGATCCTCTCGGACCTGGGCACAGTGGCGGTCAATGTATTGATTTGGGCCTCATGTACTTGAAGCGGTTCAGCGAGCCGTGTTGGCATCCTCGGCTGCCTGCTTGCGCACCGCATAGATAGAAGTGAGCTCCAGGAGGCGGACCCGGGCGCGGGCGGGGTTCAACATGAGGCCGCCGATAACGGCGAAGACACAGATGATGATGCCGACGATGAAGAACCCGTTGGAGTATCCCTCGGCGGGGGTTGCTGCATTCTCAACAATGAGCCCCAGTGCGTAGGGTGCGATCATTCCTGCCACCGAGTATGCGGCGATGATGCAGCCAAAGAATGCAGCGCGCTGGTGGGCGGGCAGGAAGTCCGAGGCGCCAGCAAAACCAATCGCGAAGGCGACCGAATTGATGGAGAAGGCTGCGACCACCAGCGCCAATTGCAGCGGACCCGCCGGGACCTGGGTGAAAGCGATCATGCAGACGCCGGCGAACAGAAGGCATGCTGCGGTGAGGAAGGAGCGCGCCACCCGGGAGGAGAATCCGCGCTTGAGCAGCCAGCCGGAGAGTGCTCCCGCACCGAGCAGGATCGCCATGGCGGCAACGTACGGCACGGCGACCAGCATGCCGACGGTTTCCATCGAGTAGCCCAGGCCTTCGTTCATGAAGGCGGGCAGCCACGTGACCTTGAGCGAGGTGATCAGGTACCCGGCAAAGGAAAGCAGTGCCAGTCCCCAGAAGCTTGGGAGCAGCAACAATCGGTAGAAGGGAACAACGATGTCGCCGTTGGGATCGACCGTGGCTTGCTTCTCTTCGGCCGTTTCAATGCGCTTTCGGAAAGGAAGGCGGTCGGAGAAGAGGAACCACGCGGCGGTCCATGCCAGGCTGACGCCGATCAGGAAGATGAACGAAGCGTGCCAGTCCCACGTCAGGATGATCCATGTCAGTATCGGGGCAGCGATCAGCGGGCCAAGCGATGTTCCGGCCGTGACCACGGCGCCGGCGGCGGCCCGCTTCTCGGCGGGGAAAAGGCTATGGACGATTGATTGGCACAAGGCATGTGCGGGGCCTTCGAAGAATCCGAGGGCGATGCGACTGGCCAGCAGGACGCCAAACGTGGTTTGCGTGGTCAGCGGCAGCATCGTCAGGATCCAGGTGATCATGAGGATGCCAACGGCCCAGTTGTAGGAGATTTTCCGGAAAACCGCGGTCAACGCCACAGCTCCAATGGCAAAGAGCCAGAAGAATGCGCTGGAGAGCAACCCGTACTGGCTGGCGCTGAGATCCATGGTCTCTCGGATCGGCTTGCTGGCCAACCCGATCGCTGCCTTGTCGGCAAAGTTGAGCATGGAGAAAATCAAGAGCATGACAACAATGCCCCAGTTGCGTCGGCTGCTTGGCGTGCTGGCCTTGGTGAGGCTGCAGCCGATGGCCGTGGTAGTTGCCACGACGGTCTCCTCGCGGTTGAGATCGGATGAATATGAAGGGGGTGTGACTTGCGGCACACCGTTTTCCTCCCTACAAGTAGAACCGGGGTCCTTTTCCCGATCAACGGCGAAGTGGCTATCGGACTGATCATTGAAATCGAATGGACAACTGGATCGCTTACCCACCTGTCTCCGGGGGCTGGTTATAGGCCCCTCGGGCGGGTGCCCGAGGGTCTGGAAAGGACCTTCCCAGACCCGGTTCTCATCGTGGCCGGCAGGTGTTTGTCCCTGAATCACTGAAGGAATCGGCGGCGAAGGGGACGTGCGGTTTCTGCCGTGGATCCGTTCATTGGTTCATCAACAAAGCTCGGTTTGCACCTGCGTGACGTAACCATTGTCCACGTCTTGACTGATGGGGAACCAGACGGATGGAGAAATAAGAGGTCTCATTCCCGCCCTTGGGGAAGGCCGGTCACGATGGCTGAATGCTGACAGCGTCCTGGTTTTCCGGTCGTTCGCCTTCGTGAATGGAATTCAGCCAAACCGAACGGGTCCAAGAACCCCTTGTGGGCAGGGGATTCCCTACCTACCCCTGGATCTTTTCATTCATCCTTTGCAGCTGAGGATTCCATGCCGTGGAGGCTGTGGGCCCGGTGCCGACGGTTCCGCGGTTCGCATGGCGGCTCGGAGTTCAGCGGCCTGGCCTATAGCGCCCGATCAGCGGTGCGCAAGTGCTCCCACGGCGATGCCGCGCTTTGTCGAAGGGCGACTAGTCGGTTCCCTTTTAGATGACCCGAGGTGTTGAAGCCGTGTTCCTGGTGCCGGAGCTCGTGGAAGTGCTCGCTGAGGTTGGCGGGCTTGCCCGCGCCGAAACGCTCGCAGGCATTTGCCAGGTGTGCGGCAACTGTGAAAATCGCCTACGCGATGAGTGTGACGTCGATGTGTCGGGCGCTTTTGGTGAAGCAGATCGGGTCGAACCCCTGCGTCGGCATGCCGACGGACCAGCCGACACCCAGTGGGGATGAGCCGCATGGCGCCCATAGCGATGACGGGCCAGACGCGTGACTGAACCCGGCCGGCGCAATAGAAAGACAACGTTCGGACTTTGCGTCGAGTCTTCGAATGCCGATTTCGCCTTGGCGGTGGCCAGACCGAGCACCAAGGCCATCTGTTCGTCGACCGGGTGGATATGGTTTGATAAGGCCTTGTGAGCCTATTTATTGGGTGCTAGGAAACTGCACAGGAAATTGGGGAAAATGAAGACTTTTGCTCGTTCGGTCATGGCAGTCACTGCTTCGCTGTCGATTGCGTTGTCGGGAGTCGCGGTGGCTTCGGCCGCACCAGTGGCCCCGCCATCGGCGGTCAATGTTGTTGCGGCCACGAAGGCTCCTCCCGTTTCCATCAAGAGAATTCCGACCAAAGTCGTCAAGGGCCCAGCTCTGGCAACCATCAAGCCATTGGTGGGCGCAGCCAAGGGGGTCAAGGTCACATCGAAGGTCTTGACCGTGAAGCAGGGCAGGAAAACGCTCGTCAACAAGAGGACGTCTGCCACGTTGAGGGCCGGCACCTACGCGGTGACAACTACTGTGAGATTCAAGGCGGGCAGCAAGTCCTTCACCGCTGCCAAGACCCAGACGTTGGTCGTCAAGAGGGCCTCCAGCAAGGGTGCCTGGCCCATGTCGAACGGCAACAGTTGCCCGACCGCATACCCGATCAAGGGAAACCGGACCGGCAGCAACTTGGTGTGGAAATACCATGTTCCCGGAGGCCGGTACTACAACATCACGAACCCGGAAGAGTGCTTCAAGTCGGCTGCCGATGCCATCAAGGCCGGCTACCGGGCCTCAATGGAATAACAGGGTTCAAAGTCAGGGCATCCGGGTGGCCGATGACCAAGTGGTGGGTCATCCGTGTTTTGATGGATCTTCGGCACCGCGCCTTGTTGATTCATCCTGAAAGAGCATTTTGAAATTCCTGACTTACCTCATGCTGTCCGTTCTCATCACGACCGGTTCGCTGGTTGCGGATCCAGGCACCCTAAACACCATAAAAACGCCAGCGGTTTCCGGATCCGTGGCTTCCGCTGCAAGCAAGACGGTCGTGCCCGGCGCGAAGCTCAACGGGCCGAGCGCACTCTCCACCCTGAACTCGCTACCCGTCAAGGGCAAGGCCGCATCCACCGGATATGACCGCAACGCAAAATTCGGCAACGGGTGGAAAGACTCCGACGGCAACAAGTGCGATGAACGCCAAGACACGCTCACGCGCGACATGTACAAGGTGAAGTACAAGGACAGCAAGAATTGCCAGCTTGCGTCGGGCGTCCTGAAGGATTCCTACACCGGGACCACCATCAACTGGAAGGTCAACAGCGGTTCCGTCGATATCGACCATGTGGTTGCCCTGAAGAACGTTTGGATCTCCGGCGGGCAAAAATTGACTCAGGCGCAGCGTGTTGCTGTGGCGAACGACCCCTTGAACCTCATGGCTTCACAGGCCTCGGCCAACCGCTCAAAGGGCGACGACAATGCTGCCGAATGGCTGCCCACGAACAAGGCCTTCCGCTGCCAGTACGTAGCCACGCAGGTCGGTGTAAAGAAGAAGTACGCGCTGTCCGTCACCGCGGCGGAGAAGGACGCCATGAAGCGCGTCCTGCAGGCTTGCCCAACGCAAAAAACCGCTGCCGTCACGCCGATCAAGCCGTCGGGCAAGACCCCCGCAGTGACGCCATCGACTACCAAGAACGCTCCGGCCAAGGCGCCATCGGCGAATGCGTCACAGGCCAAGCAGGTGTCTCCCGGCGCGTACTGTGCCAAGGCGGATGTCGGCGCAAAGGGCATTGGCAAGAAGAACGGCAAAACCTACACGTGCAAGGCAAGCAGCACGGAAGCACGCCTGCGCTGGCGCTAAATTGGTAACCCCCAATTTGCTCACGGGGGCATGGCAAGACCAAACGATCGTCCGTCGGGAAGCTTCCCGCCGGACGATCGTTCATATGTCCGGCAGGTGCGCATTCGCAGGCACGCACCCGAAGCTGCCCCTTGCATTCCTTCCGGAGGGCTGGAAGGCCCCGGCGGCCAAGCATTCTTTACGGGCCGCCGCCAAACCCTATGCCTGTTCGCTCTTGGCCCCGTCGGATGCGGAAACCCCGGCAATCCAGGCGAGCACATCCGGCCAGTGGGCGGCCAGCGGATCGATGTCTTCCAGGTGGCTGAGTTCCTTGTATTCGCGCAGGAATACCGGCGAGCCGGCCGCCTGCGCCGCATGCACGTAGTCCCGCGAATGCCCAATGGGTACGCGTGAGTCGTTGGCCCCGTGGATGAGAAGTGTCGGGGTGTGGATCGGCAGTTGCCGCACGGCCGATGCCTGCCGGTAGATCCCGGGTGTCTCGGCGGGGGAGGTCCCGAAATACTCCCGGGCGGCGTTCTCTCCCAAGGCCTCGTTGTAGGTCCGCTCTGCATCAGTGACGGGTGCCAGCGCCACCACGGCATCGGCCAGGCCGGCGGTGAGAAGGGCCAACTGGCCGCCGACCGAATGGCCGATGCTGATGGCCGGGCCCTGAAGTCGGCGTTCCCGCACAACTGCCTCAACCAGGCTGAGCGCCTGGCGGCAGTCTTCCAGGGGTGCGGGCCATGGGCCGGAGGCGCCGCGGCGGTACTCGATGTTGGCAACTGCCCATCCGTTCTCCAGCAGCGAGGCCGCCAGCGGCTCCATGAGCGACGCGTACAGGCTCGAGCGCCAGTAGCCGCCATGGATCAGCGCCACGACGCCGCGCGGGGATGCGACATTTGCGGGCCACGACAGCGACAGATGCTGCGCTTCATCGGTTCCGTAGAACAGGGACTCCGGGTTCAGGGTGTGGCCGTTCAACTTCGACTCCTGGGCTGAAATGTTCGGTGGGGAGTGCCAACCGCAGCTGCGGCCGGAACTCCCCACCGGGCGTAGGGGCTGCTAGGCTCCGGGGACGGAACCCGGCGGCAGGAAATTGACATCCCGGAGTGCCGAGAGGCGGACAACTTCCTCGGGATCGGTCAGGTCATGCAACTCGTCAAAGAGGGTGGAGAGCTGTCCTGCGGGGCTGACCCAGAAGAGCGACTTTGCCGGTGTTTCATGCTTGTTGTAGTACGCGTGGGGAAGCCCCATGGGCAGGCGCACGGTGTCGCCCGGCCCCGCGGTTGTCCACTCGCCATCGAGGTAGAGCGTGTAGATGCCTTCCATGATGTAGATGTGTTCGTCCTGGGCGGGGTGCACGTGCGGTGGAACGCCGGTGCCCGCTGGATCCAGGGACAGCCACGCAAAGCTTGAAGAGCTTTCCACCTTGGAGAGGTAGGTGTGCCCGAGCACGTTCCACGTCTTGTTTCCCATGGCTTCGCTGGCCAGGGTGATGCCCTTGGGCAAATCACCGAGGATAATTTCCTGTCCCTGCTGGATTTCCATCATGTCTCCTTGCTGTGGGTTCCATTGATGGCCCCAGCCTGCCAGAAGACCCGCCGGGCCTGCAATAGGAATTGCGATCGTAAATTTCACTGCATATGGTTTGGGTCGTGCTTGAAGACGAGCGTCGCCGCAAGGCCAAGTCGCCGGCCGGCCACAAGATGTTTCCGAAAGCGCGCGTACCCGACAAGCCCGGTTCAATCGGAGGGATTGCTATCGAGCGGTGTTGCTCATGGTGAAGGTCCGTGCAACGGAGGCGGAGAACCGCTCGGAGGCAAACGCCCGCGATGCCAGGGCATCGCGCAAGGGAATGAAGGACGGGCCGAGCGGCCGTCCCAGGACCATGTTGATCCGGGCCTGACGGGCGGCCGTTCGTGCGGCAGCCATGCGGCGCGACGAGAACCGGTCAAGGATCCCGTTGAATTGTTCGCCGGGCAGCCGGCCGTTGACGGCCAACGCAAGCAAGGGCGCCAGTTCTTCGGCATCAAGCAATCCAAGCGTCATGCCTTGACCTCCGATGGGGCTGATCTCATGGGCGGCATCGCCGATGAGTACGATCCGACCATGGTTCATCCGGTCCACCAGGTAACTGGACGTGCGGAAGCGGCTATGCATTGAGTTGCTCGCGGGATCCAGTCGATGGCCGGTGCGCCGAGCCACGAGGACGGCGAGATCGCCGCGATCCTCTTTCCCCACCCGGGCCACCCATCTGCGTACACCGCCGGGCAGCGGAAACGACTCAACGATTCCCTCGGGGTGCAGGAAAAGCGCGGCGACCGGACCAAATCCCGTGGAGTCGAAATAGTCGCCCATGACGTAGTGGTCGGGATGGGTTTGTCCGGTACGCCGGATCCCCGCGGCTTCCCTGAGCGGTGAGTGGCTTCCGTCGGCGCCGATGAGAATTCGGCATTCAAGTTCCCGCGATTCTCCGTCCGCGCTGCAAGCCCAAACTCGATGGTGATCGGGACGGGAAGTGAAGCGCTGAAACTCCACGCCGCCCATGAGGGCCTCGCCGTCAACTTCGCACAACCGGTCCCTTAGCCTCTGAACCGTCCGGTCCTGGGGCAGGGACAGCACAAATGGATGGAGAACCGGCAGAGACGAAAAATCAAGTTCCGCAATCACCCGCCGCCGGGACATCCCCACGCCACGGGATATCCGGATGCCCTGCTCCACCAGGTCCTGGCCGACGCCGAGCCGGTCAAGTACCGCGAGGCCCGGTGGATGGATGCCGATGGCACGCGAATGCCCGCCGACCTGGTTGCGGGCCTCAAGCACCCGGACAGCGAAGCCCGACCTCAGCAGCATCAACGCAAGTGCGAGCCCGCTCGGCCCGCCCCCGACAATGAGCACGTCGATCAAGGCAGCGCCGCCGGTGCATGCCAGACGGCCAGATTCCGGTACAAGCCGGGTGAATACACGTGCCATTCCGGGCGCACCACGCGCGAAAGCTCGTCCGCGGTGAAGCTGCGGCGGATCGAGGTGAGGCCGTCGCGGCGAATGTACGAGGACCGGTCCAACGGCAAGGTGGCCAGGCCGAAGAAAACCAGGGCGGAGCGCCTGCGGCGGATATCGCTGTGTATGGCCAGGGTGCGCGCGAGTCGTTCGGTGTCGGCGAACACCCCCGCCAACTCCACCGGGCCCAGATGATGGAGCACGTGGTTGGAGACCACTACGTCGAATCGTTCCCCCCTGCTCACCAACTCGGAGCTGGCGGCCCTACGGAATTCCAGGAGGGTCGGGTCGATTCCCGCCTTGGCTGCGGAGCGAACGGCATAGTCGTGGGCGCGTGCATCCGGGTCGATGCCCACGACCCTCACGTCAAACCCGTCGGCCGTGGCCCAGCGAAACAAGTTCCGGGTAATGTCCCCGCCGCCGCAGCCGATGTCCAGGATGGTGCCGGTGCGGTTGCGCGGAAGCGCCGGCCGGATCAGCGCCACATACACCTGCCGCCACCCGGAGACGAACCTGTTCACCAGGGGGAATTGGGCATAGGTCCGTTCCAACAGCAGCGGGTCGCAATCCGGCCTGTCCATCTCCTCAACCGCATTGATGGCCCTTTGCACGGCAGCGGCTCAGCCCGCTCTTCCCGGCAGCAGGGTCATCAACGAAGTCTCCACCGTCAGCCCCGGCCCGAAAGCCATGGAACACACGCGCTCGCCGGCCGGGGCCACACGTGGCAGGTTTTCCTCCATGATGTCCTTGAGCACGAACATCACGGTGGAACTGGACATGTTGCCATAGTCGTTGAGCACCCTGCGCGCCGGCATCAGCTGCTCCTCGCTGAGCTCCAGGCGTTTTTGCACCCGGTCCAGGATCGCCCGGCCGCCGGGATGGATTCCCCAGTGCGGAATGTTGGCATAGGTCGTATCCAAGGATCCATCCCGGGCAAGCAACGGGGCCAGCGCTCCGACAATATGATCGTCGATGATGTGGGGAACGTAGGTGCCCAGGACCATTTCGAATCCCTCATCCCCGATGTTCCAGGCCATTGCCTCTTCGCCGACGGGGGTGAGGACGGTTTCAAAGTGGTCCAGTTGCATTCCCGGCCCATGGTGGTCGCGTGCCGTGACGATGGCGGCTGCGGCCCCGTCGGCAAAGAGCGCGGAACCCATGATGGTGTCAGGATCATTCGAACTACGTACATGCAGGGAACAGAGCTCGGCGCACACCACCAGCACCACGGCGTTCGGGTCTGCGTCGCAGAAGCTCTTGGCAGCACGCAATGCGGGGAACGCCGCATAGCAGCCCATGAAACCAAGGTGGTATCGCTGGGTGGAAGGGCTCAGGCCCAGGGCCCTGACCAGTTGGTAGTCGGGCCCCGGATTGTAGAAACCAGTGCAGGAAACGGTGATGACATGCGATACGTCGGCGGAAGTGAGATCCGGGCATGCACCAAGCGCCTTCTGTGCCGCTTCGATGTAGAGCCCCGGCGCGATCGAGGCAAAAAGCTCGTTGCGAACCTTGGTGCTGGGACTGAGCAAAAGCCCCGAATCGGCGTCGAAGAAGTCCGGGTTTTTGGCCACGGATTCGGTGGTGAATTCCTTGACCGCCGTGTGCCTTGTGGAAATCTGGGCCGAATCGAAGGACGTGGCGATCAACCGCTGTCCCAGCCGGGTCAAGCCGGGCTGGGAGGCAAAGACGTCGCGTGCCTTGTCCTGATACAGGATCGTGGGGGGTACTGCTGTTTGGATGGTTCTCATCATCACCGACATGTCCCAGAGCCTATGTCTGCTCAGGTCGGAGGTAAAGAGCCATTGCCTGAACACCGGACGAAGAACACGCATGGCAAGCTTGCTGTCCGGGAAGGTCTAGCGCCGTCAAAGGGGCAAGCGTATCGTTCGTTTTGGGAGACCAACAGCGGTCAACAGCTATCCCAGCCAGATGGAGAGCAGGCATGTCATGCCGGACAAGTCACCACATAAACACGAACACAAGAAACCACACGGCAAAACCATCAAGGAGCGGCGGGCCGAAAAGCGCTCGAAGAACGCTCCCGAGGCCGACACCGAACAGGTAACCCACATCAACAAGAAGCATTGAACCCGTTGAGGGGAGAAACTGCAAAAAGAAAGTGGAGAAGAGAATACTCTTCTCCACTTTTCTGTGTGTACTGGCAGTGCGATCCCGGTGCCGCTGGATGCTTTCGGTAAAACCTGGCGCTACGAAAAGATTTTTTGAATTCTTCCAATCCGTGTTGCGCACCGCGCCGAATGCTTCATGACAGCCCGCACCGCATGGTCGGGAAGGCGCGGCGGCCTAGAACTGCCGCATGGCAAGGAGAATGACATGAAGCGCATGAACAGCAAGTTTGCTGCAGCACTCGGATTGATCGCAGTTGCCACGGTAGGGCTGACCGCTTGCTCGTCGGGCACGGGGAGCACCACCACCGAGTCCATGGCACCTTCGGCCCCGATGGCCACCTCCAGCGCACCGGCAATGCCTAGCGGCTCCGCGATGGCCACTGAATCGGCAATGGATCCGGCAGCCAACTTGGTTGGTTCCGCCTGCGCAGCATATGCCAAGGCAGTTCCCAGCGGCGATGGATCGGTGGCTGGAATGGCCAAGGATCCGGTGGCCGTGGCGGCCTCCAACAACCCGCTGCTCAAGACCCTGACGGCCGCAGTCTCGGGCAAGCTGAATCCCAAGGTCGACCTTGTCGACACGCTCAATGGTGGAGAGTTCACCGTTTTTGCCCCGGTTGATGAAGCCTTTGCCGCCATCCCGGAAAAGGACCTCAGCGCGGTGGTTGCCGATGCCGCAACCCTCAGCAGCATCCTGACCTACCACGTGGTCGCCGGCCAGATCGCACCGAGCGACATCGACGGGACTCACAAGACCGTCGAAGGCCAGGACGTGAAGGTCACCGGCAGCGGTGACGACATCATGGTCAATGAAGCCAAGGTGATTTGCGGTGGCGTTCAGACCGCCAATGCAACCGTCTACCTCATCGACACGGTGCTGATGCCGCCGGCAAAGAAGTAACTGCCTCGGTCGCCATCGCGACGCATTGGCCATCCAGGGGGTTGGCGTTCGACGAGCCAGGCTCGCCAAACGCCGGCCCCCTGAATCGGATCTCCGCCAATCTCTTGGGGATGTACAGATATGACTTTTCTAGTCGCAGCACCACTGCCGAAAGTGGGTGGGGTTCGGAATGCGTGAGACGCTTGAACACATGAGCTCACATCGACTTGGTGAAGCGGAACAGGTTTCAGTTCCCACACCCGAAGACTTGATGCTCCAGATCGCCACGGGCAATGAGAACGCTTTCGAAGAGCTCTATGACCGCTTGTCTTCCCAGGTCTTTGGTCTCATTCGACGCATTTTGAAGGATGAGGCGCAAAGCGAAGAAGTGACGCAAGAGGTATTCGTGGAGGCCTGGCAGCAAGCAACCCGTTTCGACGCGGCCAGAGGGAAAGCGATTACATGGCTGTTGACCTTGGCGCACCGCAGAGCCGTTGACAGGGTTAGGGCAAGCCAGGCCAGCAAGGATCGTGACCTTCGCGAAGGCATCAAGGAATTCCAGGAAAGCTATGATGACGTTGAAGAAACGGCCATCCAACACGACGAAAGTCGTCGCGTCCTCCAAGCCCTTGAACGGCTCAGTGAAACACAGCGCGACGCCATCCAGCTGGCGTATTTCGGCGGCTACACACATATAGAAGTGGCCGAATTACTCAAGATCCCGGTGGGGACCGCAAAAACGCGAATACGCGATGGCATGAACAGACTTCGAGACCTGATGGGGGTGGCGTGATGGAAGAGCACAAGAACGAGCTGACCGGCAGCTTTGCCCTAAACGCACTTGGCGATTCGGAGCGCGACGAAGTACTTCAGCAGGCAGAGGCATCCGAAGCCGTCCGCGACGAAATCGATGCCCTGCAGGAAACCGCTGCACTCCTTGGGCTCTCTGCTGAACCCGTGGAACCTCCGGCCAGGGTCAAGGCAAACATCATGGCCGCCATCCGCAACACCCCTCAGCTTCCGCCCGTTCAAACGGAAGCGGGAGAGCCGGCCGAGCCTGTCGCGGAAACGCCGCCCGCCGAACCGGCTGCCGAAGGTGCACCGGGGAACCCCCCATCCCAAAGCCACGAGCCAACGGCAACGGCACCCGCAGCGGGCAAAACGAGCCAGCGAATGTTCGCGTTGGCGGCCGGTGTCCTGTTGATCGCCTCCGGTGTCCTGACAGGGGTGGTGGTGAACCAAAATGCGCAGCAGGAACGGCTCGAGCAGCAGCTTTCCGCCTTGAACGACAAGCAGGCCGAATTGACCAAGATCCTGACGGCCACTGACGTGAAGTCCAAGACCCAGCGGATGGATGACGGAGCCCGGGTTACCCTGGCGTACTCGGCCGCCGAAGGGATGATGGCGGTGACCACGGAGGGCCTGCCGACGTTGCCCAGCGACAAGGGATATGAACTGTGGCTGATCTCGGATACCGGAGCGGTATCCGCGGGCATGGTCGATGGAACGAATACCGACGGAATGGTCATGGTTTCCGGCCCGATGGAGGGTGTCACGCACTTCGGCATCACCGTGGAACCTGCCACCGGCTCACCGGCTCCAACGACCGAACCGATCATGGTCCAAGCTCTCTGAGTTCCGGCACAGAATTTGTGGCCGCCTACCAATCCGGTGGTGGTAGCGTTCCGAATACGAAGTGATTGGTGCTCCCTGGATATGCCGGTGGAGACAAAACACAACGTACGGGGCAGGTGCACTCATGAATGAGAGAACGGCAAGCAGACTGCGTGACCTGGGAGCCTTCGGGCTCGCGGGTTTCGCGTCGGCGGCGGTGCTTTTTTCGGTGGCTCAGTTGGCTTCGGCCTTCTTCGCCACCTCTTCGGCACCGCTGGTGGCGATGGGGGCGGTCTTCATTGACCTGACTCCGCCGTGGCTCAAGGACTTCGCCATCGCCACCTTTGGCACCAACGACAAATTGGCGCTTTTCGTTTCGATGGGCGTGATCGCCGCTGTCGCGTCCGTGATCGTTGGGTTGATTGCCAAGCGCAGTTTCGCCATCGCATCGGGATGCATCGTGGTTCTGGCGATGGCCATCGGCGGCGCAGTGCTTTCCCGCCCGGACACCGGTCTGGCCGACCTGACTCCGATCATCCTGGGAACCGTGGCTTCGCTGATCGTGCTGCGCTGGTTGACGCGATTGGCAGCCGCGGCCTGGGCCCACCGCCCGGACGGCGACTCGGGAGCCGTGTCCGGCGCCTCGCGCAGGAACTTCCTGCTCGGAACCGCACTTGCCTTGGTCGGTTCGGCGGTTGCCGCGGGGATCGGAAAGTCCTTGGCCACGGCCAGAAACGTGGCCGATGCCGCGCGCGCGGCGCTGGGCTTGCCCCCTGCCAAGGTGCTGGCGAAGCCCCTGCCGGGAGGTGTGCAGATCGATCTGGCCGGCATGCCGCCATTCGTGACGCCGAACAAGGATTTCTACCGCATCGATACGGCGCTGTCGGTTCCCCGCCTCAACCCGGCCGACTGGTCCCTGCGTGTCCACGGGATGGTCGAGCACGAATTCACGCTCAGCTTTGAGGAACTGCTCAAGGAAGACCTGGTCGAAAGCTACCTCACACTGACCTGCGTATCGAACCCGGTGGGCGGACCGCTGATCGGCAACGCCAAGTGGTTGGGGTATCCGCTTCGGTTGATTTTGGAGCGGGCCGTCCCCAAGGCCGGTGCCGACATGGTGCTTTCAACCTCAATCGACGGGTTCAGCGCGTCCACGCCGCTGGAGGTGCTCACCGACGCCCGGATGGCCCTGCTGGCGATCGGCATGAATGACGAGCCACTACCCCTGGAGCACGGGTTCCCTGTCCGCATGGTCGTCCCGGGCCTCTACGGATACGTTTCGGCCACCAAATGGGTCGTCGATCTCGAAGTGACACGGTTCCAAGACAAGGTCGCCTACTGGACCACTCGCGGATGGTCGGATCATGGCCCCATCAAGTTGTCTTCGCGGGTGGACGTTCCGCGTTCCTTTGCCAAGGTCCCGGCGGGCAATGTGGTCATGGGCGGAACAGCCTGGGCCCAGACCCGCGGGATTTCCGGGGTGCAGGTCCAGATCGACGACGGCGCGTGGGTTGACGCCGAGCTGGGTGCCGAGGCATCCCTTGATACCTGGCGGCAGTGGCGCTACGTCTGGGACGGCGGGACCTCGGGAAACCACACTGTCAGCGTTCGGGCGATCGACGGCCATGGCGTGGTGCAAAGCAGTGAGAAGGCCAATCCGGCACCCAACGGCGCCAGCGGGTGGCAACGGATCCAATTCTCCGTGCAGTAGCAACCAGCCCGGGGCGGGGTCGCTCAGGTGTACATCAACGAGCCGGGCGTGGTCAGCCGTTCACCCGTTTCCAGCCAGGTTTTCATGCCGGAGAGGATCATCGGCCAGCCGCCGTATAGCTCACCGTGTGCGCCTGCCTTCAACCGATCGTGGGTCACAGTCAGCAGGCACGTGTCCTCGAACTGGGTGATTTCGTAGGAGATGCGGCTTTCGCCCTCGGCCTGCACGGCCTCGCTCCACAGCGCAGTCATCGTCACGACCAACTTTTGGTTTGGCTCGGCTTCAACAACGGTGCCCTCGCCCAGCGGTCCCGCCGCGTTGGGGTTGGTCGTGGTGAATGCGGAACCCGGCACCCAGTCGGTGATGTAGGAATTTCCGAAGTAGTAGATGGAGGTTTGCTCCGGATCGGTCATGGCCGCCCAGAGCTTCTCGGGCGTGGTCTTGATGTAGTACTCATAGATTTTTTCCATCTCCAAAGGCTAAACCCGGATTGTGCCCATACGCCCAAATTGGGCAACAATTCTTTGCGAACGGGAGGTTTCGTCGTCTTACCAAGAACGCATTCGGCCTGTGGATTCGATGAAAGCGTGGGCGGCAACCGGGTTCGCGGCGGTACTTGATGCGGCCCCCATGCGGTGCATGCCGCTATCACTGCCAGCGCCAGCAATCCTTTGGGGTGAACGCCGTGCCACAAGAGCGGAACAACGGTAGATTGGCACCCGCACCTGGCTACGTGCCGTTGGCGATTCGGCGTTGGAAAGATGCTGCAGGATCCGCCGTGCCCGTGACCCGTGTCGACCTCGGATTCGCCAAGGTACATGTGGGCCGTGGTGGCGAACTGACGATAGCCGTTGCGGTGCCCGAGTAGTTCATACTGCTTTGGGCGCAACAGGTCTAAGCTTAAAATACGCCTCCGGAGAATCCGGCGGATACCCAAGAAATTGAAGTCAACATGGCACGAAACGGCAACGAATCTTCTCGTTGGTCATATTGAAGTGACAGCATCTCGAGTAGGCTCCCATCCCCATGAACGCAGGGCGGGAGCCCCCGATCCCGTTGTCCGCGCCGAATCCATGAGCGCAACCTCGGATTCGGCAGTACAACTCCGACGAAATCGGCCCCAAGTATTTTTCCAGCCAAAAAGTACGGGGCACGACATCGCATCCCAAAAATCTTGAGCCCAAAATTTCGGGGCACCTGTTGCACCAACGGGTGAAACCAAGGAGCACACCATGAACGAGACCAAGGGTCCTCGGTCCAATGAAGCCGAAGCGGACGTCGCAAGTGAATCGGCAGGAAAACCCAAGTCCGCAGCGCGCAACGTGGATGACTTGCCGGATGGATCGGGCAACGATTCAATCAAACATCGCCACGGGGACTCGGAAGAGGACCGGTACGATGCCGGGTGATCAACGGACTGTCATGTGACTCTGAGGGACGGGCCGCAGTTCCGTGGTTCTGTCGACGCACCATGTGCCAACCGGATGGACTTCGCGAGTTGTAACTGCTGCGAAACCTGGCCAGCTCGTAGCGTGCGCCGCTGCAATAAAATACCCCTAGCAAGCCCCGGGGGATAGGCGTAGCGTCGGAGATGGTTGGCCAGCAAAATGCCGGGCCAGCGAACCTCAAATATGAAATCTGGTGTCAACGAACAACTTCCGGGTGAGCGCTGGTGCGGAAGCAACCGAGCGGCGGCTTCACCGAGCAGCGGCTGATTGAACCCACGAATTCTCGTGACATTTCCGCTACGCATCGGGGAATCGCAATCGACTCCGACTCAGCGTCGTGGCGCGGATTATTGTGGTTATCGGAGGCAACTCATGGGAATTTGCGACGTTTGCGGAAATGAATACGACAAGACGTTCATCATCACCCGTGGAACACAACAGCATGTGTTCGATTCATTCGAATGCGCAATTCACCTCATGGCGCCACGGTGCGCACGTTGCGGATGCGCCATCATTGGCCATGGGACCCAGTCGGCCGCGGGCCAATTCTGTTGCGCATCGTGTGCGCGGCAGGCCGGAGAATTCAGACTAGTGGACAGAAAGGAATGATCTGTCATGACACAAAATCCTCAAATCCCGGAACCCCGGGAAGAACCAACGCCTGAGCTGCGGGTGCCGCCCAAGCATCGCTCCAATGGATTGCTCATTGGAGGATCCTTCGTGGCTGCCCTCTTCCTGATCTTTATCATCACCAGCAACTCCACAATGGACGGGGCGATCAATCCGCTGTGGATCGGCTTCATTGTCGGAATCCTGGTTGCCGGACTCGGTGTTTTCCGCATCATACGCGGACCCTCGGCCTTCGGGCTCGGGGATGTCGAGCACAAGCACCCAGAGCCATAGCTGGCGGCAGGAAAAGATCGGGGTCGCTTCCTCAAAACGAGGAGGCGGCCCCGAGGTCGTTCAAGCTGTGAAAAGTGCTTGTTCCAAAGTGTCACAGCGATGGTGCAGGAAGTGCGCAGAATAGGCTGTGGGGAGTATCGAGAAAAGGAAACCCCCACATGAGACGCACTTTGGCCTACCTTCTGCGCGTTGGTGGAAGCATTGCGATCGTTGCCGCCATAGTGGCGCAGCTGCAGCATACAATCCGAAACGAAATGTCCGGCAAGGGCGAGGTGAGTTTCGTCGTACAGAACTTCTTTTCGTTCTTCACGATTGAAGCCAATGTCTTAGCCGCCGCGGCCCTTTTTGTGGGTATCTTTACGCTTTCTTCCCGCGGCGCGGAAGCCCGCGGACTGACGATGTTCCGTGCCGCGGCCACCACCTATATGGCCACCACCGGCATCGTGTACAACTTGCTCTTGCGCGGAGTCGAACTGCCGCAGGGCACCACGGTGGGTTGGTCCAATGAAATTCTGCATGTCGTTGCGCCGGTCATCATGGTGCTTGATTGGCTCATTGCCCCGGGCAAGCGTCCGCTGAATTCCAAGACGCTGTGGGGCATTGTGACCTTTCCGATTCTCTGGGCAGGCTACACCTTGGTCCGGGGGGCGTTGGTGCTTGACCCCCGGACCGGGGATCCTTGGTACCCCTACCCCTTCTTGAACCCTCATACGAGCCCAAACGGGTACTGGTCGGTTGCCTTCTACGTAGTTCTTATCGGTGTGCTCATTGGCGTGGTGGGGGCGGGCATCTTGCGCCTGACCCGGGTGAAGCGCCGGGCCTAGTTGCGTGCTACCGTCCATATTCGGATACCCTTAGGGGTATTCAGGCAATGGGCCTGGGGGATGGGATGGCGAAGCTTTGGTTCGTGAGCGTGTGATCTGGGTATCGGTTGCCTTGGTGCTGGCGTCGATGGCAGCTTCCCTTTGGGAGCAGGCGATGGTCGCCGCGCTTGGCGCCGGGATTCTCTCGCTCTATGCGCTGGTTGCTGCGATCCGCGGGCGCTGCCTCGGAGGCGTCTGTGCGATGCCCGCGGGGTTCGCGGAGGGTGGCGATTGTCCGGCGGAGGATTAGGGCTTGGAGCTGTATGCGATGGGCGGGAATGAATGGCGCCCCCCTTGCGTTTTATATGCAAACGCATTCAATCCTCGAGAGGAATTTCCCAGATCATGAACCAGTCAATTGTTGTCGTTTCCGGCGGCCTCGGTACCCCGTCAACCTCGGGCTTGCTCGGGCGGCAACTTGCCGAATCGGCTGCCAGTGAGCTGGCATCCATGGGTTTCCAGGCCGAAGTCACCGTCCTCGAGCTCCGCGACTACGCCACCGACATCACCAACAACCTACTCACGGGCTACGCCCCGCCGCGACTCCAAGAAGCGATTGATTCTGTCGTTACGGCCGGTGCACTTGTCATGGTTTCTCCCGTTTTCACGGCCTCGGTCTCGGGACTGTTCAAGTCCTTCATTGACGTGCTCGACCCGAAGTCGCTGGAGGAAAAGCCTGTCATCCTGGCTGCCACAGGCGGAAGCCCCCGCCACAATTTGGTCATCGACTATGCCATGCGGCCCATCTTCAGCTACCTGCGCGCCAAAATCATGCCCACCAGCGTTTTTGCCTCGCCGGAAGACTGGGGCGCGGACCAGGGGCCTGGTGCCTTGGCCGATCGTGAACGGCTTGCCGGGCGCGAACTGGCGTTGGCAATGACCCATGGAGGTGGGTTGCCCGTGGTTCAGGATTTGGGCGACACCCGCTCGATTGCCCCAAACGTCAGCGACACGGCGAACCCCCGAGACGCCATGAGCTCGTTGCCGTTTGAACAGCTGCTGGCAAACATCCAAGCCACCTAACCGATCACCGCGTCGCATCTGGACGAGCACCAGAGCCGGCTTACGCTGGACGGGGAGGCTCGGCCGTTGGACCACGGCGGTATCGAGGCCATGGCCCGGGCTGCAGTGGCAACTTCCTGATGGCCGCGCACACCAACAGCACCCAGCCGAGCACCCCGGCGAGGCAGACCCGCTCGGCGAGCCCCAGCAGATCCGGCCCAATCGCGGCGGTTAATCCCAGCGACGCGAGCCCGACGGCAGTAATGGCCGCGAGAGTGAATGCCGCCGGGTAGGCCGTTGCCAGCTCCGTGCTGGAACGCATCCATCGGGTCAGCGTGAGAATGCCGGCCAGCGCGGCCAGGAATCCCAAGCCGGCCACGTAGAGATGCACGATGCCCACCATCGTCGCTGCCGGTATGCCGGGACCTTCAGCAACATCGGTCGGGAAAAATGCCAGGATCGCCGAGCACAGGCCCCCGGCGGCCATCAGGACCGCTCCGGTCCGCCGGAGCCCGGTGACCGGACCGACCCGGTTGATGGCGGCGATGGCACACAGGGTGGTGACGGCCCGGCCGAGAAAGTTCAGGTTCATGATCCACCCGAACGGGCCTACTGCCAGGTTGCTTTCAGCGTCGCTGACCACGCTGTAATGTGGTGGCAGGAATTGGAGCACGACGTCGACAAGGACGTAGATGGCGACACCGGCCATGGCTGCGGTGGCAAACCGTCGTCGGGCATTGTCCGGGGTCTGCGGCATCATGGCTTTAGCTTTCCATATCGGCGTCCCGTCCGGCGCGCGGCGCCGATACTGGACGCCTCACAATTAGTTGATTGCACATCAACGATGACTCGGATGCGATGACTGAAACCTCAGCCATCATTGCGAAGGCAGGCATATCCTCGGTTCAAGAACCGCTTCCGTATAGGCCTGCAGATTTACAACAGCCGTCATGACGGTTTGGTGGGTTTGCGGACTTAGTTCGATTCGCCATGAAAATCGTGGCGGGGATGGGCAGAGCTGCCATTTTGGGGCCGGCGATCCTTGTATCGGTGGGGAAGACGTTGCGTCGAGTTCGAATTTCCAGGCGCATATCCGGTACCGATGGCCCCCGTCCGCACAGATCAGCAGCCTCTGCGCCCTTGGTAAGCGGTTTTGCCGAACCGGGGAAGCCAGCGGACGATGGTCTCCGCGGGAACGCGGCGGTTTCGTAATCAGTGACGACCACGGCCAAGCCCTTGTTGGGTCGCGATGTTGTGCACGCCGTGGGGGTGGCAATGCCGGACTCAGGGCCACGGCCTCGATCCCGCCACGGCCCAGCGACCGCGCCCAAACTCTGGCAACTATGCCCCGAACTTCGCCCACAACGGCAAAGCCCCAAGCCTGACACCGTGGGTTACTGACTAACGTGCCTTTAGCTGGCGAACTCCGGGTCGGTGGCATCAAACTTGTCGCACCCATCCACGGCCGCACCCATTCGGTGGATCATGCCGGCCAAAACGGGCCCGGGTGTGGCGAAATTGAGCCTGACAAACCCACTGCCTCCCTTGCCGCAAGCGTTCCCGCTGGTCAGGGCGACCTGCGCTTCGGTGAGGAAGAATTGTGCAGGATTGGGTTCCAGCGCCAAGCGCGAAAAATCCAGCCAGGCGAGGTAAGTTCCTTGCGGCGCCTGGTACTTGACTTGCGGCAGGTGTTCGGCGATCAGGCGTCCGAGCAAGATTCGCGAGGCATCAAGGTAATCGATGACTCCGTCAAGCCACCCCGAACCCGTTCGATAGGCTGCAGTCGTGGCAGCCAGCCCCACATTCGCCGCTGCATGTTCGGGGACGTCGCCTACGCGGGACCAAACCGTCCGGTCAACATCATTGGTCAAGACCAATTGCGCACATTTGAGCCCCGGCAGGTTGAAGGCCTTTGACGCGGCGACAGCAGTAATCGAGTGGCCGGCGGCGATCGCGCTTATGGATGCGTACGGGACATGCGTGGATCCCGAATAGACCAAGGGGGCATGGATTTCGTCAGAGAAAACCCGCGATCCGGTGGCCTCAACCAGCAACGAGATTCGTTGCAGTTCCTCCCGGGAATAGACCTTCCCGATGGGATTGTGGGGATTCACCAGGACAAGCAACGCCCCGCCGCCCAGGGCTTGTTCAAGGGCCGTCCAATCCAGCTCCCACCCGGTCTCGGTTTGGAGCATGGCGACCTGCTTGGAAATTCTGCCAAATCGCGAAGCCGCTGAAATGAACGGCATGTAGGCGGGAGTGAGCAGCACCAGCGGGGCGTCCGGGCGGCGCTTGGGTGAAAAATGCATGATTGCCGCGTCAAGGGCTGCCGCAACGCTGTTGATGGGTCGAATGTGTTCGCTTTCGACCTTCCAGCCGAAGCGGGCATCGAGCCATTGCGAGGTGGACTGCTGCATGTCGCGGATCAGGGAAGTCGGCGCGTATCCGGTCAGCCCGCTGGCCAGTGTTTGCTGCGCTGCCTCGATGATGCCCGGGGCCGTTCCAAAATCCATTTCCGCTACCCAGGCCCCCAAAGTTCCCGGGTACTCGGTCCACTTCAATGACCCGTTGTGGCGGAGCTGATCAACGGTGAGGAGGTCAAATGGGTGGGCGGTCATTTAGCCAGCTTAGACTCGTTCGACCCCGAGCGGTACAAATCCTTCCCCTTTTCTGACCCCATAAGTCCGCTGCTTTCGATAGGTTGATACTCAGCACCCAAACACGGGAAATTTTGGACCGTGCAACTCGTGGACGCCGGGAGGATGATCCCATGACGCAAGGCCGCAATGAGACAGTTGAAGAGCGGCTGGACAGGAATTGGAACGAACTGCTGCAGGAACTCCGGGTCATGCAGACCGGAGTCCAGATACTTGCGGCGTTTCTGGTGGTGCTGCCCTTCCAGTCAAGATTCACGATTCTCAATGCCGCCGATCGAGTCTTTTACATGGTCTTGCTGGTTTTCTCGGCCCTGTTGATTGTCCTGATCGTCACCCCGGTGGCGGTCCACCGGCACTTGTTCGGCCACCGGGTCAAGGTCACCACCGTGCGAATGGGCCATGCAATTTCCAAGATCGTCATTCCCTCGGTCGGCATTCTGGTTGCGGGCTGCGTCTGGTTTGTGGTGCAGGTGCTTGACGGGTGGGTCAGCGGGGTGATTGTGGGAGGTGCCACCATGCTGGCGGTCTTCATCCTTTTGTTTGCGCTTCCGCGCATCATCAAACCCAGTCTTTCGCTGTCGGATCCCGCCGACGAACCGGGCGCCGACGAGCCGGGCGCCGACGTGCCGGGCACCGACGTGCCGGGCACCGGTTAAACACCGGCGGGCGGTGCGATCCTCGTTTTTCGAGGGTCGCACCGCCCGCCGGGCATGCCTGGCCTGGTTGAGTTTTAGAGCAACGAGTCGGCGAACTGCGAGGCGCCGATGGCCACAGCGTCGGTTCCCAGTTCGCTCCGGAGAACCTGGACGGGGTTTCCGGAAATGGGAGGGGTCCTGCGCAGGGAGGCGTCCATGGCCGGCTGCAAAAGATCCCACGCATGGGCCACGCCGCCGCCGATGATGAGCGCCGAGACATCCAGGATCCCCGATATCATCAGCGCTGCCTTCGCCAGCCCCGCACCCGCGTCGGCAAACAGCCCCGCGGCGATGTCGTCGCCCTCCCGGGCCAGCCGGGCCACGTCCTTGGTGCTGATGGAGTCACCCGTCGCCAGGGCATAAAGCGAGGCGATGGAGCGGCCAGCGGCGATCGTCTCCAGGTGGCCCTTGCGGCCGCAGGTGCACAACCGGTCGCCGAAGCCGGGGATGTGGCCGATTTCCGCCGCGGCCCCGTTTTCCCCGGTATGCAGGTCGGAGTTCAGGACCAGCCCGCCGCCCACGCCCGTTCCCAGGGCGATGCCGAAGAAGTTCTCCAGCCCCCGGCCGGCGCCGAAGCGCTGCTCGCCGAGCACGAAGGCGGCCACGTCGTTGCCGACGCTGACCGGCATGGACAGGCTCGCATTGAGCCTCTCGCCCAGTGGGTAGCCCTCCCAGCCCGTGAACGAATCACTGGCGGCCAGCACCACCCCGTCGGCGTCGATGACACCGGCGGCGCCCACCCCGGCAACGCGCGGGACCAGGCCTGAACGCTCCGTGGCCAGGGTTGCCACCCGGCGGCAGGCCGCCACCATGGCATCCCCGCCGTGCTCGGCGGGCGTGTCGGTGCAGGCCCGGCCCTTGACGCTTCCATCGACATCCAGCACGACGGCGGAAATGCCGGTGCCGCCGATATCAATTCCCAGTCTTGGATACACCGCTAGGAACCCCGGGTGCCGGAGGACAACAACAATGCGGTGCGCGCCTCGCGGCGCTGCCTTTGCACGATGGGGTTGGGCGATGGAACCGATGCCAGCAGGTGGCGGGTGTACGGCGCCTCCGGGCGCTGGAGCACCTTGGAGGAAAGGCCTGACTCGATCACGTTTCCGTGCTGCATGACGGTGACGCGCTGGGACACCGAGTGCACCACCGCGAGGTCGTGGCTGATGAACAGGCAGCCGAAGCCGTGTTCCTTCTGCAGGTCGAGCAACAGGGTTAGCACCTCGTCCTGCACCGAGACGTCCAAGGCGCTGGTCGGCTCGTCGGCGATGAGCAGTTCCGGGGCCAGGGCCAGGGCGCGGGCCAGGCCGATGCGCTGGCGCTGGCCCCCGGAGAGCTCGTGCGGGTAGCGGTTGGCGTTGGCTGCCGGGAGGCGGACCGCCTCGAGCAGTTCGCGCACGCGGGCGTCGCGTTCGGCACGGCCCGGGCGCTTGCCGTTGACCCCGTGCATGACCAGTGGCTCGGCGATCGAGTCGCCCACCGTCATGCGCGGGTCAAGGGATCCGCCCGGATCCTGGAAGATGATGCCGATGCGCGAGCGCAGCTTGCGGATCTCGCGGGTCGAGGCCTTCAGCACGTTCCCACCGAAGAGGGTGATTTCGCCGCCGGTCACCGGGACCAGGCCCAGCGGGGCGCGGCCCAGCGTGGACTTGCCGGAGCCGGACTCGCCCACCAGGCCGACGATTTCGCCGCGGTTGATGACCAGGCCGGCCTGGTTGACGGCGCGCAGCTTGCGTCCGCCGCTGGTGTAGTCGACGCAGACCTCGCGCATGTCCAGCACCGGATCGACCAGCGGGGAGTTCCCTGCAGGCTCCGCGTGGCGCGGTTCGCCGGTGCGTTCCTCGGCGAAGATGGCATCCCACTGGGCCTCGGGAAGCGTCGGAACCGCCGCCAGCAACGCCTGGGTGTAGGGCTCCGCCGGTTCGGTGAGCACCTGGACGGTGGTGCCGGTTTCGATGACCTTGCCGGCGTTCATGACAACCACGCGGTCCGACAAGTCGGCGACGACGCCCATGTTGTGGGTGATCAGCAGCAACGCGGTGTTGGTTTCCTTCACCAGGTTGCGCAGCAGCTCGAGGATCTCCGCCTGGACCGTCACGTCGAGCGCCGTGGTGGGCTCGTCGGCGATGATCAGCGTCGGGTCGCAGGCCAGCGCGATGGCGATGACCACGCGCTGGCGCTGGCCGCCGGAGAGCTGGTGCGGGAAGTTCCGCGCCTTGACGGCCGGGTCCGGGATGCCCACCCGGTCCAGCAGTTCCACGGCGCGGGCCATGGCCTCGGCCTTGGAGAGGCCGCGGTGGTTCAGGATGGCCTCGGCGACCTGCTTGCCGACCTTCATGGAGGGGTTCAGCGCGGTCATCGGCTCCTGGAACACCATGGAAACCACGTTGCCGCGCTTGGAGTCCATGTCCGCCTCGGAGGCGTTCAGGACGTCGTGGCCGTCGACCTCGACCACACCGGCGGTGCGGGCGGTGGAGGGCAGCAGCGCCATGGTGGTGAGCGAGGTGATGGTCTTGCCGCTGCCGGATTCGCCGACGACGGCCAGCACCTCGCCGCGGTCCACGGAGAAGGAAACCCCGCGCACCGCGTTGACGACGCCGTTCTTGGTCTTGAAGTCCACGACGAGGTTTTCGACCTTCAGCGCCGGGACGTTGGGAGTATCTAGGAGAATGCTGGTCATGACTGGCCTCGTACATCAAACATGTCGCGCAGGCCGTCACCAATGAAGTTGAAGGCGCTGACGATCAAAACAATGGCAATACCTGCGGGGAAGATCAGCCACCAGGCGCCGGAGTACACCGAGGAGATGCCGTCGGTGAGCATGGCTCCCCAGTCGGTCGCCGGCGGCTGCAGGCCCATGCCCAGGAAGCTCACGTAGGCGATCAGCAGGATCGCGTCGGCAACCTGGAAGGTCGCGTTGACCACCACGGTACCGATGGTGTTGGGGATGATGTGGCGCAGGATCGCGCGGGCGTTACTGCCGCCGGTGGCCTTGATGGCCAGCACGTAGTCGCGGCTTTTCAGCGACAGCGCCTCGGCCCGGGTCAGGCGGGCCGGGACCAGCCAGGACACGGCGCCGATGATCAGCACCATCATCCATTCGCTCGGGCGGACGATCGCGGAGATGACAAGCAGCAGGAAGATGCCCGGGATGGCGATGCCGGCGTCGACGATGCGCATCATGGTGGCATCGACCCGGCCGCCCATGTAGCCGGCGACCGAACCCCAGAGGGTTCCCAGGATGGTGGCGAGCACGCCCGCGGCCAGGCCGACCAGGATGGAGGTGCGGCCGGCGATCATCAGGCGGCCCAGCACGTCGTAGCCCAGGCCGTCGGTGCCCAGCGGGTGGCCGTTTTCGCCCGGCTTGAGGTCCGCCTGCATGAGGTTGGTGGAGACCTGCTCCGTTTGGTAGACCAGCGGCCCGATGAAGCTGAAGATCATCAGGGCGACGACGATGACAACGCCGATGACCGCGAGCTTGTTGGAGAAGAACTGGCGCACCGCGCGGGCGGCGGGGGACTTCGGGGAAGCCGAACGGCTCAGGGTTGCTGTACTCACTTGACACCTCCACGGGCGCGGGGATCGAGAATGAACTGGGTGATGTCTGCGAGCAGCGAGCCGATGACCGTGGCCACGGAGATGACCAGCACGCAACCCAGCAGGACCGGGAAGTCGGTGGTCTGCGCCGCGTTCCAGAAGAGCAGGCCCATGCCCGGGTAGTTGAAGAGCTGTTCGACGACCAGTGCGCCGCCGAACATGACGGGCAGGTAGTAGCCGAGCATCGTGACCACGGGGGTCAGCGAGTTGCGCAGCACGTGGCGGGAGACGACCTTGGCCATCGGGGTGCCCTTGGCGCGGGCGGTGCGGACGTAGTCCTCATGCAGGTTGTCGATCGTCGCCGAACGCATGTAGCGCGAGAACGTCGCCACGCCGGCCAGGCCGCTGGTGAGGATCGGAAGGATCATTTCCCTGGGCTGGGACAGGACCTCGGCCACGGTGTCTCCCTGCGGCGCGCTGGCCGGAAGCCAGCCGAGGTACTGCGAGAAGAACATGATCAGCAGCAGGCCCAGGAAGAAGCTCGGGGTGGAGTAGACCACGAAGTTCAGCCCGGTCATCACGTAGTCGAAGGCCTTGTTGCGGCGCAACGCCTGGGCCATGCCCAGCGGGATGGCGACCAGCAGGGCGCCGATGATCGCGGCGACGGCCAGGACCATGGTCTTGGGCAGGCGCTGGGCGATGAGCGCGGAGACATCGGTGTTCATGACGAACGAACGGCCCAGGTCACCCTGCAGCCACTGGCCCACGTAGTTGAAGTACTGCTGGATGAGCGGCAGGTCGAAACCCTGCTCGTGGTTGAAAGCCGCGATTTGGGCTTCGGTGGCCTGCTGGCCCAGGATGCCGCGGGCGGGACCGCCGGGCAGGGCCTGGAGCAGCAGGAACACAATAACCGAGACGATCGCGATGACGACCGCCGCCTGCACAAGTCTTTTGGCTAAAAACCAACTGAACAGCCGAATCCCTGAGCTATCGCGAATGGCGGTGGTTGTGGTCGACATCGACGATTCTCCCTTCTTGGTGGGCCGAAGCCCGGTTGTTGGACTAGTTAGCCCGAATTACTTGTTCCAACCCCAACGCTGCGGGAAGAAGTTGGCGGTCGGGTCCTGCGTGGTGCCGACCATGCCGTCGCGGATGACCGAAACCTGGTAGACCGGGTTCGGCAGCCACATCACCGGCAGCTGTTCGGCCAACAGGGCCGAGTACTTCTGCATGGTGGCCGGGTCGTTGGTGACCAGGGCATCGTCCATGAGCTTGTCGGCCCCGGTGTTCGAGTAGTTGCCGAAGTTCACCGAGGCGTCGGTGGCAAAGATGCGCTCGCCGGTCGGGTAGGCCGGGAAGTACCAGGAGCCGGCGGCACCGAAGTAGGAGAATTCCCAGTCGCAGTCGGCCGAGTCGGCCTCGCACGGGGCGGTGCGGTTCAGCACGGTGTTCAGCGGGGCGCGGTCGAAGGTGACTGCAACGCCGATGTCGCGGAAGGAGGACTGCATGGCGGCGAACTGCTTGTCTGCCTCGTCCGAGCCGGATTGGACCATCATGGTCATTTCCATCTTGGTGCCCTTTTCGACGCCTTCGCCGCACTGGTTCTCGGCGGTGCCGGCTTCCTCGCACACCAGGACGCCGTCGGCTCCCGGCTTCCAACCGTGGTCGGCGAAGAGCTTCTTGGACTTCTCGATGTCGAACGGGTACGGGTTGTTCTTCTGGGCGTCCGAGAGGTACGGCGACGGGATGTCCTGCGGAACCGGGCCGTAGACCGGGTTTGCCCCGTCCTTCCAGACCACCTTGGAGATGGTGGGCTGGTCGATGGCGGACTGCAGCGCCTGGCGCACATAGAGCTGCTTGTAGGTGGTGCCCATCTTCGGGTTGTTGAAGTTGTAGGGCATGTAGGTGACTGCCCAGCCTTCCCACGGATCGATCTGGTAACCGTTGGACTCGAACTGGGTCTTCTGGTCCATCAGCGAGGTGGGGATGTAACCGTAGTCGACGCCCTTGGAGCGCAACAGGTTGACTTCGGCGTCGGCCGAGGTGAACGGAAGCAGGTTCACGGTGGTGACCTGGGCGGCGTCCTTGCCGTCGTACTTCTCGTTCTTGCTCAGCGTGGTCTTGCCGGCGTTGTCAAAGGCGCCAAGGGCGAACGGACCGGAGACCGTCTTCCACAGCGGGTTGGTGGCGTAGGAGGCCATGTCTTCGGAGTTCTTGACCAGGTAGGAGAAGATCTCCTTGGCACCGGCCTCGGTGCGGTCGGCATCGCCGACCTTGCCCTCGTCGCTGGTCTTGGCCCAGGCGTGGTGCGGCAGCGGGCGGATCGAGATCAGCTGCGTGGAAGACATCCAGTCCTGGTTGTAGACCTTGTCAAAGTTCAGGGTGAAGGTCTTGTCATCGGTGTAGTCGATCTTGGTGATGTTGTCCGGAAGACGGCCTTCCTTGTAGCCGCCCCAGGTTTCCTTGTTCGCCTTGATGAGGTTGAACCAGAACTCGACGTCGCGCGTGGTGATGGCGGTGCCATCGGACCAGTGCATGTCGCGCAGGTGGAAGGTGACCGACTTGCCGTTGGCTGCGTAATCCATATTGTCGGCGATGCCCGTTTCCAGGTCCAGCTTCATCTCGCCCTTGGAGCCGTCGAAGGTCATCAGCGGGGACCAGATGGACTGGGAGATGGAGTAGTTGTGGGTCGCCATCTTGCCGGCGGTGCCGATCGGAAGGATCCAGTTGGGGGTTGCATTCGGGGGAAGTGCGTAGTTGATCGTGTCGGTATCGACGCCTGCCGCTACCTTGGCTGCGCTGCCCGAAGCGCCGGATGTTTCACCAGCACCGCCACCGGCGCAGCCGGTGAGCAGCAATGCGAAAGCGGTGATGCCCGCGGCAAGACCAACTTTCAAACGTTTGCGATCGTTAGACATTGAGCGATCTCTCCTGAAGTAGATGTGGGGGTGCTGCCATAACTCGATTAATTCGCCATCGAACAAAGTATGATCTGAAATGGATGAACTATGTGTAATATAGAGCACAAGTAGGGTCCTGCGCATCTCGGAAAGATAACGATTCGAATCGAATAGGCGAAAAACCCCTGCTGAGACGCCAAAGTCAGAAGTTATGCGAATCGAAAGAAGTTGCCCATGAGCACCGGAGACCTTGCAGTTGACGTACTGCGCAGAATTGCCGTGGAACCGGTCACCCGCTCGTCCCTGGCCAAGGAAATGGGCCTGGCCCCCTCCACCATCTCGGCAAAGATCAACGACCTGATGGAGGCCGGCCTTGTCCAGGAGGGCGGCTCCGCCCCCTCCCGCGGCGGACGGCCCGGGCGACTGCTCTCGATTTCCTACCAAACCGGCCGGGTGGCCGTGATCTCCATGGGCGCCAAGCACGCGCACCTGGGGCTCTCCGATCTTTCCCGTGCCATCCTGTCCACCACGTCGATAGCCATCGACGTGACCCAGGGTCCCGAGGCGACGGTCGAGCTGCTGGCCGCGGGAATCCGTTCCATGCTGGAGGCCGACGGCGGCGACCTGCTTTCGGTCGGCATCTGCCTGCCCGGCCCCGTCGATGCCGTGCGCCGCGTCGTGGTGGCACCCTCGCGCATGCCGGGCTGGCACAACCAGGATGTCGGCGCGCTGCTCGAGGCGGCGCTCGGCGTCCCGGCCATCACAGACAACGATGCAAACCTCGCGGCGCTGGGGGAGTACCTCTCGCGTCCGGACGCGGCCGCGAACTCCATCACCGTGCTGGCCGGCACCGGAGTGGGCACCGGCATCATGGTCGGTGGCCAGCTGTACCGGGGCTCCACCTACGCCTCCGGTGACATCACCCACACCAAGGTCGAGGCCGCGGCAGACCGCATGTGTTCCTGCGGAAACCGCGGCTGCCTGGAAACCATCGCCTCCGGTGCCGCAATAGTGCGCGACCTGGCCAAGGTCGGCATCGAGACCAGCGACATCTTCGAGGTCCTTGACATGGTCCGCGACGGTGACCCGACCGCAAACGGCGTGGTGCGAGAGGCCGGCCGCCAGCTCGGCCTGGCGCTGAGCACCGTCGTGAACTTCTTCAACCCCGGAGACGTCTACCTCGCCGGAGCACTGTCCGGCGCCAGCGTCTACGTGGCGGCCGTCCGCTCCCAGCTCTACGAACGCTGCCTTCCGCTGGCCACGGCCGGATTGCGCGTCGAGGCGGCGCACGCGGGAAGCGAGGCCGGACTCGTCGGCGCCGCGGAACTGGCCATCATCCACCTGCTGAACCAGCCGACCCTTCCGGCCAGGTTCTCCGAATCCACCGGCGCCTGAACGTCCCGGCGGCCAAGGCTTTTGCCCGCCCCGTAGTTTCAACACCCCAAAATATGTACCCCTCGTTTGCACAAGGAGCCCCACTCTCATGAGCGCAGCAGCAACCCGTCCACGCATCGGCACCGGCGGCATGTCCATTGAAGCGTCCAACTTCTCCCCGCACCGCTCGGGCTTCGAGGCGTTCAACTTCACCAAGGACGGCGTGCTGCTCTCGCGCTACACGGTGCTGGCTCCGGAACACGAAAACCACGATGCCTCCGTCGCCGACGGCGCCACCTGGGTTCCGCTGGTGCACGCCCGCTCGCTGCCCGGCGGCATGGTCGAACCGGTGGTGTACGAGACGCTGAAGGCCGAGCTGATCGAGATGATCCACGCCCAGGGCCCGTTCGACGGCTTCTTCTTGGACATCCACGGAGCCATGACCGTGGTGGGACGCCAGGACGCCGAGGCGGACCTGACCCGCGCCGTGCGCGCGGCGCTGGATGAGACAAGCGCCAAGGCCGGTGCCCCGCGCACGCTGATCTCCGCCACCATGGACCTGCACGGCAACGTCTCCGCCGACCTGGTCGAAAACTGCGACCTGATCACCTGCTACCGCATGGCCCCGCACGAGGACGAGCAGGAAACCAAGACCCGTGCGATGGCCAACCTGATCACCAGGCTGGTCGACGGCACCGGCGCACCGGCGAAGGCGTTCGTGCGCATCCCGGTCCTGCTTCCGGGCGAAAAGACCTCCACCCGGCTGGAACCGGCCAAGGGAATCTACGAGGCGATCCTGCCGATCGAGGCCTCCGAGGGCATCGTCGACGCCTCGATCTGGGTCGGCTACGCCTGGGCCGACGAGCCGCGCTGCTACGCCACCGTGGTCGTCACCGGCGACGACGCCGAACTCGCCTCCGCCAAGGCCACCGAGCTGGCCACCAGCTACTGGGACGCCCGCGACGACTTCGAATTCGTCGCCCCCGCCGCAGACCTGGACACCTGCCTGGCCGCCGCCCTGGCGCCCGAGGCCAAGCGCCCCTACGTGCTCTCGGACTCGGGCGACAACCCGACCGCCGGCGGCTCCGGGGACGTCACCTGGACGCTGACCCAGCTCATCAACGACCCGCGCTTCGCCGAGGGCGGCCCGCGCACCGTGGTTGCCTCGGTCTTCGACAAGGACGCCGTCGCTGCATGCTTCGCCGCGGGCCCGGGTTCGGCCATCGACGTGCCTGCCGGCGCGCTGGTCGACCACGTGCATTCGGGCCCGGCCATGCTCATGGGCACCGTGCTGCAGCTGACCGAGGGCGATGCCACCTCCGGCCGCGTCGCGGTGGTCAAGGTCGGCTCGATCGAGGCGATCATCACCGAACGCCGCAAGCCGTACCACCAGATCTCCGACTTCGCCGCGGCGGGACTCACCGTCACCGACGCGGACATCGTCGTCGTCAAGATCGGCTACCTGGAGCCCGAGCTTTTCGAGCTGGCGGCCGACTGGATGCTGATGCTCACCCCCGGCGGCGTGGACCAGGACCTGATCCGCCTGGGACACAAGAACATCGAACGCCCGATGTACCCGTTCGACACCGACATGGTCGCGCCGGACCTCAGCGCGACCCTCTTCCCGGCAATTCCCGCAGGAACCTAGGCCATGGCGAAACTCGAGATTGCCGTCCAGGATGCGGCCGGCGCACAGATCGCCCTGGAAAACGGTGCCGACCGCATCGAGCTGTGCACCGCGCTGGTCACCGGCGGACTGACCCCCTCATTGGCCACCATCGAGCAGGTGGTTGCCGTGGGAATCGGCGTCCACGTGCTGATCCGCCCGCGCGGCGGCGGCTACGCCTACACCCCGGCCGAGGTCGGACTGATGGTTGCGGACATTAACCACGCGGCACGCGCGGGAGTGGCCGGCATCGTGATCGGCGCGTTGACCGAGGGCGATGCCGCGCTGGACCTGCCGGTGCTCTCCGCACTGATCGACGCGGCGCACTCCGTGGATCCGTCCATCGAGATCACCGTCCACCGCTGCGTGGACGTGCTGCTGGAAAACGGGATGCCCATGGCCGATTTGATCGGCCAGCTTCGGACCCTGGGGGCGCACCGGATCCTGACCTCGGGCGGCGCCCCGGCGTCCGGTGCCGGTGCGGACGTGTTGCACCGATTGCGTGCCGAGGCGCAGGGAAACCCGCAGGTCCAGGCCGGCGGCGGCGTGAAGATCGAGGACATCCCCGCCCTTGCCGGATTGGACGGCGTCCACCTTTCCGCGCGCACCCAAGCGACCTGGGGAGCCTCGGGTCCCGGCGGCGGGGACGCGGCCTTCGACGTGACAAGCCCTGAGCTGGTCGCGGCCGCGGCAAGCGCGCTGGCAAAGGCCAAGTAGCAACGAACCATTTTCAACTGCGGGCGTTCCCGTCATGACGGGGCGCCCGCAGCGCCGTCTGTATCCAGTGCAGTCTGCGTCCGGGGCCGTCACGCGCCGATCTGGCCCGCTCTTAGTGGCTGGTCAGGACCTCCGGGACAGGCAGGTCGTGGGCGGCCAGGGCCTCGCAGAGCGCCGTCAGGGGATAGCGGCTGGAAAGCGCCCGGTTGCCCCGCAACAGCGGGAAAATGATGTTCGCATCGGTGGGGTACAGCTTGGCGATCCCCGCCCGTTCCCAGAGCCACAGGATTTCCAGGGCCACCCGGGCCGCTGTTCCGTTGGGCTCCAGGCACAGCGTGAAGGTGCGGTGCGCCGCCTTCGGTTCGGCGCCGACGTGTCGCAGCAGCAACATGGCAAGTTCCTCGATGCGGACCTGCTCCGGGCCTCCGGTGGAAAACGCCGCAATAAACAGGTCGGCGGCTGCTTCGATGCGATTGTCGATTAGCAACCCGTACAGCTCTTGCGCGGCGGCCAAGTCTTGCGCGGTGGTGTCCGGAACGTGGAATGGTCTCATGTGTTGCGTGCCGGGCGTGCTGTGTCGTTTCCAGATCATGGGATCCACGCTAGAAGCCGAAGATGAACCGGGCGTGAACCACTCATTGACATGTAGCTGTGCGGAATGTGAGTTGCGCTACCCATTGGCTAACATGTTCAAGTGTGGCCCGGACTACCGATGAGGGCCCAGCAACAAATCTCCATCTCCGGAAGGGCCCAGGCCAGCATGCTCAATGATGAGACCATCACCCAGATTGCCGATGAACTCGTTCAGGCGGGACAGGACCGCGTTCCCGTCAAACGACTGACCGCACGCTTCCCGGAAATGACCGTGGAAGACTCCTACAAGGTGCAGAACCTGTGGCGCCAGCGCTCCGAGGCCAACGGCCGCAAGCTTGCAGGCCGCAAGATCGGGCTGACCTCACGCGCCATGCAGATGGCCACCGGCATCACCGAGCCCGACTACGGCATCATCTTCGACGACATGGTCCTGGACTCCGGCTGCACCTTCGAATGGGACAAGTACACCCACCCCCGCGTGGAAATGGAACTGGCCTTCAAGCTCAACAAGGACATCGAAGGCCCCACCGCCAACATCTTCGACGTGCTCAACGCCACCGAATACGTCATCCCGGCCCTGGAAATCCTCGACTCCCGCATCGAGATGGAGGGCCGCACCATCGTCGACACCATCTCCGACAACGCCGCCATGGGCGCCATGGTCATCGGCGGCAACCCGATGAAGCCGTCGGACATCGACCTGCGCTGGGTCTCCGGCATCCTCTTCAAGAACCAGGTCGTGGAGGAAACCGGCGTCGCCGCCGGCGTCCTGAACCACCCGGCCGCCGGCGTGTACTGGCTGGCAAACAAGATCGCCGCGCACGGGGACAAGCTCAACGCCGGGGAGCTCATCCTCGCCGGTTCCTTCACCCGCCCCATGTGGGTTGACAAGGGCGACACCGTCTTCGCCGACTACGGACGCATGGGAACCGTGACATGTCATTTCGCATAGACCCCGACCCGTCCTTCAAGGACGCGCTGTCCGCCGCCGACCGTTCGCTGGCCGGCATCTGGGTGTGCTCCGGTTCGCCGCTGGTCGCGGAAATCTGCGCCGGGGCCGGCTTCGACTGGGTTTTCATCGACGCCGAGCACTCGCCCAACGGGCTTGAATCCATCCTGGCGCAGCTGCAGGCGGTGCGCGGCTACCCGGTGGTGCCGGTGGTCCGCCCCCCGGTGAACGACACGGTTCTCATCAAGCAGTACCTGGACCTGGGCGTGCAGTCGCTCATCGTTCCCATGGTGAACACCGCCGAGGAAGCGCTCGCCGCAGTGGCGGCCTGCCACTACCCGCCGATGGGCGTGCGCGGGGTCGGCTCGGCGCTGGCCCGCTCTGCCCGCTGGAACCGCATCCCGAACTACCTGGACCGCGCCTCTGAATCCCTGACGTTGATCGTGCAGATTGAAGCTGCACAGGCCGTGGCCAACGTGGAGGAGATCGTGGCGACCGAGGGTGTAGACGGCATCTTCATCGGCCCCTCGGACCTGGCTGCTTCCATGGGTGTGATCGGGCAGCAGGACCACCCCGAGGTCGTTGCGGCCGTGGAGAAGAGCATTGTCGCAGGCAAGGCCGCCGGAAAGTTCGTGGGCGTCAACGCCTTCGCCGAGGGCACGGCCAAGCGGTACATCGAACTCGGTGCGGACTTCGTGGGAGTCGGCGCCGACGTGGCCCTGCTGGCCCGCGGTTCCGAGGCGCTTGCCGCGAAGTTCGTCTCCGCGGAAGCCACCAAGAACGGAACCCCGGCCAGCTACTGATTGTCCGGAGGAAAGGGGGCGGGCACCGCACCGGGAGACCGGTGCGGTGCCCGCCAGCCATTTGTTCCCGTGCATTGTCCGCGTTGCGTTGTTGCCATGCGCCGAGGGGCCGGCAGGCCCGCGGATCGCACGGTGTGTTGTGCCTCACCCGACCCGAGGCGGCCGGACAAAACAGATTAGGCTCGCTTGAATGGAACTCTCCCTTATTTTTCTGGTGCTTGGCATGGTTGTCATCGGTGCCATTGCCCAGCGCGTTGCGGGACTGGGGTTCGCGATGCTGGTTTCGCCGTTCCTGGTGCTTGCGCTCGGTGCCCACCAAGGCGTTTTCCTCGTCAACATTTGCGGCGTGGTTTCCTCGGCCATCATCGTTCCGCGGGTCTGGAAAGACATCGACTGGTCGATGTTCCGCTGGCTCACCCCCTTCAGCATTGTCGGCTCCGTGGTCGGGGCGCTGCTGGCCGGCAGCCTGCCGCAGGCGCCGCTGTCGATCATCGTTGGCTCGGTCGTGCTCCTGGCGCTGCTGCTTTCCCTGATCCTGGTTCGCGCCGACGTGACGGTCTCGGGCCAGGTCCCCAAGGCCGCCGCGGGGTTCCTTTCGGGTGCAACCAACTCCCTGGCCGGCGTCGGCGGACCGGCCGTCAGCGCCTATGCGGTGCTGGCCCGGTGGCCGCAGCGTCCCTTCGCGGCGACCCTGCAACCCTTCTTCGTGGTGACGGGCCTGGCCAGCATCGCGATGAAGTTCCTGACCGTACCGGACCAATTGCCGGCGCTTCCCGCCTGGGCCTGGATTGCCGTCGCGGTCTTCATCTGGGGCGGGGTGCTCATCGGCGAACGGGTCCAACGGGTGGTCAGCGACAAGCACGCCCGGTTCTTCGTCCTGTGCTGCGCATTCGTCGGAGCGGTGACCGCCCTGGTGAGCGGGCTGCGTGCGCTCTGACGCGGGCGCGGGGCCCGGCTCCGGGCCCGGCTTGGTGCGCGTCGATCAACGGTGCATGGGCGCATCGGTGGCACGATTGAATCAATGAGTGAGAAGAAGAAAAAACCGCCGGCCGCAGCGGCGTTGAACGCGGCGCGTGAACGGCTGCATACCGGCTGGCCCATGCCGTTGTTCCTCCAGGGCGCCTTCGAGCTCCTGCAGGCGGCTCTCTTCTCCGCGTTCCTTGTGGTCATCCCGTGGATGGCAGTCTGGTTCAGTGGCGGTTTCGCGGATCGAAGCATCGAATCGGTGCTGAAGATGAGCGGCCAGACGTGGCTGCTCATCCACGGTGTTCCCCTGTATTTGCTGCAGGTGGGAACCGGAACCGACCCCTCCGACCTCGCCGGTGTGCTGAATTTCGTCCCGCTGGGGCTGACGCTGATCCCGTTTTTCCTGTGCTGGCGTGCGGGGCGTCGCATCGCGCGGGCCTCCTACACCGACCAGCTGTGGCAGGGCATCCTTGGCGCCCTGAGCGTCTACCTGCTCTGCGGGCTCTTCACCGGCTTCCTGGTCAACAACGACGAGGCCGAGACCACGTTGTTGATGGCCGCCACCATCCCGCTGATCTCCGCCGGCGCCGGCGTCATCATCGGCGCCCGCCGCGAGGCGGGATCATGGGGCAGGCTCATCGGGTTCGACGCCGCGGCGTGGATCTCCAAGACCTCCCAGCACTCGCGCTGGGCCGGCTCCTACCTGTGGGCCGTCATCTGCGGCGGAACCCTCGCCTACATGATGACCTTCGGGCTCTCCGCGCTGCTGCTGACAATCAACCTGGGCCTGCACTGGGTCGACATCTCGAATGTGTACCAGCAGCTGCGGCCCGGGCCCATCGGCTCCGCGGTGCTGACAATGGGCCAGCTCGGGGTCATGCCCAACCTGGTGCTGTGGACCCTGGCCTGGATCACCGGCGGCGGGTTCACCATTGGCGTCGGCAGCACGATTTCGCCGTTGGAAACCACCGTGGGACCGCTGCCCGCGGTCCCCATCCTGGCGGCACTGCCTTCCGGGGACCTGACCTACGCCTGGGCCTTCATGCTGCTCCCGGTTTTCGCGGGCTTCATGGCCGGATGGTACTTCCTGCGCGTGGGGGAGAACCACTTCGACGATTGGATCTCGCTTAGAATCCGCTCGCGGTGGGTGTCGCTCGGACTGTCCACGGTGGTCCTGGGCATCGTCGTCGGGGTGACCGCGGGGATCCTTTCGCTGGCCGGAAGCTGGCTGTCCAGCGGGTCGGCGGGCATCGGCCGGTACACGGAGATCGGCCCGAACGTCCTGCTGACCGCCTCGTTCCTGGCGGCCGAGGTGGCGATCGGCACAGCCATCGGATATCTGGTCTCGCCGTTGCTGGAGCACGACCCGGTCCTCGACGGCTAGCAACCGCCGCCCGGGGCCCTGCAGTTATGCCCCGATATCGTGCAGGTGGTGCGCGGCGTCATGCCAGGCATAGCTGGCCAGCGTGGCGGCGGTGAAAACCGACCCGTTGGAGCGGAAACCCGTGCGTTCAAGCTGTGCACCGCCCATAGAATCCAGCGTGACGGCGAACGCCTCCGCCGTGGCCAGCAGCCGCTCGGCAACGAGTCTGGGTGAAAACGCTGCATAGTTGTTGCGGACCGCGGCCTCGTCCTGGTCCCAGTTGGGGAACGTGGGTTCATCCTGCCCGAGGATAAGTTCCAGGCGCCGGTTCATCACCTCGTACATGTCACCGACGTGGGCGCAATATTCCAGCGGGCTCCACACCTGCGGGGCCGGCCGGGTTCCGGCATCCGGCTGTCGCAGGGCCGCGGCAAAGCGTGGAACGGAATCGCGCACCAGCCCGGCAATGGTTCCGGGGTCCAGGTCGCGCACGTCCTGCCCGCATTCGTCGCAGACGGAATCCAGGACCCAGGTCCAGTCCTTGGAATCGGGATTCGGTTGATCGCTCATGTCGACTTCCTTGGCTAATCGGGTACCAGTTCGTTTTGCAGGTTGGTGGTGCATTGCTGCTGCGAGCTCAAGGTCAACGCATCCGCCATGCACTGCTGGTACTCGATGCTTGGCTTGTAGAACAGGGCCTGGGCACCCAGCGTCACGGCGACCAACCCGCAGGCCAGGGTCGCTATGGGGGCCGCCAGCCGGAGGAAACCGGCACCCGGGTTCCGTAAGGCCTTGAGGCAGGTGATGAAGCCGATGACAAGCCCGGCGGCGGCGAACGGCAAACCGACAAGCCGCCACGGCAGGGGGGCGAAGGACGCCGCATAGGCCACGGCCATGATCAGGATTGTCGCCCGCACCCATGCGAACAACGGGCGCGCGGGATCGGCACCCGGTGAAAGCGGTTTGACGGCCATGGATACAGACTAGTCCCGAATCCGAACTCCTAGGTTGGATGTGGCAGCACTTGCCTCCCGGCCATACGATAATGGTTTGTTGTGGTGTTGGATCGAAACGCCAGTCGGGGCAGCGGATTCGCACCCTGGTTTCACGATTCCGCCAGTGGGGAAGCATCCCCGTGCGGGATAAAGAAATAAAAGTGAAGGAAACTCTTCCATGCAACGTTCGACCACAAGCCGTCGCGCCGGGGTGCTCGGAGCACTCATGGTGAGCACGATACTTGCCCTGACCGGTTGCACGGCGGGATCCACAGGGACACCGGGCTCCGCCACGGACAAGAACACACTCACCGTGGCACTCACCGGTGAACCCGTGAACCTCGACTTCACCACCACGGCAGGTGCCGCGATCCCTCAGGCCATGATGTCAAACGTCTATGAAGGCCTGGTGACGCTCGACCAGACCGGCGCCATCAAGCCGTTGCTGGCCACCGGCTGGGAAACCAGCGCCGACAACAAGTCCTACACCTTCACCCTCCAGGAGGGCGTGAAGTTCTCCAACGGCGCCGATTTCGACGCCGAGGACGTCAAGTTCTCCATCGAACGCGTCAAGTCCGATGCCTGGCTCAACGGGCTCAAGACCAAGATGGACGTGGTGGACAACGTGCAGGTGGTTTCCCCGGAAACCGTCACCGTCAACCTCAAGCGCCCCTCCCAGGCATGGCTGTACTCCATGACCACCCTGGTCGGCGCCATGTTCGACCCCTCCGGCGTGGACGACCTGGCAAACCAGCCCGTCGGCACCGGCCCCTACGCACTGGAATCCTGGGCGCGCGGCGAATCCATCAAGCTCGCCGGCCGCGACGACTACTGGGGCATCATGCCCGGCATCAAGAACGTGACGCTGCGCTACTTCGCCGATGCCATTGCGACCACCAACGCCCTGACCAGCGGGGACGTCGACCTGGTGTACAACATGCAGGCCCCGGAGCTGCTCGCCGGGTTCCAGTCCAAACCCGAATACCAGGTCATCGAGGGCACCAGCAACGGCGAGATCATGCTCTCCATGAACAACAATGTCGCCCCGTTCAACGACAAGCGGGTGCGCCAGGCCGTCATGTACGCGATCGACCGCCAGGAAGTGCGCGACACCGCGTGGAACGGCCTGGGGACCCTCGTGGGCGGACCCGTGCCGCCCACCGACCCGTACTACGAGGACCTCAACGACCTCTACCCGCACGACCCGGCCAAGGCCAGGGAACTGCTCAAGGAAGCCGGGGCGGAAAACCTCGACGTCACCTTCACCGTCCCGACCCGGCCCTATGCCAACGCGGTGGCCGAGGTCGTGTTCTCGCAGCTCAAGGACGTGGGAATCAACGTGAAGATCCAAAGCGCCGAATTCCCGGCGGTCTGGCTGGACCAGGTCTTCAACCGCCACGACTACCAAATGTCGGTGGTGCTGGCCGTGGAAGCCCGCGACGTGCTGACCATGTTCGACAACCCGGACTACTACATCGGGTACGACAACTCGAAGATCAAGGACGAGGCGGCCCTCGCCGACGAGTCCGACACTGCCAACTACGTCGCCGGCATGAAAAACGTGGTTCGCACCATCGTCGAGGACGCAGCCTCCGACACCCTGTTCATCTTCCCCAACATCTCCGTGGCCAAGGCCGGGCTGAGCGGCATCGGGGCCAACTCGGTCACCGAGGCGCTTTCGCTGGCAACCATTGCCTGGTCCTAAGGGGACGTGTCGTCCCATGAACCTGAATAGGCCGAGTTTGTGCTGATCCGCATCGCCAAGAACCTGGCGCGATTCGTCGTGACGTTCCTGGTCGCCACCCTGGCCGTGTTCGGCATCATGCGCGTGCTGCCCGGCGATCCTGCGGCGATCGCGGCGGGGGAAAACGCGACCCCCGAGCTCATTGCGCGGCTGGCCCAGGAGTTCGGCACCGACCGGCCGCTTCCCGAACAGTACTGGGACTGGTTTTCCGGGCTGCTGCGCGGGGACTTCGGCGTTTCCTACGTGACGCGAACCGACATCTCGCCCCTGGTGCTGGACAAGGTGCAGGTGTCGCTGATCCTTGTCACCCTGGCCATGCTGCTAGCGCTGGTGATCGCCATCCCGTTGGGCATCCTCGCCGCGATCCGCCACAACAAACCCAGCGGGGCCCTGATATCCGGTCTCAGCCAGCTGGGCATCGCGATCCCGGGTTTCCTGCTGGGCATCCTGCTGGTGTCATTCCTTTCGCTGCGCCTGGGCTGGCTGCCCGCCAACGGCTGGACACCGCCCGGTGAGGACTTCGGCGATTTCATCCGGCGCATCATCCTGCCGGTGACGGCCCTTGCCGGGGTGCAGTCCGCGATCCTCACGCGCTACGTGCGCTCGGCGGTCCTGGAGGTCATGCACGAGGACTACCTGCGCACGGCCCGAGCCAAGGGGCTCTCGCCCACGCGGGCGCTGCTCAGGCACGGCCTGCGCAACGCTGCAATCCCGGTGCTGACCGTGACGTCCGTCCAGTTTGCGGCACTGATCATCGGCGCCGTGGTCATCGAACGCGTCTTTGTGGTCCCCGGGTTGGGCTCCATGCTGCTCACCGCGGTGGGCAACCGCGACCTGCTGACCGTCCAGTCCGTGGTCATGGTGCTCGTTGCCATAACTCTGATCATCAACCTGGTCGTGGACGTGCTCTACACCGTCCTTGACCCGCGCATCCGCGCCGCCAACCAGTAGAAGGGGAAGAAGACGATGGGCGAAATCCCCGTGCCGCAACAAGCGGCACCCGCACCCGCGGCCGCACCCGCGGCCGGAAGCCGTCCGGGCCGCAGGCTGAACATCAACCTGCTGGCCGGAAGCCTCCTGGTGGGGCTGGTGGTGTGCATTGCGCTGCTTTCCTTCTTCTGGACGCCCTACGACCCGGTGCGGATCGATCCGCCGGCCAGGCTGCAGCTGCCCAGCGCCGCGCACTGGCTGGGAACTGACAACCTGGGCCGCGACCTGTTCTCCCGCATCCTGGTGGGGGCGCGCATCACGCTGCTGGTGGGAGTCGTCTCCGTAGGGATCGCCGTGCTGATCGGAACGCCGCTGGGAATCTGGGCCGGCATGAAACGCGGGGCCGTGGAGGAAGTCACTATGCGGGGGGCCGACATCCTGCTGGCGTTCCCCGCCCTGCTGCTGGCCATCATGTTCGCCGCGATCTACGGGGCCTCCACGGTCAGCGCCATGGCCGCCATCGGGCTGGCCTCCGTCCCCGGGTTCGCCCGCGTGGCCAGGGCAGGAACGCTGCAGGTGATGAACGCCGAATACGTGCTGGCGGCCCGCGCCGCCTCGCAGCGGCCGTTGCGCATCGCCCGACGCCACGTGCTGCCCAACATCGCCGGAATGCTGATCATCCAGTGCTCGGTGACCTTCGCGCTGGCCGTGCTGGCCGAGGCCGCGCTGTCCTTCCTGGGACTCGGCACCCCGCCGCCGGTCCCCTCGTGGGGACGCATGCTCCAGGAGTCCCAGCAATACTGGGGCACCTTCCCCGCCATGGCCATCTGGCCGGGCGTCGCGATCGCGGTTGCGGTGATGGGATTCAACCTGCTGGGCGACGGGTTGCGCGATCGGTTCGACCCGAAGCTGGGCAGGGGCAAGGCATGAGCGAGACGCTGCCCACGAATGAGACGCTGCTTGAGGTCAAGGGGCTCAGCATCCACGCCGGTGCCACGGCCCTGGTGCAGGACCTGGATTTCGCGATGCAGGCCGGCGAGCGCATCGGGCTGATCGGCGAGTCCGGTTCCGGCAAGTCGCTCACGGCCACCGCCCTGCTGGGCCTGCTGCCCGACGAACTGCGGGTCGGCGGGGATGCACGGCTGCGCGGCGTCGGTCACAACCTGCTCACCGCACCGGACAAGGTCATGCGGTCCCTGCGCGGGGACGAGATCTCCATGGTGTTCCAGGAGCCGCTGACCGCACTGAACCCGTTGATGCAGGTGGGTGCTCAGGTGGCCGAGGTGATGACGCAGCACCGCACGGTGCCCAACCGTTCGGCCGCGGCCAGGCGCGCCGTGGAGCTGCTGGCATCGGTGAGGATCCCCGATCCGGCGGTGGCGGCGCGCGCCTACCCGCACCAGCTCTCCGGCGGGCAGCGCCAGCGCGTGATGGTGGCGATGGCCCTGGCCAACGACCCGCAACTGCTGCTCTGCGACGAGCCGACCACGGCACTTGACGTGACGGTGCAGCGCCAGGTGCTGGACCTTGTCTCCGCCCAGGTGCGCGAGCGCGGCACCGGGCTGCTGTTCATCACCCACGACCTGGCCGTCGTGGCCAGCATGTGCACCCGCGTGCTGGTCCTGAACCGGGGACGGATCGTGGAGTCCGGCCAGATGGAGCGGGTCTTCTCCGCCCCGGCCCATCCCTACACCCGTGCCCTGCTTGCGGCCAGCGATCTGGCAGCCACCGACGACCGGGGGCGGCTGTTCACCGTCTCTACCGCCGGCACGTACGTCCCGCCGGTTCCCGGGGAGGAACCGGCTCGGACTCCGACCCTGGACCAGGCAGCGGCGCCGGAGCAGCTGGCCGTCAGCGCGCAGCCGACGCCGGAGAGAGTGTCGGCGACGGCACCGCTGATCAGCGTCTCCGGGCTGAACCGCACCTACCACCGGGCCCGCACCACGCTGCGCGGCCCGCGCCCGGAGGTCCGTGCCCTGCGGGACGTGGACTTCACCCTGGGCGCGGGGGAGCGGCTGGGCATCGTGGGAGAGTCGGGTTCCGGCAAGTCCACGTTGCTGCGCATCCTGGCGGGCCTCGACCAGCCGACCAGCGGCTCGGCCGTGGTTGCCGGCACGGAAGTCGCCGGAGCCAAGGAAAACCGGCTGGCGGGATTGCGCCGGCAGCTGCAGATCGTCTTCCAGGACCCCATGGGGTCGCTTGACCCGCGGATGCGGGTCAAGGACATCGTCGGCGAACCCCTGCTGGTTCCGGGTCAGCCGCTCAACGCCGCCCAGCGGGCCGCCAAGGTCGCCGAAATGCTGCTGGCCGTCGGGTTGGACCCGGAGTCGGCCGAACGCTTCCCGCACCAGTTCTCCGGAGGCCAGCGCCAACGCATCTCCATTGCCCGGGCACTGATCTGCCGCCCGCGCGTGCTGGTGGCCGACGAACCGGTCTCGGCGCTGGATGTCTCGGTCCGGGCGCAGGTGCTGAACCTGCTGGCCGACCTCGTGGACGAGTACGCGCTCACGCTGCTCTTCGTCTCCCACGACCTGGCCGTCGTGCGGCACCTGTGCGACCGGGTGATCGTGATGAAGGACGGGGAAATCGTGGAGGCGGGGCAGACCGAGGACGTCTACAACAACCCCCGGCACCCCTACACGCGTGAACTCATTGCCAGCTCGCTGAACCTGCGCGAGCAGGTCGCCGAGTCATGAGGCGGGGCGATCGGCGGGCGAAGGCCGGACCGGGAAAATGGCTGGGGGTCACGATCATCGGGTCGGTGTTCCTTGTTGCTTGCAGCGCAATGCTCCTAGGGCCGTCCGCGGCCAACCCGTTCTTTTTGGCGGGCGGTGCAACAACCGGTGCTGTTCTCGCGGGCACTGGCATCATGCAGATGCGTGCGGCGCGGCGGGGAACCAAACCCCACCACAAGGCACTGGCCGGGATGGCGTTGCTGTTCAGCATGGCGTGCCTGCTGGTTGCCTGGGGCGCGATCAACGGAGCCGACGCGGATTTCAGCGCACGGTACCCGCGCGGACTGGGCATCGTCTTCGGATTCATCGGAACCGCGTTCTTTGGAGCGGCGGGCATCTACGGACTCGTGAAGGGCCCCCGCAAGTAACCGTCACCGGTCGGTGCCTGCCGGCAGGGCCCGCGTCACACGGCGGGAAGGAAATTGGGCTGGGCGCCTGCCGGAACCTAGGTTTGGTCCCATGGACTTTGGAACACTGGATTTTGGAACACTCAGCTTTGCCCCGGCCCTGGACGCTCCCGAACTCGTTGCCGCCCCGGTGCGCGCCGCGCTCGATGGCTCGGCAGCAACGGACGTCTACGCCGCGGCGATCGACCCGGCGCTCGCCGACACCGCAGCGTTCTGCGAGCACTACGGCATCGGACTCGCGGACGGAGCAAATTGCGTCATCGTCGAGGCGAAGCGGGGCGACTCGTCCTGGTACGCCGCCTGCCTGGTGCTGGGTCACGAGAGGATCGACGTCAACTCCCTGGTGCGCAAGCACCTCGGCGCCAAGAAAGTTTCCTTCGCGCCCATGGAGGCCGCGGTCCAGCTCACCGGCATGGAATACGGCGGAATCACGCCCATCGGCCTGCCCGAATCGTGGACGCTGCTCATCGACGAATCGGTAGCCGCGGCACCGATGCTGATCATCGGCAGCGGCGTGCGGGACTCCAAGATCCTGACCTCCGGTGCGTTCCTAGCATCGCTGCCGGGGGCCGAAGTGATCGGCCTGGTCAAGCGGCAAGAGGGCTGAGCCTGCGGCTGGCGCAGGGCCCCGTGGCCCGGGTTCGCGGATCTGGTTTCGTGGACCGGTGCCGCCGGACACTAAACTTGAACCCATGCGCATCGTAGTTCTTGTCTCCGGCACCGGGTCCAACCTCCAATCCGTCATCGACGCCGTCGCCGAGGGGTCGCTGCAAAACGTGGAGATTGCGGCCGTCGGCGCCGACAAGCACGGCACATTCGGGGTGGAACGCTCCGCGGCCGCCGGCATCGAGACGTTCGTGGTGAATTTCAAAGACTATGACGATCGCGCCGACTGGAACCACGCGTTGACCGAGAAATGCCTCTCCTACGAGCCCGACTACGTGGTGTCCTCGGGCTTCATGCGCATCGTCGGCGAGGAATTCATCAACGCCTTCGACGGCACCTACATCAACACGCACCCGGCTCTGCTGCCGTCCTTCCCGGGTGCCCACGGCGTCCGCGACGCCATGGCCTACGGGGTCAAGGTCACCGGCTGCACCGTGCACATCGCCGACGCGGGGGTGGACACCGGGCCCATCCTGCGCCAGGAAGCGGTTGCCATTCTCGACGACGACACCGAGGAAACCCTGCACGAACGCATCAAGGTCGTCGAGCGCCGCCTGCTGATCCAGACCCTGGCGGACTTGGCAGCCAAGTAACGTGGCAGCCAAGTAGCCTGGCCGCCAAGTATCGCGGCAGGCTGCGCGGCACGGGCGAACCTTGCCATGACGCGTCTTGTCCATCCGCGCAGGTCTCCCGGCCCCGCTGCCCACGTCGGGTTCCGCATGAACCCGGCGCCGGATCGGCGAAAACCACGAACCTGCCGCTCCCTGCCGCGGCAATCAGTGGTCTCGTGGAGCTTTCCCGCACAGCCTGGTTCGGCTTGGCCGGGTTCCCACAATCCCGCAGGCTGGTCCCGTGCGGATTTCCCCGGGACCCAGACTGGGTTCATGGAAACCGGCACCCTCATCCAAGCGCTCACGGACCCCCGTGACGATCCGGAACACCCCGTGTTACCGGACGATGAACTGCGCCTGCTGATCGCCGCCGGAAAATTCCTTGGGGACCTCTGCACTGCACTGGCCGCACACACCACCAACTCGCCCACCCGTGCCGCCCTGTTCGCCTACACGGTGGAAAACGTCCACAAGATCCTGGATTACGCGCAACTGCAGGCGGCGAAGACGGCCCAGGGGAACCTGGTCCACGAGATGCCTGCCGATACCCTCACCGAGTTGCGTGCGATCAGTGATGCACCCGGGCCCTACCTCCAGGGAGAAACCGCCCTGCCTGCAGATCCCCGGACAGTGCCCAGCGGACTGCTGGCGTTCAGGGACACCACCGAATTCCTGCAACGCACCCTGGCCATCACACACTTCGATGCCAAAGCGCGCATCCACGCCGCGTTCGCCTTGCTGCCCGGGACCGACGTCTTCGGGAACCCTCAACCACCGCGATACCCGATCTTGGCCGAACAACTGCGCTCCGGTGCGGCCCGGGTGAAACCCACTGCCGCCGCGGCCCGCAAGCTCGACAAGCTGCGCCCCGGCATCCAGAGGCAATCGGCCCCCGGCAACCTGGGCTTCCGCATCGAGGACCAGGTAGCCCGGTCGGTGAAGGAAGACACTTCCCGGAACACCAAGCGGCTCCTTGAGGCCCTGGGAGAGGAACTCGACGGTGCCGCCACGACCCCCACGGCGGAGGAAATCCGTGCCAAAACTGGCGTATTCATCACGAAGCGCACCAGGAACTTCACCTACATGAACTTGTGCATGTTGAATCTGGACGCCGAGGTGTTCCTCTCCCACTTCGCCCAAACCGACAACCCCCGGACCTTGGCCGGGAACCGTGAGGCCATGGCCGCGGCGGCAACCCGACCCGGCCCGGCCGCCGCCACTGAAACCAACGAGGCCAACGGCACGACAGAAGCGCAGGATGGCCCGGACTGGTTCACCAAACCAGCCGACGCGGCCACCTTCGGAACGCCGACCCCCGCCGAAGGATACGACTTCGGCGATGATTCCATGGGCATGTTCAACACCACGGCCCCCCGGCACCGACGGCCTCACGCCCCCGCAACGCCACCTGCAAACCCTGTTGAATCTCATGAGCACCCCAAAGACCGGAGCCGCGAAGGGCGCCGCCGGTCTGCCCACCGCCCAACTGGTGGTCTACGTACATCCTGAAACACTGCTCGGCCTGGCCCAAGGAACAAGCTGGAGCGCCCACGGGCTGGAAATTCCCATCGGGGAGATCCGACGCCGGCTCAGCACCGACGGAGTCATCCCCATCGTGCTGGGCGGACGAAGCGAAATCCTCGACGTCGGACGCAACATGAGATTCGCCCCGGACTACATGAAACGCGCAGTTCTCGCCCGAGACGGCGGCTGCATCTACCCCGGCTGCACCGTCCCGCCCGAACACTGCGAATTCTGTCATATAGATGCCTGGGCCGCCGGCGGGACAACGAGCGTCGAAGGCCTGACCCCTGGCTGCACCAAGCACCACCACATGTTCGATGCCGGCGAAGCCAAGCTCGTCATCCACGACGGGCTGCCCCACGTGATCCTGCCCAAGTATCTCGATCCCGAACAAAAACCCGTCCGGAACACCTACTGGCGCGGACCCCGGACACCATTGTTCTAGAGCATCGATGCGAAGGGCGCCGCGGCCTCAAATGTGTGCATGTGAGGCCGCGGCGCCCTTGTCATGGCCGGTGGTTCACTACTGCAGCGCACGACCCTTGGTTTCGGGGGCAAAGAACGCCATCATGATGACGGCCACCAGCACCAGGGCACCGGCCGCCAAGAAGAGGTTGGCCAGCCCGACGATCGGCCAGAGTGAAGCGAAGAGCAACGGCCCAAATCCGGCACCCAACCGGCTGAATGAAGATGCCCAGCCAAACCCGGAACCGCGCAGCTCCGTGGGGTAAAGCTCGGACACATAGGCATAGAGCACCGGGATGGCGATCTGCACCACCACTCCGAAGACCAGCAACCAGGCCAGGGCCATGCTCGGCGCGTTCAACGACATGGCAACCAGGACCAGAATGATTGCGGAGAGCGGCCCGGTAATGCCCAGCAGCCATTTGCGTCCCACGCGTTCGACCAGCAGAGCCGCAATCACCACGCCGACCAGGCCCATCAATGCCATCACGGCGGTCATGAAGAACGCGGTGGATTGCGCCATGCCGGTATCTGCGAGGATCGAGGGCATCCAGGTGAGGGCGAGATAGTAAACCAGCAGAATGGTCAGGAACAGCGCCCAAGCCGTCATGGTGATCCGGGGGCTGAACTTCCAGATTTTCACCAGTTGTTCCAGCCACGATCCGGCCGAAAGCCGGGGCGCTTCCTCGGGGTCCGGCAGGGTGTATTGCTGCTCCGGGGCTCCGGTGCGTTTCACCAAGTCGTCGATCACCTTCGCGGCCTCGTCGCGCTGCCCCTGGCGCACCAGGTACAGCGGGGACTCGGGCACGCCGCGGCGGATCCAGAAGACCAGCAGCGCGGGCAGCACCATGACGGCCAGGATGAGGCGCCAGTTGCCGGTGGTTGCCTGCACCCATCCGGAGATGAAGAAGGACAGTGCGGCGCCCACCGGCCACCAGCCGTCCATGGCGGTGAGCACCCGGCCGCGCTGCTTGGCCGGGGTGAACTCGCCGACCAGCGCGTAGTCCACGGGGATGCAGCCGCCCAGGCCCACGCCGGCGAGGAACCTGCAGGCGACGAACCAGGCGAAGTTCGGGGCAAGCGCCCCGGCGACGGTGAAGAGCGAGAAGATCAGCAGCGTCCAGGTGAAGGCCTTTTTGCGCCCGATCTTGTCCGCAATGGTTCCCCACATGAATGCGCCGAGCGCCATGCCGATCAGGTTTGCCGTGCCCAGCCATGCGGCGGTGGGCCGGTCAAGGCCCCATTCGGCGGAGACCAAGGGGATCAGGGCCCCGTTGAGCGTGACGTCCCAGGCGTCGAACATGAAGCCGAGCCCGCCAATGATGAAGATCTTCCCCTGTACGCCCCACCTCCACGGCAGGTTTTGGACGACTGATTCGCCGCTGGGTAGCTTCCGGAAATTGTTCATGCGGGGCCTTTAGACAGGTGTGGTCGGGTGCTTCGGTGGGACATCGCGCATCTTGAATCCAGCGACGCAAAAATGTGCGGCCGGTTTTGATCGAGCCGCACTGCACACAAGGCTACGCTGACGGGGCAGAAAGCACAGAATAGCTATTGACTTTTTGTAGGAAACTGGGCCCTGTTTTCGCGAAATTGAGCGCTTTCTCCGTGGAAGGGCCCGTGGGCCTACAGACTGTTCCCGAGTTGGCCCCTCCGGGGTAGAGTCTGGATATGGGAGTAGATTGGACCGCTCTCGAAGAGGCGATACGGGTGTCGGCTCTTCGCCAGGCGGAAGAAATTATTGACCGTCACCCGAACGAGGTTTTCTATGCCGTGGCCCTTGATGGGGTCAGTGCGGATGAAACAGACCATCTGGATCTACCGGTGCTTGCCCTCAATTCCCTCCAGGCCTTGGCCCGGAAACAGAAGGAAGAAGAGGACGAAGAGGTCGTCGTGGAGGACGACTTTGACGACGACGAGGACGAAGGGTTCGAGGAACGCCCGGACGCCGAAGCCGACGGTTCAGGCCGCGAGTACGGCGGCGGCGACGAAGATGAGGACGAAGACGACGAAGATGAGGACGACGAAGAGGATGAAGAAGACCTCGACGATGTCCTGAAGGAACTCGAATCCATGAATTCCGTGGACGAGCAAGGGTTCTACTCCTCCAAGTGGAATCCGCCGGATTGGTTCTGGTGCTCGATCGAGCTCTTCGATGAATCGGCCACCGAGCTGTGGAGCCAGGCACTCACCAGCGTCGCCAAGCACCACGGCTGGGATGAGACCAACCGCTTGTACTACGAGATGCTCATCCGCGTCACCGATTCATTGCGGCAGGCACTTGCCGTGGGGCGCAACGCGGACATGGTCGTCTATCTTTCCGATGAGGAGCATGCCGACAGGATCCTGCGCCGTTGCCTCACGCAGGACCAGCTGGCCAAGCATTTCCCGGAGCTGGCGCACTAGCTTTGCTGACCGGTGCCTTGCGGCAGAGTCACCACCGCCAAGACCTTGGAATCGTAGTCGCGCAATTGCACTGTCGCGATGTTTCCCAATTGCGTGGGGACGGCTCCGGTGAGCTTGGTCTTGCCCGTCGTAGTGGCCTGCCACGACCCCGCCCGGTCTGCAATGCCTCCATGGTCGACCACCCACAGCGACAGGACGCCGCTGGTGGGAAGTTCGGCGCCGCTGAATTCCAGCTCGGTTCCCCATGCCTTGGCATTCATTCCCAGTTCCACACGCGGGCCGAGCGCGGAAGCGACCGCAAAACTGGCGTCGGGTCCCGGGCCGGGATGAATCACCGGGGCAAGGAACACGCCGGTGGCCACCGAGGCCGCCACCGCGGCAAGCCCGAAAGCGCCGATCTTCAAGCGTTTGTTGCGGCGCTTGGTGGCCAGACGCGCCAGCAAGTCGATGCACGCCTCCTGAGGTTCCGACGTCGGCGTGGAGGGAGCCTCCGATCCCCGGGCCATATCGGCTTGGGGCGGTTCCGTCCCCAAGAGCGCGCTGGCATCGGAGAGCTGCAGGGTACCGAGCAGTGCCGAAAGCCTGGAAGCCCCTTGCATTTCCTCTTGGCAGGAGGCACATCCGCGAAGGTGCAATTCAAAATCCCCGCGTTCGCTGGGAGTCAAGCCACCGAGGATGTAGGCGCCAAGCAGGATGTGTTCGTCCACCGGTTCATTGGATGCGTTCAACGCTCCACTCCCATCTCTTCAAGAATGCTTCGTAGGGCACGCACTGCATAGTATGCACGTGATTTCACCGTTCCCTCGGGGATGCCCAAATGAGCGGCGGCCTGGGTGACTGTCGATCCGGCGTAGTGCAATTGCAGGACCACCTGCCGGTGTTCATCTGACAAATGCAAAAGGGCCTCCTCCATCAGGACGCGGTCCAAAAGGTCATCGATGCGCCCGGAACCGCTGGGCGGAAGCGGCGTCGCATCGGTCAGCGACGTGGTGGAAATGCGGACGGCGGCCCGCCGGTTCCGGTCGATGAGCACATTGCGTGCCGTGGCAAACAAGTAACTGCGGAGCGACCCGGTGATGCGCGGCGCGGCCTGCCAGACCTTGAGCACTGTTTCCTGCAAGATATCCTCGGCGGTGTCCCGGTCATTGGACACCCGCATCACATAGCGCCGCAGTGCCGGGCCATGCTCACGGTATATCTCAGATACCACTTGTGCATCGAACGGCACATCGGCTCCATCATTTTGATTCGAGGACATTCTTCACCCACTTAGACGCATGTTAATGACGAATGGTTCAACCCACTTATCGAGTATGTGCGAAAAAATTGTGATTTCCTCTGAACCGAATGGTCCACCGGTGCGTCTTACTGTTCAGGAAGCCCGCCCCCAAGCGCTCCCGTGGCACCCGCCGTGGGAAGAAACGGGCTTTCGTGACCCCTGTATAGGAAGTGCCACCATGAAACTGCACCACAGCAAGACCTTTGCCGGATCCGCCGCGCTGTTGATCGGAGCGGCCGTACTTTTGTCGGGATGTTCCTCCAGTACCCCGACCACTACCAGCCCTTCGGCCACCACCGCGCCGTCCAGCATGGCACCGTCCAGCATGGCACCTTCCTCGCCCGTCGCCGGAACCCCGGATTTGAAGACGGCGGAGTCCGCAAAGGGAACCATTGTCGTGGACGGCAAGGGTATGAGCCTGTACTTCTTCACAAAGGACACCAAGGACACCAAGGTCAGCGCCTGCACCGGCGAATGCCTGGCCGCGTGGCCCATCGCCGTGGCAAGCAGCGAAACCCCTGTGATCGAGGGAGTCACCGGCAAGGTCGGCACCATCACCAGCCCCGATGGAAAGCTGCAGCTCACCCTTAACGGCATGCCGCTGTACTACTTCGCGCAGGACACCAAGCCCGGTGACATCCTGGGACAGGACGTCAAGGAAGTTTGGTACCTGGCTGCTCCTGACGGATCGATGATCGAGTAGAGCGTGTGAGGTAGATCAAGTGAGAGGTCTGGCGCACACCCCCACCCGCTAGAATGGGGGGACACCCCTCAAACCGCACCCTGGGAGACTTCTGTGAGCCAGACCGTCCTTGATCGCGTCCCGATTCGTCGCGCCCTGATTTCTGTTTACGACAAGACCGGGCTGGAGGAACTGGCTGCGGGCCTGCACGCTGCCGGCGTAAAGCTGGTGTCCACTGGCTCCACCGCCAAGCGCATTGCAGCAGCCGGAATCCCTGTGTCCGAGGTCGAAGAAGTCACCGGCTCCCCGGAAATGCTTGACGGCCGCGTCAAGACCCTGCACCCGCGCGTGCATGGCGGCATCCTTGCAGACCGCCGCGTCCCGGCGCACATGCAGACCCTGGCCGACATGGAGATCGAGACCTTCGACCTGGTCGTTGTGAACCTCTACCCGTTCGTGGAGACCGTCCGCTCCGGCGCCGAAGGCGACGCCGTTGTGGAACAGATCGACATCGGTGGGCCGGCCATGGTGCGCTCGGCGGCCAAGAACCACGCAGCGGTTTCCATCGTGGTCGACCCGGCAGCCTACGGTGCGGTTGTCAAGGCAGCGGCCGAGGGCGGCTTCGACCTGAAGACCCGCCAGCGCCTGGCCGCCAAGGCCTTCGCACACACCGCCGCCTACGACACGGCCGTCGCCTCCTGGACCGCGGCACAGTTCCTCGACGAAGACGGCGACGGCTTCATCGACTGGCCCGCATACACCGGCCTGGCCCTGGAGCGTTCCGAGGTCCTGCGCTACGGCGAAAACCCGCACCAGCAGGCAGCCCTGTACGTTGACAAGGCCGCCCCGGCCGGCATCGCGCAGGCCGACCAGCTGCACGGCAAGGCCATGAGCTACAACAACTACGTCGACGCCGACGCCGCACTGCGCGCGGCCTTCGACTTCGAGCAGCCTGCCGTTGCCGTCATCAAGCACGCCAACCCGTGCGGCGTGGCAGTGGCCTCGGCAGACGCCGTCGACCCGATCGCCGACGCGCACGCCAAGGCCCACGCCACCGATCCGCTCTCCGCCTTCGGCGGCGTCATCGCGGCAAACCGCCCGGTGACGGCGGCCATGGCCAACACGGTCAAGGACATCTTCACCGAGGTTGTCATCGCACCGGCCTTCGACGCCGAAGCGGTTGAGATCCTCTCCAAGAAGAAGAACATCCGCCTGCTGGCCCTGCCGGAGGGCTATGGCCGCTACCCGGCGGAAATCCGCCAGGTTTCCGGCGGCGTGCTGGTACAGCTCAGCGACAAGGTCGATGCCGAGGGTGACAACCCGGCGAACTGGACCCTTGCCGCCGGCGAGGCCGCCGACGAGGCGACCCTTGCCGACTTGGTCTTCGCCTGGACCGCCGTGCGTGCCGCGAAGTCCAATGCCATCCTGCTGGCCAACAACGGTGCTGCAGTTGGCATCGGCATGGGCCAGGTCAACCGCGTGGACTCCTGTAAGCTCGCCGTCGAGCGTGCCAACACCCTTGGCGTGAAGATCGAATCCAAGGTCGACGCCGCAGGCGGTGCCGCCGGAACCGGCGATGCAGTCTCCGCGCAGCGCTCCCACGGTGCCGTTGCGGCATCGGATGCGTTCTTCCCGTTCGCCGACGGCCTGCAGATTCTCATCGACGCCGGCGTGCGCGCCGTCGTGCAGCCGGGTGGCTCGGTTCGCGATGAAGAGGTCATTGCCGCGGCCAACGCAGCCGGCATCACCATGTACTTCACCGGGGCGCGTCACTTCTTCCACTAGGGGAGTGCTCGACCGGAAACCGGCGCGGGGCGCCTGCCGCGGATCATCTGATCCGTGGCAGGCGCCCCGCCTCGTTTGCTGCGAAAAACCAGTACCCAAGCCGGATTTCAGTTACTTGGAAGTAACTGAAGTTCGGCGGTGCGGCGAAATGTATGCTTGCTCACATTGGGCGCATATTCGGTGTCGTTCAACCATTTCATCTGGTCCTAAAAGGTGGTTTTGGGGTCGAATTCGGGTAGGTTGGGGATGTTGAGATCAGTTCGGACCACCCGTATCCGTAAGACCGTTCAGGGAGACGCCTCACCTATGGCCAAGATTATCTATACCCACACCGACGAAGCTCCGATGTTGGCAACCCACTCATTCCTGCCGATTGTCGAAGCGTACGCTTCGACCGCGGGTGTAGAGATTGAGACGCGCGACATCTCGTTGGCAGGCCGCATTATTTCCACCTTCGGTGACTATCTCACCGCGGAGCAGCAGATTCCCGACGCTCTGGCCGAGCTCGGTGCCCTGGCCAAGAGCCCGGATGCAAACATCATCAAGCTGCCGAACATTTCGGCCTCCATCCCGCAGCTCAAGGCAGCCATTGCCGAACTGCAGGCCGCCGGCTATGCACTGCCGGATTACCCGGACAACCCGTCTTCGGACGAGGAAACCGACATCCGCGCCCGCTACGACAAGATCAAGGGTTCCGCAGTGAACCCGGTGCTGCGCGAAGGCAACTCCGATCGCCGCGCACCGTTGAGCGTGAAGAACTACGCCCGCAAGAACCCGCACTCCATGGGTGCCTGGACCGCGGACTCGAAGACCAACGTCGTCACCATGAGCGAAGACGACTTCCGTTCCAACGAGAAGTCCGTTGTCATCAACAAGGACCAGAACATCTCCATCCGCTTTGTCGGCGAAGACGGCGAAGTCAAGGTCCTGAAGAAGGGCTTCCCGGTCCTCAAAGACGAAATCATCGACGGCACCGTCATGCACGCCGCCTCGCTGGGCAAGTTCCTGAAGGACGCCGTTGCCCGCGCCAAGGCCGATGACGTGCTCTTCTCGGCACACCTGAAGGCCACCATGATGAAGGTCTCCGACCCGATCATCTTCGGCCACGTCGTCAAGGCGTACTTCTCCGAGCTCTTCGAGGTCTACGGCGAGCAGCTTGCAGCAGCAGGGCTGAATCCGAACAACGGCCTGGCAGCAATCCTCGGCGGGCTCGACGAGCTGGCCGACGATGTCCGCACCGGCGTCGAGGCACTGATCGCCAAGGGCTTCGAAGAAGGCCCGGCCCTGGCCATGGTCGACTCGGACAAGGGCATCACCAACCTGCACGTCCCGTCGGACGTCATCGTCGATGCGTCGATGCCGGCAATGATCCGCTCCTCGGGCCACATGTGGGGCGCCGACGGCAAGGAAGCCGACACCCTGGCCGTCCTGCCGGATTCCTCCTACTCGGGCATCTACCAGGTCGTCATCGATGACTGCCGTGCCAACGGCGCTTACGATCCGACCACCATGGGCACCGTCCCGAACGTGGGCCTGATGGCCCAGGCGGCCGAGGAATACGGATCCCACGACAAGACCTTCGAGATCAAGGCCGCCGGCCACGTCCAGATCCTGGACGCCAGCGATGCCGTGCTGATCGAACACCAGGTCTTCCCGGGCGACATCTGGCGCGCCTGCCAGACCAAGGACGTGCCGGTGCGCGACTGGGTCAAGCTGGCCGTCAACCGTGCCCGGGCCTCGCAGACCCCGGCCGTCTTCTGGCTGGATGCGACCCGCGCGCACGACTCCGTGCTGATCGGCAAGGTCAACGAGTACCTCAAGGACCACGACACCGAGGGCCTGGTCATCGAGATCCTGTCGCCGGTCGAGGCCACCCAGTACACCATCGATCGCATCCGCCGCGGCGAGGACACCATCTCGGTGTCCGGCAACGTGCTGCGCGACTACCTCACCGACCTGTTCCCGATCCTCGAATTGGGCACCAGCGCCAAGATGCTTTCCATCGTGCCGCTGATCGCCGGTGGCGGACTGTTCGAAACCGGCGCCGGTGGCTCGGCCCCGAAGCACGTCCAGCAGCTGGTGGCCGAAAACCACCTGCGCTGGGATTCCCTCGGCGAGTTCTTGGCCCTGGCCGTTTCCTTCGAGCACCTGGCCAACACCTCGGACAACGCGCGTGCGCAGATCCTGGCGGACACCCTGGACGCCGCAACCGGCACCTTCCTGCTGGAGAACAAGTCTCCCAAGCGCAAGGCCGGCGAGCTGGACAACCGCGGCAGCCACTTCTACCTGGCCAAGTACTGGGCAGAGGAACTGGCCGCACAGACCAAGGACGCCGAGCTGGCAGCGGCCTTCAATGCCGTTTCCGAGGCGCTGGGCGGCAACGAGGAAGCCATCGTGGCCGAGCTCGCAGCCGTGCAGGGTGCCCCCGTCGACATGGGCGGCTACTACCGCCCGGTCGAGGAAAAGGTCGCAGCCATCATGCGCCCGAGCGTCACGCTGAACACCGCGCTGGAACTGCTCAAGAAGTAGCCTTCCGGTCGCACCGCACCACGGCGGGTCGCCTTCCCCTGAGGGGGACTGGCGGCCCGCCGTTGGCGTATGCGCAGCGGCGTCCGCAGCATGGCGGGGCCTGAGCCGGGACGGGGGGCTAGAGCCCCCGTCCGACCTCCCACAGCCCCTCGGAGGTCCCGGTCAGCAAGGCGTTCACCGAGACGGCCTGCGCGTCGGTGAACGAGGCGATGTAGTCGACGATCGCCCGGGCCCGCCCGAGCCTTTCGATCTCGCCGTTACCGGCTTGCGCAAACTGCCCGGGCGACTGGGCCCGGAGCAGGCGGTACTCGCCGGTTGCGGCCTCGACCGAATCCAGCAGCCTGCGCGGCGCCCGGGCCGCGTCGTCGCGATCCTCGAGCCACGCGTGCAGGCCCTCGGCCAGGGAAGCGATGATGCGGGTTTGCCCGCGCTGGTACACGGCCAGGTCGGAACGCTCCAGCACAAAGCGCGAGTGCACGAACTTGAGCACGACCACGTCGTGCCAGGCTTCGTCGGCCAGGCGGACGTGCCCGCTGCGGACCGTGGGGTCCTTCTCCACCGCAATGGAGGCCTGGAGCCGGTTGATCCACCGCCGCGTGAATCCCGTGACGGCGCGGTCCGCCTCGATCCCGCCGTTGTAGGGAACCGCAAGCAGCCCCTCGACCAGGTCGTGGCCGACGCGCCTCACCGAGGCGCGGAAGGCCTCGGCGTTGGCGATCCAAGGATCCTTTGCCGCGACGTGACGCCAGGTGCGCTCCAGTGCATGACCGGGCCTGCGTGTATCCAAGTCGGTGTCTTCGATTCGGGCCAGCTGCGTGCCCGAATCGAGCCATGCCCGCAGCTCGGCGGACACCGTGGTGTATTGCAGCACCCCGGCCCGGTAGAAGTCGTCCAGGTCGTGCACTGCGTAGGCGATGTCGTCGGCGATGTCCATCACCGAACACTCCAGGGTCTGTTGGTACTTCGAAATGCCGGGGAACACGGAGAGCACATCGTGCATCTCTTCGGCTTCGATGTCATAGGCCGAGAATTTGTGGGCCCCGATGCTGCCGACGGAGCCCACGCCGCGGGGCAGCATCTCCGGGGCGCCTGCGGGCCGCGACCGCCATTCGTTGCGGGTCCACGGGTACTTGAGCACCGCCGCGCGCACGGCCTTGGTGAGGTTCAGCCCCCGCGGCGTCGCGTCGCAGCTGTCCAGCGCGGTGAGGATGCGGAAGCTCTGGGCGTTGCCCTCGAAGCCGTCCGGCAGCCCGAGCGTCTGGCGGGCCACGCGATCGAGTTCCTGCTCGCCCAAGTGTCCGAAGGGAGGGTGCCCCATGTCGTGTGCCGCCGCGGCGGCCTGAACCACCACGGGGTCGCAACCGCCCAGCCCGGCCACGAGCTTCCGGGTGGGCTCGTCCGCGTTGATCAGCCCGATGGCGATGGAGCGGGCCACGGCGGAGACCTTGAGCGAGTGCGTCAGCCGGTTGTGCACCACGGTCCCGGCGCCCGCCTGCGGGATCACTTGGGTCACCGCGGAGAGCCGCGAGAAGTAGGGAGAGAACCTGATGCGCTCGATGTCGACGCGGAATTCGTCTTCGCCGGCCCGGGTCTCCTCGAGGATCGAGCGGTCGCGTCCGCCGGACTGGTGGGTTTTCTGCCTGGTATCCATGGTGGATCCAGCCTAGAGGATTGGTTCGCGGCGATCGGGCAGGGCGCGTTGTCCCTGTTTGCGTGCCGCAACGGGCCGCCGACCGGAGGGTTTCCGGTGCTGCAGGTCGGGAGCCCGCAAGCTGCCGGGCCTAGGCTTCACAATCACTTCATGAAACCGCCGGAAAGACTTGAAAACCAGCGAAAATCCCTGAACTGACGGTGATTTTGGATTTCCGGCCCGCGTAACAATCTGACCGGTGGCCAAGTGCAGGATGACAAAAATTCGTCATGTGAAGTGTTTTTGCCCCGCGTGACGCGGGTCCCGGCCGGCGCCTTGCACCGTCCTTGAAACGTGGAACATGATGAATGCATCAACCATCAAGAGCGGCTGAGAGATCTGGCTCGTTGACGCCGCAGCAACCATCATCCGATGGAAATCCCTTCTGGGAGTTCATGTCGGTGAGGGTGCTAAGGCCAGAAGCGATGGAGCCGCTTCAAAACCTGCTCACCATCGCCGCAGTTTTCCGTTCCGGATGACTGGGGCTTTTGTGGCGTACCTTGGGGCCTCCCTCGTTTAGACGAGGAGTCACACATGAGCATTACACCGTCCGCGGCCCCGCCGTCACTGTCCTATGAGCTGTACCCGCCGGTGAACCGCGACGCGACCGAGGGCGTTTTCAACAGCATCGAGGCGCTTCAGGCCACGAACCCCGACTACGTGTCGGTCACCTACTCGGGGACCCACGCACGCCGCCGGGCCTCGCTGGAACTGATCGAACACCTCATCCAGAACACCAGGCTGCGCCCGCTGGCACACCTGACCTGTGTGGGGGAGAGCCGCCAGTCCCTCGAGAACCTGATCCGCCACTTCATCTCGCTCGGGGTCCGCGGGGTCCTGGCGCTTCGCGGCGACCTGCCCACCGATCCGGACGGCTGGCGCGGGGAGTTCCCCTTCGCCCGCTACCTGATCGAACTGATCCGCGAGGTCGAAACCGAGCACTCGGCGGCGCTGGCCGGCGGGCGGCTGGGGGTCGGCGTGGCGGCCTACCCGATCCAGCACCCCGAATCCCCGTCGTTCGAGCACGACGTGGAGGTCTTGCTCGCCAAGGAACGCTCGGGGGCAAATTATGCGATCACCCAGGTGTACTTCCGGCCCGAGGAATACACCAACCTGGTTGACGCAGCACGCCGCGCAGGGGTTGGCATCCCGATTATTCCGGGGGTCATCCCGCTGAATTCGCTCAAACGGCTCAACAGGCTGGCCTCGATGACGGGGGTTGAACCGGACCCAATCCTTGCGCATGCGCTGGAAACGGCAAGCAGCGATGCCGAACGCCACTACATCGGGGTCAACGCCGCCGTCACGCTGGCCCGGCGCGCCTTCGACGACGGAGCCCCGGGCGTCCACCTCTACACCTTCAACGACCACCGCGGTTCCCTCGACGTCATCGAACGGCTCGAGCTGCCCCGCACCCGGGCCCAAGTCAGCAACTCCTGGGCCGCCCGCGCAGCCGTCTAGGCGCCCCGGACCTTCAACACTTTTCCAACACTTACAACACTTTCAACACCCAAGGAGAAACACCATGACGAAGCCAACCTTCCCGGCAGCATCCATCCTCGGCTACCCGCGCATCGGACCGAACCGCGAGCTCAAGAAGGCCCTCGAAGCGCACTGGGCCAACCGCACCGACGAGGCCACCCTGCACGCCGCGGCCCGCGAGCTGCAGCAGGCCAACCTGGCCAAGCTGACCACCCTGGGCCTGGGCGCCACCGACGCCTCGCTGCCCGGCGACTTCGCCTACTACGACCAGGTCCTGGACGCCACCGTGGCGCTTTCCTCCCTGCCCACCCGCTTCGCGGACCTTGCAGATGCCGACGGCACCATCAACACGGCCGCCTCGTTTGTGCTGGCCCGCGGCGACGAGTCCCGCGCCCCGCTGGAAATGACCAAGTGGTTCGACACCAACTACCACTACCTGGTCCCGGAGATCGGTGAGAACACCCCGATCGCGGCCAACGCCAAGCCGCTGGTTGAAAGCTTCAAGGCCCACGCGGCCAACGGAAACACCATCCGCCCCACGCTGGTCGGTCCCATCACCTACCTGCTGCTGGCCAAGGCCGAGGACGGCGCCGCAGCGGGCTTCGACCCGCTGACCCGCATCGACGAGGTCGTCGCCGCCTACGCACGGATCCTTACCGAGCTTGCCGCCGCCGGTGCCCCGTGGGTGCAGATCGATGAGCCGGCACTTGTCACCGACCGCGGCGCCGAGCTCGCAGTTCCCGGCGCGCTGGCAGAGTCCGTCTATACCAGGCTCGCCGCCGCCACCGAACGCCCGGCCCTCTTTGTCACCTTCGGCTACGGAACCGCCGGGGACGTGACCCGCCCGGGTGCCGCCCAGGGCCTGCTGGCCCGCGCCGGCGTCGAGGCCGTGCACGCGGACCTGGTCCGCGGACTGGCCCCGAAGGCCGAATTCCTCGACGACCTCGCCGGCTCCACCCTGGTGGCCGGCATCGTCGACTCCCGCAACATCTGGCGCAACAACCTCGCCGCCTCGCTAAACGTCCTGAAGTCCCTGCGCACCGAGGTCCAGACGTCCAACGGCATCCTCGCCGTGGGCACCGCCACCTCGCTGCAGCACGTCCCGCACGACGTCGCCCTGGAAAACAACCTGCCGGCGCACCTGCCGGCATGGCTGGCCTTCGCCAACCAGAAGGTCGCCGAGGTCATCACCCTGGCCAAGGGCCTGGCGCAGGGCGAATCCGCGATCGCCGCCGAGCTGTCCGCCGCCGAATCGGCGATCAACCACCGGGCGGCATTCGCCGGCACCACCGTTGCCGCGGTCCGCGAACGCCTGGCGGCACTCACCGACGCCGACTTCTCCCGCTCCGATGCCGCCACCCGCGAGGCGGCCCAGGAAGCCGCGCTGAACCTGCCGGTGCTGCCGACCACCACCATCGGCTCCTTCCCGCAGACCGGCGAGGTCCGCACCGCCCGCGCAGCGCACCGCAACGGCAGCATCGACGACGCCGCCTACGAGGGCTTCCTCAAGGCGGAGATCGCCCGCGTGGTGGAGCTGCAGGAACGCCTGGGCCTGGACGTGCTGGTGCACGGCGAGGCCGAGCGCAACGACATGGTCCAGTACTTCGCCGAGAACTTCGACGGTTTCTCCGAGACCGCCAACGGCTGGGTGCAGTCCTACGGATCGCGCGCCACCCGCCCGTCGATCCTCTGGGGGGATGTCTCCCGCCCGGTGGCCTTCACCGTGCCGTGGATCTCCTACGCCGCGTCGCTGACCAACAAGCCGTTCAAGGGCATGCTCACCGGCCCGGTCACCATCCTGGCTTGGAGCTTCATCCGCGACGACGAGCCGCTGTCCGTCTCCGCAAACCAGGTGGCCCTGGCGCTGCGCGACGAGATCGCGGACCTGCAGGACGCCGGCATCGGCATCATCCAGGTCGACGAGCCGGCACTGCGCGAACTGCTCCCGCTGCGCAAGGCCGACCAGGCCGCCTACCTGAAGTGGTCGGTCGACTCCTTCCGCCTGTCAACCGCCGGCGCCGTGGACGCCACCCAGATCCACACCCACCTGTGCTACTCGGAGTTCGGGGAGATCATCGACGCCATCGACGCGCTGGATGCCGACGTCACCTCGATCGAGGCCGCCCGCTCCCGCATGGAGGTCACCGCGGACCTGACCGAGTTCGGCTACAGCCGCGGCATCGGCCCGGGCGTCTACGACATCCACTCCCCGCGCGTGCCGTCCACCGAAGAGGTCGCCGAGCTCATCGAGATCGCCCTGGCCTCGCTGCCGGCCAAGCAGCTGTGGATCAACCCGGACTGCGGCCTGAAGACCCGCGGCTACGCGGAGACCGAGGCCTCGCTGGCCAACCTGGTGGAGGCGGCCATCGCTGCCCGCGCCACCATTGGCGCAAACACCGGCGCAAACGTCTAACCACGTTTTAGTCCCCGCAAGCCCGCCGCCGGGCCCGCACCCGAGTCCCTATCTCGACCGGGCCCCGCGGCGGCACAGGGGACGGACGGGCGGGGCCGCATCGACCCGCAACTCGATGCAGCCCCGCACGTCCTTCCCCGAACTTTTCCTTAGCACCAGGCCCCGAAAGGCACGATCATGGCCACCAGCACCTGGCAGAACGCCACCACCGAAATCCACTCCGGGTACAGCCCCGCGGGCCCGCACCGACCCATGACCGTGCCGATCTACAACTCCGCAGCGTTCGAGTTCCCCGACTACGCCACCGCGGCCGAGCTCTTCTCGCTGAAAAAGGCGGGCTTCACCTACTCGCGCACCGGCAACCCCACGGTCTCCGTGCTGGAGGCACGCGCCGCGGCTCTGGAGGGCGGCATCGGGGCGCTGGCCACCGCCACGGGCCAGGCTGCCGTCGCCGTTTCCCTGCTGGCCCTGCTGCAGGGGCCGAACCACCTGGTGGCCTCCAACAAGCTCTACGGCGGCACCGTCGACCTGCTCACCGACACCTTCGCCGACTTCGGCGTGACCGTCACGTTTGTCGACCCGGAGGACCCCGCCAACTGGGCTGCGGCCATCACGGCGAAGACCCGCGGCTTCCTGCTCGAATCGGTGTCCAACCCGCTGGTCACCCTGGTGGACCTGCGCGCCATCACGGACGTCGCCCGCGCGGCCGGCATCCCGGTGGTCGTCGACAACACCCTGGCCACCCCGGCCGCCTACCGCCCCATCGATTTCGGTGCCGACATCGTTGTCCATTCGGCCACCAAGGCGCTGGCCGGCCACGGCTCGGTGCTCGGGGGACTGATCGTCGATGCGGGCACCTTCGATTTTTCCGATCCGGCCCGCTGGCCGCAGATCGCGGCCCCCAAGGCCCGGTACTACGGGGATTCGCTGCTGGAACGCTACGGCCCCAACGCCTACTTGATGCTGGCCCGCTCCAAGTTCCTGCACGATCTGGGCCCCACGCTCACCGCGGCCTCGGCCTCGGCGATCCTCACGGGCATCGAGACGCTCTCGCTGCGTGTGGCCAAGGCGCAGGCCAACGTGCTGGACCTGGTGGCGGCCCTGGATGCGCACCCGGCCGTGGCCAGGGTCCACCACCCGTCGCTGCCCGGCCACCAGGACCACGAGCTGGCGCACCGGGACTTCCCGGCCGGCACCGGCTGCGTGTTCTCCTTCGACCTCCACGACGCCTCCGCCGTCCCGCAGGTCGTCGACTCGGTCGAACTCTTCGCCCTGGCCGCCAACATCGGCGACGCACGGTCGCTGATCGTGCACCCCGCCGCCATGACCCACTGCCGGCTTTCCGACGCGCAGCTTGCCGCCGCCGGGATCTCCGCCGGGACTCTGCGCGTTTCGGTTGGCCTGGAGGACTCGGCGGACCTGATCGCGGACCTGACCGGTGCGCTTGATGCGCTGACCCAAGAAACCACATCACCGACCCGCGAATCCGTCGGCGTCTAGGAAGGAACGACCATGAGCAACCCAGTAGGCACCAGCCATTCCTCCAACACGCACTCCTTCAACACCCTGGCCATCCACGCCGGCCAGGCGCCGGATCCGTTGACCGGCGCGGTCATCCCGCCGATCTACCAGACCAGCACCTTTGTGCAGGACGGCATCAACGTCCTGCGCAACGGCCACGAATACTCCCGCGGCTCCAACCCGACCCGCGGCGGCTTCGAGACCCAGCTCACCGCCCTGGAAGCGGGCCACGCGGGCTTCGCCTTCGCCTCGGGCATCGCCGCCGAGGACGCGCTGCTGCGTGCGGTGCTGGAGCCGGGGGACCACATCGTGCTCGGCGCCGACGGCTACGGCGGCACCAACCGGCTCATCAACCGGCTGCACGGCAAGTGGGGCATCACCAACACGCCCGTCGACATCACCGACCTCGCGGCCGTGGCCGGCGCGGTGCAACCCGGCGTCACCGCCCTGCTCTGGGTGGAAACCCCGTCCAACCCGCTGCTGGGCATCGCCGACCTTGCTGGCTGGGCGCGGATCGCCCGCGATGCCGGGGCGCTGCTGGTCGTGGACAACACCTTTGCCACACCGTTCCTGCAGCAGCCGATCACCCTCGGCGCGGACGTCGTGGTGCATTCGACCACCAAGTACATCGGCGGGCACTCCGACGTGCTCGGCGGCGCCGTGATCGTGGCGGAGCGGATCTTCCGCGGCCAGTCGCTGGCCGAGGCCGTGGGGTTCCAGCAGTTCGCCGGGGGAGCCGTGGCCGGCCCGCAGGACTGTTTCCTTGCCGCCCGCGGGCTCAAGACCCTGGGGCTGCGCATGGAGCGCCACTGCTCGAATGCCGCCCGCATCGCCGAATGGCTGACCACCCGCGAGGAGGTTTCCACGGTGCTGTACCCGGGGCTCGAATCCCACCCGGGGCACGAGCTGGCCAAGACCCAGTCCCGCGGTTTCGGCGGCATCGTCTCGCTGCAATTCGCCGGCGGCGAGGCCACCGCGCGCGCCTTCGCGGAATCGACGAAGCTGTTTGCGCTCTCGGTGTCCCTCGGCGGCGTCGAGTCGCTGGTTTGCTACTCCTCGGAAATGACCCACGCCTCGGTCATCGGCACCCCGCTGGCTGTGCCCAAGAACCTGGTGCGGCTCAGCGTCGGCGTCGAGCAGGTCGAGGACCTTATTGCCGACCTTGAACTCGGCCTGGCCGCCGCGCGCCGCGCCTCCCTGGTTGCGGCCACGGCCTGACAGGGATCCCCGGCCTGACGGCCGGGCCATCAAGTTTGCGTTGGCCGTGCATGGGGTCTGAGGGGGCCGAAAGCCGGCCAACGCATTCAACGTCAAAGTGCCGCCGGGCAGCAGCCCGGCGGCACTTTGCATTCCGGTGGCCCGGTGTGGACGATTGGGACATGGACTTCGAATTGCGCATCATTGCCGGCTGCCCGAACAGCGACCCGGCCAGCGAGCTGTATCTTCGCGCCCTGGAGGCCGAGGGGATGGCTGCAGGGGAGCTGCGCATCCGGGAAATCGCCAGCGAGGACGTTGCCCGGGAGCTGGCATTCCACGGTTCCCCGACGTTCGTCGCCTCCGGCAGGGACCTGTTCGCCTCCGGGGCCGAGCCGGCCCTCAGCTGCAGGGTCTACCCCACGCCGGAGGGGGTGGCGGGGCTGCCGCCACTTGAGGACTTGCGTGCGGCGCTGCGCAACGCCGGAGAAGCCGAACTGGTGGCCACGTAGCCCCGTCCGAAAATCAACGAAGGTGGCGCTTGCCGACGAACCGTCGTCGGCAAGCGCCACCTTCGTTTGTGCAGCAGGGGTTGTTTTGCCCCTAGCTGGTGCGCGCCATGTCGTTGGGGTAGCGGATCCCCAGCTGATGGCGGATGCCATCGAAGATGGCCATGGTGTTGACCGAGTGGTCCCACGGCATGGTGGGGGACTCGTTCAGCCCCTGCTGGATGCACCGCGTGGCTTCGCGGAACTGGTAGGTGTAGTTGTTGCCCACCGGTTCAAAGACCTCGGTCCGGCTGAGCCCCTTGGCCGGGCGGATGAACAACTTGGTGGGGTTGTGCAGCGGTGCGTTGGTGCTGAGCCAGCCGTTGCTGCAGGCCACCCGTGCCTCGCGCGGGGGAGTGGCGGTCAGGGTTGTCATCAGCTGCGCGTGGCGCACACCCGTGTAACCCAGCGTGATGGCGTTCTGGATGTCCACGCCGTCCTCGTTGAGGTCGGCACTTGCCTGCACCGACGTGGGGAACCCCATGGCGCCGATGGCCCAGGTGAGCGGGTAGATGGACATGTCCAGCAGTGCCCCGCCGCCGTCCGCAGGGTTGAAGAGGCGCCATTCCGGGTCGTACTCGGCCTTGAAGCCGAGGTCCGCCTGGACCCAGGAGACCTCGCCGAGCTCGCCGGTTTCGAGAATTTCCAGGGCGCGCGCGAACACCGGGGTGAAGCGCGACCAGACCGCTTCCATCAGGAAGAGGTCGCGTTCGCGGGCCTCGGCGACCAGTGCGCGGGCCTCGTGCGCGTTGATGGTCAGCGACTTTTCGCAGACCACGTGCTTGCCGGCCTTCAGTGCGGCCATGGCGATCTCGAAGTGCTGGCCGTGCGGGGTCGCGATGTAGACGGCCTCGATCTCCGGCTCGTCGAACATCGCCTGGTAGGACCCGAATGCCCAGTCGATGTCGTGTTCCTCGGCGAAGATGCGGGCGCGTTCCTCGCTGCGCGAGGACACGGCGATGACGTTGGCATCACCGAGGGACTGCAGGTCTGCAATCACGTGGGCGACGATCTTGCCGGTGGAAACCACACCCCAGTTGATGGTGCGGCCCGTGGCTTGCACCGGTGAGGGTGCTCCGGGGTGTGCAGTGGGTGGTGCCTGAATGTAACTGGCCATCGCTTTGAACTCCCCTGTGGGTGTCTACCGTGCCGCGTTGGCGTCACGGTGCTTGGCTGCCAGCACCAAATAGTGGGCAGCGTTTTCCTTGAGGCCCTCGACTTCTTCATCGGTCAGTTCGCGCCTGACCTTTGCCGGTACCCCTGCAACCAGTGAACGCGGGGGAACAATGGTTCCCTCGAGCACCAGGGCGCCCGCCGCCACCAAGGAGTTTCCCCCGATGACCGACCCGTTCATGATGGTTGCGCTCATGCCGATCAGGCAGTCGTTTCCCACGGTGGCCCCGTGGACGACGGCCGAATGGCCCACCGAAACGCGGTCCCCGATGGTGCAGGGAACACCCGTGTCGGCGTGCAGCACCACGTTGTCCTGCAGGTTGGTTCCAGTCCCGACCTTGATCGCGGCCGAATCGCCGCGTACCGAAACGCCGTAGAAGGCACTGGCCTGCGCCCCCAGGGTGACGTCGCCGGACAGGGTCGCGGTCGGTGCCACGAAGCAGGTCTGGTCGACGGAGGGGGTCTTGGAGTCAATGGTGATGATGTGAGCCATGGCACCACTCTAGCCTGTGCCCCGCGCCCGCTTCGGCAGCGCGACACGACGTGGCCCGACGTGTTTTCCGCCCTCCGCGCACGCCTGGCCGAAGGGCCCGGCACGCTCCCCGGGCGGTGGCCCGGCCGCACGTCTTCCGGGCGCCGGGTGGCCAGGGTCTTAGGCCACCGGATAGTGTTGGGGATCGACTCCGCGCCTTGGAGCGGGCAGGAATTGAGTCGGCGTTCTGACGCCGAAGAACGGGAGCAGCTGGGACGATGTGGCCGCAGCACAAGGTTGAGGTTTACGAGCAAATGGTCGCGGAACTGCGGTCCACGCTGGGGGAGCAGGCCCCGAACATTCCGCCCCGGGTCCTGGCCGAGTTGGAGGGCATCATCCAGGCGGCCGTGCACACCATCGAAAACGGCGCCGAGATCGTGGCGATCGGGCTTCCGGAGCTCGAACCCGAGTCTGGGCCCAATGTGGCCGCGGAAGCGGTGGGCGGCTCTGCAGTCGTCGAACCCGTTCCCGTGGTCGCCGAACCCGTCGCCGAGCCGGCGCCCGTGAAACCCGCCATCGATCCGTTCCGCCACGGCACCAAGGCCGAGGCGAACAGGCAGCAAAAGGCAAAGGAGCTGGCCCGCTGGCTCTGGGACCGGAACATCGGCGGCGAGCAGGTCCTGGGGTTCACCAACAAGTGGCGCAACAAGATTGCCCGGGCGGCCGGCGTCAACCCGCCGTCCACGCTGGAGACTTGGACGGTTGCGGCGGAACTCATGGGGCGCATGGAGCAGCTTGCCGATTCGGGAACCCAGCCCGGGGCCAGCGAGCGCCACCATCTGGACGAGCACGAGCAGTGGGCCACCGAACGCTAGCCGGAATATCGGGAGAATTGGCCTACTGCAGTCGCGTTTGCAGGGCTTGGCCCCGGGCTTTGCAGTGGTGGCGTTGCGCCCGGTGCCGGGGGTATGGCCGCACCTGGCAGTGCTCCGGTTAGCTGGTGGCATGATGGTCCCATGAGCGAAAACGAAGACCCCACGCTGCGTTCCGTCGAGCTGACCCGCACGGCAACGGCCCGTTACACGGTGCGCAATGACGCGGGTGCAGAAATTGAATTTGGCCACGGCGAAGGGTTGCTGAGCCCGGTGGAGCTGCTGTTGGCGGCGATCGCCGGCTGTTCGGCGATCGACGTCGACACGGTGACGGCACGCAGCGCCGAGCCCACGTCCTTCCGGGTAGCGGCAACCGGCCACAAGGTGGTTGAGGACGGTGCCAGCCGCGTGGACGGGCTGCACATGTCCTTCAACGTGGCCTTTCCCGACACGGTTGACGGGCGCAAGGCCGCCGGCATGGTGGAACGCCTGGTAGACCTCTCGCATGAGAAGTACTGCACGGTGTCACGGACAGTGGAGCGCGGCACACCCGTCTCGAACGAGGTCCACGTAGCGCTCGGCAACACCGAGGGCTGACGTGGCCGCCGGTCGAAATCCCGGCGCACCCTTGGTGGCCCGGGGCCGCACCCTGCAAGCGCGACGGTAGTACTAGGAGAACACCACGGTGCGGTGGCCGTCGAGCATCACGCGGCGCTCGGCATGCCAGCCCACGGCGCGGGTGAGCGTGCGGCCCTCGACGTTCCGTCCCATGGCCACGAACTGGTTGGCGGTGCGCGCGTGGTCCACGCGGATGACCTCCTGCTCGATGATCGGACCCTCGTCCAGGTCCGCCGTCACGTAGTGGGCGGTGGCGCCGATGAGCTTCACGCCGCGGGCGTGGGCCTGGTGGTACGGCTTGGCGCCCTTGAAGGAGGGCAGGAACGAGTGGTGGATGTTGATGGCCTTGCCGTTCAGCGCGCGGCACAGGTCGTCGGAGAGGATCTGCATGTAGCGGGCCAGCACCACCAGGTCGATGTCGTGCTTGGCCACGAGTTCCAGCAACTGCGCTTCGGCGTCGGCCTTGGTGGCCGCGGTGACCGGGATGTGCACGAACTCGATGCCGTAGAAGTCGGCCATGGGCTTGAGGTCCAGGTGGTTGGAGACGATCACCGGGACCTCGATCGGCAGCGTTCCGGCGCGCTGGGCGAAGAGCAGGTCGTTCAGCGCGTGGCCCTCGGTGGAGCACATGATCAGGGTGCGCAGCGGCGCGCCCTCGGCACTGATGTCCAGGGTCATGGAGAACGCGGCCTCGATGGGTTCCAGTGCCGCGCGCAGGCTTGCAATGGGCTGCTCGGTGGCCACCGCGATGCGCATGAAGAAGTTGTGTGTTTCGGGGCTTTCGAATTGCTGTGACTCGGTGATGTTGCAACCGGCCTGCAGCAGGGCACCGGACACGGCATGGACGATGCCCGGGCGGTCGGGGCAGGACAGGGACACAATGAATTCGTTGGTGCTCACCTCGACGAGATTACCCGCGCGTCCGGGCCTGACGCAGCTTGTGAAGCCTGTGTTGCGCGCCCCCGCGCGGGTTAGGCGGGCACCGCCACGGCTTCCCGTTCATTCAGCAGCCCGGCGGCACCCGCGGCGGCGGCTCGGCCGGCGCGCGTGGCCCCGACGGTGGAGGCCGAGGCGCCGTAGCCGACCAGGAAGAGGCCCGGCACCTTGAGCACGGAAACCGAATCGGTATCCATCACGATTCCGCCGCCGTGCTCGCGCAATCCCAGCGGCGCCAGATGGTCCAGCGAGGCCCGGAAACCCGTGGCCCACAGGATCACATCGATCTCCTCTTCGCTGCCGTCGGCGAAGTGCACCGAGCGCTCGCCGATCGAATCGATGCCGCCGCGGGAAACCAGGACACCGGATTCGATGCCCGCGGTGTAGAAATCGGTCAGTGGCAGCCCGGTCACCGAGACCACGCTGCGCGGCGGAAGCCCCGAGTGCGTTCGTTCGTTGACCTCGGCCTCGACCCCGATTCCCCAGGCCTTGTCCAGCGGGGCGGTGCGCCATTCCGGTGGCCGCCGGGTGGACCACAGGGTGTCGATACCCAGGGCGGAGAATTGCAGCAGGAACTGGGCGGCGCTGGTGCCGCCGCCGACCACCAAGACGCGCTTGCCGAGGAATTCCTCGGGGGAGACGAAGTCATGGGTGTGCAATTGGCGGCCGGTGAATTCTCGCTGCCCGGGGTATGCGGGCCAGTAGGGCTTGTCCCAGGTGCCCGTGGCATTGATCACGGTTTTCGCCGAGAGGCTCCTCCCGTCGACCGCGGTGACGGTGAACCCGTCCACCAGGGAGCCCTCCACGCGCCTGATCTTGAAGGGCCGGACGACGGGGATACCGAAGTGGTCCTCGTAGCTTCCGTAGTAGCGGGCGACCACCGCGGAGGCGGGCTCCTTCGGGTCTGGTGTGCCCAGCGCCATGCCGGGCAGGGGGTGCAGGCCGTGGGCCCGGTCGAAGGTCAGCGTGTCCCAGCGGTGGCGCCAGGCACCGCCGGGGCCGTCATTGGCATCGAGCACCACGAAGTCCTCGAAGGGCTTCAACCCCTTGCGGAGCAGATGGTGGGCTGCCGAGAGTCCGGCCTGCCCGGCCCCGATGATGATGGTGCCGAACCCCGAGTTCGAATCCTCCACGTTTGCCGCGCTCCCGCCCATGTCTGTTGAAGTTTCAACTGTCATGAGGTGTAACAGTCTCCGCCATCGCGCTATTCCGACTAGGATTGGAACCGTCGCAACTGGCGTTAGGTGGGATGAACCACCGGGGAGCGGCACATGAGCTGACCACGGACCGCGCGCCTGGGCCCGGGGGTTGAACAATTCGCAAGTAGAAGTCTGCCCGAAACCAACCCTCACCCCGATGGAGTTCATCATGAGCAACACCACCGTGACCAACCAATCGCTGGCCGAGCTCGACCCGGAAATCGCCGAGGTCCTGAGGCTCGAACTGGGTCGCCAGCGCGACACCCTGGAAATGATCGCCTCCGAGAACTTCGCGCCCCGCGCGGTGCTCGAGGCCCAGGGCTCCGTGCTCACCAACAAGTACGCCGAGGGCTACCCGGGCCGCCGCTACTACGGCGGCTGCGAGCACGTCGACGTGGCGGAGAACCTGGCCATCGAGCGCGTCAAGTCCCTCTTCGGCGCCAAGTTCGCCAACGTGCAGCCGCACTCCGGCGCCTCGGCAAACGCCGCCGCACTTTCGGCAATGATCAACCCGGGCGACAAGATCCTGGGCCTGTCCCTGGCCCACGGCGGACACCTCACCCACGGCATGAAGCTGAACTTCTCCGGCAAGCTCTACGCCGTTGCCGCCTACGAGGTCGAGCCGGACACCTTCCGCGTGGACATGGACAAGCTGCGCGCCCAGGCCATCGCCGAGAAGCCGCAGGTCATCATCGCCGGCTGGTCCGCCTACCCGCGCCAGCTGGACTTCGCGGCGTTCCGCGCCATCGCCGACGAGGTCGGCGCGCTGCTCTGGGTCGACATGGCCCACTTCGCCGGGCTGGTCGCAGCAGGCCTGCACCCGAACCCGGTGCCGTACGCCGACGTCGTCACCTCCACCGTGCACAAGACCCTAGCCGGCCCGCGCTCGGGACTGATCCTGACCAACGACGCCGACCTGGCCAAGAAGATCAACTCCAACGTCTTCCCCGGCCACCAGGGCGGACCGCTGATGCACGCCATCGCCGGCAAGGCCGTCGCCTTCAAGATCGCCGCCGGCGAGGAATTTGCGCAGCGCCAGACCCGCACCCTGGAAGGCGCCAAGCTGCTGGCCGAGCGCCTCACCGCCGAGGACGTCACGGCGGCGGGTGTCTCCGTGCTGACCGGCGGCACCGACGTGCACCTGGTCCTGGTCGACCTGCGCAACTCGGAACTCGACGGCAAGCAGGCCGAAGACCTGCTGCATGAAATCGGCATCACCGTGAACCGAAACTCCGTGCCGTTCGATCCGCGCCCGCCGATGGTCACCTCCGGCTTGCGCATCGGCACCCCGGCGCTGGCAACCCGCGGCTTCGACGCCGCGGCCTTCACCGAGGTCGCCGACATCATCGGCATCGCCCTGCGCGACGGCCAGAACGCAGACAAGGCTGCCCTCGCGGCACGCGTCGACGCGTTGGCCGCTGCCTTCCCGCTGTACCCGGGCCTCGAAGAGTGGCACGCCTAACCCCAAGACAGATGCCCCCCACGGGGCATTGACCGCATCAAGGTGCATGGGATGCGGTGATCGGCCCGCGATCCGGGCCGCCGCCGCGTCCCATGTACACGCAACATTTTTTGAAACGGAGCATCTCCTTATGACCGCACAGATTCTCGACGGCAAGGCCACCGCCGCGGCCATCAAAGCCGAACTCACCGAACGCGTCGCGGTGCTGAAGACCAAGGGCATCACCCCCGGCCTTGGCACCATCCTTGTCGGATCCGACCCCGGATCCACCTGGTACGTCGGGGGCAAGCACAAGGACTGCGCCGAGGTCGGCATCCAGTCGATCCGCGTCGACCTGCCGGAGGACACCACGCAGGAAGACCTGCTGGCCAAGGTCCGCGAACTGAACGAGAACCCGGAATGCACCGGCTACATCGTCCAGCTGCCGCTGCCCAAGCACATCGACCAGGACGTCATCCTCGAGGCCATGGACCCGGCCAAGGACGCCGACGGCCTGCACCCGATGAACCTGGGCCGCCTGGTCGCCAACGTGAACCGCCCGATGACCTCCCCGTTGCCCTGCACCCCCAAGGGCTGCGTGGTGCTCCTGGAACGCCACGGCATCGACCTGAACGGCAAGCGCGTGCTCGTCGTGGGCCGCGGCGTGACCATCGGCCGCCCGATCGGCCTGCTGCTCACCCGCCGCGACATCAACGCCACCGTCGTCCTGGCCCACACCGGCACCAAGGACCTGGCTGCCGAGCTGGCGACCGCCGACGTGGTCATCGCCGCCGCCGGTTCCGCGCACATGATCAAGGCCAAGGACCTGAAGCCCGGAGCCATCGTGCTCGACGTCGGGGTCTCGCGCGTCAACGACGAAAACGGCAAGGCCGTTGTCACCGGCGACGTGGAGCCCGCGGCCTACGAGGTCGCCTCGTGGATATCCCCGAACCCCGGCGGCGTCGGCCCGATGACCCGCGCCATGCTGCTGGCCAACGTTGTCGAGTCCGCCGAACGGGCAGCAGGCCTGTAGCCCCCGTTTCACGCCCGCGGGCGGCCACGCTCCGGGAATCCTTGCCCAAGGGCTCCCGGAAGCCGTGGCCGCCCGTTGCGTTTTCCGGAGCTTTTGTCTCCGCCAACCTGCCGCACCTGGCGCTAACGGGTCGCGGGGTGTGCCGCCGAGTACTCCGGGTGGAGTAGGCGGGACTACAACCAGTGCCCGATGATGGGCAGGGGCACTCGGGCGTATTCTCGAAGCATGACCAACCGCCGCCACCCGCCACTCGCTGTCCTGAGTGTATTCGTGGCAACGGTGCAGGTGGTTGGCACGTTCTTTGCTTCACACCGCTTCGGGACCGCTCTGACATGGCAAGCCGTCGCCCTGTTGCTGGCCGGCCCCGCCCTGCTGCTGTTGCGCCGCAGGGCCCCCGGCCCCATGGTGGCGGGCATCGGGGGCGTCACTGCGCTGTATGCGTTTGCCGGTTTCCCCTGGGGGCCGTTCCCGTTTTCCTTGGCGGTGGGTTTGGTCCTGGCGGTCGCCGCGGGAAAACGCTGGTGGGCGTGGGGAACTGGTGCCGCGGTCGGGTTGCTTTTCTTCGTGCTGGCGACCCGGCAGGAACTTTTGACCCGGGCCTCATTCGTGCTCGTCTGGTTGTTTGTCATCCTGTTGATCGGCGAGCTTGCACGCACGGCCAAGGACCGCCGCATTGAATTCCGCAGGGCCGCCGCCGAACGCGCCAAGCACCTTCGCGACGAGGAACGGTTGGTCCTGGCCCGCGACATCCACGATGTGGTGGCCCATTCACTGTCGATGATCAACGTCCAGGCCTCGGTTGCCCTGCACCTGTCCCGCAAGGACGACGACACCCGGGCGCTCCAGGATGCCATGGAAAACATCAAGGCAGGATCCAAGGAAGCGCTCGACGAGGTGCGCGAGGTGCTGGCGGTGCTGCGGCAGGATGCCCCGCGCGTGCCCAGCCAGCGCCTTGAACAGCTCGCCGAGCTGGTTCAGCGGGTGCGTGGCGCGAATCTGGACATCAGCTTCCATCCACCCCGACTTCCGCCGCCCGGCTGGGTCGACGAGCGCGTCGAGAACACCATCTACCGGGTGGTCCAGGAGTCCCTGACGAATGCGGTGCGCCATGCCAAGGCCCGCCGGGTGACTGTGCTTGTCGACCTCACCGAGCACGAAGCGCGCGTCACCGTCCAGGACGACGGGATAGGTTTCGGCGCAAGCGACGAGGGCAACGGCCTCGGCGGCATGCGCGAGAGGGTCGCTTCCCGGGGCGGCACCCTGGAGATCACGACTCCGCATGCCCCGACCGGGCCGTCGGGGACGCCCGGAACCAAAATCAATGTGTGGATTCCTGCACCACCGCACGAACTTGAAACCAAGGAACGGGGAAACCAATGATCGGCATTCTCATCGTCGATGACCAATCCCTCATCAGGGCCGGATTCTCCGCGCTCCTGGACGCCGAGGACGACATGCGCGTGCTGGGGCAGGCCTCGAACGGCATCCAGGCCGTTGCCCAGGCGCGGGCCTTGAAACCCGACATCGTGCTCATGGACATCCGCATGCCGCAAGGGGACGGAATCACCGCGTCCGAGGCCATCTCGGACGATGAAAACCTCAAGCACACGCGCATCATCATGCTCACGACCTTTGAGCTCGATGACTACATCCTGGCTTCCATCCGGGCAGGGGCCTCGGGGTTCCTGGTCAAGGACACCGAGCCGGAGGAGTTGATCCACGCCGTGCGCACCGTGGCGTCGGGCGATTCCTTGCTGTCGCCCTCGGTCACCAGGAAACTCCTGGCCCAGGTGGCTGCCACGCGCGCGCCGGTGGTTCCAGGAAGCCACGGGGCACTCGATGTGCTGACCGAACGCGAGCGCGAGGTCCTGGTCCTGGTGGGCAGCGGGATGAGCAACGCGGAAATCGCCGAGCGGCTCGTCATCACCCCGCTGACGGCCAAGACGCATGTCTCCCGCGTGATCGGAAAAATGGGTGTCCGCGACCGAGCGGCGCTGGTGGTGGTTGCCTACGAAAGCGGGCTGATCACCCCGGGATCCGCCCTCGCGGCGACGCGGAAACCCGAGCGCAGCTGACGGGCGCAGGGGCTCCTGCGCCACGGGAAGTATGTCCGCCCACTGAAGTGTCTCCCTGCGGCAGATGGCCCATCGGACGGCAACACGCAGAGTTGGTTTAGGAGGTTCAAGCCTCTGTTCCGACCAATCTCTCTGAGGAGTGAGACGCCATGACAACAGCCATGTTGCCTACCCTGGCTGCAACCGTTCCATCCCATATGTGGGGACCGGGCTACGGCCCCGGGTGGTTCATCCTGATCCCGATCTTCTGGATCCTGCTCATCGGATTCTTCATCTTCTTCAGCCGCCGCATGTACTGGCGCCACCGGCTCCAGGGCGACCCCATGAGCGCCGAAGGGGTGCTTCGCGAGCGCTATGCCCGCGGTGAAATCGATGAAACCGAATACCGGCAGCGGCTGGAGGTGCTGCGTTCGGGCAACAAGTAGCAGGCCTGATTGGGGGTGGGTTCCGGGTTGTTTTCTGGCTTGCTGCAACCCGGAAACCACACGCTCCGAAAAACAAGATTCCGGCACACGTATGCAGCTAGAGGTATATGTCGAGCCGATGACCGGCCGGAAAAAATCCCGAAAACCCGTGGTGGAAGTTCGTTTTATTGCGGAACCGTGCGGGACCCATGCCGAAAGCAGAATTCGGGAAACTAGTGTCATTGTGCAACGATCAGGTGCTACACATGCGATGCCCGTATGCTCAGAGTTATAGGAACCGAGACTTTCAGTTCTTTCGACTGAATTGTCGCCCTCCTCGCTCCCGGGAGTGACCCTTGAGCAGTATGAGTTCCACACTTTCCCCTTCGGTTCCAGAGCAACGCAGCACGCGTGGAAACGCTGGATCCAACAACTACCGTCACCTGAAAATTCGTGTGCGCGATGCGGGACTGTTGGGTCGTCGCAAGGGACATTACCTGGGAACGACCATTGTTTTGGCGCTCCTGTTCGGTGGCGCGGTTACGGGCTTCGTCCTTTTGGGGGATAGCTGGTTCCAGTTGCTTATCGCCGCGGCGGTCGGCATCTTGCTGACGCAGTTTGCGTTCCTGACCCACGAAGCCTCGCACCGCCAGATCCTGACCTCGGGTCCCGCGAACGACAGGATTGGCCGTTTCCTGGCCAACATCGTGGTCGGCATCAGCTACCAGTGGTGGATGAACAAGCACAGCAAGCACCATGCCATGCCGAACACCATCGGCAAGGACCCGGACATCGAGTGGGACACGATCTCGTTCCAGACCGAGGACGCCCAGAGGCAAAAGGGATTCCTTAAGTGGATCACCGAGCGACAGGGCTACCTGTTCTTCCCGCTGCTCACGCTTGAAGGCATCAACCTGCATTTCCGCTCGATGGCGTACCTGTTCACGGGTGACAAGGTGAAGGGTCGCGGCAAGGAAATCACCTCGATCGCGATCCGCCTCAGTGTTTACGTGGCGGTCCTCTTCATCTTCCTGCCGGCCGGCATTGCCGCCGCTTTCCTCGGTGTCCAGCTGGCGGTCTTTGGTGTTTACATGGGTGCCTCTTTTGCCCCGAACCACAAGGGCATGCCGATGATTCCCAAGGAATCCCGCATCGACTTCTTCTCCCGCCAGGTGCTCACCAGCCGCAATGTCATGGCCCGCAGCGCCTTCGGAAACCGGATCCTGTCGCATGTCTTCGGCGGCCTGAACTACCAGGTCGAGCACCACCTCTTCCCGTCGATGCCGCGAGCCAACCTTGCCGGTGTCTCCAAGATCGTGCGCGACTACTGCCACGAGCTCAAGGTGCCATACACGGTCACCTCGGTCACCCAGTCCTATGCCCAGGTCATCACCTACCTGAACAAGGTCGGGCTCTCCGCACGGGATCCGTTCGACTGCCCGATGGTCAGCGAGTACCGCCCCCACTAAGGTTTGCAGTCCCTCGGGGCCGTGCATTGAACAGCTGCGGCCTTTCGAATCCTTTCAGTTGCCTCCGGCGCCACTTCCGTGGCTCCGGAGGCAATGTGCTTAACCGGGTTTCACGGCGGGGCCGGGAATCGGGACAACTCGAGACGATTGTGATGAGAGACACGCAAGGCTGAACTTACTAAAAGGTAAGGGGTTTCGGGCCCGCGGGATGTGCAAGAAGGTGGTTCTGACTAGACGCGATTTAAAGGCGAAATCATTGCGCGGATGCGGTTCAATGTCCTGTTTTCGCATTTTGGTTACTGGAACATGACCTAATGAGCGAAAGATTTACGTTTTTGGGCCACTCGGATGGATATTTAGGTTAGACGTACCTAAGCTAATCGAGCGGGTTCAGGTCGATTGGCTTGTGACTGGCGCCTCGATTTTCCTCACCTCGGAAGGTTTTCCTCCATGAAGATTCGCAAAAACATGCTGGCCGGCATCGCACTGGCGGCCACCGCAGCGATGGGCCTGACTGCATGCTCCAGCGGTGCTCCAGCCCCAGCCTCGACCCCAGCGGCATCCGGAGCGGGCGAGATTACCGTTTACAACGCCCAGCATGAGAGCCTCGCCCAGGAATGGGTCGATGCGTTCACCAAGGAAACCGGAATCAAGGTCACGGTGCGCAACGGCTCCGACACTGAGATGTCCAACCAGATCATCCAGGAAGGCAAGGCCTCACCGGCCGACGTATTCCTGACCGAAAATTCTCCCGCAATGGCGCAGGTTGAGAATGCCGGACTGTTTGCCGATGTCGACGAGGCCACCATCGACCAAGTGCCCGCCGAGTTCCGCCCGTCGACCAACAAGTGGACCGGCATTGCCGCACGCTCGACCGTGTTCGTCTACGACCCGGCCAAGATCACGGCGGACCAGCTTCCCAAGTCCATGCTGGATCTGGCCGAGCCGGAATGGAAGGGTAAGTGGGCTGCCTCGCCGACCGGCGCCGACTTCCAGGCCATCGTCGCCGCCCTGCTCGAGCTTAAGGGCGAGGAAGTCACCACCGAATGGCTGGCAGGCATGAAGGAAAACTTCACCGCCTACAAGGGCAACTCCACCGCGATGAAGGCCGTCAATGCCGGCGAAGTCGACGCGGCATTGATCTACCACTACTACTACTACGGTGACCAGGCCGCGACCGGCGAGAACTCCAAGAACGTCCAGCCGTACTACTTCAAGAACCAGGACCCGGGAGCATTCGTTTCCGTATCCGGCGGCGGCGTGCTCGCCTCCTCAAAGAACGCGGAAGCCGCACAGAAGTTCCTGACCTTCATCACCGGCAAGGCCGGCCAGGAAATCTTGAAGAACGGCACCTCGTTTGAATACGCCGTCGGTTCGGGCGTCGCTTCCAACGACAAGCTCGTTCCGCTGAAGGACCTGCAGGCTCCGACCGTTGACCCGGCGAAGCTGAACTCGGCTAAGGTCACCGAGCTGATGACCAACGCAGGATTGCTGTAACTCATATGAGCAAGACTCAAACGGTTCCCGACATCCAACGGGAACCGAACGTGGCGGGAGGGGGCAAAAGCCCCCGCCCGCCATTGGGCGTTTCGGGCCTTTCCCTTTTGGCGATACTCATCTCCCTGTTTTCGCTCATCCCGCTGGGCTATGTCATTTACATGACGGCAACCACCGAATGGTCCACCGTGGTTGAACTCGTCATCCGGCCGAGGGTGGGCGAACTCCTGCTCAACACCATCATGCTGGTGGTGGTCACGGTGCCGCTGTGCCTGGTCCTGGGCGTGGGAGGAGCCTGGCTGGTGGAACGCACCAACCTGCGCGGTTACCGGTGGTGGGCGCTGGCCCTGGCCGCCCCGTTGGCCATCCCCGCGTTCGTGAACAGCTATGCCTGGGCCTCGACGATCCCTTCGCTGGCCGGGCTGGGTGCGGGCGTGCTCATTGCAACGCTTTCATACTTCCCGCTGGTGTACATCCCGGTGGCGGCAACACTTGGAAGGCTCGATCCTGCCATCGAACAATCGGCCGCGTCCCTGGGTCTGGGGCCTTGGGCGGTGTTCTTCCGTGTGGTGCTGCCGCAGTTGCGCATCGCCATGGCCGGCGGTTCCTTGCTGGTGGCACTGCATTTGCTCTCCGAATACGGGGCCTTTGCCATGATCCGTTTCGATACCTTCACCACGGCGATCATGGTTCAGTTCCAGTCCACGTTCAATGGCGCGGCCGGAAACATGCTCGCAAGCGTGCTGGTCCTGTTGTGCATGCTGTTGCTGCTGGGCGAGGCCAAAGTGCGTGGCAACGCCCGCTACGCGCGGGTTGGCTTCGGGGCCCAGGGGCTGGCCATCCGGTTTAAGCTGGGACGCTACGAACTGCCCGCCCAACTGGCACTGCTGGCGCTCTTTGTGCTCTCGGTGGGGGTGCCGCTCTACTCAGTGGTTCGCTGGCTCGTCGCCGGGGGTGCGGGGGTCTGGGAGCCTGAAAGGTTGCTCCCCGCCCTGGCCCAGACCATGGGCTACGGCCTGGCCGGCGCGCTGCTGACCTGCGTGGTGGCCTTCCCCATGGCCTTCCTCGCCGTGCGTCATCCCAGCTGGTTCAGCAAGCTCCTGGAACTCTCGAACTACGTGACTAGCTCGATGCCCGGCATCGTGGTCGGGCTGGCCTTCGTCACGGTGAGCATCAGGCTGGTGCCGGGCATTTACCAAAGCGCCTATGTCCTGCTGGCCGCCTACGTCTTGCTGTTCCTGCCCCGGGCCCTGGTCAACCTGCGCTCCGGATTGGCGCAGGCGCCGCGCGAGCTTGAGGAGGCGGCCCGCTCCCTGGGACGCTCACCCTCGGTGGCGTTCTTCCGGGTCACGCTTCGGCTGACGGCGCCGGCGGCCGCGGGCGGGGCCGCGCTGGTGTTCCTGGCGATCGTGAACGAACTGACGGCCACCCTGTTGCTGGCGCCGAACGGAACCCGCACCCTGGCCACGGCGTTCTGGGCCAAGAGCAGCGAGATCGACTACTCGGGCGCGGCTCCCTACGCGCTGCTGATGATCCTGATCTCCGCACCCATGACCTACCTGCTATTCCAGCAATCGAAGAAAGCTGCCGGACAATGACCGAAGCATTGCCAAGACCGCACAAGCTCTCCGGGCTGGTGCCTGCCGTTACTTTTCTGCGCACCACCAACCTCGTCAAGAGCTTTGGCAGCAAGAAAGTGCTCAACGGAGTCAATCTTGCGATCGCCGAATGCGGCACCACCGCGATCGTGGGCCCGTCGGGGTCCGGGAAGACCACGCTGCTGCGGCTGATTGCCGGATTCGAAAACCCGGACAGCGGATCCGTTGAACTCAACGGACAGGCGGTGGCCGGGGCCGCCTGGGTTCCGGCGCACAAGCGCGAGATCGGATATGTGGCCCAGGACGGGGCGCTCTTCCCGCACCTGAGCGTGGCACAGAACATCGCCTTCGGCCTGGACCGCGAGTGGGGCACCAGGGGCCGGGTCGCCACGGCCAAGCGAGTTGCCGAGCTGCTGGACATGGTCTCGCTCGAGGCGTCCATGGGCGCCCGCCGCCCGCACGAGATCTCCGGGGGCCAGCAGCAACGCGTGGCCTTGGCCCGTGCCTTGGCCCGCAAGCCGAAATTGATGCTGCTCGATGAACCGTTCTCCGCGCTGGACGCGGGATTGCGGGTTGCCACCCGCAAGGCCGTGGCCGACGTGTTGCATGAGGCCGCTGTCACCACCATCCTGGTGACCCACGACCAGGGCGAGGCGCTCTCCTTCGCCGACCAGGTGGCCGTCATGCGCGGCGGGACGCTGGCACAGACGGGCAGCCCGTTCTCCGTGTACACCAGGCCCGCGGACCGCGACACCGCGGAGTTCCTTGGCGATGCGGTGATCCTGGACGCCCTGTTGCAGGGGTCGCTGGCCACGTGTTCGCTGGGCTGGATCCCGGTGCGCCACGCCACCACCCAGGGGAAGGTGCGGCTGATGCTGCGCCCCGAGCAGATCCGCATCACCGCAGACGGACCCATCAGGGGCACCGTGGTGGACACCGTGTTCTTCGGTCCGGAAACCACGGTCCGCATCAAGCTTTCCCCGATGGGCGGGCCCACCGGCGGCGGCGAGGTCATCACGATCCGGCACTGGAACGCGGCGATGGCGCGCCCCGGCATGGAATTGAACCTGAGCGTCATTGGCGAAGGCGTTGCCTTCCCGGCCGGAGCCGACTGACGCAGGCCTGGGCCGGCCTGCCACGCCGGGGTTCGGGAAGCCTTGGGCAAGACGAAGGGCGTGGTTGGTGTGTTCCTTGGGAGGGAACTACACCAACCACGCCCCTGGCGTTCAGTGCATGGCCGGATCGGCCGAATCGCCCTTAGCGCGAGGCGGTTGCAACGGGTTCCGCCGGAGCGGTGCGCTTGTCAAAGATGGTCGCACCTACTTCCTGCTCGGCCTGGTTGTTGATCGACAGGTCGATGCCGCTGCGGTCGCGCAGCAGCGAAACGGCGGTCAGCGACACCAGCGTCATGATCAGCAGGTAGAGGCCCACGGCGTTGGTGCCGCCGGTTGCCTGGACCAGCGCGGTGGCGATCATCGGGGCGAAGGCGCCACCCAGGATCGCACCGAGGGCGTAGGAGATCGAGACGCCGGAGAAGCGGACCGAGGCCGGGAACAGCTCCGAGTACAGCGCGGCCTGCGGGCCGTAGCCGAGGCCCAGTCCGATGGCGAAGATCGCGAAGGCCAGGTACAGCATCGGCAGCGAGGCCGTGTTCACCAGCATGAAGACCGGGAAGATGGCCAACGCCTGGCAGGTGAAGCCGATCTGGTAGGTGCGCTTGCGGCCGATCTTGTCCGAGAGGTAGCCCGAGAGCAGCGTGAAGAGGAACCACATGGCCGCGGCGAAGGCGACAGCCACCAGAACATCCGTCCGCTCGAACCCGATCGGGCCGTTCGGGTTGGTGGTGTAGGCCTGCAGGAAGCCGCCGGTGGTCATGTAACCCGCCGCGTTGTTGCCGGCGAAGACCAGCGCGGCCAGGATCACAAGCAGCCAGTGCTTGCGGAAGAGCTCGATGACCGGAACCTTGGTCTGCTGCTTCTTGGCAGCGATTTCCTCGAAGATCGGGGATTCGTCCACGGCGCGGCGGACCAGGAAGCCGACGATGATCAGCACGATGCTCAGCAGGAACGGAATGCGCCAGCCCCACTGGAGGAACTGTTCGCCGGGGGAGATGACGCCGGTCATCAGTGCCGTGACGCCCGAAGCCAGCAGCATGCCCAACGGGACACCCAGCTGCGGGAACGCGCCGGCGCGGCCGCGGCCGTCCTTGGGTGCGTGCTCGACGGCCATCAACACCGCGCCGCCCCATTCGCCACCCGCGGAAATGCCCTGCAGGATGCGCAGGCTCAGCAGCATGATCGGGGCCGCGACGCCCGCGGTTTCATACGTCGGCAGCACGCCGATGAGGGTGGTTGCGGCGCCCATCATGATCAGGGTGATCACCAGCATGGCGCGGCGGCCGATCTTGTCGCCGTAGTGCCCGGCCAGGAAGGCGCCGAGCGGGCGGAAGAGGAACGAGATGCCAACGGAGGCGAAGGAGAGCAAGAGGCCGATCTGGGCGCCGGCCGGCTTGAAGAAGAGCTCGGCGAAGATCAGGCCTGCGGCCGTGGCGTAGATGAAGAAGTCGTACCACTCGATGGTGGTGCCGATGATGGTGGCAAAGGCGACGCGGCGCGAATTGGCGCGCTGGGCCGGCGTTTGGGTGCGTGTGGAACTCATGGTGCGGGTGCTCCTCGGTGAGCGGGCTGTTCATGGCGGGAGAATGCGGCTCTGTGCAGTGTCGGATTCCGGGGATGTGATCCGCGACAATGCGATGCGTCACCCACCAGTGTTTCAGCCCACATAGTTTGAGTAAACTTCAATTTGATGTACAACTTTTTTGATTGGACTTAAGAATGCTTCGTTTCTCGCTGCGCCAGCTCGAGCTGATGGCGGAACTGCCCCGCCATCCAACCCTTGGCTCGGCCTCGGCCGAACTCAGGATTTCCGAATCCGCACTGTCTCAGGCCATTACCGCCGTGGAGAGGATCGCGGGCGAGCAACTGTGCGTACGCCGAAAGTCCCACGGCATACACATGACGCCGGCAGGCCAGTACTTCGCCGACAAGGCGCGCCGCATCGTCGCGGACGCCCTGGAGCTGGGAAGCACGTTCCCCCGTACGGAGGGACGCCTGCGCGGACCCGTGGCGATCGGGTGCTTTGCATCATTCGCCAGCCATGTTGTGCCCTCCGTTCTTGAAGGATTCCCGGCGCTTCACCCGGAAATCGATGTTTCGGTGCGTGTTGGTACCCATGACGACCTGCTTCCGGCCCTGGAAAACGGGGAACTCGACCTGGCGATCGTCTATGACCTCTTGTTGCCCACGGGGCTTGCGAAACGGCACATCTATGAAACCCGACTGGAAGTCGTCTTGCACCCGGACCACCCTCTGGCCGCGCGGAAATCCCTGTCGATACGCGACCTGGAAGACGAACCGCTGATCAACTACGACTCCAGCCCCAGCACCGAAAACACCCGTCGGCTCTTTGCTGATGCCGGATTGCACCCCAAACTCGCCTATTCCCTTCCCCAGGTGGTGCTGGTCAACGCCATGGTGGGCCGTGGGCTGGGCTACGGACTGCTTATGGCCAGGCCCAACAACCCGTCGATGACGCTGGAAGGATTGCCCGTGGCCATCAGGGACCTCGAGCCTCCGAACAGCCCCAGCGCCGTCGTGGCGATCTGGCCGCAGGCCTCCACGCTCAGCCCCCGGGCCGAGGCTTTCCTGGGCCACTCCATCGATGTCATGCGCGGGGCCTGGAACCGGGACTGAGCGCCATCCGCCTATGCGGGCGCCGGCTGCGGAATCCCTGTCAACGACTTGGCAAGGGCCTTGAAGCTGAATCCCGGTGCGGAGATTTCGTCCGTGGTCAGGGCCAGGCCGAGGTCCACGAGCTTGCGTGCGGCGATGTGGTCGGCCGGCGAGTTCACCGACTCCACGGCGGCAAGCGCCCCGTTGCGCAGCAGCGCGATGGAGAACTTCCCGGCGGCGGGATCCCCAAGCAGCACCGGTTCGTCGCCGGGTTCCGACACGCCGGCGATCTGCAGCCTGATGGCACCCTGGGTGCTCCAGAACCACGGGGTCTGGGCGTAGGACGATTCGTCGCCCATGATGCTGCGGGCCGCATGGCGGCCCTGGTCCGTGGCGTTCTGCACCGATTCCAGGCGCATGCGCGCCCCGGAGTCCCGATGGGGGAAGGACGCGCAGTCGCCGACGGCCCACACCCCGGGAACCGAGGCCCGCAGCGCGGAATCAACCACGATCCCGTTCTCCACCTCCAGTCCCGCGGCCTGCGCCAGTTCGGTGCGAGGGTTCACTCCCACACCGTAGAGCACCAGGTCGGCCGGGTAGCGTGTGCCGGTGGTGGATTCCACGGACAGGCCATCCCCGTCGCGGTGGATTGCCGCCACGCCCTCGTTCAGGCGCAGGTCGATCCCGTCCCCGGTGTGACGCTGGGTGAACCAGTCCGAGGCCGTGGCCGAGAGCGCGCGTCCCATGGGGCGCGGGGCGAATTCCAGCACCGTGACCTCCAGCCCGCGGGCCCTGGCCCCGGCGGCGAACTCCAGGCCGATGAACCCGGCCCCGACCACAACAACCTTCCGGGCGGTGGATAGTGAATCATGCAGCCGCCGGGCGTTGGTGAGCGTGCGAAGCTCGTGCACGCCGTCCAGGTCGGAGCCCGGGCAGGGCAGTGCCCGGTTGGCGGCACCCGTGGCAAACACCAGGTGGGTGTAGTCCAATGACGTGCCACCGGAAAGCCTCACGGAGCGTGCCTCGGTGTCGACGGAAACCGCTGTTGCCGCCAACAGCGTGATGTCCTTGGCCGCGAAGAAGCCGGGGCCGCGCAACGGCAACGGTTCGGCCGTGGATTCGGGCCCGAGGTAGTCCTTGGACAGCGGCGGGCGCTGGTAGGGGGAGTGGGCCTCGTCGTTGAGTATGGTGATGGCCCCGGTGAAGCCCTCGGCGCGCAGGGAATCCGCCACCTGGATGCCCGCCTGCCCGGCCCCGATGATGAGGACCGACTCGCTGGAAAAGTTCTCCATGGGCCTAGACCTGGTCCGAGGGGACATCGACCACGATGTTGCCGAGCTCGCCGGACATCTTGATCTGGCAGCCCAGGCGCGAGGAGTCGGTGCGCTCGGCGGTGGTGCAGTCGAGCATTTCGTCCTCGTCGTCGCTGACCTCCGGCAGTTGACCGGCGAATTCGGGGCGGACGAACACGTGGCAGGTGGCGCACATGGCCTGGCCGCCGCATTCGCCGACGATGCCCTCGATGCCGTTGGTGACGGCGGCGCGCATCAGCGAGGTGCCCTCCTCGACGGTGACTTCGGTGGCTTCGCCAGTGGGCTGGGTAAAGGTGATGGTAGGCATGCTGGGGGAATCCTTTGGGAAAATACGTGAAATCGGGGGAACGAAAACGGTGGCTGTTTAGCCCCAGAGCACCGGCATCTTGGTCATGCCGCGGAAGACCCAGCCCGCGTCGACGGTCTCGGCGCTTGGATCGAGGCGCAGGTTCGGCAGCTTCTCGAACACCGACGGCATGGCAATCTGGGCGACCTGTGCCCTGGCGATCCAGGTGCCGGCGCAGAAGTGCACGCCGCCGCCGAAGCCCAGGTGCGGCTTCTTGGGGCGGAAGATGTTGAAGGTTTCCGGGTCCTCGAAGACCTCCGGGTCGCGGTTTGCGGCGCCGAGCACCACACCCAAGCGAGCGCCCTTGGGCAGCCTGACCCCGCCCAGGACCAGGTCGGTGGTGGTTTCGCGCGGGTACATGCCGATCGGGGCGACCCAGCGCACCGACTCCTCGAAGGCGACGGCGTGCAGCTTCGGGTCCGCCTTCACCGCGGCCAGCTGTTCCGGGTTGTTCAGCAGCGCCCACACGGTGGTGGCAAGCACGTCGCGCGGCTCGTTCAACCCGCCGCCGATGGTCATCTTGAGGTTGGCACGGATGGCCTCCAGCGGGATCGGCATGGAAGCCAAGCCCGAAAGCAGCGACTGATCGGGGTTCTTGGCCAGGTGGGGCAGCATCTCGTCGATGGCGGCGTCGACCTCGTCGGAGGATGCCTTCGCCTTGGCCCAGACCTCGGGGTCGTCGGCGTAGTTGCCGGTCCCATCGATCAGCGTTTGGCTCCAGCGCTGCATGTCCTGCTGGGTGGCGTTGTGGAAGCCCATGATCAGCCGGAGGTTTTCACCGGTGTAGGGGGCCGCATAGTCCCAGACGAAGTCGGCGCCTGGGCCCTTGGCCAAAAGTTCGGAGAGGTACTTCTCGTTGTTGGCCTCGAAAATGGCGTTCCAGTGCTTCTTGATGGTGCCCGGGCGCAGGGTGGATCCGTAGGCATCGCGGTCGACCTGGTGCTCGGGGTTGTCCTTGCGGAGCATGGAATGTCCCATCGAGCGCTTCATCAGCGAGTTGTGTTCGTTGGCGGAGAAGCGCGCCTCGTCCTGCTCGATCTCGTGGCATGCGGCATAGGATGTGACCATATAGCGATTGACGGCCGGGACCCAATGCACGGGGGATTCCTCGCGCATCCGCTGGTAGATCGGGAACGGGTTCTCGTGCAGATCCGGGATGGTGACCCAGTCGGCGACCGGGGCTTCGATTCCCGCATCGAACGTCGTTGCTGCCGCCGCGGCGGCTTCGCCCGCGGCCGCGGCGGTTTCGGTGGGCGTGCTTGCCCCGGTGAACGGACAGGTGGCGGCGGGAACGGCTGAGTGGCTCATCTGGCTGGATCTCCTGGAAAGTGACGACTGCTTGACACCAAGTGTGACCCGCGGCATAACCATGGGTAAAGTACGAATTCCAGTGCTGTATCCACGGTTTTTGAGAGGTTATTGATGCCCAAGTACACGTTGCGGCAGCTCGAGTGCTTTGTGGCCGTCGCGGAACACGGGTCGATCGCCGCGGCGGCAGAGGCATTACGGCTCTCGCCCTCGGCCATCACCGGGGCCCTGAACGAGCTTGAACGGATCTTCAACTCGCAATTGACGATCCGGCGCAAGGCGCACGGTGTGAGCCTGACTCCGTCGGGGGACTACGTGATGGCCAAGGCCCGCGGACTGCTGCACGAAGCCACGGACCTGCAGGAGATGGCCGCCGAAGCGGGAACGACCCTGCGTGGCAAGGTGGCCATCGGCTGCTATTCATCCTTGGCCCCAACGCTCCTGACCAGACTCATGGCTGAGTATGCGCTCCGATACCCCGCAGTGGAGCTGGACTTCTATGCTGGGACGCAGCAGGAAATCCACGAGATGCTGCTTTCGGGCGAGCTGGATCTGGCCATCGCCTATGAGTTGACGGTTCCGCCCGGACTCACGCGCAAGCGGCTGCTGGACGCGGTGCCAGCGGTGGTGTTGCCGGCGGATCACCCCTTGGCGGAAAAACCCAAGGTGGCGCTCGCCGAACTCGTCAACGAGCCCATGATCTTGCTGGACGTCAATCCGAGCCGTGAAAACACCGAGATGATGTTCTCGGCGGCGGGGTTGAGTCCCTGGATCCGCTTCCGCACCACCGACTTCGAGGTGACTCGTTCGATGGTGGCCCGGGGGATGGGCTACGCGATATTGGTGCAGCGTCCGGTCGCGGACGTCTCCTATGAGGGGAAGCATCTGGCGGTACGCCCGATCCATCCGGCCACGCGCAACGTGCCCATTTCCATGGTGTGGAACGGCCGCGTCCGCTTTTCACGCAGTGCCGAGGCCATGCTGGAGCTGGCCCTTGAATTACACCGTCCGGCTACCCGCAATCGCGGGTAGCCGGACGACCGGGTGCGTTGGCGGTCAACTACTTGAAGAGGCCACTTTGCAGAATGTTGATGACGGCCGGACCCAGAATGACAATGAACAACACCGGGAAGATGAACGTCAAGAGTGGGAAGAGGACTTTTACCGGCAGTTTCATGGCTTTTTCCTCGGCCCGCTGACGGCGCTTCACACGCATTTGCGCGGCCTGTGTCTTCAGTACCTTGACGATTCCTATTCCATAGCGATCCGCTTGAACCACCGCGCGTACAAAGGATTTCAGCTCCGTCACGGAGGAGCGTTCGGCCAAGGCTGCATAGGCGTCTGCCCTGGAACGGCCCAGCTGCATTTCTTGGAGCGCACGGTTCATTTCCTGGGCCATGGGACCCGGACTGGTTGAAGCTACCCGAGCCATTGCCCCCTCGAAGCCCAGCCCTGCCTCGACGGAAATCAGCAACTGGTCCAGGACGTTTGGCAGTTCAAGCTGGATGGCTTCCTGGCGCTTGAGCCCCGAGTTGTAGACCAGTAGGTCCGGTAGGAAGAAACCGAGAACCAACAACGCAGTTGCCATGATAAAGAGCTGTGAAGACGGGCTCGTCAGGAACACGAGGAATCCGAAGCCGCCCAAGAGCAACGCCGCGATTGGCTTGGAAACAATCACTCGATCCAGTGGCCATGTAGCTGGGCGCCCTGCCATGGCCAGCAGACGATCCAGCTTTGCCGCGTAGGTTCCGGAAACCAAATGGCGGGCCAAAGTCGTGAATTCCGATTGCCGTGGTGCTTCTTCGCCAAGGTTAACCTGCGCTCGGTTCAGGTTTTGCCGGATGAGTACCAGCTGGTTCCGGTCGACAGACACAAAGCTCCACGTAAGGAACGCCAGCGGCAACACCACCAGAGCTATGGCAGCCCAACCTATTGTTTCGATATCCACGTCGGCCTCCTCCTAGAACTTGATTTGAACAGTGCGGCTCATCCAAAAAGACCCGATGCACAGCATGATCACGGCGAGGACGAGCATGAAAATACCGAGAGGGTGCGTAAAAAGTGTTCCGATGTAGGTGGGATTGATCAGGCCGAGCATCAGCGTCACTCCGATGGGCAAAGCAACCAAAATGTAAGCGGAGATCTTGCCTTCGGCGGCCAACGCACTGACTTGACCCTTGATCTCAGCCCGCTCGCGAATTGTCTCTCCGACTTGGTCCAGGACCTGGGCCAGATCACCCCCAACCTCGCGATTGATCAGGATGGCTTCAGCAATCCAGGAAAAGTCCTCCGAGCCCATGCGCTGGGCGATTTCCATCATGGTCGATTCCGGGTTCCGTCCCACACGGGCCTCGTTCACGATCCGGCTGAGTTCCTCGGACATCGGCGCTTCGAATTCCTGCGCCGCTGAATCGAAGGCCCGCATGACGGAGTGCCCGGCACGCAGGCTCCCCGAAAGGGTCATCAAAAGGTCGGGCAATTGTGCTTCAAAGGAGCTGCGTCGTTTGGATGTGCGCAAACTCAACACCATCCACCCTACGACTGGCACCAACATTGCGAGCAGGATGGCTCCCAACGGGCCCATGGCCACGAAGCCAAGCAAACCGGCCACGACGGCACCGGAAAACAATAGAACCAGGAATTCGGCGGGTGTCATATTAAGACCGGCCCCTTGAAGTGCCGTCCTGTTGAAGAGACGCCCCCCCTTGTGGCCGATCCCACGCTCCACTGCGCCCACAGCTGCACCGCTAAACCGCGTGATCAGTGAATATTCGGTGTCGCTCACGTTGCCTTGCCGACGACGCTTCAACGGTACATCGGCGCTTGCGGGTCGAAACACGACCAACACCACCAGCAAAATTGCGCCCAGCGAACAGACTAGACCTGCAACGGCCAAAAGTGGGTGCAACGCTACCGCCTCCCTTTGCCGGCATCGATGCCACCGGTAGACATGCTCCCGAAAATACCTGGAGGGAGCGATATTCCAACGTTTTGGAAATGTTCAATGAACCGCGGCCGGACCCCGGTGGGGATGGGCTTGCCGAGGAACCTGCCGTGGGCATCGACGCCGGCACTGTAGTCGAAGACAAATGCATCCTGGAGTGTGACTACATCGCCCTCCATGCCCTGGACCTCGGTAAGGTGCGTGACACGGCGCGTTCCGTCCCGTAAACGAGTTAGCTGCACAATCAGGTCAACGGCCGAGCTCACCTGCTCGCGAATGGCGCGAAGCGGCAAATTCAGCCCCGCCATGAGCACCAATGTTTCCAGACGCGCCACGGCATCCCGGGGTGTGTTTGCGTGGACTGTGGAGACCGAACCATCGTGGCCCGTATTCATCGCCTGAAGCATGTCCAACGCCTCGCCACCACGGACCTCGCCAACCACAATCCTGTCCGGACGCATGCGGAGGGAGTTTCGCACAAGATCACGAATCGTCACGGCGCCCTTCCCCTCGATGTTCGGTGGACGGCTCTCCAGACGAACCACGTGTTCCTGCTGGAGTTGGAGCTCCACTGCATCCTCGATGGTGACAATGCGTTCGTTGTCAGGAATGAACCCGGAAAGCACATTGAGCAGCGTTGTCTTGCCAGTGCCGGTGCCGCCGGAAACGATGATATTCAGCCGAGCCTTGACGCACGCATCGAGCAGGTGCGCCATATCTGTGCTGAGGGTTCCCAGATCAATGAGGTTGCGGACCGTCAGCGGGACCTGTCCGAATTTTCGAATGGTCAGGCTGGGGCCGTTGACTGCAAGTGGCGGAATGATGGCATTGACGCGGCTACCGTCCTCCAGCCGCGCATCAACGAGCGGTGAAGACTCGTCGATGCGACGTCCCACCCGGGAAACTATGCGCTCAATGACCCGGCGTAGTTGGTCTTCGGAACTGAATCTGGCATCCACCAGTTCCAGCTGGCCCTTGCGCTCAACGTAGATCTGTTGGAAGTGGTTCACCATGATCTCGGTGACTTCGGGATCGTCCAACAGCCGCTGCAGGGGACCCATGCCCAGGACTTCGTCGCCGATGTCCCGAATCAGGCGGCGCCGTTCTTCGGGGGAGAGCGGAACGTTTTCCGCATCGATTACCTGGCTGAGTTCCTCGCGCGCCATCTTGCGAAGCGACTCTTCGGTCATGGACGAATCCGTGATGCGTGAACCTAGCCGTTTGAACAGTTCTTCGCCCGCACGCGACTTCAAAGCAGCCAAGCCGTCTACGTTGTTCCGTTGCTGGGTCTGGGCAGTCGTGGTGCCACCCATCCGAGCCAACATGCTGTTCGGTTTGATCGAATCGGATTGTTCGGGTTCGGTTACCGGACCAGTGAAGGAGTCTGCTTCGCTCCACGTGGCTTCAGCAGGTAGAAAATCATTGGCTGGGAGGGATTCTTCGTACATTGCCGGAACCACGGGGGGTGCCGGCTGCCGGGCTTCGTTTCGTACGGCATTGAGCCTCTCCGCGAGGTTCATTGCAGCACCTCTCTTCGGTGCGCGCTCTTACGCAGCGCGTCCTTCGAACCCGGGTCGAAGCGTTGGGCAAATTTGTCCAGATTGCGCCATGCAGGCCCTTTGGTTTTTTCGGCGAGCAGAGGAACACCCTTGTTGGTGCTCAGCGATACGGCGCGGGATACCGGAACGACGGCATCAATTGGCAAACCTATGGAGAGTTCAATGTCTTGAACGGTCAAGCCATTGCGCTTGTCGGCAAAGTTCAATACCACGTGACGTCCTTCGGGAACCAGCTGCAACTCACGCAAGACGGCAAGCCCGTTGTTCATGCCCCTGACGCTTGGTACGTCCATTCCACAGACCCATACTGCGTCCGTAGCCATTTCAAGCGCAGCCAGCAGGTGTTCCCCGAGCCCGGGGGCCGTATCCAGCACGACGTACTGGAACTCGGCAGCCAGCTGGCTCACGAGGATGGCCACCTGATCGGGGGTGATGAGGTCGGCGTCCGCAGGGTTCTTTGGTCCGCACAGCGCATAGACGCCGGATCCTCCTACGCTGAGATATGCCTTGAGAACCATGGAATCCTGAGCTGCCGCACCAAAGACCGCATCGGTGATCGTGTGCTCGGGCTCCAGGTTAAGGGCTGTTGCCACGTCTCCGAACTGCAGGTCAAGATCCAGGATCACGACCCCCATGGGCGCAAACTTGGTCAGCCCGACTGCCAAGTTGGTGGCGACGGTGGTTTTTCCCACACCGCCCTTGGGTGACAAGACGGCTATGACGCGTCCACGTTGGCGGTCCGACTTGCCGTCACCGGATTGGCGGCGCCGGCTGTCAGCAGTCAGGCAGTTTCGTTCCAAGAGAATACGAAGTTGCCCGGGCTCGGAACCCGGGTCGGCAATATCGCGGATGCCAGCCCTCATGGCTGTCATGACCAGGTCGGAGTCTGCAGGGGCGGTCAGCACCACCGAGATATCCGGGTGCAATAGGTCCATGGCCGTGGCCAGATCCATTGCCGTGTTTCTGTTGACGTCAGGTCCAAGCAACAACACGTCAGTTGGCTCGCCCAGGCTTCGCAAGAGTAGTTCCTCGGGAGTGAGTTGCGCTGCGGCCGCCGGCACTCGCTGCAGATTTCCGGGCAGTGAACCGTCGATCGCCAGCTGGGCAACCTTTTCAAAGTCAGGAAGATCGGTGAGTAACAGAAAGCGGCTCATTTGAGTACCTCATTAATGGTGATTGGAGTCTTGTTGCCGGCGGGTGTTTTTTTGTTCTGCTTGGTCAGCCACAGGCTTCCGAATTCTTGGCTGTGAATGATTTTTGCTGCCTGCAGTGAATCAACGCCAAACGTCACATATGCCGAACCCGACGGCAACGCCGCCACGTCCTTGCTGGATGAGGTCTGTTCCTGAGGGGCCACCTGGATGGCCGTGACTAGTACCTTGTCGTAAAGAAGCTTCGTGACCTTTTCCTCTTCGGCGTCCTTATTGTTCTTGTCCTTGACCGTGTAATTGCCGAAAACGCCCACGGTGTCGCCGGCCCTCAGCATGGATCCCACGACGCGTGCCGGCTCGAGCAATACCGTCACTTCTTGCTTGCCCTTCGGTACGGCAATCGTTCCGGGAATAAGCATTGAGTCTTCCGTGACTAGTTTGGCGGACAGCAACTGTTCGCCAAGGACCATGTCTTGTGCCAACACCTTTCCGTCCAGGTCCTTGAGCGAGGCAACGGCATCGCCAGTTACGGCTGCAGCTGGCAGCTGTTTGGTGGTCAAGGACTGCCCCAATTCATTGATGGGAGTCCCGGCCGCTATGTTCTTCGTTGCCACAAGTACCTGGACCGGATTTAATGAAGCTTGCGCTCGCGCGTCTGCGGCACTGACATATGTATAGAGGAGTATGGCACCGACAATTGCCAGCACGAGTGCGGCAGTGCCCGCCAGCAGCCGTGTTTTCATGAAATGCCCCCAGTCATGATCTTGCTATGTGCGGCGAAAAATTCATCGCCTTGAATTCTTGTTTGCTTATTTGGTCAGTCTGATGACGTCAGCCCCGTAATTAGGACCTCCACTTCCGAACTCAACGTCTTCGTCATCGAAAACGAAACGGAGAAACTGACCGATAAAACCCACTTCGCTGCCGCCCTTACCTCGAATCGATTTCGCGTCAGAATTCGCCTGGAAGTCAAGGAGCGAGTCGTTGTTCTTGAACATCCAGCCTTGGATTTCAACGGCAGCGTAGCCTGATATGAAATACGATCCACCGCTTCCGCCGCCGGACGTGCCATGCCCGTCAAACACCGGCAAAAGAATGATTACCTTTTCACCCTTTACAAGCTTTTCTTTCCATTTAAGCAATTGATCATTGCATCCGGTCTTGTTGTAGGAATTGCCTGTGCTTGAGCCAATCCATTGGCCGACCCGGGTCGCCGCAGAACATGTCTTACCATTTTGCTCTAACCAGCCGAATCCACCTGGAATGTTGAGCCCTGATTGTGGTCCATCACATTTGTCATTCTTCTTGTGTGCCAGGAAGAACTGCAGCCCAGTGGGCCCCACTGGTGCTGTGGCAATCTCACACTTTGAAAAAGTGACTGGGAACTTGGCACTGAGGGCCGTGGGAGCACCCCATCCGGCAGTTGCACTGGCCCCTACCTCAGCACTGGCAAAAGAGGGGTCAAGGATTTGCGCGAACCAGACCGAAACTGAATTTGCTGGTGCTCCAACTTCAGAAGCCGTGGTGTTAACCGTTACTTCATTGCTTTTGATGTCAACGGAGTAAACGTTGGATTCATTGTCATTGGAATTGTCATTTGCAAGGTCCCGTACGATCTCCGAACTGGGACTACACAGCGGGTCATTGGAGTCCCTGCCGCAGATCGAGGCCAGAGCTAATGCGCCGGCATCGGCGCCGTTTTGGAGTTGAGCTTTTTCCCAATATAGTTTCCCGACGTCAATGGAGATGGCGGCAAAGCCCAGCAACGCAACCATCAGGAGAGCCACGACGATGCTTGAAGATCCTCTCTCGTTCGATTTGAGAGTGAGTTGAAACCCTTGGCTTACCCCCCGCATCTCATTGCTCCTTCGCCGTTCAACTCCGTGTCAGTCAGAAATTCAAACCATCCAGTAAGTGTCGTGTATGAACGACTTACTGTCACGATCGCCGTCTTGCTTGATCCAGAGCAATTATTCGTTGAGCTGACTTTAGTTGTTACTTCTCCAAGCGCTGGCGCTGCTTTCGCAACTATGGCTTCTAGTTCTGCCTGGGAATATCCAGGGTCCGAATGGTGAATAGCGTAGTCGCGGGCACCTTCACGCGCAGCCTGTGTAATCGATAATTGCTGATTGAAGAAAAAACCAAATTCGATTACACCAAGCATTAATGTCAGCAAAAGTGGCAAAATTAGAGCAAATTCAACTGCAGACGCTCCTTGCTGATTTTTATCGCGCATGCTCCGACCTTCCCGGCTGGGGTTGGAAGCGAATGGATAGTGGGTGGGGTGGGGTGGGCCTACAGCTGGAATGCTGGTCCGCCCACCCGACTAGTTGCTCGATTCAGCCCCCATCTTTACTAGCATGCAGTGGTAACGCCCGTTGTTGCCCCGTCAACACAACCCTTTACATCGGTGAACAGGCCTTCGATCGAGCCGCCAAGCAGGAACACGGCACCAACAACGACGACGGCAATACCAGCTACCATGATGCCGTATTCCACGGCCGTTGCCCCTTGTTCTTCGCCGCGCAGCTTGTTGCCGACGGTCTGAAGTGCAAGGTAGATGTTTGCGAACAAAGTGTTCATTTTTAACTCCATTTTCTGCGAATCAAGAAGGCGCAACAATTGTCGCCCCCCAGCGAATCAATCTTGACGAGAAGTTATGAAGGAATGAAGTGGCCCCCAGAATCTTGACCCCATTCGATGCCTGCTGCATTTAGCAGCCCCCCAAGCGGTTCCCCAGCCACTGGCATCTGACTTGGAGTCTAGGAGAGAATTGTGGGCCTGTAAAGGGACTTCTCGAATCTTTCTCTTTGTGGATATTTCATTTCTCAAATCAGGCTTTGACATACCGGACGATGGCAAGTATTCATGCGTTGCCTGGGATGCCCGGCCTCGCAATGAATCTTATGGAACCTATTGCGGTCGGGTGTTATAGCGGATGGATCGTTTTCGACTCGTGTTCAACCATTTTCCAGATACTTGCAAGCGATCGCAGGACCCTGAAGTATGCGGACTCCTATGATGCCGATGAATTCTTCAGGCTCTTCTTGGCTGCCACTGATTATTTGTTGCTCTGAAGCGTTTTCGGATTGAGCGTCTTTTATACGTTTCTGGCGGCGCCTACGACTTGTCTCCCCTCGCGATTGACCGCGCTAATCAGGCCCGGCCCCGAAATGAGATCAGTAGATTCGCATCGTGCACGAGCGCATGCCACGGGGACGTCTGAGCTGAACAATCGTGATTGTCGGAGCTCCTCCGGATCCTCAGCGTGGAATTTCGTTTTGCTCTCGAAAGCCCTTCTGAATCCCAGTAAAGTCATTGGAATGGACACGACTCAGATACTTGCCCTCGCTTCGGACCACGGCCTGGCGTTGGAACCAGCTTCTCTGAGGATCAACGAAGCCGGTTTGGATTATCAGGTTGTCTTCGCAACAAGCACTGCTGACCAACGATGGGTACTTCGTATCCCGCGGCGCCCCGATGTTTCAGTGAAGATCAAGGAAGAAGCCACTATCCTCGATTTTGTGAAACCGCGGGTGATGTTCAACGTGCCCGATTGGCGGATCCACAGTGATGCATTGATTGCATATCCGTTGCTGCCTGGTGAACCAGGTCTGACGCTGGACACGGAAACTGGCGAACCAATCTGGAATTTTGACCGGGAAAACCCGGCCTACTGCGTCGAACTGGGGCAGCTGATTGCCCAGCTGCATGCCATTGACCCGGAAACTGCGCGTGCCGCCGGGATCCCGGTACATCACGCATCGGATGTTCGCAGCTCCTGGCTCAATGACCTCGCGAAAGTACGCGGGGCCTTCAGTATCCCCAACGTGTTGCTGGAGCGTTGGACCGCATGGATTCGGGAAGACAGCTACTGGCCTACATTCACCGTGTTTACTCACGGCGAACTGTATCCCGCACACCTCTTGCTCCAATCCGGGGTCAAGATCTGCTCTGTGCTCGACTGGACTACGGCACGTGTCACTGATCCCGCCGTGGAATTCATGTATCACTACATGTTGGCGAGCCCAGAGGCCTTTGCCATGACAGTGCGCGCCTACGAAGCGGCAGGGGGACCGCATCGCCCCAATCTCATTGGCCAATGTGAGGCATTGATTGCCGCAGGGCCTGTGACCTATGCGTGCTATGCGTTGACTACGGGAGAACCGGAACATCGTGTCTCGGCACAAAAGCTATTGGATTCGGCAGCGTCCGAGGATCGATCGGGCTGAGCTCCGAATTTGGAAACGGTACTGCTCTAGAAGTGGCATCAGTGCCGGCGCATACTGGGTGGGGGACGGGCTCAACCGGGTGCCCGCGCCGATCCGAAGGGGCGCATGAAAATGATTGGCTCTTGGCAGGCACTGGTCATAGACTGCGAAAATCCCGATGCGCTGGCCAGCTTTTACGAGCAGCTGCTGGGCATGGTTCGGGTGACAAACGACGACGACTGGGTGAGCATCGGTGACGCGCCGGATCGCCCGGCGATTGCTTTCCAGCGTGTCGATCCATACGTGGCGCCCGAATGGCCCGGTCACCTGCACCCGCAACAGGCCCACATCGATGTGAAGGTCAAGGACCTGGACTTGGCCGAAACAGAGGTTCTGGCGCTGGGAGCGACGTCGATGGCGGCCGGCTCCAAGACCTACCGGGTTTATCTGGATCCGCAGCGCCACCCGTTCTGCTTGGTCAGCTGGTAGGCGTTCCGGTATAGGTGCACCAGCACGCGGCCTCTCACCTACAGGCAAGGCGTTATTGGATGGCTGTCAGGGTTGGTTGAGTCACTCGGCAAGCTTGGAGGCCGTGCTGTGCCCTAGCCGTCGCCGGCCGTGAACGTTGCGTGGGCCACCAGCGCCGCCTGCAGCCTGGAAGTGACTTCCAGTTTTCCGATCACCCGGGAGACATGGGTCTTCACCGTAGTTTCGCTGATCCCCAGACTCCTGCCGATGCCGTGGTTGCTCAGCCCCGTGCCCAACTCGCGCAGCACCTGCAGTTCGCGCTCGGTCAACACCTCCCGGGGGTCAACGCGCGGGGGAGGGGCTGGATAGGCGGTGCGCGATTCCAGGGCCGCGCTCACCAGCTTTGCCGTGACCTCCGGGGAAATCACTTGGTCCCCGTTCATCACCGACTCCAGTGCGGCAATAATTCTTTGCGGGGCGGCCGTCTTGAGCAGGAACCCCTGGGCACCTGCCTTGAGGGCGCCGAAAAGGTACTCATCGTGGTCGAACGTGGTCAGCACCAGCACCTTGGACAACCGGCTCTCGGTGATTTGCCTGGTCGCGACCACCCCGTCCAGCACGGGCATGCGCAGATCCATCAGCACGATGTCGGGACGCAACGCGAAGGCCATGGCGACGGCAACAGCCCCGTTCTCCGCCTCGCCCACGACGTCGAAACCGGGTGCGGATTCGACGACCATGCGCATGCCCAACCTGATTGCCGCGTGGTCGTCCACCAGCAATACGCTGACGCTTGCCGGTTTATCGGTCTTCGGTGGTCCCTCGGTCATGGGCCGTTGCTCCTTGTTGCTGTGGGAATGGATCTTGTTGCCACGATGCCGTGGTTGTCTGGCGCCCGCTTGCGGGGGATCGGCTGCGCGAAGTTGGCGCGAGGTTTGGTGAAGCGCGTTTATCGCTCGGCGAGCGGCAGAAGCATGTTCAGGGTAAAGCGATCATCGCTGGCTTCCGCAGTGAAGATGCCGCCCAGCTCGCTGCTGCGTGCGTGCATGCTGCGCAACCCGGTGCCGGTGCCGGTGGATGGTTGTGCAAGGGGATCATTCCCGGTGCCGCCGCCCAGTGGGTTTGCGGCGGTGAACCGCACCGATCTGTCGGAAACCGCCAAGTCCAGTTCCAGTTCCCCGTGCGGCGCATGCTTGGAGAAGTTGATCAGCGACTCGTTGACCGCCCGGTAAAGCGCGGTCTGCAGCGCGGACGCCAGCCCCGCACCGGCATCCGCGAGTTCGTTGCTGTACCTCACGCGCAGCCCGGTTCCGGTAAAGGTCTCGATGAGTGCCGGCACATCGGCCAGCGTTCCCGCCGGGGCTAGCGGCGTCCCGCGATGCAGCATCCGGATCATCGTGTTCAGCTCCTCGATTCCCTTCACGCTTTGCACCCTGATTTCGGCCATGGCCCGGGCATTGAGCACCGCGTCGTGTGGCGCATTCAGTGACGCGCCGCTTTGAAGGGCGATGGCCGCAAGCCTCGCCGAGAGCACATCGTGAACCTCCCTCGCCATCAGGGTGCGCTCTGAGGCCAGCGCCATGTCGTGTTCGGCGGCCTGGACCTTGGCGCGCGCGGCCGCGGCCTCGGCAACCGCCGCGGCGGTTTGTGCCTCGCTTGCCGCCAGGTCGCGTGCTTTGCGGACATTGCCCGCCCATTCCGCAGGCATCAGCAGCGTCACGGCCACCACCAGGCCGATCGTCACGCTGATGGCTGCGGACCCCGTGACAAAGTACATCAGCACCACCAGCAGGCCGGTCAGCACCAGCGCGCCATGTTCGGCAATGCGCGAGAGCCGGGGACCGCCCAGCAACACCAGGGTGAAAACCGCCTCGAAGAGCAGGAAGAACCCGCCGGTGCTCCCCAACAGCAACAGCGCAATGCCCGACACCGCAATGAGCGCCGCAAAGACCGGAACGTTCAGCCGCCGAAGGAAAATCGCCAGGCACCCGATGGCCAACGGCACGGGCCACCACTGGGCGTAGTCGCGAAACCCCCAGGTGTTGGACCCGGCCAAGGCCAGTGCATGCAGCAGCCAGGTGAGCCCCGCATAGCTCAGTGCCGGGGTCAGGTCCTCCAGTCGGATTCTTCCCCAAGGCGTCGATTTGTCGGCCGAACGCAAGAAAGTAGTGGCTAGCACCCCTTTATCGTGCTGCCTCGCAACGCATAAGCCAAGAGCGGGCACCGGTGTCCTCCAAAGGTATGACACCGCATGCGACCGATGCCCGACGCGTTGTCACGGATTGTGCGGGATTCTGGCTTCATGATGCTTGGAACCACTGGACTGCTCCTCACGCTCGGCCTGCTTGCCCTCATCGATGCGACAAGCATTGGCACGTTGGTGATCCCGCTGTGGTTGGTGCTGCGCACCACGGGGCGCAAAAACCTTTCCGCCGCGATGCTCTACCTCGGCGTTGTGGCGACGTTCTACTTGCTGGTGGGCTTGTTGATCATCTGTGGCGTCTCCCGGTTCAACGAGGTGCTCTCCGGCGACCTGTTCAATGCACCGGCCATTCGATGGCTGGCACTCATTGCGGGGCTGGGCATGCTTGCCTGGGCCATCATCTCCCATCCGGACAAGACCAAGACCAAGGGCGCGGTCCATGCTCCGGCCCCGGCCCGAGGCACCCGCACGGAGGGGGAGCGAAGCGCCGGTGTCGCGACGGCTCCATTGCCCCCGGGGCGCCAGGAACCATCCGAGGGCCGCTGGAGCCGTCGCATCGATCGAGCGCTATCAAACCGGTGGGGCGTCATCGTGCTCGGGCTCAGTGCCGGGCTGATGGAACTTCCGACCATGCTGCCGTACCTGGGTGCCATCGGGCTGCTGGCCCAAGGAGGCCACCCGGTTCCCGCCCAGGTCGGCCTGCTGGTTGCCTACTGCCTGGTCATGATCGTCCCCGGACTGGCGATCATCGGGCTGCGCGCAATCGCCGGGGGACGAATGCAGCACGTCTTCGATGCCACGTCCCGCTGGCTGGCAAGAGTCTCCGCGGAGTCGTTGGCCTGGGCCATCGGGATCGTCGGATTCCTCATGGTGCGCTCTTCGTTGGTCTTTCTCTTCCCCGATGCCGGCTGGAATCCCTTCAAGTAATCGCACAACCAATCGCACGACGCCGGTTTGAAACGGCTGCCTGCGGACAATCCCACCGGTGCGCCCCGATTTTCCCGAAAGCATGGCCTGCACCAAAGCCACGTTGTACGCTGAAGCCCTGGGATCGTCAGGCATGGGGGCCGTGGCAGAACATCTGCGGCTGATCTGGGGGAAAAGGGCTGAACAAGAAGTTGTTGCTGTGGGCGCTTGGCGTCATCGTTTTCATGGTGGGCGCGACCGTCGCCTTCAACCTCGCCGCGCGCTCGCCGGCACCGGCATCGGCGGCAAACGGTGCAGCCGCGGCCAGCCAAGGCCCCGCGGTCGGCGAGCCGAATGCCGCCGATGGCGTTTCGCCCGACCCGGGCGCGTTGCCCGAGTCTTCGACCTCCACCGGCGCGTCTGCCGCATCGCCAACCAAGGCGGGCAAACCATCGGCAGGCGGCCCCTCGGCTACGGCCACGGCCATTGACAAGCCACGACTCGAGGTGCCCGCCAGCCCGAAGGCAAGCGTCACCACCCTGCCCAAATCCGTCGAGCGTGCTCCGGCCATCTCGGGGAAGGGACCCAAGGAAGGCACTGCCAAGGGCAAACTCACGCCGGGATTCCCCACCCACGCATTGCCGATCCCCGATGGCGCGTACATTGTTGGTTCCTCCGTGGTCACCCAGAAACGCAACGTCCAGGCCGCCTCGAATTTCCGGACGGGGATGAGCACCGAAAAGGTCTTGGCGTTCTACGAGTCCGCTGCCGCCAAACAGGGATGGCTTGCCACCTGCGGCACCGCGGCGGACGGGGCAAAGAACATCACCATCGGCTACGGCAAGGACACCGTCGTTGCCACGGTGCGCACTGCGGCAACGGGTGCGACGTTCGTGGCGGCCTTCGGCCGCTTCGTCGTTGGAAAATGACATGGTGAAGCGCAAACAGTCCCTCGTCCTCTCCGTCTTGGTGCTGACCGCGGTTCTCGCGGCTGTGGGCTTGGCACTGACCTCCCTGGTGGGGTTCGCGCAACGCAGCCAGGAACCCGCCGTCGCCGCGCAGGAGAACCCCGCCGGGATCGCGCAAGTTCCCCTGGTCGATGCGGTGGTGTTCAGGGATACCCGGGACACCGGGGATTACGGCAAGGTGGCATGGGTGCCGTTGGATGGCCCTCGGGGCCAACGAACGACCACGGGCCTGTCCTGCGATCGTGTCTACCGAACAGGCGGCATGCTTTCGTGCCTGAGCGTGAACCGCGGCATGAACACCAGCTACGGTTCCACCGCCTATGGCATCGGCGGCCACCGTCTTGCCGTCGATGCCCTCCCGGGAGAACCGAGCAGAACCCGGGTCTCGGCCACCGGGATGGTCGGCGTGACATCATTCATCACCGGGGAATCATACGAACAAGTCGGCTTCTCCACCCGAACGACCATTGCGACGCCCGGCGGCAAGGACTACGGAAACCTGCAGGACTTTACGATCAAGATCGGCGACCAGGTGCTCACCGCCGAAGACAGAAACGTCTGGGGGTCACCTTCGCCAAGGACGGCAACACGTTCTATGCGACCGCTGCTTCCGGAAAACAAACCTGGCTCATGCGTGGATCACTGACGGAGCGGACGATGGTTGCCGTAGTTGAAAACGCCGAATGCCCGTCCGTTTCGCCCAACGGCAAGCTGATCGCCTACAAGAAGCGTCGGGCCGATTCGCAGCCTGCGCACTGGGATATTGCCGTTCTCGACATTGCCAAGGGAACCGAGCAGATCTACCCGTTGGAATCGGGCTTCGATGACCAGCTGGAATGGTTGGATTCATCGACCTTGCTCTTTGGCCAGCCTCGCACCGACAACCCGGGCGATGCCAACATCGTCTCCCTGAAGCTCGAAACGGGTGCATCCCCGCAGCTGTTCATCGAACACGCGTGGTCGCCCTCGATTCAACGCTGACCCTTTCAGGTCTGGAGGCGCACCCTAACGGCATCGAATTGCCGGTGGCGCTGCCTGTCCATTGCCTATGCGATTTCGACCAGTCCGGTCGCGCCCGAATGCATGCAGGCCTTGAAGTATCGGATGGCTTAGGCCGGTGCCATGAAGGTCCAACGGCCCCCGGGGGATACCGGCGCCAGCGACTGATGGCACGGATACTTGTGGCCGCGAATGGTTTGCGTTCATCGACGCCCAGACCCCCGTCTTGAAGCACCGTCATGGGGCCATGGCGGTGCTTCAAGCCGACCGGCAGTGGGACTGCGGCGCCGGACCACGAGGACGGGCAATGCGTCAATGTCGCCACTGGATCGTTCGAATCGGGCATCGGGGCCGGTTGCGGAGCACTGCACTGGGGCAAAAGAAATCCAGCGGTCGTTGCAACCACCGTAAACCTGGGTGTTGCAACGACCGCTGGAACTCATGAATCTTCATGGGCGGTTCAACGTCAAGTGCCGTTGAACCGCGTGCGGCGACTTACGTTGTTGGCTGCCGGCTATTTCGTGTAGATCAGGTCCACAAAGTAGTTGGTGTTCAGCAACGTCGAGGTGGGCATGGTGCCCCCCGAACCGTATCTGTAGCGACCATTGCTCGTGGAGGCGGTGACCACCCCGTCCGAAAATGACTTGAGGAAGTACAAAGCTGTGGAGGACGTGTGCCCCTTGGGTGCCAGGTAGGAAACCGTGTACGTCCCGGGTGCCAGGTCCAAGGAGGTTGTGAAGTTCGCGCTTTGCCACCCGCGGGTCGTTTCGCCGGTGAATGTCACCGTCCCCAAAGACGTCCCGGAGGAATTCCAGATGGTTCCCGTGTGGGTTCCGGTGTTGGTGCTTTCCTTGAAGAACCTCACGCCCACAGCCTTGATCGGCACAGTGGTGCTGAACCGGAGTCCCACTTCAACCGATCTGGTGTCCAATGAATCCGAGCGCTGCGGAAGCGTTGAACCGAAGAGGTTCACTTGAGTCGCTGGAGGTGTCGGAGTCGGGGTTGGCGTGGGTGTAGGGGTTGGCGTGGGTGTCGGGGTCGGGGTCGGAGTGGGCGTCGGCGTTGGAGTCACAGGATCCGTGCCTGCTTCGCTGAAGACCAGGTCCACGAAGTAGTTGGTGTTTCCCCAGGAATTGGATGGAACCACGTTTCCCGATCCGTAGACATACAAGCAGTTGCTGCCGACGGTACGGAGAGGACCGACAGTGCGTGGACTGGCGAAATCACCGGAGGTGAAGCCGTAGCCACCCTTTGGCGCCAGGTACGAAACGATGAAGGTCGTATCTGCACTGATTCGAACCGGGGTAGCCAGGGTAGCCGTCTGCCAACCGGTGTCGGTTTCGCTGGTGAAGGTGACGGTGCCCAGCAACGTTCCGGTATCACTCCAGAGCGATCCCGTGTGCGTACCGGTGTTGAGGCTTCCCTTGTAGAAGCGGATGACCGAAACATCAATGTCCTTGGTGGTTTTCAAACGCAACCCAAGCTCAACCGAGGCATTGTCGGATGGGTCCAGGGAACCGGGAACGCCGAACCCGAGGAATGTTGAAGGGGCCCCGTCGAGTCGCGCAGTGCCGAACGTCCAAGACTGGTCGGCCAGCGCCGCTCCCTGCGCCGAACGAATGCCCTTCACCTCTGCCGTGAGCGTCTTTCCCGCCGGCAACGCATCTGTCGGCGTAAACGTCAACATCTTCGCGTCAGATGAAGTGCTGACCGTGCCGGCAACGGGTGTCGATCCGTCCTTCAGCGTGAAGGTGGTTCCGGACGCCAGCGGCTGGTTGAACGATGCGCTGACAGTCGTTGACGTGCTCACATCCGCTGCGCCGGATACGGGCGTGCGGGAGGTGAGGATGATGGCTTGGGCCGCACTTGGCGTGAATGAAATATCCACCAGGTAGCTGCTGCTTGTGTTGTTGTTCGGGAACCCCAGGGAATACGTAAAGGAACCCGAGCTGAAGTAGGTGCTGATGGGTCCCATGCTCAGCCCATCGCCAAGTCCGCCGGGTGTGTTCGAGTAGGTTCCGGGGGTCGTGTAGGCAACCGTGTACTCGGTGTTTGCGGAGATGTTCACTGGCGAACTGAACTTTGCGTATTGCCATCCCGAGGCGCTTTCATTGGCAAACGTGACTGATGCCAGCAGCGCGCCGGTGGAGGAGAAGAGCTTCCCGGTGTGTGGCCCGTTGTTGCCGGCGGCCTTGTAGAACTTCACGCCATCGACCGCGCCTGCTGTTTTGACGGAAAAACGCATTCCCAAGATCAGATCCGTGGCATCGTCAATCAGATCGATGGTCGGCAATGTCGAATCCTGATACAGGCTGCATGGACAGGCATCCGGCACAACGTCGGGTTTCACGGTGGTGAATGACCAAGCGGAACCCGATGCGACGGGGTTGCCGAGTGCATCGGTCGCGTCGATCTTTGCGGTGTAGCTTGTTCCGCTCACGAGCGACGCTGACGGGGTGAACGTGGCTCGGCGGGTGCTTGCCACATAGTTGGTTGTACCCTGGACCGAAGTTCCGGCCTGGGTCTTGAGCGTGATCTGAACGCTGGTGTCCGTCACCGGCTTGGACAGCGTGGCAGAAATCGCCGTGTTCAAGGGAACGCTGGTTGCCGTGTTGAGGGGTGCCTGTCCGTAAGCGTTGAGTGCCGAAGCGTCTTGGCTCTCAAAGAGCGCATCCACATAGTAGTTGCCCTGTTCAAAACTGCTGGTTGGCATGTTCCCGTTGGTGTCGTAAACGCCGGCCGGGTCGGACCCGAATCCGCCGGCGACATGCAGCGGGTCAGCGGCAATGCCCGAGTAGGCCCAAGCGTAGCTTTGCGCGGCGTAGTGTCCCTTGGCGGTGGAATAGGAAACCACGTATTCGGTGCCGGAATCCACCTCCACTGGAGCGCTGAATTTTGCCTCCTGCCAACCGTTTGCCGTCTCACCGGCAAACGTCACGGTTGCCAGTTTCTGGCCGGTCTTTGACCATAGCGACCCGGTATGGGTTCCAGTGTTTGCAGTGCTCTTGTAGAAACGAACACCGGTAATGAAGCCGTTGGTCGAGGGGTGAACCTGAGCCCCAATTCCACGGCGGACCCGTCGCCCGAATCCGCGGTGGCCGGTGCGTTTTCGCCGAATACGCTGTATGACCCGGCGACGGTCAGCGGGACAACTGTCGCAGTGGATGGGTAGTTGGCGCTGTCATCGATGGCCCGCACCAGGAGCGATTCGGTACCCATGCCCTGCTGCACGTAGCTGAAGGTCCAACTCGTGGTGCCTTGGGCGGGACGCCAGTGGGCGCCGGCATCGGTGGAGTATTCCACGCCCGCGACGACTCCGCCACCTGCATCGACCGCGGTTCCGGAAACGGTATATTTCTTGCCGTTCTTCGGTGCAGCCGGTGGCGGAGACGAAATGTTGACGCTTGGTGCGGTGGCGTCGGCAGACTTGGCGGCCGGGACGAGCCCGTTCATGAGCGTTGTCGGTTGGGCACCCATGTCCGCGAACAGGTTCACTTGGGCTTGCTGCATGATGGGGTCGGCCGCTGCACCGTCACCGTCGTGGGTTTGGTCAAGGCCCCAGGTTCACTGGATCGTTCCCGCGGAAAACACCAATGCCCCACTGGATGCCTTGTACAAACTCAAGTGGTGTTTGGTGTTGCCGGGGCCAACGGTGTTGCCGAAGTCCTGCAGGTACTCGGGGAACGCTCCCGTTGTCGTGGAGAGGAAGATCTGGCCAGCAGGACGGAAGCCGTTGTCCAGCGGCTCATCGGATTCGTAACCCACGGTGTGTGGGGCCAGTGCCTTGGTGGTGCCGGCAGCCAAGCTGGTCAACGGGGTGCTGCGCCACAGCCGGTTTTTCCCCTCTTGGGAGCTAACGGTCACGGGCAGGTCGCCGTTGTTGACCATGTAATGCGTTCCGGTGAGCGAGTTTTCGGGGCGCCCTGCACCTGCGCTGACGGAAGCAAACCGCGGATCACGGGTCGTTCCTGTCCATTCGCTGCTGGGATCGATCTTGGCGTTGGCCCAGGTTTCCTTGTAGCTGACCATGGTGCGGTAGGCAGTTCCGTCCGTGGTCGAAGCCTCATACCGGGTCCGCCAGTAGGCCTCGTTGCCTGAAAGGAACTGCAGGTTCACGCCTGCATCGCGGGCCTTTTCAAAGTTCTTCCATTGGTTTCCCGACCAATACTCGTCATGCCCAACCGACAAGACCACCTTGTGGTTGGTCATCAGGTTGCCGCGGCGATCGGAATCGACTCCGCTGAAGTAGCTCACGTCGTAGCCGTTGCGCTCCATGAATCGCACCAGAGGGTATTCGTTGCCGAAGTAGAAATCACGGGCCTCGATGCCGCCGCGGGTGTTGAAGGGGCGGTTGTAGCTGAGTTTGTACGCGCGTCCGTTGGCTGCACCCTGGTAAAAATCCGATCCTCCATACGTGTTGTACGCATGCCACGTGGGATCCGAAGTCTGGAACAAGATGTCCGAATGGCTGGAATCGTCGCGGACGATGAACGTGATGTGGCTTGTATCGTCCCTGTCGGCCCGGTGGAGCTTGGCCACGTAGATGCCGGAGACGGCGTCCGCAGGTACGTTCCAACTTGCCGAAACACCCCAGTTTCCGCAGTCGACCAGTTCGGTGGCCACGTCATTGCGGCAGGCCGGTTGGGTTTGGGGGAGCGTTGCGCTTGGCGACACCGATGCAATCTTGCGGGCACCCAGTCCCTGGTACCAGCCTGTGCGGTAGATGTCGATGGTGTAGGCGCGGGCGCTGGTATCGATCTTGAAATCGACCTTCTGGCCCACGTTGACGCTGATGTCCGTGGCAAACCCCTGGATGCTGTCGTCGCCTGCACCCTGGATGTCCCATTCGGAGGCATCGGTTCCGGGCTTGCTGTTTTCGCAGACGATCTTGTTTGCCCCCGGGCGCGCTGGGATCGGCCGCAACCGAACTTGGGGCGGTAAGCGTCACCGCCACCATCGCAAGGGCAGACGCCAGCGCCCACCATCGTCGGGAATAAGAGTGGGCGGCTGGACCATCTCCAAGCCTTTGCCCCTGCCGCGAAAAACCGCTACTTAAGTTGCGTGATAAACCCGACGAGTATTTCATGCGTTTCCCCAAAATCATGATGGTGCGGTCACCCGCACATACGGCCCCAACAACACGTAATCGGGTTCAATCTAGGGTCGAAGCAATTAAGCTAACAAGCGTAATTCATACTCGGATTAGATCCGGCCGCTGCGGGTTTGAGAGAATGGATGCATGGAACCCCTCGGTAGCAGCTCGGCCCCAGCGCAGGGCAAGAAAATCACCATCAACGCCTCCACCCTCTCCCTGGCCGTCATGGTCACCGTCTTCCTGGTGGCGGTCGTCTTTGCCGCGAACCAGAACGATGTCATCGGCTGGTTTGTCGTGGTGATCTCCCTCGGCTGGCTTCTGCTTTCCGCGTTCCTGGTCTTCGGCCTCAAGCGTGGCGCGGCGAAGATGACCGACCAGCTCAAGGCGGCAACTGCCGCGGCGGCCGCGCGCGGGAACGGTTCCCAGCAGGCACCCGTGGTCATTGACGAGGGCACCCGCAACCGCGACCTGAAGCTGGACCACTCGTTCAAGATCATCCAGGTCCAGACCAAGGTCGTGAACGACTACCGTGGCCAGACCGGCGAGGAAGCCGCGGGCATGGTGGACCGCGCCCTTGAAACCATCGAGATCACCGCGGCCAACGCCCGCGACATGATGAAGCCGGCCAACAACGGCGAGCCGATGACCGGCGAGGTCATCGACTAACACCCGTTCCGGGGCGACACCCCGGCCCTGCCCCCGACAACCCCAGACCAATTATCTGTAAGGTGGATTGCGTGATACCTACCGCAGAAGAGATCCTGACCAAGTCCGACGGCGCCTTGCGTGTTGCCTCGGTGAACGTCAACGGCATCCGCGCAGCATACAAGCGCAACATGGCCGACTGGATCGCAGCCCGTGACCTTGATGTGTTGTGCCTCCAGGAGGTCCGCGCACCCGACGCGATCCTGCGCGAACTCATCGGCGACGGCTGGCACATCCTGCATGCCGAGGCCCAGGACAAGGGACGCGCGGGTGTAGCCGTGCTTTCGCGCACCGCGCCGATCGCCACGCGCAACCACATCGGCGACGAGTACTTCGAGACCACCGGCCGCTGGGTCGAGGCGGACTTCGAGCTCGCGGACGGCAAGGTGCTGACGATCGTCAGCGCCTACGTGCACTCGGGCGAGGTCGACACCCCCAAGCAGGTGGACAAGTTCCGCTTCCTGGACCGGATGATCGACCACCTTCCGGCGCTGAAGGCCGAGAAGGACCACGTGCTGGTCGTCGGCGACCTCAACGTCGGCCACACCACGCTGGACATCAAGAACTGGAAGGGCAACGTAAAGCGTTCGGGCTTCCTGCCCGAGGAACGTGCCTACTTCGACCGCTTCTTCGGCGAGGAGATCGGCTACAAGGACGTCGCACGCGAGCTGGCCGGCGAGGTCGACGGCCCCTTCACCTGGTGGTCGTGGCGGGGGCAGGCCTTCGTCAACGACACCGGATGGCGCATCGATTACCACATGGCCACCCCGGAACTTGCCTCCCTCGCGACCAAATCAGTCGTTGACCGCGCATCCAGCTACGACGTGCGCTTCTCCGACCACGCACCGTTGGTCGTCGACTACCAGTTCTAAAGGACTCTGCAACTCATGAGCGAAACCTTCGCCACCCCCGCCCGTCCGCGCGTGCTTTCGGGCATGCAGCCCTCGGGCGACTCCCTGCACCTGGGCAACTACCTGGGCGCACTGGTCAACTGGGTCCAGACGCAGGATGAATACGACGCGTTCTTCTTCATCCCGGACATGCACGCGATCACCGTCCCGCAGGATGCGGCCGGCCTGCGCGACCGCACCCGCAAGACCGCGGCCCAGTTCATCGCCGGCGGCATCGACCTGGACAAGTCCACGCTCTTTGTCCAGTCGCAGGTTCCCGAACACGCGCAGCTCGCCTGGGTGCTGAACTGCATCACGGGGTTCGGCGAGGCCAGCCGGATGACCCAGTTCAAGGACAAGAGCTCCAAGGGCGGCGCGGACGCCTCCTCGGTTGGCCTGTTCACCTACCCCGTGCTGATGGCCGCGGACATCCTGCTGTACCAGCCGCAGGGCGTCCCGGTGGGCGACGACCAGCGCCAGCACGTGGAGCTGGCCCGCGACCTGGCCACCCGCTTCAACCACCGCTTCGGCGAGACGTTCGTGGTGCCGCAGGCCATCATCAAGAAGGAGGGCGCACGCATTTACGACCTGCAGAACCCGACCTCCAAGATGTCCAAGTCGGCTTCCAGCCCCAACGGCCTGATCAACGTGCTGGACGATGCCAAGACCGTCGCCAAGCGCATCAAGTCGGCGGTCACGGACGCGGACACCGTCATCGCGCACGACAGGGCCAACAAGCCCGGCGTCAGCAACCTGCTGGAAATCCTTTCCACCGTCACCGGGACCGCGATCCCGGCGCTGGTCAACGAGTTCGACGGCAAGATGTACGGCCACCTGAAGGTCGCGGTCGCCGATGCCGTGGTCGAGGCCCTGGCTCCGGTCCGGGCACGGACCCTCGAGCTGCTCGAGGACCCGGCGGAACTTGACGCGATCCTGGCCGCCGGCGCGCTCAAGGCGCGCGAGGTCGCCTCCAAGACACTGGCCGACGTGTACGACCGCGTTGGCTTCATGGCGCCCGTGGGCGGGATCTCCTAGCCATGGCCAGCGGAGCGGGGGAGGAGACGGGCACCGGCGGCGTGGAATCCACGGCGCTTGGTGTCGTGATCGAAGTTCCTTCCCCGCTTCGCGAATCCCTGCGTGCCTGGCGGTGCACCTACGGTGGCGAGGCCGCCGCCCGCGTTGAACCGCACATCACCCTGGTCTCGGGTTCCACGACGGACTGGGACGCCGCAGCCGCTCATGTGCGCGCCGTGGCCGCACTGGCCGGGCCATTCCGTGTTTGCCTGCAGGGCACCGGAACCTTCCGGCCCGTGGCCCCCGTCGTCTTCCTGAACGTGCGCGAGGGGACGGAAGCCTGCACCGCCCTGCACGATTCCCTGCTCAGGGGCCCTCTGGGACACGACCTTTCCCATGCCTACCACCCTCATTTGACGATCGCCCACGAGGTCGCCGACGCACTCATGGATTCGGCGCAGGAAGACCTGCGCGATGAGTCGATGGGATTCACCGTTTCCTCCATCGGCCTCTTCGGCATCGACGAAGCAGGGCAGTGGTCGTTGCGGGAGGAGCTGGAACTTGGCGGCGCGGAAAAATAGCAGGGACAAGCTACTGAAGCTGGTCACGGCGCCCGACGCCGATGATCCCCGCATGCAGGATTCCGTGCCCGATCCGCTGGAGGCCGACCCCGACATTCCCGAAAAGGGGACCAAGGCCCCCGGCATCGCGGCCCGGCCGTATGTCGGCGCACCGCCGGTTCCGCCCCCGAGTCCGCTGGACCCGCATGCGCTGGCGTCCTTTGTCCGGCTCAAGACCCAAGAGCTCTATGCTGCGCGTGCCGGCGGATCCTTGTTCCAGCGCATTGCGGCATACTTCAAGCTGGCCATGGCCTGGTTCAACTCGCTGTACCCCATGCGCGTCTGGAACCTGTATGCACGCCGCCGCGGCCCGTTGCTCGCTGCGGGCGGGGCCTACCTCATGTTCTTCTCGATCGCCGCAATGCTGGTTGCCGGATTCGCCGTGCTCGGCATGGTGGCAAGCGACAACCCGATCTTGCGCGACGGCATCATCGAAATGGTGGCGGCCAGCACGCCGGGCCTGATCGACACCGGCAACGGCGGGTTGGCCAAGCCGGAGGACCTTCTGGGGGTGGGCGACTTCGGGCTGGCCCTTGCCATTTCGCTCATTGCCTTGGTCTTCACCTCCCTGGGGTGGCTGGCGGGGCTCCGCGAGGGCATCCGCATCATCTTGGGGCTGAACCGGGACAGGTCAAACCCCGTGGTCTCTAAGGTGCGTGATGCGGCGTTGCTGATGCTGCTGGCCGTGGCCCTGGTGGCTTCCAGCGTGATGGCCATCGCCAGCTCGTCCATGATTGATACGCTGGCCGACCTGCTTCACCTCGGCAGCCTGTGGACCAGCGCGCTGACCAGGGCCGGATTTGTGGTGGCAATGTTTGCGCTGGACTGTGCCACGGCCTGGGTCCTGCTGCGTGTCGCCTCGCGGGTTGTCATGATCAAGGGCGCGCTCTGGCCAGCAGTGATCCTGGCGGGCGCCGGTGCCACCACGCTGCGGTTCTTCTCCGCCATGCTCCTGTCCTCACTGACCAACAACGTCCTGTTGGCGCCCTTTGCGGTGATCCTGGGGCTCTTTGTCTGGTTCAACCTGCTCAGCCAGGCGTATTTGATATCGGCGGCCCTGGTTGGGGTGCGTGCTGCGGACCTCAGGCGCGAGCGCGCAAAAACCGTCGTCTAGCCGCCGGCTCCGGGGGAGGACACGGCAGCTTGCCGGTGCCCCGTGCCGGGGTCGGCAAGCTGCCGGGATCCCACTGCCCAAGCACCCGGAACTCGGCTAGACTGCAAAAAACCGGTCCTGGGGGACCGGCTGTCTGCACCTTGGGGGTTGCATGCCAGACAAGACCAGCAATCAATCGAACCATGCGAGCGCACGAGGACCGGGAGCCGAGGGCCACTACGGGCACGGGCCGGCCCCGCGATCGGCATCGGGCCGGATTCCGCAATGGGCCCGCGAAGAAACCCTGCGGCGGCAGGACCCCGTGATCACCGGGCCCGCCACGCCGGGCAAGAAACCTCGGCGCCGGCGGCCGGCCGGGGCATGGCGCCGTCCGGGCGCGCGGCGCAACGTCGTGGTGGGCGTGGGGATCGTGGTGGCGCTCTACGCATCCACGGTTGTCCTGGACAACCACGTCATGCCGGTGGTCCAGTCCTACCTGCCGTGGTCCGATGTTCCGCCCCGCGGTGTGGAGGCGGCCGCAAACCCATTGGGCACCCCGTCGGCGACGCACGACTCCACGGCGTACAAGTTGCATCCCTCGCCGGACAAGATGCAAAAATTCGTTGCCTACGACCCCTGCCGGCCGATCCACTACGTCATCCGGCCGGACGGCGCTCCACCCGACGCCGAAAGGCTCGTCCATGAGGCGGTCGAGGCCGTGTCCGAGGCCAGCGGCCTCCGCTTCATCTACGACGGCACCACCAACGAGGCCCCTTCCGAGCAGCGCACGAAGTACCAGCCCGACCGCTACGGCAAACGTTGGGTGCCCGTGCTGGTTACCTGGTCGTCGCAGGCCGAGATCCCGGCCTTGGCGGGTGACGTCGCCGGGCTGGGCGGCAGTTCCTATAACTCGGCACGGGGCACGCCCCTCGTCTTCGTCGCCGGCCAGGTCAATCTCGACGGACCCGACGTGGCCGCGATGATGCGCCAACCGCAGGGAGCGGATCATGTGCGGGCCGTTGTCATGCACGAATTCGGGCACGTGCTGGGGCTTGACCACGTAGGGGATCCGAACCAGCTCATGTACGAGGGGCCCAGCTACCGGACGAGCTTGGCCGCGGGCGACCTTGCCGGGTTGGCGGTGCTGGGCACCGGCGCATGCGTTCCGCAACTGTAGCCACGGCACCGGGCCCCGGAGGTCGGCGCAACGCTTCGGGGGTTAACGAACAATGGTCCGGTTCCCCGAAGGGAACCGGACCACTGCGGCCAAACCTAGCTGAAACTAGATGGAGCGCGACAGGATTGCCTGCTTGACCTCGGCGATGGCCTTGGTCACCTGGATGCCACGCGGGCATGCTTCGGAGCAGTTGAAGGTGGTGCGGCAGCGCCACACGCCTTCCTTGTCGTTGAGGATCTCCAAACGCATGTCGCCAGCATCATCGCGCGAGTCGAAGATGAAGCGGTGTGCGTTCACGATTGCTGCCGGGCCGAAGTACTGGCCGTCGGTCCAGAAGACCGGGCAGGAGGAGGTGCAGGCGGCGCAGAGGATGCACTTGGTGGTGTCCTCGAACTTCGCGTGCTCCTCGGCGGACTGGTAGCGCTCGGCCGAAGGCTCGTGGCCCTTGTTGACCAGGAACGGCATGATTTCGCGGTAGGACTGGAAGAACGGCTCCATGTCGACGATGAGGTCCTTTTCAAGGGGCAGGCCCTTGATGGCTTCAACGGTGATCGGCTTGGAGTGGTCCAGGTCCTTGAGCAGGGTCTTGCAGGCCAGACGGTTGCGGCCGTTGATGCGCATGGCATCGGAGCCGCAAATGCCGTGGGCGCAGGAGCGGCGGAACGAGAGCGATCCGTCGATGTCCCACTTGACCTTGTGCAGGGCATCCAGCACGCGGTCGGTGCCGTACATGGTCAGCTCGAAGTCTTCCCAGTAGGCGTCTGCGGTGGTCTCCGGCAGGTACCGGCGAACGCGCAAGGTGATGTTGAACTGCGGAATTTCTCCGCCGCCGCCAACACCGGGCTTCAGCTCAATCTTCGATGCTGGTTCCGGAAGTTCCGTGCTCATTAGTACTTACGCTCCATCGGCTGGTAACGGGTAAAGACAACGGGCTTGGTTTCCATGCGGATACCTTCAATGCCCTCGGTGGCGGCAGCCTCATCCTTGTAGCACATGGAGTGCTTCATGAAGTTCTCGTCGTCGCGATCCGGGTAGTCCTCGCGGTAGTGTCCGCCGCGGGATTCCTTGCGGTACAGGGCCGCAGCGGTCATGACCTCTGCCATGTCCAGCAGGAAGCCAAGCTCAATGGCCTCGAGCAGGTCGAGGTTGAAGCGCTTGCCCTTGTCCTGGACCGAAACGCTCTTGTAGCGTTCGCGCAGCTCTTCGATGACCACAAGCGCCTCGGTGAGCGACTTCTTGTCACGGAACACCTGGACGTTGGCGTCCATGATGTCCTGCAGCTGCTTGCGGATCGGGGCCACGCGCTCGGTTCCGGTGGAGGAGAGCATGGATTCGATCTGCGTGGTGGTGAACTTTTCCGGGTCTTCCGGAAGGTCCACGAATTCGGCGCCCAGTGCGTACTTGGCGGCCGAGACGCCTGCGCGCTTGCCGAAGACGTTGATGTCCAGCAGCGAGTTGGTGCCCAGGCGGTTGGAACCGTGAACCGAAACACAGGCAACTTCGCCGGCGGCGAAGAGACCCGGGATGACGGTGTCGTTGTCCTGGAGAACCTCGGTGTCGATGTTCGTCGGGATGCCACCCATGGCGTAGTGGGCCGTCGGGTAAACCGGAACCGGATCGGTGAACGGCTCGACACCCAGGTAGGTGCGGGCGAACTCGGTGATGTCCGGAAGCTTGGCTTCGATGTGCGCCGGCTCCAGGTGGGTGAGGTCCAGGAGGACGTAGTCCTTGTTTGGACCGCAACCGCGGCCTTCGCGAACCTCGTTGGCCATGGCCCGGGCGACGATGTCACGCGGTGCCAAGTCCTTGATGGTCGGTGCGTAGCGCTCCATGAAGCGTTCGCCCTCCGAGTTGCGCAGGATGGCGCCTTCGCCACGTGCGCCCTCGGTGAGCAGGATGCCCAGGCCGGCCAGGCCGGTCGGGTGGAACTGGAAGAACTCCATGTCTTCCAGCGGGATGCCATTGCGGAAGGCAATACCCATGCCGTCACCGGTGAGGGTGTGGGCGTTGGAGGTGGTCTTGAAGACCTTGCCGGCTCCACCGGAGGCGAAGATCACGGACTTGGCCTGGAAAACGTGAAGTTCGCCGGTGGCCAGGTCGTAGGACACGACGCCGGCAACGCGCTTCTGCTTGTAGGCGGTTCCGTCTTCGCGGAACGCATCTTCTTCAACCAGCAGCAGGTCCAGCACGTAGTACTCGTTGTAGAACTCAACGTTGTGCTTGACGCAGTTTTGGTAGAGGGTCTGCAGGATCATGTGACCGGTGCGGTCTGCTGCATAGCAGGCGCGGCGAACGGCGGCCTTGCCGTGGTCGCGGGTGTGGCCACCGAAGCGACGCTGGTCGATCTTGCCCTCTGGGGTGCGGTTGAAGGGCAGGCCCATCTTTTCCAGGTCGAGCACTGCGTCAATGGCTTCCTTCGCCATGATCTCCGCAGCGTCCTGGTCCACCAGGTAGTCGCCACCCTTGATGGTGTCAAAGGTGTGCCATTCCCAGTTGTCTTCTTCTACGTTGGCCAGTGCTGCACACATGCCACCCTGTGCCGCACCTGTGTGCGAACGAGTTGGGTAAAGCTTGGTGAGAACGGCCGTACGTGCGCGCTGGCCGGATTCGATGGCCGCGCGCATGCCTGCGCCGCCAGCTCCGACGATCACGACGTCGTACTTATGTACCTGCATACCTGATGCTCTCTTTTCTTGAATTCTTTACTTCGGCGAACGAGTGCCGAAGATTACTTGCAAACTGGAAGGTCGCTACCAGCGATGCAAGGATCGAAGGTGAAGATCACCAGGGTGCCAAGGATGACGATGATGATGGTGGCAACGTAGAGAATGCCTTTGAGCCACACGCGGGTGGCCGGCTTCTCGGCGTAGTCGTTGATGATGGTGCGCACGCCGTTGGTGCCGTGCAGCATGGCGAGCCAGAGCATGGCAAGATCCCAGAACTGCCATACCGGGTCGGCCCACTTGCCGGCGACGAAGCCGAAGTCGATGGCGTTGATGCCGTCGCCGACCATCAGGTTGGTAAAGAGGTGGCCGAAGATCAGAACGACGAGGGCCACGCCGGAAAGGCGCATGAAGAGCCAGGCAACCATTTCGAAGCTGCCGCGCGACTTGTTGGCGCGGGAGTACTTCGGGTCAAGGCGTTGGCTGCGGGGTGCAGCGATTTGAGCCGACATGGGTTAGTGACCTCCAAAGGCGAGTGACAGGTGGCGAATGGAGAATGCCAGCATGGTGATGACCCAGAGGGCCAAAACGCCCCAGAGCATCTGGCGCTGGTACTTGGTTCCCTGCTTCCAGAAGTCCACCAGGATCAGGCGCAAGCCGTTGAACGCGTGGAAGACGATGGCGGCGACCAGAGCGGTTTCGCCAAGTGCCATCAGCGGGTTCTTGTAGGTCGCCATGACGGCGTCGTATGCGCCCGGGGAAACCCGGACCAGCGACGTGTCGAGCACGTGTACCAACAGGAATAAGAAAATAACGACACCCGTAATGCGATGCCCCACCCAAGACCACATGCCTTCGCGGCCGCGGTAGAGGGTGCCTGACGAAGTCTTCGACACTGAATTAACCTCCATGACTCACAAGGGCGCATGTGTATCTTCCACACAATAAATTGACGCCGGAGTGCGAGCGTTCCTTGCCCGATCTTAGACCAACTAGGGCTGGGGTGCCCATTGTTTCCCAGTGTTGTGTGAGTAGGCTCACCGATCACGGTGATACATTGACAAAAACCCAAGAAATTGCGCGAATTAGAATAGATTTTAGTGCCGTATTCCCGGCGGGCCTATCAGCGCATTCCCAGCCTTAATCAACTACCGTTAGTCGGATGAACGCTGAACTCTTGGCTCGATTCCACGGTGTGATTCCGGCAGGTGGAGTCGGAACCCGACTGTGGCCGCTCTCGCGTGCCGCAGCCCCCAAATTTCTCCACGACCTCACCGGGTCCGGATCCACGCTGATTCGTGCCACCTATGAACGCCTGATCCCGCTTGCCGGCGGGAACATCATGGTCGTCACCGGCCGCGCCCACCGCACCGCGGTGCTCGCCCAGCTCCCCGAGGTGAGTGATCTCGACCTTGTCCTTGAACCGGAGCCCAAGGACTCGGCCGCCGCTATCGGCCTGGCTGCGGCGATCCTGTACCGGCGGAACCCTGAAACCATCATGGGTTCCTTTGCCGCGGACCAGGTCATCGGCCCGGTCGAGGTCTTCCAGGACGCGGTGCGCGAGGCCATCCACACGGCCGCCACGGGCAAGATCGTCACCATCGGCATCCGTCCGACGCTTCCCTCGACGGCCTTCGGCTATATCCGTGCCGGCGACCGCCTGGAGATTTCCGGTGCGCCCACCGCCCGCGACGTTGTCGAGTTTGTGGAAAAGCCTGACGAGGACACCGCTCGCCGCTACCTTGCCGACGGGGGATACCTCTGGAACGCGGGCATGTTCGTGGCGCCGGTGGCATTGATGCTTGAACACCTCGAGCGTAGCGAACCGGAACTGTACGCGGGCCTGATGGAAATCGCCGCAGCCTGGGAAACCCCTGCCCGCGACGAGACGATGGACCGCATCTGGCCCACGCTGCCCAAGACCGCCATCGACTACGCGGTGGCCGAGCCCGCCGCCGCGGCCGGCGACGTCGCGGTGATCCCCGGTGTCTTCAACTGGGACGACGTGGGGGACTTCGCGGCCATCGGCCGCCTGAACCCGGCAAGCGAAGAAACCGGCGTGACGGTCATCGGGGACGTCAAGCGCGTCTACTCGGACAACGCCACGGGCGTGGTGGTCACCGATTCCAAGCGCGTGATCGCGCTTATCGGCATCCATGACGTGGTTGTCGTGGACACCCCCGACGCGCTGTTGGTGACAACCAAGGAGCATGCGCAGTCCGTCAAGAACACCGTTGACACCCTGAAGAAGAACGGCGTCATGGACGTCCTTTAAACACCGGGCAAACACCGGGCGCAAACGCAATGGAACTTGGATCCCGGCCATGCCGGGGTCCAATCCGTTTTCCGGGGCTGAACCTTCTTGCCCCAAGCACGGCAACGCAACAGATCAACACGCAACAATGCAACATTTGCACTCAAAAGCACGCCGCCGCAGACCCCACCCAGTATTGTCGTTCTTGTGCGTATGAGTATCGATCAAAACCAGCAGATCCCCTCGGTGAAACCCTGGGTGACCCCGCTTCTTGGCGAGCTGGTGGACTTCCGCCGCGAACTTCACGCCAACCCCGAACTTTCGTTCGTGGAATACAAGACCACCGAGCGCATCCTCGCCCAGTTGCGGGCCGCAGGCCTGGACCCCGTCGCGTTGGAGGAAACCGGTGCCTTCGTCGACATCGGAACCGGCCCGATCGCGCTGGCCCTGCGCGCCGACATCGACGCCCTGCCGATCCTCGAGGAGACGGGGCTCGAATACGCCTCGGTCATCGACGGCGTGGCGCACTCCTGCGGCCACGACATCCACACCACGGTGATGCTGGGCGTCGCCAAGGTGCTCAAGGCCATTGACACCGAGGGCAAGCTCAGCGGACGCATCCGCGTGATCTTCCAGCCCGCCGAGGAAAAAATGCCCGGCGGCGCACTCACCGTCATCGAGGCGGGCGTGCTCGACGACGTGCCGCGCATCCTGGCGCTGCACTGCGAACCGCGCATCGACGCGGGCAAGATCGGCACGCGCATCGGCGCGATCACCAGCGCGAGCGACACCATCAAGATCGAGCTCACCGGCCGCGGTGGACACACCTCGCGCCCGCACCTGACCGAGGACCTGGTCTTTGCAATGAGCCAGATCGCCATCAACGTCCCGGCCGTGCTGAGCCGACGCATCGACGTCCGTTCCGCCGTTTCGGTGGTCTGGGGACAGATCCATGCCGGAAGCGCCCCCAACGCCATCCCCGCGACCGGCTACCTTGCCGGAACCATGCGCTGCCTTGACGGCGAGGCGTGGAAGGGGGCCGGCGACCTGCTGGACGAGGTCGTCCGCCAGGTGGCGACCCCGTACGGCGTCGAGTTGAAGCTGGAGCACACCCGTGGCGTGCCTCCGGTGATCAACGCCGAGGAAGAGACGGATCTCATCGAGGATTCGGCCCGCGCCGAGATCGGGTCCGCCGCCATCGTGCTGACGCCGCAGTCGATGGGCGGGGAAGATTTTGCGTGGATGACAAACAAGGTCCCAGGATCCATGATGCGGCTGGGCACACGCACACCCGGAGGGGAAACCTACGACCTCCACCGGGGTGACTACATCCCTGATGAATCCGCAATTGAGGTCGGCGTGACGGTCATGGCTGCAGCCGCGGTGAGGGCCATCGCCCAGCTGAACGGGGCGGTCGAAGGAGCAACGTCAAGCGCTTAGAGTGTTATGCGCTTGTAACATTTGGGGCCTCGAACGGGGCACATTGGGCGTTAGGCTAGGTGGATGTGAAATCGTCGTTTCCGAAACCCCGCTTCCGGGTTGCGGGACGGATCCGATTCACCACCCGGTGCCTAGCGGCAATGCAACAGACACGATCTGGTGCGGAAAACAAGAATTTTTGCTTCCCTGGATCGTGACACGTAGCTCGTAACCCAATGGAGGGAACCTACATGCGCAACATCAAGCGCAAGTCCGGAATGGCCGCGGCCATCCTCGGCATTTCTGCACTCGTTTTGACTGCCTGCGGCGCGGCGCCGGAAGCGTCCCCGTCAGGTTCGGCAGCACCGAGCGCCGGCGGCTCGACCGCGGCAGGTGCCGCGGACTTCACCGGCTGCATCGTCTCCGACTCCGGCGGATTCGACGACCGTTCCTTCAACCAGTCCTCCTACGAGGGCCTGCTCCAGGCACAGAAGGACCTGGGCATCGAGGTGAAGAAGGCCGAGTCGAAGGCTGCAACCGACTTCGCCCCCAACCTGAACTCCATGGTCAAGGGCGGCTGCGACCTCACCATCACGGTCGGCTTCCTGCTCTCGGACGAGACCAAGAAGGTCGCTGCCGCCAACCCGGAGAAGCACTTCGCGATCGTTGACGACAATGCCATTGACGCCAAGAACGTCAAGCCGATCATCTACGACACGGCCCAGGCCGCTTTCCTCGCCGGCTACCTCGCCGCAGGCATGTCCGAGACCGGCAAGGTTGCCACCTACGGCGGCATGAACATCCCGACCGTCTCCATCTTCATGGACGGCTACGCCGATGGCGTTGCCTACTACAACGAGAAGAAGTCCAAGAACGTAGAGGTTCTGGGCTGGGACGTCGCCGAGCAGAACGGCACCTTCACCGGTGACTTCGAGAACCAGGGCGCCGGCAAGAACACCACGCTGACCTTCGCCAACGAAGGCGCCGACGTGATCATGCCGGTTGCGGGCCCGGTTGGCCTGGGAACCATGGATGCCGTCAAGGAACTCAACGCCGGCGGCAAGGACGTCAAGGTCATCTGGGTTGACGCCGACGGCTTCGAGTCCCTGGCCTCGGGCAACGAGTTCATCCTGTCCTCGGTCATCAAGGAAATGGGCAAGTCCGTTGAGGACGTTGTCACCTCGGACGTTGAGGGCAAGTTCGACTCCACCCCGTACGTCGGCACCTTGGAAAACGGCGGAGTCTCCCTCGCACCGTTCCACGATTTCGACTCCAAGGTCTCCGCAGAGCTCAAGGGCGAGCTGGACCAGCTGAAGGCCGACATCGTTTCGGGCGCCGTGAAGGTCGAATCGCCTTCCAGCCCGAAGAGCAACTAACACAGCAATAAGGTAGCCAGCCAAACGCGTCGTTCCGGCCCTTTTCCCGCCCGTGGGAGAAGTCAGGACGGCGCGTTTGGTTGTGCCCTTCTACGGCATTCCGCCTCAGGCCCCTTTTGACTAGGGTAGAGTCCGCGGGACCCACTTCAACACGACACCCCCCCGGCCCTTATTGGGTCGGATGAGAAGAAAAACGGGTAGCAGACGTGAAACTCGAGCTTCGGGGCATCACCAAAAGATTCGGCAACTTCACTGCCAACGACCACATCGACGTCATCGTCGAGTCCGGCCAGGTCCATTCCCTGCTCGGTGAAAACGGGGCCGGTAAATCGACCCTCATGAACGTTCTTTTTGGCCTCTACGAGGCCACCGAGGGCCAAATCCTCATTGACGACAAGCCAGTGAAGTTCAACGGCCCCGGCGATGCCATGGCCGCCGGGATCGGAATGGTGCACCAGCACTTCATGCTCGTCCCCGTCTTCACGGTCGCCGAGAACGTCGCCCTGGGCAACGAGGACGCCGGCGCGGCAGGGATCCTGGACCTCGAGAAGACCCGAGCCCGCATCCGCGAGATCTCCGATCGCTACGGGTTCGGCGTTGATCCCGATGCGATCATCGAAGACCTCCCAGTTGGCGTACAGCAGCGCGTGGAAATCATCAAGGCCCTGGTCCGCAACGCCAAGGTGTTGATCCTTGACGAGCCGACCGCCGTGCTGACCCCGCAGGAAACCGACGAACTGCTGAACATCATGAGGCAGCTGCGCGACTCCGGCACCGCGGTCGTCTTCATCTCGCACAAGCTGCGCGAGGTCAAGGCCATCTCCGACACCATCACGGTGATCCGCCGCGGCAAGGTCGTCGGCAAGGCCGATCCGGCCGCCTCGGCCTCCGAACTCGCCGCCCTCATGGTCGGTCGTTCGGTCTCGCTGAGCCTGAACAAGGACAAGCCGAAGCTTGGCGAGGAAACCTTCAAGATCACCGACCTTTCGGTGCTCGCGTCCTCCGGCCAGCTGCTGCTGGACTCGGTGAGCTTCGGTATTTCCGAGGGTGAAATCCTTGCCGTGGCAGGCGTCCAGGGCAACGGGCAGACCGAGCTGACCGAGTCGATCATGGGCCTGATGGACCACGTGAGCGGGTCCATCAAGCTTGGTGGCAAGGAACTCATCGGGCGCACCGTCAAGCAGATCATCAACTCCGGCGTCGGCTTCGTTCCCGAGGACCGCAGCACCGACGGCGTCATCGGCACCTTCACCGTTGCCGAGAACCTGGTCCTGAACCAGTACGACAAGGCACCCTACGCCCGCGGCATGAACATGAAGCCCGCGGTGATGTTGAAGAACGCGCTGAAGAAAATCACCGAGTTCGACGTGCGCACGCAGGGCCCCGACGCCGAGGCCGGGACGCTTTCGGGCGGCAACCAGCAAAAGGTCGTCATGGCCCGGGAACTTTCCCGCCCGCTGAAGCTGTTCATCGCCTCCCAGCCGACCCGCGGCGTGGACGTGGGATCCATCGAATTCCTGCACCGGCGCATCGTCGCCGAACGGGATTCGGGCACCCCGGTGCTGATCGTTTCCACCGAACTTGACGAGGTCGTCGAACTCGCAGACCGGATCGCCGTGCTCTACAAGGGCAAACTGGTGGGAATCGTCCCCGGGGACACGCCCCGGGACATCCTCGGCCTGATGATGGCCGGGGCAAGCAATGAAGAAGCCGAATCGCAGAGCGGCACCGAAGGCAAGGAACGAGCATGAGTACCACTCCAGACCTGCCTCCGGCAGAACACACCGACATCCTGGTGACACCGCCCCTGGTGCCCGAGTTGCACCGCCACCCGGAACCCGGGGAACCGCTGCTCAAGCGCATCATCAACAGCAACGGCATGGTCTCGGTGCTGGCCATCCTGCTCTCGCTGCTGGTCGGCGCGATCCTGATTGCCTTCACCGACGAGCGAGTCACCTCCACGGCCAGCTACTTCTTCAGCCGTCCGAGCGACATGCTCAACGCCGTGTGGATCTCGGTCTCCGAGGCCTACATCGCGCTGTTCCAGTCCAGCATCATCAACACCTCGGCCGAGAGCATTTCCGACGCGATCTACCCGCTGACCGAAACCCTCACCATCGCCACCCCGCTGGTCCTTGCCGGCCTCGGCGTGGCCCTGGCGTTCCGTGTTGGCCTGTTCAACATCGGCGCCCAGGGGCAGATCATTCTCGGTGCGACCTTTGCCGGCTGGGTCGGCTTCAACCTTGACCTGCCGGTGGGCATCCACCTGGTGGTCGCGGTGGTGGCCGGCATCGTCGGCGGTGCGCTCTGGGGCGGCATTGCCGGGTTCCTCAAGGCACGCCGCGGCGCGCACGAGGTCATCGTGACGATCATGCTCAACTACATCGCCGTGTACCTGTTGCTCTACCTGCTTTCCACCCCGACCTTCCAGCGCGAGGGGTCAAACAACCCGCTCAGCGATCCCGTGGCCGAATTCGCCGCCTACCCGCTGATTTTCGGTCCGGCCTTCCGCCTGCACTACGGCTTCCTGGTGGCGCTGGCCGCGGTGGCCTTCACTTGGTGGCTGCTGAACCGCTCCACCACCGGCTTTGAGATGCGCGCAGTGGGCGCCAACCCGGTCGCGGCAAAGACCGCCGGCATCAACGTGGGCCGCGCCTACCTGCTGGCCATGCTGATCGCCGGTGGCCTTGCGGGCCTGGCCGGCACTGCTCAGATCCTGGGCACCGAGCGTTCGCTCTCCGGCGGCATCGCGGCAAGCTTCGGCTTCGACGCGATCACCGTGGCCCTGCTGGGTCGCTCCAACCCGATCGGCACGCTCTTCGCCGGACTGCTCTTCGGCGCCCTGCGCGCGGGCGGCGTGGGCATGCAGGCCAACACCGGCATCCCGATCGACATCGTGCTGGTGGTCCAGTCCTTCATCGTGCTGTTCATCGCAGCACCGCCGCTGGTGCGTTCGATCTTCCGGATCGGCACGTCCAAACCCAAGAACAAGAAGGCAGCCGCCCCGGCAGCCACCGGAGGTGCAGCATGAGCCACGCAACCATCGCCAGGACACCCGAGGCCGCCCCGGCGAACACCGCGGTGATCCGTTCCTGGGCCGCCCCGATCACCTACCTGGTGCTCGGGCTGGTGGCCCTGGTCGGGTTTGCCCTCGGCAGCCCGCACGCCGACGCGCGCTTCCGCATCACCGACGGTTCGCAGAGGATCTCCGTGCCCGACCTGGTGCTCGGCACCACGTTCGTGGGATGGGCCGGCACCGTGGTGATGCTCGGCATCGCCGCCTACGCTTTTGTTCTGGCGCGCGCCGGACGCAAGCCGGCCCGCTGGATGATGCCGGTCTTCGCGGCCGCCTTTGTCATCTCCTTCCTGGTCTGGGCGATCGGCAGCGCCGACACCCCCAACGTGTACCTCTCCGGCCTGATCGCCGGTTCCTTCACGCTGGCCACCCCGCTGATCTTCGGCTCGCTCTCCGGCGTGCTGTGCGAGCGGGCGGGCGTCGTGAACATCGCCATCGAGGGCCAGCTGCTGGCCGGCGCCTTCTGCGCCGCCCTCGTCGGTTCCATGACCGGGTCGCTGTTTGCCGGCGTGCTCGCGGCGGTCGTCGGCTCGGTGCTGGTGTCCATGGTGCTGGCGGTCTTCGCCATCAAGTACCTGGTCAACCAGGTTATCGTCGGCGTGGTGCTCAACGTTCTGGTGGCCGGCCTGACCAGCTTCTTCTTCTCCACCGTGATGGTTGAGGACCCGGAGAAGTACAACTCGCCCCCCGCGTTCTCGGTGATCCACATCCCGTTCCTGGCGGACATCCCGATCTTCGGCCCGATCTTCTTCAACCAGACGATCCTGGGCTATGCCATGTACCTTGCCGTGTTTGTTGTCTGGTACGCGCTGTTCAAGACCCGCTGGGGCCTGCGCGTGCGTGCCGTCGGCGAACACCCGAAGGCCGCGGACACCGTGGGCATCAAGGTCAACTCGCTGCGCTTCTGGAACGTGGTGCTCGCCGGCGTGGTTGCCGGCATCGGCGGCGCGTTCTTCACGCTGGTGACCTCCTCGAGCTTCAACAAGGAAATGACGGCGGGGCAGGGCTTCATCGCCCTGGCCGCGCTGATCTTCGGCCGCTGGAACCCGATCGGGGCGTTCTTCGCGGCGCTGCTCTTCGGTTTCACGCTGAACCTCTCCTACGTGCTGACGATCCTCGGCACCCCGGTCCCGAGCCAGTTCATGCAGATGCTGCCGTACGCGGTGACGATCTTCGCGGTGGCAGGCCTGGTCGGAAAGTCCAAGGCGCCCGCCGCCGTCGGCGAACCGTACGTGAAGGAATAACGGGCCCATGGAACCGGAAACCATCGACCCGGCCACCTGGGAAAGACTCCGGGTGGCCGCGGTCGCGGCCATGGAACGGGCCTACGCGCCGTACTCGAAGTTCAAGGTCGGTGCCGCGGCACTGACAGAGGGCGGCCGGATCGTCTCCGGCTGCAACGTGGAGAACGCCGCCTACGGGGTCACCCTGTGCGCCGAATGCTCGATGGTCGGCGAGCTCTTTGCCACCGGCGGCGGCAAGTTGCGGGCCTTCTACTGCGTCGACGCGTCCGGCGGGCCGCTGATGCCGTGCGGCCGCTGCCGGCAATTGCTCTCCGAGCACCGCGGGGAAAACCTGGAATTGATGACCCCGCGCGGAATCCAGACCATGGACCAGGTGCTGCCCGACGCGTTCGGGCCGCACAACCTCTAGCACCGATCTCTAGCCCCGATGGCCCACCGGCCGGACCCCCAGGAGTGAACGATGAGCACTGAAAACTTTGACGCGGTCGACATCATCCGCATCAAGCGCGACCGCGGCACGCTCAGTGCCGAGCAGATCGACTGGACCATCGACGCCTACACCCGCGGCGCCATTGCCGAGGAGCAGATGGCCGCGCTGAACATGGCGATCCTGCTCAACGGCATGGACCGGGCGGAGATCTCCCGCTGGACCACCGCCATGATCAATTCGGGGGAGCGCATGGACTTCTCCTCGCTGCGCAACGCGGACGGCACCGTGAAGCGGACGACCGACAAGCACTCGACCGGCGGGGTGGGGGACAAGATCACCCTGCCGCTGGCCCCGCTGGTCGCCGTCTTCGGTGTGGCCGTCCCGCAGCTCTCGGGCCGCGGGCTCGGGCACACCGGCGGCACGCTGGACAAGCTCGAATCCATCGCCGGCTGGCGGGCCGAGCTGACCAACGAGGCCATGATGCGCCAGCTCTCCGAAGTCGGCGCGGTCATCTGCGCCGCCGGGGCCGGACTGGCCCCGGCGGACAAGAAGCTCTACGCGCTGCGCGATGTCACCGGAACCGTGGAGGCCATCCCGCTGATCGCATCCTCCATCATGAGCAAGAAGATCGCCGAGGGCACCGGGGCCCTGGTGCTGGACGTGAAGGTCGGCTCCGGCGCGTTCATGAAGTCATTGGAAGACGCCCGCGAACTGGCCCGCACCATGGTGAACCTGGGCACCGACGCCGGGGTCCACACCGTGGCGCTGCTGACCAACATGGACACCCCGCTGGGTCTGACCGCAGGCAACGCCATCGAGGTCGAGGAATCGATCGAGGTGCTCGCCGGCGGCGGACCGGCCGACGTCGTGGAACTGACGCTCGCACTGGCCACCGAGATGCTGGCGGGCGCCGGAATCCGCGACGCCGACGTGGCCGCCGCACTGAAGGACGGCCGTGCCATGGACAAGTGGCGCGCCATGATCGCGGCGCAGGGCGGGGACAACGACGCCCCGCTGCCGGTGGCCAAGGAATCGGAGGTCGTCTACGCGCAGGCCGACGGCGTGCTCGCCTCCCTCGACGCGATGGACGTCGGCGTCGCGGCCTGGCGCCTGGGTGCCGGGCGCGCCCGCCGGGAGGACCCGGTGCAGGCCGGCGCCGGCGTGCGGCTGCACGCCAAGCCGGGGGACGTGGTGCGCCGAGGCCAGCCGCTGGCGACCATGCTCACCGACACCCCCGAGCGCTTCGAGCGGGCCCGCCCGCTGTTGGAGGGCGCGGCGGTCATTGCCCCCGCCGGAAGCCGCCCGAACATGGAACTGATCCTGGAGCGGATCGCCGCTTCCTGATGCCCGCGGCGGGCGGGACCCGGGGGTTGTCCCTGACTCATCCCCGGGTCCTGCCCCGATTCATCCCTTGGTTGGATTCACGTGGAGTCACCGATCAGCGAAAATTGGTATTGAATGGTTGCAGGAGGTTTCTCCCCGCCGCGCCTCCACCAGGAGCCAGCTCGGTAATTTCCAAGGAAAGTCGGTAGAAAAGTGGATCTCATCAACGAGGCCATAGTCCACGCGGCAAACGCCTGGTGGATCCTGCCGACCGTCTACGTCTTCTGCCTCATTGACGGATTCCTGCCAATCCTGCCCAGCGAGACCTTGCTGGTCGCCCTCGGTGCCGTCGCTGCAAGCACCGGCGAACCCAACGTGTTCCTGCTGATCCTGGTTGGGGCCGCCGGAGCCATCAGCGGGGACCAGATCGCCTACCGGATCGGGCGCCGCATCGGCACCGACCGCTTCGCGTGGATGCGCCGCAAGCGGACCACCAAGCTCTTCGCCTTTGCCCGCAAGGAACTCTCGGTGCGCGGTGCCATGCTGATCTTCACGGCCCGCTACATCCCGATCGGGCGCGTGGTGGTGAACCTGAGTGCCGGGGCCACCGGCTATTCCCTCAAGCGCTTCACACTGCTTGATGTCATGGGTTGCCTGACGTGGGCAAGCTACTCCGTGGCGATCGGGGTCGTTGCGGGCGGCTGGTTCCACGACAACAAGATCCTGGGCATCGTGCTGTCGGTGGCACTGGCCATCGTCCTGGGCTATCTCATCGACAAGGTGATCCACGCGGTGCTCAAGCGCCTGGGACGGTTGGGCAACGAACACGATTTCCCCGACGAGACCCTTGCCGCCGTGGATGCACCAACGCAGGACCAAGCCCCGCTGCGCGTCCCGGGGGATTCCGGGCCAGGGGAGACCCCCGCCTGAACCCGTGGCGACGGGGCGGTGAACAATTGCCCCGACTTCAGCACGGCCCACTGTCGGAACCCGGGCAGCCCCGATAGGCTGGGCAGGTGACTGACGAGATGATCCACATTGCATACGACCCATCCTTCGACTTCCGGGCACTGCCCAAGGTTTCGCTCCACGACCACCTCGATGGGGGATTGCGCCCGCAGACCATCATCGAGTTGGCCGCGGAGGTGGGACACGAACTTCCTTCCACCAATGCCGAGGAACTTGGCGCCTGGTTCCGCGCCTCCGCGGACTCCGGTTCGCTTGAGCGCTACCTCGAAACGTTCGACCACACCATCGCCGTGATGCAGACCAAGGCCGCGCTCACCCGCGTGGCCCGCGAATTCGTCGAGGACCTCGTCGAGGACGGCGTGGTCTACGGCGAGGTGCGCTGGGCGCCTGAGCAGCACCAGCGCGAGGGCCTCAGCCTTGACGATGTCGTCGAGGCGGTCCAGCGCGGGCTTCAGGACGCCAGCGAGGAACTGACCGAAGCCGGGACCCCGATCCAGGTCGGCCAGATCATCACCGCCATGCGCCACGCTGACCGCGGCGTGGAAATCGCCGAGCTTGCCCTGCGCCACCGTTCGCGCGGCGTCGTCGGCTTCGACATCGCCGGCGCAGAGGACGGTTTCCCGCCCTCGCGCATGAAGGAGGCCTTCGACCTGCTGGCCGAGAACTTCTTCCCGACCACCGTGCACGCCGGCGAAGCCGCGGGCCTGGATTCCATCAAGGACGCGTTGATCACCGGCCGTGCGCAGCGACTGGGACACGGCGTGCGCATCGCCGAGGACATCGAGATCCAGTTCGGCGGCGTCGATGACGACGGCGAAGAGGTCGGCGAGGACACCGGCCTGGTGGCCCTGGGCCCCGTGGCCAACTGGGTCCGCGACCGCGGCATCGCTCTGGAAATCTGCCCGTCCTCCAACCTGCAGACCGGTGCTACCGCCGAATTCGGCGAGGGCATCGAATCCCACCCGGTGGACCTGCTGGTGCAGACGGGCTTCAACGTCACCATCTCCCCGGACAACCGGCTGATGAGCGGAACCACGCTTTCGGACGAGTTCGAACTGCTGGTCGAGGCCTTCGACTACGACCTCGAGGACCTGCTGGACCTCACGCTCAACGCGGCCGAGGCCTCCTTCCTGCCGCTCGAAGAGCGCGAGGTCCTCGTCGAATTCATCAACGAAACCTACGAGGCCATGGCCGACGAGGACGATGACGAAGAGTACGACGACGAAGACGACGAGGAATACGACGAAGACGACGAGGACTAGCACCCGTCTCTCCCTTCGGTTCCGCACCCGGTGCGGATGATGCCGGTGTGCTGCTCCTTCCTGCGGGATGGAGCAGCACACCGGCATCGGTGTTTACAGCACCTGTACTGTGAGCAACACCAAAGCCGCGCTCCGTCGGGAACGCACTTGTCACTCTCATATACTTGTACCAGGGCAACGATGCCCCAGAGGATCCCGGCAACCCGGAAGGGAACGCGCGTGAGTGAGCAGGTCGACCGGCTCGTCGAAATCATGTCGCTGCTGCGCGCCCACTGCGCCTGGACAGCGGAACTCACCCACGAATCCCTGGTGCACTTCCTGCTCGAGGAATCCTACGAGCTCACCCACGCCATAGAATCGGGTGCCGACGATGCAGCCCTGGCCGAGGAACTCGGCGACATCCTGCTCCAGGTCGCCCTGCATGCGGCCATCGGCGCCGAACGCGGATCTTTCGACCTCGACTCGATCGCTGCGGGGCTCAGCGCCAAGATGGTCCGCCGCAACACCCACATCTTCAACGCCGACGGCAGCCTGAAAGACGCGTTCCCGGAGTCCATCGAGGAGATCATCGAATCCTGGGACCGGGCCAAGCGCGCGGAGAAGCCGCAGAACGAGTCGGCGGTCGCGGGCCTTCCCACGAATCTCCCGGCCCTGCTCTACGCCCAGAAATTCACCTCCCGCACCCAACGCCATGCCGCGTTGGACACCGTCGCGGGGGAGCAACCACAGCCTTCTGTCCACCCCGGGAACCCGTTGGAAAACGGGGACCTGGATGATGAACAGAAATTGGGGGAGCACCTGCTTTCCCTCTGCGAACTGGCCCAAGCGCGCGGGCTCGATGCCGAACGAGCCCTGCGCACCGTGGTGCAACAACGCGTTGCCCGCACGGAACCCGGAACGCGCGACACAACTTCGTGAACTGGGCCTCAGCCAAGCTAGGCTAGAGACAGGCAACGGCGCCTGCGTCATGCAGTACACGTTTGACTAACATCCACACCTTGAAGGAGCACCTTCCCATGGCCTTGATCGATGCCATTCACGCCCGCGAAATCCTCGACTCACGAGGAAACCCCACCGTCGAGGTTGAGGTTCTCCTCTCCGATGGTTCGATGGGTCGCGCCGCGGTTCCGTCCGGCGCCTCCACCGGTGCCTTCGAAGCCGCCGAGCGCCGCGACGAAGACCCGAATCGCTACCAGGGCAAGGGCGTCCTGGGCGCCGTTGCAGCAGTCATCGAGGACATCGCAGAGGTCGTCGAGGGCATGGATGCCGCCGACCAGCGCGCCATCGACACCGTCATGATGGACCTGGACGGCACGTCCAACAAGTCCAAGCTTGGCGCCAACGCCATCCTTGGCGTATCGCTGGCAGTGGCAAACGCCGCGGCAGAGTCCTCGAACCTGCCGCTGTACAAGTACCTGGGCGGCCCGAACGCCCACGTGCTGCCGGTTCCGCTGATGAACATCCTCAACGGCGGTTCGCACGCCGACTCGGATGTCGACATCCAGGAATTCATGATCGCACCGCTCGGCGCGTCGACCTTCTCCGAGGGCCTTCGCTGGGGTGTCGAGGTCTACCACAACCTCAAGTCCGTGCTGAAGGAAAAGGGCCTGTCCACCGGCCTGGGCGACGAGGGCGGCTTCGCCCCGAACCTGCCGTCCAACCGTGCGGCCCTTGAGCTGATCATCGAGGCCATCACCCGCGCCGGCTACACCCCGGGCGAGGACATTGCCTTGGCCCTGGATGTTGCTTCCTCGGAATTCTTCGAGAACGGCACCTACCAGTTCGAGGGCAAGTCGGTCACCGCCCAGGAAATGAGCGATTACTACGCTCAGCTGGTTGCAGACTTCCCGATGGTTTCCATCGAGGACCCGCTGGACGAGGACGACTGGGAAGGCTGGAAGACCCTGACCGACGCCATCGGCGACAAAGTCCAGCTCGTGGGTGACGACCTGTTCGTCACCAACCCGGAGCGCCTGGCCCGCGGCATCGAAACCCGCACCGCCAACTCGCTGCTGGTCAAGGTGAACCAGATCGGTTCGCTGACCGAAACCCTGGACGCCATCTCGATGGCCCAGCGTGCCGGTTACACCACCATCACCTCGCACCGCTCGGGCGAGACCGAAGACACCACGATCGCCGACATCTGCGTTGCCACCAACGCAGGTCAGATCAAGACCGGTGCCCCGGCCCGCTCCGAGCGCGTTGCCAAGTACAACCAGCTGCTGCGCATCGAAGAAGAACTCGGCGATGCGGCCGTTTACGCCGGCGTCGGCGCATTCCCGCGTTTCGGTGCGTAACTAGCGCCAAAAGCACGTAGGCTCGTGGGGGAACAATTTTTTGGTTCCCCCACGGGTTTCTTGCGTTTAACCAGGGATCCGTGGACCCAAGAACCATCACTTGGGGTCGTGAGGCACGGCCCCAAGCCAACAGGGCAAGGAGTCAGATGGCCACGCGACGTCCTCCCATGCCACGGGCCGGATCCTCGTCCGAGGACCCTCGCCGTGCGACACCCGACCCGGGGGCTGCCCCAAGCCCGGCATCGCAGGCGGCCGGGACCCCGGGCCGCCGGGCTGCGACGGGAACCCCTTCATCCAAGGCCGCGCCCGTGCGCCCGCGAACCACGCGTGAGCCCGACAGGCCGCCGGTGCAACGGCGCGCTGCCCCGCAACCTCCAACCGCCAAGGTGATCCCGCTGGGCCGCATCAACGACGCGGCACCCGTTGCCCCGCCGGCCCCGAAAACCAAGGCCAAGCCCAAGGGCGACCACGCAGCGGCAAGGCCGGCCAGGGCCGCCAGGGGCGAGAAGCCTCCCGCGGACAAGACGAACAAGAGCGAGCGACGCAAATCGATCGACTCCCAGCGGAGGATCGAAGACCGCAACCTGCTCTCCGGTGCGGTGCGCAAGGACGAAAAGGCCGCAAAAAAACAGCCCAAGAAGGCTCCCGAGGGCCCGGTCAAGCCGATCCCGGCGCGCAGCTTCTCCGGACGCATCCTGGCGTTGAGCATTTCGCTCTCCGTCTTCGCCATGCTTTTGGTCCCCAGCATCGGCACCTATGCTCGTCAGCGCGATGAAATCACGGCCCTGGAGTCCGTGATTGCGGCCAAGCAGGTCGAGCAGGAGGGCCTCAAGGACCAGATCGCCCGGTGGGATGATCCGCTGTATATCAAACAGCAGGCAAGAGACCGGATAAACTTGGTCATGCCCGGCGAGAGAAACTACATGGTTGTTGGCCGCAAACCAACAGATGCCCCGCCGGTGGAAGAAAACCACAGCCCCAACGAGATTCGTACGGATCTGCCGTGGGTCGACGCGCTATTCGACTCGGTCCAGCGCGCCGCCACGGATTGATCCCCCCCCCGACACGAGGAGAAGTCCCCAACCGTGGACGCCGAAAACCCAAATCACGAAGCACTTGATGCCGCTGCACGCGTTCCCAGCGAGCAAGACCTGGACACGCTCTCGCGCCAGCTGAACCGCCCGGTGCGCGACGTGGTGGAAATCGGCGCCCGCTGCGTGTGCGGCAACCCGCTGGTGGCAACCACCGCGCCGCGGCTGTCCTCGGGCATCCCGTTCCCCACCACCTACTACCTCACGCACCCGGTGATCACCTCGGCAGTGTCCCGCCTCGAGGCGGCCGGCCTGATGATCGAGATGAACGCCGAGCTCGGCGAAGACGCGGACCTGGCACGGGCCTACGAGCTGGCCCACCAGCACTACCTGGCCGTGCGCGACGCCATCGGCGAACGCTCCGGCACCGGCCCGGTTCCGGAAATCGCAGGCATCTCCGCCGGCGGCATGCCCACCCGCGTGAAGTGCCTTCACGTGTTGGTCGGCCACTCGCTGGCGGCCGGCCCCGGCATCAACCCGCTCGGCGACCGAGCGCTGGAAGGCATCGGCGAGTGGTGGACAAAGGACAAGTGCTACTGCACCGGCGCCTGGGACACCGAGGGCCCGGCCCCCAGCCAGGACCGTTCGCGCCACGTGAAGACCCAGTCCGTGGACCCGGCCATCAAGCAGGCCGAGCGCGCAGCGGCCCGCGCGGCCCGCGAGGCCGCGGCTGCCACCGAATCCGAAACCGGGAAGTAGGCAACACCCCTCCATGGCACGCGTTGCAGCAATCGACTGCGGAACCAATTCCATCCGACTGCTCATCGCAGACATCGAGCAGGGCCCCACGGGTCCGGTGCTGGCCGATGTGCTGCGCCAGATGCGTGTGGTGCGCCTGGGCCAGGGCGTTGACGCCACAGGTGTGTTTGCGCCCGAGGCCCTGGAACGCACCTTCCTGGCGATCGACGAGTATGCGGCAATGATCAAGGAGCACGGCGCCTCCAAGGTCCGCTTTGTCGCGACCTCCGCCACGCGCGATGCCAAGAACCGCGGCGAATTCATCGACGCGGTGAAGGAGCGCCTCGGCGTGGAACCCGAGGTCGTGGCCGGGGACGAGGAAGCCGCGCTGTCCTTCACCGGCGCCATCTCGGTGGCGCCCCCGGCCCCGGGAACCAACGTCCTGGTGGTGGACCTCGGCGGGGGATCCACCGAATTCGTGCTCGGGGGAGCGGACGGCCCGCAGTCCGCACTGAGCATGGACATGGGGTGCGTGCGGCTCACCGAACGCTTCTGGGGCCAGGAACAGCCCACTGCCGCGCAGATCGCCGCGGCCAGGGCCGAGGTCAACGGGGTGCTCGACGAGGCGTCCCGCAGCATCGACTTCTCCGCGGTGGACCGGATCATCGGCGTGGCGGGGACCATCACCACGCTCACCGCCTCGGCCCTGGGACTGCGGGCCTATGATTCGGCAGCCATCCACGGCACCGAACTCGGCATCGAAAAGCTGCTCGAAAGCGTCGAGTCCATGCTGTCCGCAGACCGTGGAACCCGTGCCTCGCTTGGCTACATGCACCCGGGACGGGTCGATGTCATTGCGGCGGGGGCACTGGTCTATGGATGCATCCTTGAGCGGGTGCGCGTGGCCACGAACGGGGCCATCGAGACGGCCACCGCGTCCGAGCACGATATTCTTGATGGAATTGCCTTGGGCCTCAGCGGATAAAGAATGTAGCTGTACCCGTAACAGAAATTGGTAGGTGAGCCCTTGAAGCGACGACTGCACCGCACCGGTGCCATGATTCTCAGCCTAGGCCTCTGCGCGGCCATGGCGCTGTTTGGGGCCTCGAGCGCCAACGCGGATGGCGTACGTGACAGCGAGTGGTGGCTTGAGTCATCGGGCATCACCAAGGCCTGGGAGGTTTCCAAGGGCCAGGGCGTGAAGGTCGCCGTCATCGACACGGGAATCGACACCTCGCACCCGGACCTTGTCGACGTCGTGGCCGGCGGCAAGGACGTCTCCGGCGCAGGCGCCGCCGACGGCTCCAAGCCGCTGGGAAACCTGCCCGAGCACGGCACTCTGGTGGCGACGCTGTTGGCCGGACGGGGAAACAACTCGGTGGAGATCGACGGTGCGCGGGCCGAGGCCGAGGCGCAGCAGATCGCCTACGACCGGGCCGTCCAGAGCGCCGAAGCGGCGGGGGAGACGCCGCCGGAGAAGCCCGAGCCCATCGAGGTCCCCGCCCCCGGGCCCGGACCCGACGGAGTCGTTGGCGTGGCCCCGGAAGCCGAGCTGCTCTCGGTCTCCCTCTGGATGGGAACCGAAAACCCCGCCGGCACCAGCGTCGAGGACCAGGTCCCGGCCGCCGTCATCTGGGCCGTCGACAACGGCGCCCGGGTCATCAACATGTCCCTGGGCTCCACCCGGCCCGAGTGGCCGGTGAGCTGGGACAGGGCATTCAAGTACGCCGAGGACCACGACGTGGTCGTCGTGGCGGCGGCTGGCAACCGAGCCGGCGGCATGAACCAGGTCGGCGCGCCGGCGACGATTCCCGGGGTCCTGACGGTTGCGGGCATCGACCGCGAGGGCAAGGCCAGCGTGGATTCCTCCACCGAGGGCATCAGCATCGGCGTTGCGGCCCCGGCCGAGCCGCTGGTCGGCGGACTGCCCGACGGCGGCTACGCCGACTGGTCGGGCACCTCGGGCGCAGCCCCGCTGGTCTCCGGCGTTGCGGCGATGATCCGTGCGAAGTACCCGGAGATGAAGGCCCCCCAAGTCATCAACCGCATCCTGTACACGGCGCGGGACGCGGGAAAGCCGGGGGTGGACAACCTCTACGGGCACGGCATCCTCGATGCCTACTCGGCGCTGACGGCCGATGTGCCGATGGTGGCGCAGAACCCCATGAACACCATCACCGAATGGATCAGGGTGCACCGCCGCAGCGCGAAGCCGAGCACCTCGCCAAGCCTCGACCCCGGGGTGTCCACGGAAACCTCAGACATCGCCCCGATCGCGGCCCCCCAGCCGCAGGCCCCCCTGGAGGAGGGCAAGGTCCTGCAGCCGGTGTTGGTGCTCGGGTTCGGCGCGCTGTTGCTCTTCACCATCGTTGGCGGCTCCACCCACTACGTGCGTTCCGCGCGGACCAAGCGGCGTGCGGAAGCGGCAACCGTCGGCTCCGTCGCCTCGCTGAAACTGGAAGAGCCCGGAGGGGAACGGGACATCTTCGACGACCTGCCGGAGTCCGGTCCCAGGCACTGATTTGGCGCCCGCCGAGCATTAGTGAACATTTTCACAAACGGTCTTTTTCGCGATACTATGGGCACATGCCTATCACTGAACAACTTTCCGATCGCCCGCGCATTCTTGTAGTCGGCGGCGGCTATGTCGGACTCTACGTCGCGATGAAACTGCAGAAGAAGGTCAAGGACCACGGCGGCATCGTCACCGTCGTCGACCCGCTTCCGTACATGACCTACCAGCCCTTCCTTCCCGAGGTTGCCGGCGGCCAGATCGAACCGCGCCACGCCGTGGTTTCGCACCGCCAACACCTCAAGCACGCCGAACTGATCAATGGCCGCGTCTCGGCCATCGACCACAAGAACAACAAGGCCGTCATCGTGCCGGTTGCTGGCGAGCCGTTCGAGATCGAATACCGCGACGTCGTCATGGCCGCCGGTGCCATCACCCGCACCTTCCCGATCCCGGGCCTGGCCGACACCGGCATCGGCCTGAAGACGATCGAAGAAGCCGTTGCCCTGCGCAACAAGATCCTTGAGCGCATCGAATCCGCCTCGCTGATGACCGACGCCGCCGAGCGCAAGCGCGCGCTGACCTTCGTTGTCATCGGTGGCGGCTTTGCCGGTATCGAAACCATCGCCGAGATCGAGGACATGGCCCGCCACGCGGCCAAGCTCAACGGCCGCATCGAAAAGGGCGAACTGCGCTTTGTCGTCGTCGAGGCCATGGGCCGCATCATGCCCGAGGTCACCGAAGAGCAGGCAGTGTGGGTCGTCGACCACCTGCGCAGCCGCGGCATCGAGGTCATGCTCAACACCTCGCTGGCCAACGCCGAGGGCGGTGTCATGCAGCTGATCAACATGGCCGACAAGTCCCCGGCCGAGACCTTCGAAACCGACACCCTGATCTGGACCGCAGGCGTCATGGCCAACCCGATGGTCCGCTCCACCGATTTCCCGATCGAAGCCCGCGGACGTGTCATGACCGGCACCGACCTGCGCATCACCGGCGAAGACGGCGTTGCCATCGAGGGCGCCTGGGCAGCCGGCGACGTTTCGGCGGTGCCCGATGTGACCGGAGGCCTGCCGGACGGCACCTGCGTGCCCAACGCACAGCACGCCGTGCGCCAGGCCAAGTTGCTTGCAAAGAACCTGTACGCCGCCCGCTACGGCGTCGGCCAGGTCAAGAACTACAAGCACAAGAACCTCGGCGCCGTTGCCGGCTTCGGTGCGCACAAGGGTGTCGCCAAGGTCATGGGCATCAAGCTCAAGGGCTTCCCGGCCTGGCTTGCGCACCGCGGCTACCACGGCATGGCCATGCCGACGTTCGAGCGCAAGTTCCGCGTGGTGGGCGGCTGGTTCACCTCGCTGCTCTTCCAGCGCGACACGCTGCAGCTGAACAACCTGGAAAACCCGCGCGCCGCTTTCGTGGAGGCAGCAACCCCGAAGCCGCGCGTCTAAGGGGTCGCCGCTCTTCCGGCAACGGCCCAAGTGATAGGGCAGGGCTCGGAGCAGGAAGGGCCGAACCGTGGCCGCCGTGCGAACAATTGATTCGCCGGCGGCCACGTTTCACACCAAAGCTCCCGATCGCGTACGCTTGATCTGGTAGGCCCCCATGGTGGAATTGGCATACACGACTGACTTAAAATCAGTTGCCGAAAGGCTTGTGGGTTCGAGTCCCACTGGGGGTACATGATAGCAAAATGCGGTTGTTGAAGTTCTTGAAAGAGAACTTCGGCAACCGCATTTTGCATTTTTCGGACGGCTTTGGATATTTCCATTCATTCCGTCCATGGGTGCGTTTCGCTTCGTCCAAGTAGTTCGGCTCCTGTCGTTAGCCACGGGACCCACTCCGACGGGTTCCATAGAGATGCAAGTGAGACCGGGGCCACCAATCGCCCGTTACGTTGCTGTGATCAACTACGCCTTATATTGTTGTGTGATTTACGTTACGTTCCTTATTAGCCGGGGAGCCTCGGCTGCCTTCTGGGCGATTGCTTCGGGGGCATACTTTTGAGGAGAGCCAACATGGTCGCACGTGCACGATCGCGTTTTACTCGAGGAGGCCGTCTACTCGCGGTTGGAGCCGCAGTGGCCTTGACCGCCACCGCATGCGGAGGTGGAGGCGGAAGCACAACCAGTGAATCTCCCGGCGGGTCCGGAGCACCGGCGGCATCGGGGGACGGTCAGCTGAAGCTCGGCACACTGCTGCCCAACACCGGCGCACTGAGCTTCTTCGGGCCGCCGATGACGGCGGGCGTGGATCTGGCAGTCAAGGAGATCAACGCGGCCGGCGGGGTGAACGGGAAAGACGTGACCACCATTAGCCGCGATTCGGGCGACACGACGACGAACATTGCCACCCAATCGACCACCGAAATGTTGGGCCAAGGAGTTTCAGCAATCATCGGCGCAGCCTCCTCCGGCGTGACCAAGACCGTGATCAACCAGATCACCGGCGAGAGCACGCTGATGATGTCGCCGGCCAACACCTCGCCGGACTTCAGCACCTGGGACGACAAGGGGCTGTACTGGCGGACCGCGCCCTCCGACGTCATGCAGGGCCGCATCCTGGGCAACGTCATGGTTGCAGATGGTGCTTCGAGTGTCGGCATGATCGTGCTCAACGACGCCTACGGCACCGGCCTGGCCAAGAACATCCGGTCCGCCGTCGAAGGCGCGGGTGGCGAGATCGTGGCCGAATCAATGTTCAATGAGGGCGACTCGCAATTCTCGTCCCAGGTTGACGAGATCGTGGCGGCTAATCCCGATGCCATTGCCATCTTGAGCTTCGACCAGGCACGCTCCATCATTCCGTTGTTGGTCCAAAAGGGCGTCCCGGCAAGCAAGATGTACTTTGTTGACGGCAACCTCACTGATTACTCAAAGGACTTCGACAAGGGCACCTTGGAGGGCGCGCAGGGTACCCAGCCGGGTTCCTTCGCCAAGGACGACTTCAAGGCGCGCCTGGCGACGGTCAACGACAAGCTCAAGGACTGGAACTACGCCGCTGAGTCCTACGACGCCGCCACCGTGATTGCCTTGGCCGCCACCGCAGCCAAGGCTGCCGACGGGAAATCGATTGCCGCGCAGCTCGAGGCGGTTTCGCGTGACGGAGAAAAGTGCACCGATTTCGCCTCATGCAAAAAGCTGCTCGATGAGGGCAAGGACATCGACTACGACGGCATCTCGGGCCCGATCAGCTTCGACAAGAACGGCGATATCTCCGAGGGCATCATGGGCATCTACAAGTACGACGACAACAACGTTCCACAGCCGCTGCGCGAAGAGGCCGGCGCAGTCTAGCGCCGGCATCGTCCGCTAGTGCCGACCGGAAGAAGGGGTTGGGTTCAATGAACCCAACCCCTTCTTTGCATGCGTTCGGGTCTCCCGTGGGCGTTTGTGCCTAGGCTTCGGCTTCCGGGTTCCTGCGCTGGTCGGCTTCCTCCCGCTCCACGGTCTCGGCAAGATTGCCGAGGTAGAGCTGGATGACCTTGGGATCGTTGAGCAATTCCCTGCCGCTGCCTGTGTGCGCGTCGCGACCCTGGTCCAGGACGTAGGCACGGTCGCAGATCTGGAGGCATCGCCGTGCGTTTTGCTCGACCATGATCACGCAGACCCCGGCGCGGTTGATCTCATGGACCCGCAGGAACGTCTCGTCCTGCTTGACCGGGGAAAGCCCGGCCGAGGGCTCGTCGAGCAGCAACACCGCCGGGTCCATCATCAGCGCCCGGCCCATGGCCACCATCTGTCTTTCGCCGCCCGAAAGGGAGCCCGCGCGCTGGCTTCTGCGCTTGCCGAGCTCCGGGAACAGGGACGCGACGAAGTCAAAGCGTTCGGAAAAGTCCTTGGGGCGTTGGAAGAGCCCCATTTGCATGTTTTCCTCGATGGTCAGCGTCTGGAAGACGTTGTTGGTTTGCGGCACGAAGCCCAGGCCGCGGGCCACCAATTTGTTGGCCTTCAGCCCGGTGAGGTCTTCGCCATGCACCACCACAGTTCCCGAATGGACCTTGACCAGCCCGAACATTGCCTTGAGCAGGGTGGATTTGCCGGCGCCGTTGGGTCCGATAATGCCGATAAGTTCGCCTTTGCGCGCCTCAATGTTGCAGCCGTTGAGGATGTTGACCCCGGGGATGTATCCGGCCACCAGATCGGTGACGGTCACGACGGCCTGGCCGGCTGTTTCATTCATGGCTTCCCCTGGGTCTCGTCGGTTGAGCTGGTTGGGTCGGTTGGATCGATTGGATCGATTGGTTCGTTGGGCGTCAGCAATTCGCCGGCGTCCTCCGTACCCACCACGGATTCCTCATCTTCGCTGAGGGCATCTTCGAGCTTCGCTGCCCCTTCTGCGGTGCCGAGGTCGACGTCGTGGTGTGCGCCAAGGTAGGCATCGATCACGGCCGGGTCCTGCATGACCGCCTGCGGAGGGCCTTCGGCCACCACCCGGCCCTCGGCCATGACTATGACCCAGTCGGCGATATGCCGGACCATGTGCATGTCGTGCTCTACGAAAAGCACGGTGGTTCCGGTGGCTTTCAGGTTCTTGATGTGGTCCAGAAGCGATTGTGTTAGTGCGGGGTTCACGCCGGCCATCGGTTCATCCAGCATCACCAGACGAGGTGCGGCCATGAGAGCGCGGGCCATTTCCAGGAGCTTGCGTTGTCCACCGGAAAGGGACGCTGCATAGTCTTCACGTTTTTCGTGGAGCTTGAATTTCTTCAGCAGTTCATCCGCCGTGGTGGTCAGTTCGGCTTCGCGAGCCTTCCAAAGCCAGGGGAACATTGCTTTCCATAAGGATTCCCCGGGCTGGTCCTTGCCGCCCAAGCGCATGTTCTCGATGACGGTGAGCTTGCCCATGACCTTGGTCAGTTGGAAGGTGCGCACCATTCCCATGCGGGCAACTCGGTGGGGAGGGACCCCGGAGAGGCCGTGCCCGTCGAAGGTCCATGAACCGGCATTGGGCGTGTCGAAGCCCGTGAGCAGGTTGAAGAGCGTGGTCTTCCCGGCTCCGTTGGGTCCGATCAGGGCAGTAATCTTGTGCCTGGGGATCTCCACGTGGTCCACGTCGACGGCGTGCAGCGCACCAAAGGTACGCCGCACCCCGTCGGCGATGATAATCGGATCCCGTTTTGCGCAGCCGGGCTCGGCCGGGCCAAGCGCAATCGGCCGGGCGTCGTGGACGTAGGGGTTTTCTGGTTCGGGGGATATGCCTGTGGAAGGTGAATCCGCGAACTGTTGTGCATCGGTCATGAGAATGCCAGTTCTTTCTTATTGCCCAAAATTCCTTGGGGACGGAAAATCATGAGCAGCATCAGGGCGACTCCGACAAGTATGTAGCGGATCTGGCCTGCCTGGATGGCGGTCAGGAATGTGATTGTCCCCGATTCGATGAGTCCCAGAAGGATGCCCTGGGTCAGCGAGAGCACAACCCAGAAGATCATTGAGCCGAGAATGGGACCGAACACCGTGGCCATGCCGCCGAGCAACAACGCAGTCCACAGGAAGAACGTGAGTTCGGTTCCGTAGTTTGCCGGTTGGACGGCTCCGGTGGGCAGCGTGAAGATGATGCCGGCAAGCGAGCCGAAGATTCCGCCGATGATCAGCGCTTCCATCTTGTAGACAAAGACGTTCTTGCCTAGTGAACGCACGGCGTGTTCATCCTCGCGGATGCCCTTGATGACCCGGCCCCAGGGGCTGCGCATCAAACCCCAGACAATGCTCGCGCACAGCAGCACCAAGGCCCAAGCCACAATGGTTATCCAGAGGGTCCTGTCGTTGAACTCCAGCGGGCCGACCTGGTAGTCTCCGGGCTGGAACGGGTTCAAGCCGTAGAAGCCGCGTTCAAAGGTCGCCAGGCCGTTGGCCGAACCCGTGATCTTGGTGAGCGAATTGGTTGTCACGACATACCTAATGATCTCGGCCGCCGCGATGGTCACGATCGCCAGGTAATCGGCGCGCAAACGCAGCGTCGGGACGCCCAGCAAGATCGCAAAGAGCACCGAGGCGGCGATTGCCGTCAAGATGGCCATGGGCAGCGAGGCACCGAATGTCAGCGTTGAAATGGCAAACCCATAGGCGCCGACCGCCATGAAGCCTGCCTGGCCGAAGTTCAGCAGCCCGGTATATCCGAAATGCACCGCCAGCCCGAGGGCGGCCAGTGCGTAGGAAGCCGTGATCGGGCTGACAGCCTGGGTCAGCGCATTGGTAAAGATCGTTGCAAAGTCCATGTCCTGCTCTCCCTTAACCCACACGCTCGCGACGGCCCAGGATGCCCTGGGGTCTGATTAGCAGTACCAAGATCATGATGGCCAGGGCTCCCACGTACTTCAGGTCAGCCTCGAGCCAGATCGTGGAAATCTCGACCATCAGGCCGACGAGTACGGAACCGATGAGGGCTCCGAACACGGTTCCCAGCCCGCCAAGGGTGACGCCGGCGAAGATCAGGAGCAGGATTTGTTGGCCCATGTTGAAGGTGACGCCGGGGCGGTAGTACGCCCACAGGATTCCGCCCAAGGCTGCGAGCATGCTCCCGACAACCCAAACCATCCGGATGACCCGGTCCACATCGATGCCCGAGGCCGCGGCCAGCGCCGGATTGTCGGCCACGGCACGGGTTGCCTTGCCGAACCGGGTCTTGAGCAGCAGCAGCGCCACAGCGACGATCACCACCAGTGAAACCACCAAAGAGATAAGGGTGTTGCGCGAGATCGCTATCCCCGCGAACTTCAACAGCGGACTTTGGGCCCCCGGCAATTGTTCGGTGGTTCCACCAAAGAAGAACAGGATGGTGTAGCGCATGGCCAGCGCCAGACCGATGGAAACAATCATCATGGGCACAAGTGCCGACCCGCGGCGGCGCAAGGGCTTCCAAAGTCCCCAGTCCTGGATCCACCCCGCTGCGCCGCCCAGCAGCACCGCAACGGTGAGTGCGGCCCACAACGGGAACCCCCATGCGGAAAGCCCAAACGCGGCCACCGCGCCGAACGTCACCATCTCGCCGTGGGCGAAGTTGGTCAGGCCGGTGGTTCCGAAAACCAACGAGAGCCCGACGGCGGTCAATGCCAGCAACAAACCGAAGCTGAGTCCCGCAACGATGCGTTCGGCCAAGATGGTTCCAAATGAAGCGACGGGCGGGGCAACGTTTTCACCCACCTTGAAAATGACGCCCATGTTCGAGGATGTGCCAAATTCGACAATCCGGGGATTGGGTTCCCCGCTGGCCAGTGGCTTGTCCGGCGGCAGGGTCGAAACATCCAGCAAGACCTCATAGGTTCCCTTTTCGGGAACGACGATGACCCAACGACCGTCCTTGTCGGTAACGGCCTCGGCGCTGAACCCGTTGCTGGAGGTTGCAGTGATGCGTACCCCTGCAACCGGCTCCTTTCCGTCGCGCAAGGTTCCACGGATGGTGAATTCCTGCGATTTCGTTGGTGTCTGGACCTGGACCTGTGCCGTGGTCGGCGGGCCCATTGCGACGGCGGCCGAAGGGGGGAGTAGCGAGGCGAACAGCACGCCCATGAACAACCCCAAGATCACGAATAAATGGCCAGTTGCTGATTTGGCTTGACGAAGCACGGTGCGAGCCCTCTCGTCGCTTTCAGCCCGAATTCCAAGTAATTCGGTGACTGATGTGGCATGGGTCACTATATGTTTGATTATCGTAGTGCCAACAAGGACAAAAACCGCAAGCTTCGGATCGGGAAATGCCCTAATCCCACAACGGTCTGGTAAATGCGGGGTTTCTCGATCCGTCGTGCGGTTCTCGGTGCCCGAGGGTGTCCGCCGGCGACAGCGGCTCGGGGACCGGGCATCGGCGGGCTGCGCGTTTTGCGCGCCGGAATCGTCCCGGCTGGGTTTTGGTGGCTCTAAACACGTTTCAGTGCGGTCCTGGAGGTGGAAAAGCAGGCGTGGCCGCAAGCGATGCCCAGTGGTCGAAGGACGTCCGGCAACCGGAAACCATGACCCGTTCAGATTTCTTGAAGAAAGGTGGTCGGATCGGGATTTATCGGTCGTGCTCGGTCGTTGTATCAACGTAGGCTATTAACTCACAACCTACCAAGGAGAATCATCATGGCCCTGGGCGGAAACCCGGTCTTCAATTCCAAGAATTACCGCGAGCAGACCCGTGCGGCCGGCCCCACGGGTGCCGCGTCCACGACGTATGCCGAGCAGAACATGAGTCCGCAGGCCCTGCAGGACCTGTACTCGAAGCCGTCCGCATCGGGACTGCAGATGGGACGGCTGACATACAACGATGTCATCAACAAGACCGCGCTGTGCCTGGGTCTGGTTGTCATCGGTGCCGCCATTGGCTGGCAGCTGCCGGCCCTGATGCTGGTCGGCGCATTGGTCGGCCTGGTCCTGGGTCTGGTGAACTCGTTCAAGCGCGAGCCGTCGCCGATCCTGATCATGCTCTACGCGGGCTTCGAGGGACTCTTCCTGGGCGGCATCTCCGCCTTCTTTGAGGCCCGGTACTCGGGCATCGTGTTCCAGGCGGTGCTGGCAACCTTCTCCGTGTTCGCGGTGACCCTGGTGCTGTACCGCTCGGGCAAGTACCGTGCAACCCCGAAGATGACCAAGATGTTCATGATTGCGTTGATTGGCTACGGCCTGTTCTCGCTGCTGAACTTCGTCCTGATGCTCACCGGTGTTGTCGGCGGCGAGTTCGGCATGCGTTCGGGCGGGCTCGGCCTGGCCATTGGCGCTTTTGCTGTCTTGCTTGCAACCTACGCCCTGGTTCTGGACTTCACCTCGGTCTCCGAGGGTGTCCGCCAGGGAGCCCCGGCGAAAATGGCCTGGACTGCGGCCTTCGGTTTGACCGTGACGCTTATCTGGCTTTACGTCGAGATTCTGCGCATTCTGGCTATCTTGCGTGGCAACGACTAGTCAATCTGCCGTGTAACCGCGGGGCAGCACCCACTATTTGGGTGCTGCCCCGCGGTTTTTCTGCAATATGGGCGTCATCTATGACGCGCACTGAACTTTCAAGGGATACCGTATGTTCATGAGATTCAATGGCAGTGCCACCGCAGGGAGCCGCATCATGCCTTCTGGCATGTGCTCAGCTCCCCAGGTGCTGCCGTCGGCGGCAGGCTGCCTGCCAACCGAAAAAGCCGCCGCACGGTATTGCGCGCAGCCCACCGGAACCAGGGCGGCGGCATGAAATTCTCGCACCTCTTCAACCGCGACCCGCAGAACGGCCCGGGGTTGGCGACGGGCGGGGCTGGCGCCGGGTTGTTCCAGCACAACATGCGGGGCGCCGACGCCGAGCAGGTCCTCCCGTCCGAGGGGTCGTCCGTGGACCACCGGCATGCCGAAGACATGCCGTATGGCGTGCGCATCGCGGCGTCCTGGAGCTGGCGCCTGATTGTCATTGTGGTGGCCGTCGGCATTGCCGTTTGGCTGCTCTCGCAGGTTTCCCTTCTGGTCATCCCGCTGATGATCGCGGCACTGCTCGCCGGGCTGCTGAGCCCCGTTGTCCATTTCCTGCACGACAAGTCCCGCATGCCCAAGGGGTTGGCCGTCGGAATCACCATGATCGGCTTTCTGGTGCTGGTCATCGGAGGCCTCTCCGTGGTCGGCCAGCGGTTGGCCACGGGCTTCTCCAGCCTCTGGGCCCAGGCGCTGACCGGCGTGACCCAAATCCAGCACTGGCTCTCGGTGGGGCCGCTGGCCGTGAGCAATGAAGATCTGGATGCGCTGCTCACGGATGCGCTGAACCAGCTCAAGAGCAATTCCTCGAGCATCCTCTCCGGCGCACTGTCCTGGGGCAGCACGCTGGGGCATCTGATCACTGGCATGCTGCTGGTGCTTTTCTCGCTGATCTTCCTGCTGCTCGACGGCCCGCGCATCGGCAAGTTCTTCATCAACGTGCTGCCCCGGCGTGCGCGACTGGCCGCCGAGGGTGCGGGCAAGCGCGGCTGGGCCTCCATGGTGATCTACGTCCGCGTGCAACTCTTTGTGGCCTTCATCGACGCGGTTGGCATCGGCGTCGGTGCGCTGATCCTCGGTGTGCCGCTGGCCCTGCCGCTGGCCGTGTTGGTCTTTATCGGGTCGTTCATCCCGGTGATCGGTGCCATGGTGACCGGTGCCGTGGCGGTGTTGCTGGCATTGGTGGCCAACGGACCCGTCAATGCGCTGATCATGTTGCTGGTCGTACTCTTTGTCCAGCAGGCCGAATCCCACATCCTCCAGCCGTTGATCATGGGCAAGGCCGTAAGCCTGCACCCGCTGGCCGTGGTCATGGCCGTGGCCGGCGGCTCGATGGTCGCGGGAATCCCCGGGGCGCTCTTCGCCGTTCCAACGCTGGCCGTTGCCAACACCGTGGTGAAGTACATTTCCCATCGCGGCTGGGAAAACGATCCGGCGCTGGACACCCATGCACGAATTATCGAGCCGGTCCGCAACCCGGAACCGGCGCCCGCCGATCTTGACGGCGAAGAACCCGCCCGCGGGTCCTGAGTCCCCGCCGATCGGCCAAAACCCCCTCCATACAGCCTGACCCCGCGTCGTGACGCCCAGCAGAAAGTCGTTCAATGATCCAGCAGACCAAGCTCCCGGTAAGCCTCGCCGACATCGAACATGCCAGGACAATCCTTGACGGCGTAATTGCACGGACCCCGGTGGAGCATTCCCGTGCACTGTCCCTGGCCATCGGGTCGGAGGTGTTCCTCAAGTGCGAAAACCTTCAGCGAGCCGGTTCCTTCAAGGTGCGCGGCGCCTACGTGCGCATGTCCAAGCTATCGGAGGAGGAACGCGCCCGCGGCGTGGTGGCGGCCTCGGCAGGCAACCACGCGCAGGGCGTGGCCCAGGCCGCGCGCCGGCTGGGCATCAAGGCCAGGATCTACATGCCGTTGGGCGTGGCGCTGCCCAAGCTCTCGGCAACCCGCGACCACGGCGCGGAAGTCATCCTGCACGGGCACAACGTCGATGAGGCACTTGCCGAGGCCGAGCGCTACGCCACGGCCTCCGGCGCAGTCTTTGTCCACCCCTTCGACAACCCCGACATCATCGCCGGGCAGGGCACCATCGGGCTGGAGATCCTCGAACAGCTCCCCGACGTCGACACCGTGCTCATGGGCGTTGGCGGCGGCGGCCTGCTGGCCGGTGTCGCGGTGGCCATCAAGGCCAAGGCCGCGGAACTGGGCCGTGACATCAAGGTCATCGGCGTGCAGGCCGAGAACGCCGCGGCCTACCCTCCATCGCTTGCCGCCGATGCGCTGGTTCCGCTGGACACCGTGCGCACCATCGCCGACGGCATCGCAGTGGGCCGCCCTGGGCAGCTTCCGTTCCAGATCATCCGCGAACTCGTCGACGACGTCGTGACGGTCTCCGAGGACGGGCTGGCACGTGCCCTGGTGTTCCTGCTGGAACGCTCCAAGCTGGTAGTCGAACCCGCCGGCGCCGTGGGCGTCGCAGCGCTGCTGGAGGGCAAGCTCGAGGAACTTGGCCTCAACCCCAGCAAGACCGCGGTGATCCTCTCCGGCGGAAACATCGACCCGCTGCTCATGCTCAAGGTCATCCAGCGCGGCCTCTCGGCCGCAGGCCGCTACCTGACGGTTCGCATGATGCTCGATGACCGCCCGGGCGAGCTGGCCACCATCTCACGGGTCATCGCCGAATCCGACGCAAACGTCACCCGGCTCGACCACACGCGCGTGGGCGGCTCGCTGTCGATGGGGGACGTGGCAATCACCATCGACATGGAAACCAAGGGCCATGCGCACTCGGAATTGGTGCTCAACAACCTGCGGGCAGAGGGCTTCCAGCCCATGGTCATGGGCTAGCCAGGCAACAAACATGTTCCCTTTCGGCGCCGACGGTGCCGGGAGGGGCATGCACGAGGGCTCGGGTCTCGTCGCCAAGGCGATGGAACCCGAGCCCTCTTGCATGCGCCATGCGTCTGGGGAATCGCGGACCGGTATGCCGCTTAACGAGCGATGGCCGCCTGCGCATGCCCCGCATCGGCGGGGGAGCTGCAGGCGGCCATCGGCTGCGTGCGGTCGCCCTTGCGGGCGACCCGGCGTCTAACTAGGAGCTGTAAGGCTTGCAGGAAACGATCTCGACGGCGATTTCCTTGCCGTTCGGGGCCGAGTAGCTGAGCTTGTCGCCGGACTTGGCACCGTGAACTGCCGCACCGATCGGGGACTTCTCCGAGTAGACCTCGAGATCCGTGTCGCCTGCAACTTCGCGGCTGCCAAAGAGGAAGGTGGTCTTGTCGCCGGCGATGATCGCCTCGACGAGCATGCCTGGTTCGACGATTCCGTCGTCGGCCGGGGCTTCGCCAACGTGGGCGCGGCGCAGCAGGTCCTTCAGGTAGGAGATGCGTGCTTCTGCCTTGCCCTGTTCTTCCTTGGCTGCGTGGTAGCCACCGTTTTCCTTGAGGTCACCCTCGGAACGAGCCTGCTCGATGCGGTCGACGATCTCCGCGCGGCCCGGACCGGAAAGGTGGTCCAGTTCGACGCTCAGGCGATCGAAGGCCTCTTTGGTCAGCCAGACGACTGGTTCGTGGTTGGTGGTAGTCACGGTGGTACTCCTTGTGTAATCAGGGCGGCTGCCCCCGCAAGGGAGCAGCATGCCGAGACGGTCCCTGCCGATGATGCGACGAACATCTTGCAAGCAAAGACCCCGCACAGATGGGTGATGAACTTCGTCCGTCACGTTCTGTAGCGGGGCATAACGTATTAGAAAGATATTAGCCGTCGATGGGCTTTTACCCAAGAGGTTGAGCTTTTGGCGTACTGGGCGAGTCGCCGCGGGATCCGTTTCCCCGGGATCAGGAAGGCTTGACGATCTTGCATTCCTCGACGCCAACCGTGGTGGCCAGGGACTCGGTGCGGAGATTGACGTCGAAACGCATGGTTTGCCTGCCCGTGCCTTCGCTCGGACCTATGGTCAGCGTCTTCCAGCCGACGATCGCATAGGACTCGTTCATGGCCCTGACCTCGCATTGGGCGGTGTCCTTGGCATCCTTGGTGATGTCCACCAAGGCTCTCGCCTGGGTCGGGGAGTTGACCATGAAGGAATTGTCCTTGAACTCCACTTGGCTGTTGGTGGCCCAAGCCAGGTAGAGCGCACCAATGACTCCGACGGACAGGCCGCCGATGATCAGGTTCCGGCGTGTCTTTTTGGCAAGGCGCCGCTTGGGCGAACCGTACCTATTAGTTAAGCTGGACAATGGCGCCTCTTTCAGATTCATGGGCGTCGCGGCCGGGGAGAAGTCATCCCTACCAGTCTAAGCCTTGGCCAGGGGGATCCCCTTACCGAGCATATGGAGTTGGAGTTACACAGGTGGAAGATCACAACGCGGGGCGGATTGCTCCCTCCCAAGGCCTACGTTTGTTGGCAATCCATGCCCACCCGGACGACGAATCCTCAAAGGGCTCGGCAACGATGGCGGCCTATATCGCCGCCGGCGCGAGCGTCATGGTGGCCACCTGCACCGGAGGCGAGCGAGGTGACATCCTCAATGCCGCATTCGGTGAGCTGGCGCACGCGCACCGCGACCTGGCGGGTGTGCGCCGCAGGGAAATGGCCGAGGCCGCGGAGGTGCTGGGCATCGAGCAACGCTGGATCGGATTTGTCGACTCGGGGCTGCCCGAGGGCGACCCGCTGCCCGAGCTCCCGTTCGGTGCCTTTGCGCTGCAGCCGTTGGAGACTGCCGCGGCACCGCTCATCAAGCTGATCCGCGAGTTCAAGCCGCACGTGATCATTGCCTACGACGAAAACGGCGGATACCCGCACCCTGACCACATCCAGGCGCACAAGGTCGCCGTGTACGCGTTCGAGGAGGCTGCCAAGGCCGATAGCTCCCCGGAGCTCGGCGAGGCCTGGGAGACCTCCAAGCTCTACTACGATCGCGCCTTTGCCCCCGAGCGCTTCAAGACGCTGCACTATGCAATGCTCGAAGCCGGTATGGAATCCCCGTATGCAGAGCGCATCGCCGAGTGGGAAAAGCACCCCGACCAGCAGATGTTCGGGTGGGTTTCTCCGCACGAGACCACCACGCAAATCCACAGCGCGGATTTCTTCAAGCACCGCGACGCGGCATTGTTGGCGCACCGGACTCAGATCGACCCCACGGGGTTCTTCTTTGCCGTGCCCGAAGAGATCTACGCAAATTCATGGCCGTGGGAAGACTTCACACTGATCAAGTCCTCGGTTCCCACGGAGCTGCCGGAGAACGATCTGTTCGCCGGTCTAAGATAGATAGTGTGCCGGTTCTCCCGGCTGCCAACTTTTAGAAAGAGCCCCGCTCGTGTATTCGTTCCTGCTGTATGCAGCCTCCGTATCGCCTTCCCCGGTCCCTGTTGCTCCCCCAGGTGACGCGGCCCAGTCCATCGGTCCGGGCTTTGCCGGCTTTGTGGCAACGGCCGCCCTTGTCATCGTCACCATCTTCATCATCCGCGACATGACACGCCGCATCCGCCGCGTCCGCTACCAGGGCGAGGCCGAGGCCCGCCAGCAGGACCTCGTTGAGCGCGGCAAGAAGATCCAGCCGGACGAGCCGGGGGACAAGCCCGCCCGCTAAAAACCGCGTGTTGGTGCTGGATCTTCCGGTGCCAACGCACACACTCCTGGAGTAGGCTCACCAACATGGGTCAACGAATCGCCGGCAGCGCCTCGGCCTACTTGCGCCAGCACGCGCACCAACCTGTCGACTGGTGGCCGTACTCGGATGCGGCATTCGCCGAGGCTGCTGCGCGGGATGTCCCGGTTTTCCTGTCGATCGGCTATGCGGCCTGCCACTGGTGCCACGTGATGGCCCGCGAGTCGTTCGACGACCCGGAGATCGCCGCATACCTGAACGAGCACTTTGTGCCGGTCAAGATCGACCGGGAAGAACACCCCTCCGTCGACCAGGCCTACATGGCCGCAACGCAGACACTCAGCGGTGCCGGCGGCTGGCCCATGAGCGTTTTCACGCTGCCCGACGGGAGGGCAATGCACGCGGGCACTTATTTCCCGCCGGTTCCACGGCCCGGCACACCGTCCTTCGCCCAGGTGCTGGAGGCGGTGAACGACGCCTGGGTTAACCGGCGGCCCCAGCTTGTCCAGCAGGCCACCGCCCTGGCCGACCACCTGGGCTCGGTGGCCGCCAGGCAGGCCAAGATGTTTTCCCGTTTGCTGCCGCTTCCCGGGTCCTCCGACGAACCGCTGCTGGCCTCGGTGGTTGTGGCGGCCGTCGGCAGGCTCGCCGCGCTGGAAGACCCCACCGGGGGCTTTGCCCCGGCGCCGAAATTCCCTCCCTCGGCGGTGCTTGATTTCCTGTTGCGTGCCGGGCTCGGTTCGGGACCGACGGCCGGCCAAGCTACGGCGCTTGCCGCGCGGACCCTTGGCACGATGGCGCGCGGTGCACTGGCCGACCACGTCGGTGGCGGATTCGCCCGCTACTGCGTTGACCCAGGCTGGAAAATCCCGCACTTCGAGAAGATGCTCTACGACAACGCCCAGCTGCTGGGGCTGTATGCGCGCGCCTCGGTGCAGCTGCCGGAGGCGCAAGACCGAGAACTCTCGCGCCGGGCCGCGGCGGGCATCGTGGCCTGGCTGGAGCGCGAAATGCTGCTTCCCGGGGGCGCGTTCGCTTCCTCCCTTGACGCGGATACCGTGATGCCGGACGGCACCCACCGCGAGGGGGCCACCTATACCTTCAGCCGTACCGAGGCCGAGGCCCTGCTTCCCGATCGCGGGAACATCTTCTGGACCCTGTGGGACGGGCATGCGGCGGAGGAGCCCGGGCACGGGGAACCACAACTCACCATTGCCCTCTCACGCACGCCGGAGCCGGGGGAGTGGACGGCCCTGGATGCGGCCTTCGCCGTATTGGGGGAGGCCCGCGCGCGGCGGATCCAACCCGCGCGGGATGAAAAGGTCGTCGCCGGGTGGAACGGTCTCATGGTGCAGGCGCTTGCCGAGGCATCGGTGCTGCTGGATGACCCGGCCCTGCTGCGGCTGGCCGGAGGCGCGGCCGACTACCTGTGGAACACGCACTGGGATGCCGCCGGAGCGTCGCTGCGCCGGGTGAGTTACCGGGGCGAGGCAAACACGGCAATCGCAGGTGTGCTTGAAGACTATGCGGGGGTGGCGCTGGGATTCCAGGCCGTGGCCGTTTGCGGCGGGGAACCGGCATGGATCGAGCGGGCGAATGCGGTCCTGCAGGCCGCCCTCGAGAAGTTCATGCCCGGAGGGCAACCCTTCGACGCGCCCGATGACGATCCGCGGGTATTGGCCAGCCGGGCAGGGGCACGCACCGCCGAGGCGCTTGACGATGCGGTGCCCGCCGCGACCTCCCTGCTGGCTTCGGCGCTGCTGAACAGGGCGGGACTGGTCCAATTGGCCGGAGAGGACCCCGGAGCGGGCGGCAGTGATGCGCCAGGCGACGGAGACGGCAGCAGGGCAGAAGCGGATCTGTTCCTGGTGCGCAGGCTCATAGGCTTTGTGCCGTCCATTGCCGACAGGGCCCCGCATGCCGCGGGCAGTGCACTGGGGCTCGCAGTGCGCTTCGTGCACTCCTCAAGCGCCGAGCTGGCGGTCATCGGCGGCACCCCGGAGGAACGCCGTGCCGCGATGCGAGTGGGCATCCTGGCCGGCGTCTCCCAATGGGGTGAAATGCCCCGGCCCGGCATCGCTTCAACCGCATATCCGCCCGGGCCCGGCGGCGCGCTCCGGCTCTACGTGTGCCGCGCCGGTGTATGCCACACCCCGGTCAGCGACCTGCAGTCCCTTGCCGAGTTGCTCGTGCCGGGTCTGGGCCGGGCGGGCCTAGACGGCTAGGCGGTGCCCAACACCGCCATGGTGATGGCGATGAAGTGGCAGGTGAACCCGGCGATCGTGAATGCGTGAAAAAGTTCATGGAATCCGAACCAGCGTTCGCTGATGTTTGGCCGCTTCAACGCGTAAAACACGGCTCCCGCAATGTAGAAGGCTCCGCCGACACAGATCAGTATTGCCGCGGCCGGATTCGCGGCGTAGAAATCACCGATGAACAGCAACGCGGCAAGACCCAGAAGGACGTAGACCGGGGTGTAGAGCCAACGCGGGGCATCGGTGTAAAAAACCCTGAACCCGACCCCGGCAAGTGCGCCGGCCCATATGGCAATCAACAAGACCGTCGCCTTTTGGGGCGGGAGCAGCGCCCATGCGAGTGGGGTGTAGGAGCCAGCGATGACCAGCATGATGTTGGTGTGGTCCAGGCGCTTGAGCACGCGTTTGACCGTGGGGGACCAGTTGCCCAAATGATAGGTGGCGCTGATGGTGAACAGCAGGACTCCGGTGAAGGCGTATATGGCGCTTGTGATTTTCGCGCCCCCGGGCGGGGCCAGCACCACCAGCACCACTCCCGCGGTCAACGCAATGGGTGCCATCACTGCGTGGATCCAGCCGCGAAGAAGCGGTTTGGGTTCGGGGACGGCCGTGGCCGGTGCCGCCAAATGGTCAACGGTTGCTGGCGTTCTTGTGGACTGGGGGCGTGGTGCCTTGGTCATGGCCTTATCCTATATCTACGGATTGGTAGGTTACTGGAAGGTAGTGATATCTTCGCAGCAATTTCACACCTGCCCGCACCGCGTCCTGTCACCACGCGGTGCTTGCAAAAGGTAGCGTTGGATATAGGGTGCGTCAATCGTCGCACCGGACAGATCCAATGCGGGAGTATTGCGGTGGAATTACCGGGTTTCGTCTATCGACTCTATGAGCGGAAGATCCGCCGTTCGCTGAGCCCGGAAAAGCTGCCGACGCACATCGGCGTACTGGTGGACGGCAACCGTCGCTGGGCCAAGCTCGCCGGCGCCCCCACCGCCACCGGACACCAGGCCGGCGCCGACAAGATCCTCGAGTTCCTTGGTTGGTGCCAAGAGCTCGGCATCAACATGGTCACCCTTTACATGCTCTCCACCGACAACATGAACCGTTCCAGCCAAGAGCTTGACGACCTCATGGGCATCATCGCCAACACCCTTGACCGGCTCGGGGAAACCAAGACCGTGCGGGTGCACCCGGTTGGCGCCCTGGAGCTGCTTCCGGACTACCTAGCCGACAAGCTCCGCGAGCTGGAGGCCTCCACGGTTGCCATTACCGGCATTCACGTGAACGTGGCGGTTGGCTATGGCGGGCGCCGGGAAATTGTCGACGCCGTCAAGGCGTTGCTGCTCGAGGGGCAGTCCAAAGGGCTTGATGCAGCGCAAATCGCCGCGGACCTGGATCCGGACCAGCTGGCGAAATACCTGTACACCAGCGGCCAGCCCGACCCCGAGCTGGTCATCCGGACCTCCGGTGAACAGCGGCTCTCCGGCTTCCTCACCTGGCAGAGCGCCTACTCGGAGTTCTACTTCTGTGAGGCGCTCTGGCCCGATTTCAGGCGCGTGGACTTCCTGCGGGCCCTGCGCGATTTTTCCGACCGCCAGCGCCGCTTCGGGTCCTGACCCCGGCTTCGGCACCGGGTTCCTCTGCTTCACCCTCTTCCTCCGCCACCGCCGGCTTTGCCAAGCCCCGATTTGAAGAGCGGATTATATCCTGTTCCCGTGCGCTCCAAACGTTTACGCGCCGGACGGCAAAAGTTCGAAAAATGCCGAGTGACTAGCGAACTAATTGGGCGTAGGTTTGGGGCAACGGCTTTGTAGAGTTCATCGCCGTTGGGGCAACTCCGCAGGCAGGACGGGGGACGGCATGGATGCTTATCACGCTCAAACACCCGCATGCCGGATCCTGCCTGCCACCGGTGGTGCCCCTAACCCCCATCCACAACAGTTGCGGGGGATCGCGCCCCGTTGGGAGTCAAAGTGGCAGAAAAACTGGAACAACTGGCAGACAGCGCTTCGGAAGCTGAGCGCACCTTTGTACTCGACACCTCGGTGTTGATCGCAGACCCCCATGCCATGTTGCATTTTGCCGAGCACCACGTGGTGCTTCCGCTGACCGTGATCATGGAACTGGAACACAAGCGAAACGACCCCACGTTGGGCTATTTCGCCCGCGAGGCCCTGCGAACCCTCGATGAGATGGGCCGGAAAGCCGGTGGCATGGCCAACTCCATGTCGGTGGGAAAAGCCGGGGGAACACTGCGCGTCGAGGTGAACCACATTTCCCCCGAGGTGCTGCCCGTAGGGTTCCGCAACTCGGAAAACGACTCCAAGATCCTTGCAGTTGCCAAGTCCCTGCTCGACGAGGGGGTCGACGTCACGCTCGTGTCCAAGGACCTGCCCATGCGCATCAAGGCCTCGGCGATGGGGCTGAACGCCGAGGAATACCGCAACGAACTCGTCGCATCCTCCGGATGGACCGGTGTCGCCGAGCTGAACATCAGCGAAGAGGACATGAGCGCCCTCTATGCCTCCGAATCCCTTGAAATTCCGGAGGTTGCCGAGCAGCCCTCCAACACCGGGCTGGTCATCCATTCCCCTCGCGGTTCCGCGTTGGGCAGGGTCGACCGGAACCACCTGGTTCGCCTGGTGCGCGGGGACCGCGAGGCATTCGGGCTGCGCGGACGCTCGGCCGAACAACGTCTGGCCCTTGACCTGCTGCTGGACAAGGAGGTCGGTATCGTTTCGCTCGGCGGGCGCGCAGGAACCGGAAAGTCGGCGCTGGCGTTGTGCGCCGGGCTGGAGTCGGTCATGGAACGCCGCGAGCACCGCAAGATCATGGTGTTCCGTCCGCTGTACGCCGTTGGCGGCCAGGAACTCGGGTACCTGCCGGGCGCCGAGAACGAGAAGATGAATCCCTGGGCGCAGGCCGTCTTCGACACGCTGGGCTCGGTGGTCTCCAAGAACGTGGTCGACGAGGTGCTCAGCCGTGGAATGCTGGAGATCCTGCCGTTGACGCACATCCGCGGGCGCTCGTTGCACGACGCCTACGTGATCGTCGATGAGGCCCAATCCCTGGAACGCAACGTGTTGCTGACCGTGCTCTCACGCATCGGACAGAACTCCAAGGTCGTGCTCACCCACGACGTGGCCCAGCGTGACAACCTGCGGGTCGGCCGCCACGACGGTGTCGCGGCGGTGGTTGAACTGCTCAAGGGGCACCACCTCTTCGGGCACATCACGCTCACGCGCTCCGAGCGTTCGGAGATCGCCGCACTGGTGACGGAGCTGCTGGAAGAGAAGTTCAGCTAGGGCCTGCGGCCGGCACGCGGGCTGCGTGCCGGCCGCACGGCTAGCGTTGGTGGCGTCCCGGTTCCGGGGAACCCGGCAACGGGATCGGCCACAGCGGCGCCTCGCGCACATCGGACAGCGAGGCCTTCGGCTGGGTGAACAGACCGTCGATCATGTACTGGTCAACGGCCAGGATCTTCACGTGGTGCTCGGCACCGGCGTCCTCGCCGCTGAGGATGGTGCGCTCGACGCACAGGCCGGTGGCCCTGTCGATGCGCAGCCGGGTGACGCCCGTGCCAAGCAGCGGGGCATCGGGAACCACGGGGGAGTATGAATGGCCGCGCGACAGGTCGGCCTCGAGGCAGGGGCGGCCCGCAGCGTCGCGCACTTCACGCAGTGCATGGATGATGCTGGGATGCGGGAACGGCAGGTCCGCGGGCGCGGGGGCAAAGCCGGCGATTTCCACCGGGTCCAGGAACGCATTCCACATGGTCACGGGCATGAGTTCGTTAACGTATGCGGCCTCCGGGCGGCGCGAGACGAGCCCGTCGTCCCCGTAGACGGGGGCAAGCAATTGCGGCGGCAACAACCATGACTTCCGGGTCGCGGCGACAAACGACGCGGACTTGGAATCGTTGATGGTGTCGGTGCGGAAAAGCACCTTGCCCGCGGGGTCCTCCACGCGCACCGCATTGGGGCGCCGGATCAGCACCGTGAGGCTTTCCGGCTGGTTCTCCGCGGCGAATCCCACGGCCCGGTGCTCGGGGTCGTGGGCGCTGATCTCGATCTGTATGGTGTTCCAAAGCCACGGGGAGGAGCGGGCGAGCCGCCGGAAATGCCCCATCAACTCCTTGCTGGGAGCCTGGTCCGGGTCCGGGAACATTGCCGCGCCATTGAGCTGGTCCATGTGATCAGTCTAGCGAGGATCGGGCTGCCTGCAGCCGGTCGGTGCCGGGGCATTCCGATGCAGGTGGGGTGGCGGTTTTATCAACAACCGGGGCGCGCCTAACGGCCCCGGGGACGGCTTTCCGCATAGGGTGTGGCCTATGCCAGTACAAATTTGGGGTTGGCTCACCATGCAGAGCCCGGTGATGGTGGCGGCAGGAATCCTGGCCGGGTGCGCGGTCCTGCTGTTCGTCGTCAACGCAGTCAGGCTCACCGCCATCGATTTTCGTTCACACCTGCTGCCCAACCGGATTCTCTGGCCGTGGTTCCTGGCCGCGGCGGTCTTGCTCGGGGCGGCCTCCCTGCTGGCGGGCGATGCGGCAATGCTGTTGCGGACGCTTTTGGGAGGAGTCATCCTTTTCATCGGCTATCTGGTGCTGCACCTGATTGCCCCGGCCGGAATGGGCCTGGGCGACGTGAAGCTCGCGGCGGTGCTGGGCCTCTATCTGGGGTTCGTGTCCTACACACACCTGCTCATGGCCACCGCGCTGGCCTTCATCCTGGGGGCGATGTGGTCCGGTGCTCTGCTGCTGACCCGCAAGGTGACAATGCGTTCCTCGGTGGCATTCGGCCCGTTCATGTTGTTGGGTGCGGCGATTTCGCTGGCCGTGGCCGGGTAGGGTTCGTGGCCGGCCAGCATTCGTTGTGCCGTGCCGTGCATGGCAGGATGAAAACCATGGCCACACCTGACTTCATTCTCGACCTCCGCACCAAGATCGGCACCGGCCCGCTCTGGCTCCCAGGGGTCAAGGTCGTGTTGCTCCACGAGGGCAGCGTCCTGCTGGTCCGGCGCGCCGACAACGGGCGGTGGACGCTCCCGGCGGGAATCCTCGAGCCGGGGGAGGAACCCGCGATCGCCGCGGTGCGCGAGGTGTTCGAGGAAACGGGCGTGCGCTGCAAGGTCACCCGGCTGGTCGGCGTTGCCACCACCGACCCGGCCGTCTACCCCAACGGCGACCGTGCCCAGTACCTTGATGTCATCATGGCCGCGGGCTACCTGGGCGGCGAAGCCCACGTGAACGACGACGAAAACCTCGAGGTCGGCTGGTTCGGGGTCGACGGGCTGCCGGACGTTCCGCCGAAGCACGCACGGGCGATCGAATGGGCCCGCGAGCCGAGGGCCGAGGGCCACTTCATCGCGGATTAACCAAGGCGCACCCTTGCCTTGCGGTCCCGGAAACGGGGATGGCTGCAAAACAAGGGGGTGTTTTTGGTTGCTTGGCTAGCGGGCGTCGTTTCCCGGCGTCGCGTCGGCGTTCGACCGGAGAGCATTTGACCCGGCAGCGTCAGGCCCGGCAGTGCCCGAGTCGGCGGAACCGCCGGTGCGGGCCTCTGCCTCCAACGCCTCGGCCTCGGCGCCGCCGATGGCCTCGCCGCGGGCGACCATGCCGGCGGTGTCCGAAAGCTTGACCTGCTTCAGGAACAGCGCCAGCACGAAGGCGATGAGGATGAACGGGATCAGGTACCAGAACACCGGTGCCAACGAATCGGCGTAGGCGTTCACGATTCCCTCACGCACGGCGTCGGGCAGCTGAGCCATGGTCTGCGGATCCAGGGTTGCCGTGGCATTCCCCGCGTCCGCCGCGGTGGCCCCGGCGCCGGTGAAGACCTCGGTGAGCTGCTCGGAAAGGCGGTTGGTGAACATCGCACCGAAGATTGCCACGCCGAGGGATGCGCCGACCTCGCGGAAGTAGTTGTTCGTGGAAGTCGCGGTGCCCACCATGGACGGATCGACTGCATTCTGCACGACCAGCACCACCACCTGCATGATCAGGCCCAAACCGGCGCCGAAGATGAACAGGTATACGCAGATCAGCCACAGGGGAGTGGTGGCACTGAGCGTGGTGAAGGCCAGCATGGCGACGGCCGTGACCAGCGCGCCGGCGATCGGGTAGCCCTTGTACTTGCCGGACTTGGTGATCGCGATGCCCGAATAGATGCTCGTGCCCATCAGGCCGACCATCATCGGCAGCATCAGCAGGCCGGAAACGGCCGCGGAGGTGCCGGAGGACATCTGCAGGAACGTGGGGACGAACGCGATGGCGGCGAACATGCCAAGGCCCAGCGTGAAGCCGATGGCCGTGGCGTTGACGAAGACGCGGTTCTTGAACAGCGTCAGCGGGATGATCGGGTCCTCGGCGCGTGCCTCGGCGATCACGAACAGCACGACGGCCGTCAGCAGGCCAAGGCCCCAGCCCCAGGTCTCGATGGCGCCCCAGCCGTGGTTCTTGGATCCGCCGAAGTCGGTGAAGAAGATCAGGCAGGTGGTGGCGATTGAGAGCAGCAGCACGCCCAGCATGTCGATCTTCTTGGTCGACTTCTTGTTCGGGATGGTCAGTGCGAACCAGGCGATGGTGAACGCCGCGATGCCGATCGGGATGTTGATGTAGAACGCCCACTGCCAGGTCATGTGGTCGACGAAGAACCCGCCGAGCAACGGTCCGGCAACCGCCGACAGGCCGAAGATGGCGCCCAGCGGGCCCATGTACTTGCCGCGCTCGGAAGCCGGGACGATGTCGGCGATGATGGCCTGCGAGAGGATCATCAAGCCGCCGCCGCCCAGGCCCTGCATGGCGCGGAAGACAACGAACATCCAGAAGGTGCCGGCGAAGGCCGCGCCGATGGAGGCCAGGGTGAACAGCGCAATGGCGATCAGGAACAGGTTGCGGCGGCCCAAAACGTCACCGAACTTGCCGTAGATCGGCATCACGATGGTGGTGGCCAGCAGGTAGGCGGTGGTGATCCAGGCCTGGTGCTCGACGCCGCCGAGCTGGCCCACGATGGTGGGCATCGCGGTGGAGACGATGGTCTGGTCCAGTGAGGAGAGCATCATGCCGGCGATCAGCGCCGAGAAGATGATCCAGATGCGCCGCTGGGTCAGCAGCAAGGGCGCGGCGCCCGGCGCGGGCCGGGAAGCGGTGGCTGTGGACATAAGGGTTTCCTTGGGATCGTGACGGGGGAATCGGTGTGGAAGTAGCCAATCGGGGAGTGTCTGGCTCGTGCGGTGGCCGGGGCCGGGTTGCTAGCGCCGCATCGGCTGGGCGAAGAGCTCCTGGGCATGGCGCATCAGGCTCAGGAACTCTTCCTCGAGCGAGGTTTCCCGAGAGGAGACCACATAGCGTTGGACTGCCTGGTGGGTCGCGAATTGGATGTTGTGCACGAGCATGACCAGCCCCGGGTGGTCGAGCGCAACGCCCTCCCGCCGGGCCACCAGCGCCATGAACTCCTTCATCCGTTCGGGGCCGACCTCGACCATCTTGGCCAGAAGCTCCGGTTCGCGGTGGACGGCTTCGAAAAAACCATGTGCGCTGAGGATCTCGGCTTCGTCGCGGCGCAACTGCGTCAGGACAAGTTCCACGAGGTCGGCGAACAGCGTCGGGGATATCCCGACGGTCCCGGCGGGCCGGGCGTCCATGAAGCGTGCAAGGGTCTCTGCGGAAAGGCCGTCCTCGACGTGCCCGAAGACGGCATCGAGTTTTGTGGCGAAGTAGTTGAAGAAGGTGCGACGTGAAATGCCAACCCGGGAGCACAGCTCTTCGATGGTGAACCCGGAAAACCCATGCTCCGCGGTCAGCTCGCGGGAGCACACGGTGATGGCAAGGCGCGTTCTCTGCATGCGCGCACTGCGGGTGGGCGGAGTCGCTGCCTCGCCGATCGGTGTTATTGCACTTTCATTCACATAGTGCAGTTTTGCACTATTGGTTGCAAAGTGCAACTTTAGTGGTTCGGCTCACGGGGCCGAACGCACCGCCGCCCCGGTGGCGGCAATCCGGCTGCAACGGGGGCGGCGCGAGCAGCTCGATCCACTGCCTCCCTGACCTGTGCAGGCGTAGCATGGGGGCATGGAGACGACCGGATGCGCGGTGGTCGGCGGCGGTCCGGCCGGCATGATGCTGGGTCTGCTGCTGGCCAGGGCCGGGGTGCAGGTGACGGTGCTGGAGAAACACGGCGACTTCCTGCGGGACTTCCGTGGCGACACGGTGCATCCGTCGACCATCCGGCTGCTGGACGAGCTCGGCCTGGGCGACGAGTTCCGCAGGCTTCCGCAAAGCCGCCTGCAAAACGTCGCCTTCCCGGTTCGCGGGGGCCGTTTTGTGACGCTGGGCGATTTCTCGATGCTGCGGCCGCCGCACAACTACGTAGCCATGATGCCCCAGTGGGACTTCCTGGATTTCCTGGCCCGCGCCGCCGCACTGGAGCCCACGTTCACCCTGCTGATGGAGCACACGGCGACCTCGCTGGTGTCCGACGGCCGCCGCATCTCCGGCGTCCGCTACCGGAGATCCGACGGGAGCGAGGACACGCTTCGCGCGGACCTCGTCGTCGCCACGGACGGGAGGCATTCCGTGTTGCGCCGTGCCGCGGGATTGCTGCAGAGGGACTATCCGGTGCCGTTCGACACCTGGTGGTTCCGGCTGCCCCGCCATCCGTCCGAGCCGGGGGAGGTGGCCGGGATCGTTCCCTCCTTCGGGAACGGCGAGGGCGTGATTGCGCTGTTCCGGGACGACTACTACCAGATGGGCTACTTCGCTTCCAAGGGCTCGGACGCGCGCCTGCGCAGCGAGGGAGTGGAGCGCTTCCGGCAGCGGATCGCCTCCGCCCGGCCGGACCTCGCGGACCGCCTGGACTCCATTCGTTCCATGGATGACCTGCACCTGCTTGACGTGCGGTTGGACCGGCTGCGGCGCTGGTACGTGGACGGGCTGCTGTGCATCGGGGACGCGGCCCATGCGATGTCGCCCGTGGGCGGGGTGGGCATCAACCTTGCCATCCAGGACGCCGTCGCCGCGGCGGCGAAGCTGGCGCCGGCCCTGCGTCGCGGCGGCGTCACGGTGAAGGACCTGGCGGCGGTCCAACGGCGACGGCGATTCCCCACCCATGTCATCCAGCGAGTCCAACGGATCATGCACCACGAGGTTTTTGCCCCGCTTTTCACCGGGAAAAGGTCCGGAGGCCCACCGGCGATGTTGTTTTGGGCCCGGCACATTCCGGTGGCGCGGACCATCATGCCCCGGCTGATCGGCTTCGGCCCACGGGCCGAACGCGCCCCCGACTTCGCAAGGCGCCCGCAGCAGCGGCTGCCGCAATAGCGAGGGCGCCGGCCACCGGATCCGCCACGTGGGGACCCAATGGCCAACGCCCTCGCCCGCGATGTCAGTCCCTGGGACCAGCCACCTGGTGGTTTCCGGTCATGGTGGTGACATCGAGCAGCTCATCGAGCTGGGCCTCGGTGAGTTCCCCGCGTTCCACGAAGCCAAGCGCAATCGTCGCCTGGCGCACCGTCAACTGCTCGGCCACGGCCTTCTTGGCGATCTTCGCGGCGTTTTCGTAGCCGATCAGCTTGTTCAGCGGGGTGACGATCGAGGGGGAGGCCTCGGCGAGGAAGCGCGCGCGCTCGACGTTCGCGGTGATGCCGCCGACCATCTTCTCGGCCATGACGCGGGTGGTGTTGCCCAGCAGGCGGATCGATTCGAGCAAGTTGGAGGCCATCACCGGGATGCCGACGTTCAGCTCGAAGGCCCCGTTGGTGCCGGACCACGCGATCGCGGTGTCGTTGCCGATCACCTGGGCCGCAACCATGATCGCGGCCTCGGAAATCACCGGGTTGACCTTGCCCGGCATGATCGAGGATCCCGGCTGCAGGTCCGGGATCGCGATTTCGCCAAGCCCGGTGTTGGGACCGGACCCCATCCAGCGCAGGTCGTTGTTGATCTTCATCAGCGAGATCGCGATGTTGCGCAGCTGCGAGGAGGCCTCGATCAGCCCGTCGCGGTTGGCCTGGGCCTCGAAGTGGTTGCGGGCCTCGGTGATCGGCAACCCGGTGTCCCGGGCCAACAACTCGATGACGCGCTCCGGGAAGCCGGCCGGGGTGTTGATGCCGGTGCCCACCGCGGTGCCGCCCAGCGGGACCTCGGCCACGCGCGGCAGCGTGGCCATGATGCGTTCGACGCCGTAGCGCATCTGCGCCGCATAACCCCCGAATTCCTGGCCCAGGGTCACCGGGGTGGCGTCCATCAGGTGGGTGCGCCCGGACTTCACCACGTCCGCGAACTCGGCGGCCTTGGCTTCCAGCGCCCCGGCCAGGGTCTCGAGCCCGGGGACCAAGTCGCCCAGCAGGCCCGCGGTCGCCGCGACGTGCACCGAGGTGGGGAACACGTCGTTGGAGGACTGCGACGCGTTGACGTGGTCGTTCGGGTGCACGATCGTCTCGGAACCGGCCGCCGCGAGTGCGCGGGTGGCCAGTTCGGCGAGCACCTCGTTCATGTTCATGTTCGAGGAGGTGCCGGACCCTGTCTGGAACACGTCGATCGGGAAATGTTCGTCGTACTTGTTCTCCGCCACCTCGTTGGCGGCCGCGACGATCGCGTGCGCGCGTTCGGCGTCCAGCACCCCGAGCTCCTGGTTGGCCAGCGCGGCAGCCTTCTTCACCTGGGCCAGCGCGCGGATGTGCGCGGGTTCAAGTTTCTTGCCGGAGATCGGGAAGTTCTCCACGGCACGCTGGGTCTGGGCGCGGTAGAGGGCGGCGGCCGGAACCCGGACCTCTCCCATGGTGTCGTGTTCGATGCGGAAGTCAGCAGAATTGTCCATGGCTCCCACGGTACGCCCGCAGGTGGCCCAACGGCAGGTCATCATGCAATCGGCGAAAACGGGAATAGAACCGGCGTTTCCGGCAATCCGATACCGCCCCCAACGCAAAATGCGTGTGCGGGAGACGAATCCCGCACACGCATCGAGTGCCGTGCGTGCGGGCGGTGCCCGCACGCGCCGTCCTGGCTAGAGGACGCCGAAGCCCGAGACCATCTCCGCCTTGCCCTCGGCCAAACGGTAGGTCACGCCGATGACGGCCGTGTTGCCATTCTCCACGGCATCGGAAATGATGCGGGACTGCTCGACCAGCCGGTGGGTTGTCTGCTGCACGTGCTCCACCACCGTGGTGTTCACGTCGTGGATGCCGTTGCGGCGGGCGGCGATGACCGAGGGGGCGATGTGTTCGACGAGGTCGCGGATGAAGCCGGGGGGCATCTGACCGGTCTTGACTGAATCGATGGTCGCCGTCACCGCACCGCAGGAGTCGTGGCCCAGGACCACGATCAGCGGGACGTTGAGCATGGCGACGGAGTACTCGAGGGAGCCCAGGGCCGCGGCGTCGATGACGTGCCCGGCGGTGCGCACCACGAACACGTCGCCCAGGCCCAGGTCGAAGATGATCTCGGCGGCCAGCCGCGAGTCGGAGCAGCCGAAGATCACGGCGAAGGGGTGTTGCTTGTCCACCAGGGAATGCCGGCGCATTGCATCCTGGTTGGGGTGGTCGGTGCTGCCTGCGACAAACCGGGAGTTTCCCTCACGCAATTTCCGCCAGGCCTGGGCAGGGGTGAGGTCGTTGGGGTCGACTGATGTGCCGGGTTCGTTCATGTTTTTTAGCTTAAGCCCACGAGTGCCGCCCGTGCGCACATTGGTCGAAGCATGAAGTGCACCGGCGATGTGGGAAAAGTCTCACCGGAAAACCCTGTGTGCGTCCGCCCCGCCGTGGAGGGGCCGCGGGAGTCAGGAGGCCGGGATTTGCTGCTGCGCCAGGCGGGCCAGCGCGTCGAGGGTTTCGATGCCGCTGTCGCTGGTGAGCACCACCGTCGAGTCCCCGCGCTTGGAGATCAGGACCTGCGCCTTGTCCTTCTTGCGCAGTTCCCAGGCGGTTCCGTCGACCAGGTGCTCGCCGGCCGGAGCCGCGTTGTCCGTGACGGTTGCCAGCCACGACGGGTTTGCGTCGGCGCTCTGGCGGACCCAAACGAACTTCTCGTCGTGGGTGACGACGCCGAGCTCCCAGTACTTGATGCCGTCGATGTTTCCGGTGATCCAGCGCGCGAAGTTTACGTAGTCGCCCTCCGGAATCGCCGGTGCCCAGGGGGTGAATACGGCGTCGGCGGCGGCCTGTGAGGCAACGGCCGTAACGTCAACCGGCTGGCGGTAGGTGTCGGCCTTGTTGCCCGGGTTCATCAGGACCACCGGGATGGCCACGGCGACGGTGAGCACCACGGAAATGATCATGCCCTTGAGCGTCTGGTTGGCGCGCTTGGCCTGCGATGCGGTCAATACCGGCTTGAACGGCAACTGGGACTCGCCGGCCGCGGGGCTTTCCGGTGTCGCCGGCGGCTCGGTTGCTGCGGCGGGGGCGGATGCGGGCGCGGAACGGTCTTTGGGGTGCTGGGTCACCACACCATTCTCGCGCATCCGCGCCGCAGAATCTAAACGCGGAATCCGAAGGACCGGCACCCCTGCATGGGAATGAGTTGACCACGAGCGATATGATGGAAGTTGTTGGCCCCCGGCAAACGAACAGATCTCAACGACGAGGAAGACCGTGACTGAAGCCACGAATTTTGCCCACCTGTCCCCACGACTTTCGGTCGGCGACGCCGAACCGGACCGCAACCTGGCCCTTGAGCTGGTGCGCGCCACCGAAGCCGCGGCAATCGCCTCCAGCCCCTGGGTTGGCTTCGGCGACAAGAACGCGGCCGACGGCGCGGCCGTCGACGCCATGCGCTCGCTGCTTGCCACCGTGTCCTTCAACGGCGTCGTCGTCATCGGCGAGGGCGAAAAAGACGAAGCCCCGATGCTGTTCAACGGTGAGCACGTCGGCGACGGAACCGGCGCCGAGTGCGACGTCGCTGTCGACCCGATCGACGGCACCCGCCTGACCGCGCTGGGCATCGGCAACGCCCTGTCCGTGCTGGCCGTTGCAGACCGCGGATCCATGTTCGACCCGTCCGCGGTCTTCTACATGGAAAAGCTTGTCACGGGACCCGAGGCCGCCGAGCTTGTTGACCTGCGCCTGCCGGTCAAGCAGAACCTGCACCTGATCGCCAAGGCCAAGGGCAAGAAGATCTCCCAGATCACCGTCTGCATCCTTGACCGCCCGCGCCACGCCGGACTGGTCGATGAGATCCGTGCCGCAGGTGCGCGCACCAAGTTCATCATGGACGGCGACGTTGCCGGAGCGATCGCAGCGACCCGCGAGGGCACCGGCGTCGACGCGCTGATGGGTATCGGCGGCACCCCCGAGGGCATCGTCACCGCCTGCGCCATCAAGTCCCTGGGCGGCATCATCCAGGGCCGCCTGTGGCCGACGGACGACGACGAGAAGCAGCGCGCCATCGACGCGGGCCACGACCTGGACCGCGTGTTGACCACCAATGACCTGGTCACCAGCGACAACTGCTACTTCGCCGCCACCGGCATCACCGACGGCGACCTGCTGCGCGGGGTGCGTTACAAGAACAACCGCATCCACACCCAGTCGATCGTGATGCGCTCCAAGTCGGGCACCATCCGCTTTGTCGACGGCGAGCACCAGGCCGACAAGTGGGACGCCTACACCCGCTGATCCGCTCCGCTGTAAACACGTGAGGGTCCCGTTCGGTTCAATGAACCAGACGGGACACTCACGTCGTTAATGCCGGGAATGCGGTCGGCGCCGCAGGCTAGCGCACTGCCTGGACCGTGACCGCGAAGGCGCGTGCGCCCGAGCCCACGGAGCGCCGGGCCATGGCCGGGGCCTCGGCGGCACCGATGAACAGGGATTCGCCGCGGTGCAGTACCTGGTCCCCGCGCGGGGTGTCAACGACAAGCTGCCCGTCGACGCAAATCATCAGCACGGGGCCGTTGGCGGCGATCGGCACATCGGCATCGGCCATGTCAGCGGCGTCCTCCGCGGCGGGGAGTTCGATGTGCTGCAACTGGAACTCGTCGAACGGAGGCGCAAAGACCTGCTGGCCAAAGTCCGTGGTCCGGGGGTGCAGCAGGGGGACGTCCTGCGGCTCGAAGACGGTGATCCGCAGCAGCTCCGGCAGGTCGATGTGCTTGGCGGTCAAACCGCCGCGCAGCACGTTGTCCGAGTTTGCCATGACTTCCACGCCGAGCCCGCGCAGGTAGGCGTGGACGTTGCCCGCGGCCAGGTAGATGGCCTGGCCCGGCGCCAGCTGGACCAGATTGAGCATAAGCGAAACCAGGATGCCCGGGTCGTTCGGGTAGTGCGCGTTCAACGACGGCAATTCCGCCAGCGCGGGGTGGGTGCGCAGCGATTCCTCGGTGCGCACCGCGTGCAGGACCCGGGCCGTCAACTTGGTGAGTTCCGGTGCGCCGCAGAGCAGCCGCCCAAAGGTGTTGCGCAGCGCATCCTCGCCGCCCAGCAGCTCGATGATGCCGGCGCACGCATCGGCGGCAACGCCGGAGAGCAGCGGGAGCAGCAGGGAGAAATGCCTGGCGATCTGCTCCGGTTCGCGGAAGCCGCTGAGCGCCGCGAAATCGGTGAGCGCATAGATCATCTCGGGCTTGTGCGCGGCATCCCGGTAGTTGCGGTGCGGGGCGTCCAACGCGATGCCGGCCGCGTTCTCCGCGGCAAACCCCTCGGCGGCCTGGGCAGCGTCGGGGTGGACCTGGATGGACAGCGGCTTCTCCGCGGCCAGGAGCTTGAGCAGGAACGGCAACGACCGGCCGTCGCCGGCCACCTCGCTGCCGAGCAGGGCCTCGGCGTTGGCGGAAATGAGTTCGTCGAGTCCCGGCGTCTCGCCGGGGACGCCGGAGACGACCCTGGACGGGGCGCTGGGGTGGGCGCCGATCCACATCTCGGCTTCCGGTTCGGCGCCGGGCTCACGGCCCAGCAGCCCGGCGATCAGCGTGCGGGAGCCCCAGGGGTAGTTGCGTAGGGGATTTTCCAATCGATACAAGGCGGCACGTCTCTCTACGGAACGGAGCATTCGTTGTTGTTGGCTGCGATTTTCGACAGGATGTCGGTGCGGCCGATCTGTTCCAGGGTGACCAGGTACTCTTCGGTGATCGGGGAGCCGTCCGCCTTGGTGGTGGGTACCTCGGCCGCGCCCTCGTTGACCTTGCCCGGCTCGCTGTTGCGTCCGCCGGAGCTGGTCTTGCCGCTGGTCGGGCTCGGGGAGGAGCTCTTCGAGGCGCTGCCCGCGGTTGCGGGCTTCTCATCCGTCGCAGCCTTCTTTGGCTTGGCGGATTCACCGGTCGCGGCGACCATCGAGGTGATGCGCGCGTGGATCTTGTCGAAGTCAGGGTAGGTGGAGAACTTGTCGGAGGCCGACCCGAAGTCCGGTGCGCCGAGCGTGAGGTGCTTGAACGGGGTGGAGCGGGCCTTGTCCGCAAGGTTCAGGAACGAGCCCAGCTGCTGCTGAGGGATGTCGGTTTCCACCAGGTGCTCGCCGGCATCCATGATCGAGGTGAAACGGGTGAGCATGGTCTGCGGGCTGAACTGGGAAATCATCGCCTGCTGCAGGCATTGCTGGCGGGCGATGCGGTGGTAGTCGGTGGTGAACTCGCGGGAGCGGGCAAACCAGAGCGCCTGCTTGCCGGTGAACTTGTGCTCGCCGGGGGCGAACCAGTGCGTGTTCACCGTGGAATTCGGCCACTTCTTGGCGTTGTAGGGAACCCAGCCGCCGGAATCGACGGTGACACCGCCCATCGCGTCGATGAACCCGGCGAACCCGGCCATGTTGATCATGACGTAGCCCTGGACCTTCAGCCCGGTGGTGCCCTCGATGGCCTCCATGGTGGCCTGGGCCCCGGGGTTCGCCACTCCGGGGTAGAGGTCCGCGTGGCGGTCGGTGGCGTTGCGGTAGATGGCGTTGAACAGGCATTCGTCGCCGCAGTTGTATCCGTCCGGGTACACCTTGCGCATCGGCGAATCCGCGGAGAACTTTGCGTTCTGGAAGTTTCGCGGGATGGAAATCAGCAGGGTCTTGCCGGTCTTGGCGTCGACGCTGAGCAGCGACATGCTGTCGGTGCGCACGCCCTCGCGGTTTCCCGCGGAGTCCGAGCCGAAGACGGCAATGTTGTAGCGGCCTTCGACCGGCTTGAACGCGGGTCCCGCGCTGAAGACGTTGGAGATGGTTTGGCGGCCCTTGTTGAGCACAAACGCGCCGTATCCCAGGGAGCCGCTGGTGGCCAGGATCGCGACCACCAGGCCGCCGGTCACGATCATCCGGGCTCCGGGGGCCAGCAACTTGGGGCGGATGATGGCCAGCGTGTTCAGGAACATGAGCAGCCACCCGGCCGCCAGCGCGAACATCACGATGCTGGCCAGCAGTTGCACCCAGGACTGCGCGAAGACGGCAAGCAGCCAATCCCGCTTGAGCAGTGCCAGCAGGACCAGCACCACGACCACGGCCCAGCAGGCCATGGTGACGCGCATGGCGATCCCGCCCAGCTCACGCTTGCCCGACACCCATTGGGCGCTGCCGGGGAAGACGATGGTCAGCAGCAACAGCACCACGGCGCGCTTGGTGCGCACCGGTGCCGTGGCCGACTCCGGATCCGGCAGCAGGTCGGTTGAGCGTGAGGAGGGGCGGGTCGACGTCATATGGGTCCTTACTCGCCGAACTCGGCGGCCGATGCGGCGCGCAATGCCGCACCCTTGTCGGAGGCGACCTGGCGCAGTCCCGCAGCGAATTCGATGAGCTGGGTGCGCAGCGAGGCGGCGAGCTCGTCGGTCCCGGTGGCCAGCATGCGTGCCGCCAGCAGGCCCGCGTTGCGCGCGCCGCCGATCGACACTGTGGCAACGGGGACGCCGGCGGGCATCTGCACGATGGACAGCAGCGAATCCATGCCGTCGAGCGTCTTCAGCGGCACCGGGACGCCGATGACCGGCAGCGGGGTGACCGAGGCAATCATGCCCGGCAGGTGCGCGGCGCCGCCGGCTCCGGCGATGATGACGCGGATGCCGCGGGTGTGGGCTTCCTTGCCGTAGACGATCATGTCCTCGGGCATGCGGTGCGCGGAGACGACGTCCGCCTCGAAGGGGATGCCAAATTCGGCCAGGGCCTCGGCGGCCAGACGCATGACCGGCCAGTCCGAATCCGAGCCCATGACCAGTCCGACGAGCGGGGTTTCATTCGACATTACTTTTGTCCTTCGGTGCTGGCGGCGGTCGTCGCCGGGACGCCGTCGCGGATCATTGTGGCGACGGCGTTGGCGCGGGCGCGCAGCGACTCGGCGCTTTCACCCGGTTCGGAAATGACGTTGACGTGCCCGATCTTGCGTCCGGGACGCACCGACTTGCCGTAGGCGTGGACCTTCACGCGCGGTTCGGCCGCGAGGGCGGCGCGGAACGCGGAGAACAGGTCCTGGTTGTCGCCGCCGAGGTAGTTCTTCATGACGGTGATCTCGGCCAGCGCGTCGGTGGCGCCCAGCGGCAGGTCCAGGACCGCGCGCAGGTGCTGCTCGAACTGGCTGGTGATCGAACCGTTCATGGTCCAGTGCCCGGTGTTGTGCGGGCGCATGGCGAGCTCGTTGATGACAAAGCCGGCACCGACGCCGGGGGTCTCGAAGAGCTCGGCGGCCATGACGCCGGTGACGCCGAAGGCGTTGGCGATCTTCAGGGCCGCTGCCTCGGCCGCGTGGGCGACCTCGGGGGAGATGTCCTGGGCCGGGGCGATGACCTCGTCGCAGACGCCGTCGACCTGGATGGTGTGCACCACGTCCCAGGCCTTGGAATCGCCGGACGGGGTGCGGGCCACCAGCGCGGAAAGCTCGCGGGTGAACGCCACCTTGTCCTCGGCCAGCAGGGCGCCGTTGCCGAACCAGTCGGCAGCTTCGCGGGCCTCCGACTCGTCGTCGATCATGCGCACGCCCTTGCCGTCGTATCCGCCGCGCGGGGTCTTGAGCACGATGGGCCAGCCGGTCTTCTCGCCGAAGGCGACAAGCTCCTCGACGGTTTCGACAGCTGCCCACGCCGGGTTGGGCAGGCCGAGCTCCTCGATGGCGGCACGCATGACGAGCTTGTCCTGGGCGTGGATCAGCGCGGCGGGGCGCGGCTGAACGTTGACGCCTTCGGCAATCAGCGCCTGCAGGTGCTCGTTCGGCACGTGTTCGTGGTCGAACGTGAGCACGTCGACACCGCGTGCGAATTCCCGCAGGGTTGCCAAATCTTTGTAGTCACCCACCGGTGCGTCGGCAACGGAGCGCGCAGCTGAGACATCCGGGCCTTCGGCCAAGATGCGTAGTTCGAATCCGAGGTTCAATGCCTCGGGGGCCATCATTCGTGCGAGTTGGCCTCCGCCAACAACGCCAATTACTGGAAACGTCACCTACATAGCCTACCCAACGCCGGTCGCGCGGTGCGGAGCCGAAGCGACTTTGGACACCATTCTTGGGTAACTTTCAGTGAACCGCATTAGAATGCTTAGGTTGAACCGGGTCATGAAGTCGCGGTTCGACCGCACCCATGCACCCCGATTCGAGAGTATTGCGGGGCGGTGCTTTCAAACCAAACCGTGGAGGACCATGCAGGCGAAGATCTGGGGCAGGCTCACCGGCCTCGTGTCGATGATGTGGCGAGAAGTCGCAAAATTCGGTGTTGTGGGCGGCGTCGCCTTCATCATCGACTCCGGCATCTACCTGTGGATGCTCGAAGGCCCGATGCACGACTCGGAAGTCAAGGCGAAGATTGTCGCGGGCATCGTTGCCACCATGTTCTCCTGGGTGGCAAACCGATTCTGGACGTTCCGCCACCGCCGACAGGCCAACGTCGTGCGAGAACTGGTGATGTTCCTCATCATGAACGCCATCGGCCTGGGAATCGCCGCGGCCTGCGTGTGGATCACCAAGTACTGGATCGGGTTGACCGACACCACCAGCCTGTTCATTGCAGGGTCGGTCGTGGGCCTGGTGCTGGGAACCATCTTCCGCTTCTTCGCCTACCGCTTCTGGGTCTTCGGCGCCGAATTGGACGAGGAAGAGGCATTCGCGCACGATCGCGAACTGATCGGCGTCGGTGTCGAGACCGGCAGCAACGCGAAGCTTTCCGCTCCCGCGGCACCGCAGGAAGCGCAAACCGAGAGCGAAGCAGCCAAATAGCATTTCCCGGGGTCGGCAACGCCCGGCCGCAGGGCAAAAGGTTCCCGTCGTTTCCACCCTTCGGGCGGAAACGACGGGAACCTTTGTGCATGCCCGGGATAAGCGTGCGCCGGCAGGCAGCCCCTAGGCGCCCTGGTCCAGCCGGTTCACCACGCGTTCCCCGGAAAGCAGGCGGTCGGTGATCGTGACGCCCTCCTCGACGAGCACCACCGGGGTTCCGTTGGCCCACAGGCCGACGAGCGCCGGCAAGAGACGTTCAAGCGGCCAGGCGGTGGTGGCAAGCGTGGTTCCCTCCGCGCCGGCGGGTGTGAATAGCTCGCTGAAGCTTTGCCCGCCGTCGCTGCCGCCTCCGGGGACAAGCGCGACCGCGCTGGTGTCGATGGGCGAGGCAAAGTAGGAGTCTGCGTAGGCGCGGACCTCGGCGGCGTAGTCGGTGGAGCCCACGGGAAGCTCTCCGTCGTAGGACATGGCCAGCGAGGGAAGCGGGACAACCAACACCTCGACCGAACCGCCCACGTTGAGCGTTTGGGGGTAAGCCGTGACAAAGAGGTCCACGGTTCCGGGGTCGGTTCCCGGCGCAACGCAGCGCAATTCGGCGCCCAGGTGCCAGCATGCCAGGGCCAGTGCTGCGGACTTCCAATGCCCCGGCATGTCCGTGGCAACGGTGTCCCCGGGGGCTAAATCAAACGCTTCGCTCAAAAGGTTCGCGCTCTTGGCCACCCAGTTGTCAAAGACCCGGCCGCTGAGCTCGACGCGCTCGCCGTTTTGCGAGTACCAGGTGAGCCACGGATGGGTGGAGTGCCGGACCGGGGACAACAGGGCCTCGACCGGAGATAACGAATCGGTATCAAATGTCATGGGGAAGCTCCTTGTCGTGCCGGAAATTCACGGGGAATTCACGGGGTTGCGGTTTTGCTGGCGTGTCCCGCTGAAGACGCGGGCGTGGCGTGACTCTAAATCTACGATAACTTTCGCTAAAATCGTCCTCCCCACTTGACGCTCCGGAGTTACACCAGTGTAATTAGATAGTGAACCGTCCGGGAGAGCGAAATTGTCTCGCGGCGGCTTTTTGTTGGAGCCGCTGCTGTTTTTCCTAAGGTCTATTTTTGTGTCGAATTCGTTACAGCGGAAGGTTAATGAACCATGGGGAACGTGGATCGCGGCTTCGAAGAAGCGGCAGTACGGGGCGTCGCGCCGACCCAGTTCGGGTCGCGAAATGTGCCATCGGACTGGTTTGTCGATCCGGCAGAGTCCAACCTGGATGATGGTGACTCCCAGGTTCTGAGCAGCCAGGAGCAGGTCGCTGCATTCTTGTTGGCCCACGATGCGGTCAACGAACTTTCGGGAGCACCGACCCCGTCGTGGGCGCCAAGCCTCGACGCGGAGTTGGACGGCGGAAATCCTTCGAAGGCCATCTGGATCGGCTTGGGGGCCGAATCCGAAGATGGCGAACTGGGCTGGCAGTCCCAGGCGCTTTGCGCACAAACCGACCCGGAAGCGTTCTTCCCCGAAAAGGGCGGATCGACAAGGGACGCGAAGCGCGTGTGTGGCTCATGCAGCGTGCGCTCCGAATGCCTAGAGTACGCATTGACCAATGATGAACGATTCGGTATTTGGGGCGGATTGTCAGAGCGTGAACGTCGACGTTTACGGAAACGAGCAGTCTAATTCTCCCTACGATCCACGTTACCGCCGTTGTGGTATCCCACAACGGCTCAGCTTTTCTCCCACGAACCCTCACCGCACTGCGGGATCAAACACGCCTGATCGACAGGTTCGTGGGAGTCGACGCTTCATCCAGCGACGATTCCGAGGCACTGCTGCGCAAGCACCTTCCCTCGGATGCGAGCATCCTCTCCGTCGCGCCGCACAGCTTCGGCCGTTCCGTGAAGGCCGCCGTCGACTCGCTGGGCCAGCCGAAGGCCGGGCGCACCGAATGGCTGTGGCTGATCCACGACGATTCGGTTCCCGAACTCGATGCGCTGGAGAAGCTGCTCACCGTCGTCGAGGCCACCGAATCGGTGACCATCGCCGGCTGCAAGCAACTCGACCTTGATTCCCCTCGCCGCCTGCTGGACGTGGGACTCGGCGTGAACGAATACGCCGAACGGGTCACCCTCATCGAAATCGACGAGGTTGACCAGGGGCAATACGACGCGCGCACCGACTCCTTCGCCGTGACAAGCGCCGGCATGCTGGTCCGCCGCGACGTCTTCGAGGAGCTCGGCGGCTTCGACCCCGCATTGCCCGGCCTGGGCGACGACATGGACCTCTGCTGGCGCAACCGCCTGATGGGACACCGCGTGGTGGTGGTGCCGCAGGCCCGCATGTACCACAGGGCCGAAGTGGTCAGGGCGCTGGCCGGACCGCACGAGACCCGCCGTGCCGAGGTCTTTATGCGCCTGAAGCACGCAGCCGCCTGGAAGATTCCGTTCCTGATGCTCGGCGCCGTGTTCGGGGGGCTTTACAGGTTCCTTGATTCGGTCTTGGCCAAGGATCCCGCCTACGCCTTCGGGCAGCTGGGCGCGACGCTGCGCGCGGTCGGCTCGCCCCTGAAACTTTCCCGCTCGCGGGCCGCGGCCGCGGCGACCCGCCGCGTGCCAAGAAACTCGATCGCGCGACTGCTCACCGACCAGTCCAAGGTGCGCGAACACCGCAAGCACATGCTCGAGAGCATCGACCACGCGCAGGTCTACGGCGACGGCACCGGCGCGCTGACCTCGCAGGCCCCGAGCGGCGACTCACGCAACGACTTCGCGGCCCTCGCCGCTCCCGCCCGCACTTCCGCATTCGTCAGTGCGATCCTGGCGGTCCTTGGCACCCTGGCCGTTTCCCTGGTGGGGCTGCGCGCATTGATCGGCGCCCCCGCCGTCGCCGGCGGGGCGCTGCTCCCGCTGTCGACCACCGCGGGCGAGATCTTCACCAACGCCACCGCCTGGTGGCAAAACCTCGGCGCCGGGATCCCCGGCGGCGCCGACCCGTTCGACTTCCTGCTCTGGCTGGGCGCCCTGCTCGGCGGCGGCAACGCGAACGGATCGGCGGTGGTGCTGACCCTGCTGGCCATGCCCCTTGCGGCGCTCAGCGCCTGGCTTGGGTTGGGGGCCGTGACCCGTTCACGGGCGGCACGCATGGTCGGCGGACTGCTCTGGGGCCTGTCCCCGGTGTTGCAGGTGTCGCTGGCCTCCGGCCGCGCCGGCGCGGTGCTGGTGCACGTTGCGGCGCCGCTGCTGCTGATGGCGCTCCTGCGCACCGTCGGCGCCGCTGCGGACACCAAGTCGCGTGCCCCGTGGGACGAAGCCCAGAACATTTCCCGCCCGGGATTCGGCGGCGTCCCCTCGTGGACGGCCGCGGCCTCGGCTTCGCTGCTGCTGGCCGCCGTCGCGGCGGCCTCCCCGGCGCTCGGCCTGGCCATGGTGCTGCTTATTGTCCTGTGCGCGATCCCGTTGGGTTCGCGGGCCAAGACCCTGTGGTGGGTGCCGCTTCCGGCGTTTGTCTTCCAGCTCCCGCTGGTCATCTCCGCGCTGGGCAACCCGCGGGCGGTGTTGGCGGACCCCGGCCTGCCGCTGGCCTTTGCCCCGGCCCCCCTGTGGGCCCAGGCCCTCGGCTTCCCCGTTGACTTCGACCCGTGGGCGGTCCCTGCCGGTTTTGGTTTCCTGTCCTCCGGGCCGTGGGCGCTGGTCCTGGCGCTGGCCATCGGTGCCCCCCTGATCGTTTTTGCTGTGCTTTCACTCTTCAAGGGCGGCCGTAAGTCGGCACTGCCCCGGGTGCTGTGGCTGCTCGGCCTGCTGCTGCTGGCCGGCGGATACGCCGCGAGCCTGGTCCCGACCGCGGTTTCCGGCAACTCCTTGGTGAGCCCGTTCAACGCCCCGTTTGTCTCTGGTTTCCTCCTGGCGATGCTCTTCGCCGCGGCGCTGGGCCTCGCGGCACTGCGCCGGGAACGGGAAGAGCCGGCACCCGCCGCAACGGCGGACCGCGAAGGACCGACCGAGGACCCGGCACGCAAGGCCCCGGCCGGTGCACTGGTGGTGGCTTCATCCTTGATGGCGCTGGCTATTGTTGCCGGCGGCGCCAACTGGGTGTTGTCCCAGGACACCCGGCGCGATGCCGACCAGACCTCGTGGGGAACCACCAGCGCGCTGCGCGCTGTTGCCCCGCGCACCCTGCCGGCCACGGCCGCCGACAGGGGACTTGGCCGCTACGAGGACCGCACGCTGGTGCTCGCCCAGGGCACGGACGGCGCGGTCTCGGCGGCGCTGATGAACGGCGCGGGAACCACCGCCGACGCGCTGTCCCAGGTTGCCACGGCCGAACGGCTCCAGGGCGGCCTGCTGAACCCGCAGGTACGCGCGGACGACGCGGCGGAAAAGCTCATCGAGTCGACCGTGGCCATGCTGGTCTCCGACTCGGCCCTTGACCCGCGCCCGTCCCTGGCCTCGCTGGGCACCGGATTCGTGGTGCTCCAGGAAAACGACGCCACGGCCTCCGCGCTGGTGGCGCAGCTGGATTCGGTGCCGGGCCTGGTGCCCGTGGGCAAGACCGATGCCGGCTGGCTCTGGCGGGTCGAACAGCAGAACGAGGTGGCCGGCGCCGACAACGCAACGGACTTCACCTCCCGGGTCCGGGTGACAGTCAACGGGCAAACCGCTGCGCTGCTGCCATCGCACCGGGCCGAGGTGCGCAACGCCACCGTGGCACCGGGGGAGGGGAGCCGGATGGTCGTGCTTTCCGAACGCGCCGATGCGGGTTGGTGGGCCACCCTTGACGGGGTTCCGCTGAAGCGGACGACCGTCGGGCCCGACAGTGCCGGGCTGGCCGGCACCGGGGCTCCGCAGTCGATGGCATGGGCCCAGGGATTTGAACTGGGCACCCAGGGCGGCTCCCTGAACGTCGGCTACCACAGCCCGTTCAAGGTTCCGGTGGCCATCGCCCAATGGACGGTGCTGTTGCTGGCGCTGCTGCTGGCCATCCCGATTCCGCGCAGCCGCCGGTTCGCCACACGCCGACTGGATGAATACCGCACCCGCGGAAACGCCGAAAGCATCAACGAGCTCGATCGCGGACTCCACGAAGCGCGAGCCAAGGAGAACAAGTCATGAGCGAATCCCGTCGCGAACGACGTGAGGCCGAACGCGGATCCAAACGCCGCCGCATCTCACTGGGCAGGCCCGAGGCCGCCGAACAGGAACCTGCCCGCCAGGAACCCGCGGGACAGACCGTGGCCGGGCAGGGCCCGGAGACCCCGGTTCCCGCGGTCCGGGCTTCGGATCCTGCCGCCCCGGTGGCCGAGGAAAAGGCCGTTGGCGCGCCGGGCGCGGGGAACGCTGTCGACCAGGCGCCGGCCGGCAACGACGATGCCGCCAAGCGCGAACCCGGCAAGGTTGAATCAGGCAATGGCGGATCCGAGAAGGACGAACCCGCCAAGGCGCTTCCCTCGAAGCCGAAGGCGCGGAACGCCGGGCGCGCGGCAAAAGCCGCCGCCGGGGGCCGCCCCAAGAAGGAACACACCGCCGGCCGCAAGGCCATGGGCGTTGCCGGATCCGTTGCGGTGCTCTGCCTGGGGGCCGCGGCCATCGCCGCCGGGTCCCTGTTTCCACCCGAGGTTCCGGCCCAGGGCGCAACAACGGAACTGACCACACTGCCGGCCGGCGACTCGCTGGCGACCTGCCCCGCCTCGGTGCGCCTGCTCAAGGGCGCAGGAAACGGGACGGATCCCGAGTTCGCCCCGGCATCGCACGAGGCCAAGTCGATGGTTGGCGCCGCGGCGCTCTCCGACTCCGCGGGCCGCATCCCGGGCGCGCAGCTGCTGGAAACCGACGGATCGGACGGGCAGCAATTGGCCCCCCGGCTCGACGAGGCCGAGGCCGCCACACTCACCGGCGCGGCCCAGGACGGATCCTCGGGGCGCAAGGGCGTGGTCCTGGGCGGCGTTTCCCACGACGAGCCGCTGAGCCTGCACACCCAGCCGTTGGGCGGGGTGCAGTCCCTGGGCGCGGCCGCCCGCTACTACACGGCCACGGATGGGGACCTGGCGGGCCTTGCAGCCGCGCCGTGCGCGGCCCCCGGCTCCGAATCGTGGATCGCCGGGGCCTCGACCACCGGCGGAACCACCTCGATCCTGCATCTGGTGAATTCCTCGGCGTCGGTGAGCCAGGTGCACATCGACCTGCGCGGTGCCGAGGGAATGATCCCGGCACCGAACCTGGAGTCGGTGGCGATCGCTCCGGGCGAATCGAAGTCGCTGGTCCTTGCCGCCTACGCGCCGAACGAGAAATCGCTCTCGCTCAAGGTCGTGTCATCCGGCGGCCGGGTGAACGCAACCATCCAGCAAAGCACCCTGCGCGGGCTGGTCCCGGGCGGCGTCGACTACCTGGTCGCCGGCACCCCGGCCGCCAACAGCCAGGTCATCCCCGGTGTATTCCTGCTTGACCCGAAGCAGGCCGGCGAGCTGGCGGGGTCCGCCGAGGATGCCGTTGCCGAGCTCCACGTGGCGGCAACCTCTGCGGAGGGGGCCACCGTCAAGGTCCGGGTCTTGGGCGCTTCGGGCGAGGTGGCAGTCCCCGGCGGCGGGGAACTGGTCGTCGCCTCCAACGCGACGGCACGGCTGCCGCTGACAGGTCTCCCGTCCGGGGCCTACACGGTCGTGGTCGAGGGGGATTCGGCGGTGAGCGCGGCGGTGAAAATGGTGCGCGGAACCAAGGCCGGGGAACCGATGGACCAGGCCTGGGTCCCCGGCGCGGCACGGATCGGCAGCGAACACCTGGTGGTCCTGCCGGAGTTCGGCAATGCGAAGCTGGTGCTCAACGCGCCGGCGGACAGCGCCACGGTCACCGTCCGGCCGCTGGGCAAGGACGGCTCACTGGGCGCGGAAAAGAAGATCGAACTCTCGGGTTCCAAGACGGTGACGTTGTCGCCCGGCGACCTGGGCTCGAACGTGGCGGCCCTGGTGCTCTCGGCCGGCGGCGCCCCGAGCTACGCGGCAACGGTCATCGAGGAAGGCCCCGTCGGCATTGCCGTGGTTCCGCTGGGCGACGCCCCGGTGGGACGCGAGGGCGTCCAGGTGCAGCTGCGCCACTAGGCGGGCGAACCTAGTCGCCGAACCCGTTGCCCCATCCCCGGTAGCCGGGGTCGATGTCCTGCGGGTCCATGGCCCACAGCTCGGCCAGTTGTTCGACGACCGCCGTGTGCACAAACTCGGCCAACTCGGCGGGGGCCGGGCAGGCCTGCTCGATGGGGCGCCGGTACACGGTGATGCGCTCGGGCCGGTCCGGGCGCCCCGGACGGCTGGTGGCCCACGGCACGCGCGTGCCGGTGGCCTGCGCCTTGGCCAGGACCTTGGCGTTGGGCACCAGCATCAGGCGGAAGTCGATGGCTGTCACCCGCTCGCTCCACCGGTCGGCCAGGCGTTCGGCGGATTCGACCAGCAGGTCCTCGAAGTGCTCCTCGCGGGTGCGCGAACCGGGCAGCCGCGCATCGAGCATCGGCCCGCGCCGCCCGCGCCCGTGGCGGTTGCGTTTGCGTGCGCTGAAACCGCGCCACGCACCCTGCTCGGAGCCCTGCCCGGGTTCCTCCGGATCGAGGGAATCTAGGTCGATCGACAGGTTTTTGTCCATGCCCCAAGACTAGGCCAGCCCGCGCTCCTTGGCAGCGCCTCGACACCGCATTGACACTGCATTGACCCGGCCCGGCGGTGCGTCGAGGCAAACGCCGCGGAACCGGGTAGTCTGTCTAACCGTGGGATCTTCCAGACTTTGTTCACGTTCGGCGTGCCGTCAACCGGCCATTGCGACTTTGACGTATGTGTATGCCGACTCAACCGCAGTGTTGGGCCCGCTGGCCACCTATGCGGAGCCGCATTGCTATGACTTGTGCGCCACCCATGCCGCACGCTTGACCGTGCCCCTGGGTTGGGAAGTGCTGCGTTTGGCATTGCCGAGCGAGGCGCCGTTGAGCAGCGACGACCTGTACGCGCTGGCACGTGCCGTGCGGGAAAAGGAAGCCCATGCCCCCGTCGAACCGGCCGGGGAAATCCCCGCCCCGCGCACCTCGCCCCCGGCGATCGAACCGGGCTCCGGCGCGCATTTGACGCGCAGGCACCTGCGCGTACTGCGTGAGGGGAACATGGAGCCCTAAACTGGGTTGCATGTCGAATCTTTCCACTGAACTTTCCTCCCTGCTCCGCTGCCCCCTGACGGGCTCGCCGCTGGAGCAGTCCGGCGCCGCGCTGGTTTCCACCGGGACCGGCGAAAACAGCGAACGCTACAGCTACCCGATCGTCGAGGGCATCCCGATGCTGTTGGCCCAGGAAGCCACGGAGATCCCCGCCGATACCGGGGCCGGCCCCGCGTCCACGGGGGAGTGAACCGGCGATGGGCATCGATTTCCGGGTCGCCGACCTTTCGCTGCACTCTGCCGGACGCCACCAGATCCGCCTGGCCGAGCATGAAATGCCGGGACTGATGTCCCTGCGCACCGAATTCGCCGAATCCCAACCGTTGGCCGGTGCCCGCATTGCCGGGTCCCTGCACATGACGGTGCAGACAGCGGTGCTCATCGAAACCCTGGTGGCCCTCGGCGCGCAGGTGCGCTGGGCCTCCTGCAACATCTTCTCCACTCAGGACGAGGCCGCAGCCGCCGTGGTGGTGGGCTCCGGAACCCCGGAAAACCCAGCCGGCGTCCCGGTGTTCGCCTGGAAGAACGAATCCATCGAAGACTACTGGTGGACCGCCGAACAGATCCTCACCTGGCCCGGGGCCGCCGAGGACCCGGAGCTGGGCCCCAACCTGATCTTGGACGACGGCGGGGACGCCACCATGCTGGTGCACCTGGGCGCACAATACGAGGCCGCCGGCGCGGTGCCCGGCCCCGGGGCCGCCGAAAGCCACGAGCACGGCATCGTGCTTGGGACCCTGCGGGCCACCCTGGCCAAGGACCCGGCCAAGTTCACGCGCATCGCCGGGCGCATCCTGGGTGTCAGCGAGGAAACCACCACCGGGGTCCTGCGCCTGAACCAGATGGCCGCCGCCGGCACGCTGCGCTTCCCGGCGATCAACGTGAACGACTCGGTCACCAAGTCCAAGTTCGACAACAAGTACGGCATCCGCCACTCGCTGCCCGACGGCATCATGCGCGCCACCGACGTGCTGATCGGCGGCAAGGTCGTTGTCATCTGCGGCTACGGGGACGTGGGCAAGGGCGCCGCGGAGGCCATGCGCGGGCAGGGGGCCCGTGTCATCGTCACCGAGATCGACCCGATCTGCGCGCTGCAGGCCGCGATGGACGGCCACCAGGTGGCGCGGCTGGAGTCGGTGCTCGCCCGGGGCGACATCTTCGTGACCACCACCGGCGGCAAGGACATCATCACCGCGGCCCACATGCAGGGCATGAAGAACAAAGCGATCGTGGGAAACGTGGGCCACTTCGACGACGAGATCGACATGGCGGGGCTCGCCAGGGTTCCCGGCGTCCGCAAGGTGGAGATCAAGCCGCAGGTCCACGAATGGGTCCTCGACGCCGGCACCGGGGCGGAACGCTCCATCATCGTGCTTTCCGAGGGGCGCCTGCTGAATCTGGGCAACGCCACCGGCCACCCGTCGTTTGTGATGTCCAACTCCTTCACCAACCAGGTCATCGCCCAGATCGAGCTGTTCACCAAGGCCGGAACGGGCGCCTACGCCAACGGGGTCCATGTGCTGCCGAAGATCCTGGACGAGAAGGTCGCCCGGCTGCACCTCGCCGCCCTGGGCGTGGAACTGACGGTGTTGAGCCCGGCCCAGGCCGCGTACCTGGGGCTCGATGCCGCGGGCCCGTACAAGCCGGAAACGTACCGCTACTGAGCAACGGCCAGCCCGTCCCGGCCCGCCGCAAGGGAGGGCGAACCGGTGCCGTCCATCCGACACGCTGGGTCGCGAACGCCGCCGTGAACCGGGGGTTGGGCACTTGTCTCGATAGGCTTGCACTGTGGTGTGTTCCGGGCCCGGCAAGTATGCTTCAGCCCCTCGCACAGGCACGTCGCCAATTGTCATAAGTTGTGAGGGAGAACATGGCCGAGCAGGACGAACCCCAGGCAGGTAATCCGGAGCCCCGGACGGCGCAACCGGCGGAATCGGGCGCAGGAGCAGCGGTTCTGGCCGCCGAGACCGCCAGGGTTCCGGCCAAGGCCGAGCCCATGCCACTGAGTGCTGCGGCCGCGGCCGCAGCGGCGAAGATCGAAGCGACAATCGCCGCCTCCCGTGCAGCAGCGACGGCCAAGGGATCCGCGGCCACCCCGATGCTGCTTCCGGAGGTCGAGTCCCCGGTGGAACCCGTGGACGAGCCGGTCGAGCACCAGCTGCCCGCAACCCTCCCGGCGGCGCCGAACCCCGCCATCAGCGCCGCGGCCGCCGCGGCGTCCAACATCGCGGCCACCGCCGGCCCCGCACCCAAGGCGGCCTCAGCGGCCCCGGCCCACGACCCGCTGGAGATCGAGGACGTCATCGCCCAGATCCCCGTCGAACCACTGCCCGTGCCGGCCCGGCAGCAAACCCCGGCCCCGACTGCCCCGACACCTGCCGAGCCGACCCTGAAGGCCCCGGAAACCCGTGCGATGCCGAGTGCTGGCGCTGCCGGACCTGTCGCTGCAGGATCCGCAGCCGACGGCTCGGCCGCGGCAAGTGCTGCGCTGACGGCCTCCGCGGTCGCCGAGGCCCGCAACCGGGTCTTTGGCGCGTACACGCCGGTTCCGGAACCGACCCGTGCCGCCCGTGAGCGCCGTGCCGCACGCGAGGCGGCCCTCGGGGCAAAGCCGCCGTTGGCCCGGACCCTGCAGGTCCTGCTGGCCGTCGCCTACCCGTTTGTGTTGCTGATCCTGGCCATCCGGTTGATCGCCAGCCCCGTCTTCCTCTGGATCGCCTACCAGCGCCCCGGTTTCCCGGCTGACGGCTTCGGCTTCAGCACCGCGGACAGGATGACCTACGGTTCCTACGGCGTCGACTACCTGAACAACTTTGCGGGCCCCCGCTACCTCGGCGAGCTGCGTGACCCGCTGGGCAACCCGCTGTTCCTGAACACCGAGGTCCAGCACATGCTGGACGTCAAGAACGTCATCTCCACCACCTACCTGGCGGGCCTGCTGCTTGCGGTACTCGTGGTGGTGGCCCTCGTCTACCTGGGCAAGCGCTACGCCGGCGGCATCCGCCGCGGGCTCTTCGCCGGAGCCGTCGCCACCCTGGCGCTGTTCGCCGTGCTGTGCACGCTGGCGGCGCTGGGCTGGGAAGCCTTCTTCACCGGCTTCCACCAGGTCTTCTTCGCCAACGGCACCTGGACGTTCAACTACTCGGACACGCTGATCCGCCTCTACCCGCCGCAGTTCTGGGTTGACGCCGCGATCGCCATCGCGGTCCTGGTGGTGCTCACCTCGGCCGCCACGCTCCTTGCCACCTGGCCGACGGCCAAGCGCCGGGAGGCCTCTCGGCTGCGCCAGGAAGCCCGGGTCTTCGGGCTGAAGTAGCAAGCAGGCCAAACAACGATTTGGCCAAACAGCGAGGGGCCGTGCCGGGTCCGGGGTTTTGATCCCCGGACCAGGCACGGCCCCTCTTTTTGTGTGCCTCTTTTCGCGCGCCTGTGCCGGAGCTAGCGCTGGTAAAGCTTGTCGATTTCCGCGGCGAACGAATCGATCACGCTGCGGCGCTTGAGCTTCATCGACGGGGTCAGGTGCCCCGATTCCTCGGTGAAATCGTTCTCGAGCACCACGAACCTCCTGATGGTTTCCGCCTGTGACACCGTGGTGTTTGCCGCGTCCACGGCGTGCTGCACCGTGGCGAGCACCAACGGGTGCGCCGCGGCCCGGGCCGGCGACAGCGGGGGCAACCCGTTGGCCTTGCACCACGGGCCCAGCTCGTCCGCGTCGAGGGTGACAAGGGCCGCGACGAACGGGCGGTTCTCGCCCACGACGACCACTTGGGAGACCAGCCGGGCGGAACGGACGTACTCCTCCAGCGGCCCCGGCGCAACGTTCTTGCCGCCGGCGGTGACAATGATGTCCTTCTTGCGCCCGGTGATGCTCAGGAACCCGGATTCGTCCAGGGCCCCGGTGTCGCCGGTCTTGAAGAAGCCGTCGGCGTCGAAGGCCCCGGCCGACGCCTCGGGGTTGTTGTGGTACCCGGCGAAGACGCCGATGCCCTTGACCAGCACCTCGCCGTCCGGGGCGATGCGGATCGTGGTGCCCGGGATGGGGATGCCCACCGTGCCGACCCGCACGTCGTCGGCGAGGTTCACCGTGGCCGGAGCCGTGGTTTCGGTCAGCCCGTAGCCCTCCAGCAGGCCCAGCCCGGCGCCGCGGAAGAAGTGCGCCAGGTCCGGATTCAGTTCGCTGGCCCCGGAAATCGTGTAGCGGGCGTTCCCGCCGAGCACCGCGCGCAGCTTGGGGTAGAGCACCTTGTTGAACAGCGCGTGCTTGGCCAGCAGGACGGGGGAGCGGAAAACGCGCTCGCCGCGTCCGCGCGCATCGGCGGCCTTCGAGTATTGGATGGCAACGGCCTCGGCCTGGGCAAAGAGCGCGCCCTTGCCCGCGGCCTCCGCCGTTGCGAACGCCGTGGCGCGGATCTTTTCGAAGATGCGCGGGACGGCCAGCAGGAAGCCCGGCTTCACGGCCTTCATGTCCTCGACCAGCGTTGCCGCGGACGGGCTGTGGGCGATCGTCGACCCCGCGTGAAGGCAAACCTGTTGCACGGCGCGGGCGAAGACGTGGGCAAGCGGCAGGAACATCAGGGTGCGTTCCCCGTCGCCCAGGACCTTGGCCATGTGCGGGGCCAGGTTCACGGCGACCTCGGAAAAGTTCGCATGCGTCATCACGCAGCCCTTCGGGCGACCCGTGGTGCCCGAGGTGTACACGAGCGTTGCGGTGTCCGCGAGCCCGGCGATTCTCCGGGCGGCCTCCACCTCGACTTCCGAAACCACCGACGCGGCGCCCCGTTCCAGCAGGACCTGCAAGCCACGGGCCGGAATGGGGGAATCGGCCGTGTCGTCCGGCCCGGATTCGAAGGGCCAGATCGTGACCGGTTCGCCCAACGAAGCCACCGCAGCCCGGACCACCCCCACACGCTGGGAATCCTCGGCAAACACGTGCCGGGCACCCGAATCGCGCAGGATCCATTCGACCTGGAAGGGCGAGCTTGTCTCATAGATCGGCACGGAGATGGCGCCGGCAAACCAGATCGCCTGCTCGGCCAGGGCCCACTCGTAGCGGGTGCGGGACATGATGGCCACGCGGTCCCCGGGCCTCACCCCGTCGGAAACGAGCAGCTTGGCCAGCGAGCGCACATCGGCGACGAAGTCGGCCGTCGACACGTCGTGCCAGCCGGTGCCACGCTTGACGCTGAACAGCGGGGCCCCGCCGCCGGATTCGAGCCTGTCCACCAGCAGCTGCGTGGTGTTGAACCCCGGGGGAAGGTCAATGAGTTTTTCGGTGCTTGCTTCGCGCATGAATGTTCCTGCTTGTCGGGGTGTTCTAAGTGAAGGGATGTGGCGGTCCGCGCCCTGCGGGTTGGATCCGGTGGGTTGGATCCGGCGGGTCTAGGACCAGCTTGGCATCCAGATGTGGATGCGCCAGTTCTCGTAGGTGACCATCTGTCCGGACCAGATCGGCCAGAAGAAAGCGGACACGGCAACGACCAAGGCCAGGAACAGACCCAGCAGGAGCAGGCGGCGCTTGTGCCACGGGGATTGCGAGTCCGGGGGCAGCAACTTGCCCACCACATAGGTCAGCGCCAGCACCATGAACGGTGCAAAGGGCAGCGTGTAGAAGAAGAACATGGTTCGTTCGGGGTAGGCGAACCACGGCAGGAACCCGGCGGCGATGGCCGCAAGGATCGCCCCGGCGCGCCAATCCCGGGCGCCGATCCAGTAGAAGAGCAGCAGCAGCAGGCTCAGCGTTGCGGCCCACCACATGATCGGGTTGGGCAGGTCGGTGATGCCCTGGACGCAACTGGCATCCAGGCATCCGTACTCGCCGTTGCCGCGCGACTCATAGAAGAAGAGGACGGGGCGGCCGGCGAAGAGCCAGCTCCACGGGGAGGACTCCCAGCCGTGCGGGGAACTCAGGCCCTCGTGGAAGGCGTATGCGGCGCGGTGGTACTCGGCCAGGGAACGCAGCGGTGCCGGGATCCAGGCCAAGGTGTCCGACGGGTTCTCCACCGCCCACTGCCTGTAGCGGCCGCCCTCCGTGGCAAGCCACCCGCTCCAGGTCGCCAGGTACACGGCGCATGCCGTGGGGATGATGGTGAAGAACGCGGGGATTCCCTCGCGCACCAACCCGCCGACGATCCAGTGCCTGATGCCCGCGCGGCGACGGGCCGACAGGTCCCACAGCACCGTCATCAGGCCGAAGACCGCGATGAAGGACAGTGCCGACCATTTCACCCCGGCGGCGCAGCCGAGCATCACGCCGGCCAGCAGGCGCCAGGGCCGCCACAGGATCCAGGGGCCGTAGGCCAGCAGCCGCGGATCGGGCATTTTCCCGTCGACGGCGGCCAGGGCCCTGGCGAGTTTCTCGCGGCCGTCGAAGCGGTCGTTGAGCAGCGCCCAGAATCCGGCGAGGATGAAAAACATCAGGAAGATGTCCAGCAGCCCGGTGCGGGACATGACGATCTGGTGCCCGTCGATGGCGGCCAGCCCGCCGGCCAGCCCGCCCAGGAGCACCGAGGAAAAGAGTTTCTGGGCGACCAACGCGACAAGCAGCACCGACATGGTGCCGAAGAGCGCGGCGCTGAAGCGCCAGCCCAGGCCGTTGTCCGTGCCGAAGATCCACATGCCGCCCGCGATCAGCCATTTGCCCAGCGGCGGGTGCACCACAAAGGAAGCTGTGTCCTTCGGCTCGGGATGCCCGTTGATGAACGCGTCGTTGGGATTCTCGCCCCAATCCAGTTCATAGCCCGCGTGCATCATGGTGTACGCGTCCTTGACGTAATAGGTTTCGTCGAAGATCAGCAGATGCGGGTGGTTGAGGTTGGTGAAGCGCAACAGGCCCGCAAGCACCGTCACGGCCAGCGGAACAATCCAGCCCCACATCCCGGGGCTGAAGACCGGCCCGATGAGCCGATCACGCAGCGCTTGGACGCCAAAGGCCCGATCGGGGTCGATGGACCAGCGGCGCGTGGTCTGCGGGGATGCTGTGTTCACCGTCCTTACTCTACCGGCGGGCCCATGCGTGCGCGGGGAGGGCGGCGCTGCGAGTAGGCTTGGCGTGTGGAAACTCAAGAAAAGTCGGGCCAGATTGTGCTGGCGGCAACCCCCATTGGAAACCTGTCCGACGCCTCCCCGCGGCTGATCGAACTCATGAAGAGCGCCGACGTCGTCGCGGCCGAGGACACCCGGCGCTTCCTGCATCTGGCCCAGGGCCTGGGCGTGCGTGTTCCGGGACGCTTGATCAGCTACCACGAACACAACGAGACCCATCGCCTGGCCGAACTGCTTGAGCTGGTTGCCGGCGGCGCGACGATCCTGGTGGTCTCGGATGCGGGAATGCCCGCCGTCTCCGACCCGGGTTTCAAGCTGGTGGAGGCCGCCGTGGCCGCGGGCGTCACCGTCACCGCCGTTCCCGGCCCCTCGGCCGTGCTGACGGCGCTGGCACTTTCGGGCCTGCCCACCGACCGGTTCACCTTCGAGGGTTTCCTGCCGCGCAAGGCCGGGGAGCGTGCCAAGCGCCTGGAGGACCTGGCCACCGAGCAGCGCACCATGGTGTTCTTCGAGGCACCGCACCGCCTGGATGCAATGATCCGCGCGCTGCGCGACGCCTTCGGGGCCGAGCGCCCCGGTGCGATCGCCCGCGAACTGACCAAGATGTATGAGGAAGTCATCCGCGGAAACCTCGGCGAGCTGCTGCTCTGGGCCGAGGGCGAGGTCCGCGGCGAGATCGCCGTGGTCATCGGCGGTGCCCCGGCCGGGGAACCCGCCCGCGCCGTCGACCACGTGGCGCAGGTGCAACAACTCGTCACGGAGGGCCTGCGCCTGAAGGAAGCGGTGGCGGCCGTCGCCGAAAAGGAGCGCGTCTCCAAGCGCGAGTTGTATACCGCGGTCCTCGAAGCCCGCGCCTAGTCCTGGGCTTGGTGCCGGAGCCTGGCCCGGCGCCGGCACCCGGTCCTTTGGGATACCTGCACAACGCGCGGGGTGCGTCATAGTGCAGATAGAAATTTACAGCCACACTCCGCAGCACTAGCGTGGGCAGGGAAATGTTCCACCGCCCGATACCTTTCGTTCAAGGGAGAACGCCCCGATGACCATTACCCCAGAGCGTGAAGCCGCGCTGATCGCCTCCGTTCCCACCGGCCTGCTGATCAACGGCGAATGGCGCGATGCCTCCGACGGCGGCACCTTCGACGTGTTCGATCCGGCCACCGGTGAAAAGCTTGCCACCCTGGCGAGCGCCACCAGCGAAGACGCCATGGCCGCACTCGACGCCGCGGACGCCGTCCAGGCTTCCTGGGCCCTGACCGCACCGCGCGAACGCGCCGAGATCCTGCGCCGCGCCTTCGACATGGTCACCGCGCGCGCCGACGACTTCGCGCTGCTGATGAGCCTGGAAATGGGCAAGCCGGTGGCGGAAGCCCGCGGCGAGGTCACCTACGGCGCCGAATTCCTGCGTTGGTTCTCCGAGGAGACGGTGCGCGACTACGGCCGCTACCTCACCACCCCCGAGGGCAAGAACAAGATGATCGTGCAGACCAAGCCGGTCGGCCCGTGCCTCTTGATCACCCCGTGGAACTTCCCGCTGGCCATGGCCACCCGCAAGGTTGCCCCGGCGATCGCCGCCGGTTGCACCATGGTGCTCAAGCCCGCCAAGCTCACCCCGCTGACCTCCCAGCTCTTCGCCCAGGTCATGATGGAAGCCGGCCTGCCGGCAGGCGTGCTGAACGTCGTTTCCTCGGCCAGCGCCTCGAAGATCTCCGGCCCGCTGATGGCCGACTCCCGCCTGCGCAAGGTTTCCTTCACCGGTTCCACCGCCGTGGGCAAGATGCTTATGAAGGACGCCACCGAAAACGTGCTGCGCACCTCCATGGAACTGGGCGGCAACGCACCGTTCCTCGTCTTCGAGGACGCCGACCTTGACGCAGCGGTCGAAGGCGCCATGGCGGCCAAGATGCGCAACATGGGCGAGGCCTGCACCGCAGCCAACCGCTTCCTGGTCCACGAATCCGTGGCCGAGGAATTCACCGCCAAGTTCGCGGCAGCCATGGGCGCGCTGAAGACCGGCCGCGGCACCGAGCCGACCACCAACGTCGGCCCGCTGATCGACGGCAACGCCCGCGACGACGTGCACGCACTGGTCGTCAAGGCCATCGAGGCAGGCGCAGTGGCAGTCACCGGCGGCGCACCGGTGGACGGCCCGGGCTACTTCTACCAGCCGACGGTGCTGACCAACGTCGCCAACGACGCCGAGATCCTGCGCCAGGAAATCTTCGGCCCGGTTGCCCCGATCACCACCTTCCGCGACGAGGCACACGCCATCGAACTGGCCAACGCCAGCGAGTACGGTTTGGCTTCCTACGTCTTCACCAAGGACCACAACCGCCTGTTCCGCGTGGCCGAGAAGATCGAATTCGGCCTGGTCGGCTTCAACGCCGGCGTCATCTCCAACGCGGCGGCACCCTTCGGCGGCGTGAAGCAGTCCGGCCTGGGCCGTGAAGGCGGAGCCGAGGGCCTGGCCGAGTACACCACCACCCAGTACATCGGCATCGCCGATCCGTACGCCGTCTAAGCAGGAGTGCCAGCGGCCGTAGCGCCGCGGTGACTTGAGCGGTGTTCGGTGTTGCGTCCAATTCCCGGGCGCAACACCGAACACCGCTTTTGCGTTTATGCTGCCAGGCCCGCGGAATCCCGTGCGCGGCGGCCTATCTGGATACCGTGTAGCTGCCGGAATCCAGCGGTCGCGGAGCAAAGATCGAACGCGGCCACAGCCGAACGGCGAACCGGGCGCCGGGGGACAGCCGGGCGGCGAAAGCCTTTTCCACCGAGTCCAGGGCCTCGCGCAGGGCCGGCCCCTGAACGGCGGACCCCTGGGAGGAAGCGTAGCGCTGCCTCTCATAGGTTCGGGCGAGCAACAACAACTGCGTCTTGGCCTCCGGAAGCAACGTGGCCAGCCGCCGGGCGTAGTCCCCGGCGGAATCGTCCTGCCGCATGGGCTTGGAATAGTCCAGCCCCAACGCCACAAGTTCGTCCCAAGCGGCCGCCGCGTCGGTGCCGGAAACGTCGATTCCGCGCAATCGCTTTCTGCGGTGGGCGCTCCTGACAGCCAACGGAATCGCGGCAACCAGAAGAACCACCAACACCGTGAGCAACGGCCACGGAGAAGGGGTTCCCTTCACGGTTTCGCTGCCGACAGCGACTGCCGGTGCGCTGGAAACGGCGCTGGACGAGGTTGCTGCCGGTTTTTTCGAGGTCGGGTTCGTCTGTCGCGGATCGGCTCCCAGGGATGGATTCTGGGCGGTAGCCGCCGGTGCGTAGGCCGGCGGTACGCCGCGTCCCGGGGTGGGCTCGAAGGGAACCCAACCCGCGCCGGGGAAGTACAGTTCCGGCCATGCGTGGGCGTTGCGGGAACTGACGGTGAATTCGTTCAGCGTGGTCCCGTTGCTGCCAGGAACGCTGTTGCCTGTGGCGCTTCCGGGGGCGTACCCGGTGACAATGCGGCTGGGAATGCCCAGCGTGCGGGCCATCATGGCCATGGTCGACGCAAAATGCACACAATAGCCGGCCTTTTCCTCAAGGAAGGCCTCGATCACCTGCATGCCGCTGCCGTCGTAGCCGTCCTCGACAGGGGTCTTCTCCGAGTACGTGAAGGCACCCGAACGCAGGTGCTTCTGGATGGCGGCGGCCTGTTCAAAGGGGGACGCGTCTTCGGATCCGGCAATGGCCTTCGCCGTTGCCGTAAACAGGGATTCCGGCGAGTCGTCCGGCATTCGCGAGTACACCTGGTCGACCGAGCCGAAGAATCCCTCTTGGTTCGCGTCGGTCCAGTCGGTGAGCTCTTCGGCCGTGATCTCCGGCATCTGGCTCAACGTCGTGTAGTCCTGGGCCGCCATCGGCTCGTTCGTGCCCGCAAGAATGGTTCCGGTATCCGGGCTCCAACGCCAATTGCCGGGCAGCCCGCTGACGAGCACAGGATTGCCGGGCATCGGCAGCCACACGCCGCGGTACTTGTCGGTCACGACGCGGGTCACGGAGTCCCTCACGACGCCATACATCGTGGGAATCGTGGGCATTGTCAGCGGCTCCGTGACGGGCACGCGGAGCAGGGCGTCATCCGGCTCCCATTTGCTGCCTTGAAGGTTCCCGATCACCGAGGTGCGCAGGTACAGGGGCTCCGTGTCGTTGGTGTAGTACCGCAGAACCGTTCCGGGGGTGTTGTTGCGCAGGTCGTTCCCCAGGGCGATCATCGGATCGATGTTGGTTGCGACTCCGCCCCAGGAAGGCCTGGTGCCCTCCACCATCATGCCCTTGGTGAACCCGGGGACGGCCAGGGGCAACACCAGCAGGCTCGCCACCGCGCCGGCGATGATCACCGAACCCTGGATCCACGAACTCCCCGGCTTGCGGGCGGCCATTGCATGGCCGTTCCCGCCTTCGCCGACCAGCTCGACGGCCAGGCGCCGGCCTTTGCGTGTGGACGGTCCGGACTCAAGCCACCGGGCTGCGGCCAAGAGCAGCAGGTACCCGATCGCGGTCACGGTGACGGAACCGATGCCGGCACCACGCGGTTCGAACAGCGAGGCAACGAGCAACAACAGCGACAGGGGGATGCCGGCCGTGGCCGCGGCCCGAAGCGTAAAGGCGAGCGTGTCCACGGCCAGGGCAACAACGGCCGCCCACAGCGTCACGGAAAAAACGATGACGCCCGTGGTTTGCACCGGGGGCACCTGGGACCCCATTTGCTCGTTGGCCATGGACCAGACATGCAGCAGCGCCCGATAGGTTGAGGACGTGGGGATGAAACCAAGCCAAGCGGTGTTCGAAAAGAACAGGAAGGTCAGGGTGAAGGCACCTGCAAGCAGTCCGACCCCGGGAACGAGCATCCGGGGGGCTGCCAGATAGCGGGCCAGGTTCGTGGCCAGCACAATCGCCAGCACCACCGCCGTCACCTGGGTCAGCCATCCCCAGTCGCTGATGACCCCGTGGAGTCCGGCCGCCGCACCGAGCGTGGCCAGCACCGTGGCAAACGCCGCAAAAAACAGCGGAGCCGCCGCCCGGAGATCCCGGCGGGCCGGGGGAGGGACGTGGAGGTTGTCCGTGGCTCGCGGTTGGTCGAGGGTGGGGGTGCTCATGACTGCCTGCTTAGGTCGTTCCAGGCCTCGGCCAGCGAGGTCCGGGGGGAGACTGCCACGGCGGACCAGCCTGCCTGCCTGAATCGTGTGATGACTGGCTGGGCCTGCTCCGGCCGGTGCACAACGCACATGACCGCGACCTTGCGGCGCCCACCCACCGAATCGATCCAGGCGTCGGCGGTCGCCGGGGACACATCGCCGAGCAACAGCACGAGCCTGTCGCCGTGCGTCCGCAAACGGGTTTTCAACGCGGTGGTCAGCGCCGACTCGGAGACGTGCCGGGAGGGCGGATCCTCAAGTCCCAGCGCCGCAAGCGCGCCCTGCATGTCCTCGACGGCATGGGAACCGCCGAAGACCTCGGCGCCGTCGTCGGATCCGGAAGCCGAGACCTGGTTGACGGGCCGGGCCTGGTGGTCGATCATTTCGATGCCAAATCCGGAGTGCGACAGATATGCGCCAATGCCCAGTGCCCCCTGCAGCGCCCACTCGAACCTTTGGGTGGAATGCTTGGGCGCCGAGGTGTATTGCGGGATCTCCAGGCCCGTTTCGGAACCGACGCCGTGGGGGAGGAATGCCGCACGCGAACGGTCAAGCACGATGACCGCACGCGGGGTTGCCCGGTAGTCCTCCTGGCGCACCATGACGGAACCGCGCCTGGCTGTGGCCGGCCAGTGGATGCGGCGCACCGAATCCCCGTCCCGGTAGTCCCGGGTCATGACGTCGAAGGAATCGGGGGTCAGCTGGCGGTTGGAGCTCGCCTGGCCGTGGGCCCCGCGCTCTCCGGGCAGCCCGCCTGGCTCCAGGGACTCGATCTGCGGCATCGCCACCAGGGCGCTGGGCTTGTCCAGGGCAGCCGGGCGCGTGGCCAAGCCAAATGGATCGGTGACCTGTGCCTTGATGGGACCGATGGGGTAGATGCCGCGGGAGGCCAGACGGAGGCGGTATTCGTAGTGGCTGCTGGATACCCCGCCCTGGACCACGGCGGTCCGCGACGGGTAGGTGAACTCCGGCCCGTGTCCGAAGTCCTGCGGCAGGGTGTCGCTCAAGGGCAGGATGCCGGGGGAGCGGCCGCGGTGGGTGATGCGGAGCCTGACCCGGAGGCCGGAGTCCGTGACGGCCACGCTCGGATTGAACGTTCGGGTCACCGTGATCGGCGACCGCCCGTAGCGCAGCAGGAAAGCTGCCAGCAGGGGTGTGAGGATCAGGAACAGGGCGATGGTCATCAGCTCGCGGCGACCCAGCAGCCAAGCACCCGCCAGGGCTACGACGCCGGTGGCAAACAAACCCCAGCCGCGTGCCGTGAGGAATCCCAGGTGGACGCGCTCCCGCAGTGTTGCCGGCGGCTCGTCACGAGTCCACCGGCCATTGTGCGGGGACTCGCGGAATTCGGTGGGTCCTGGATCCGGCAGGCTCATGTTCCCTGGCGGCTTCCGAGGGTTATCCGCGGGCACCGGCACGAACCGGGATGGAGTTGAGGATGGCGGCAAGCAACGATTCGGCGTTGGTGCCGGCGGCTTCGGCTCGGCGGTGCAATATCAGGCGGTGCCCCAAGACGTCGGTGGCGATGGTCCGTACGTCTTCGGGCAGGACGTAATCCCTGGCATTCAATGCGGCCTCGGCCTTTGCGGCGCGCAGCAGCTGCAACAGGGAACGCGGGGAGGCTCCCAACCGGATCTCGCCGTGTTCGCGGGTGGCCCGGCCCAGGGCAACGATGTACTCCTTGACCGGCTCCGAAACGAACACCGCCGCCACGGTGTTGATCAGCGTGTGCAAGGTCGCCAGGTCCAGCACGGGGCGGACCTTGTCCAAGGGAGAGGTGGATTGGTGGGACTCGAGCATCGACATTTCCGCCGCGGCGTCGGGGTATCCCATGGAGATCTTGGCCATGAAACGGTCCCGCTGCGCTTCGGGCAGCGGGAACGTGCCCTCCAGCTCGATGGGGTTTTGCGTCGCGATCACCATGAAGGGGTTGCCCAGGGGATGGGTGATGCCGTCGACGGTCACCTGCCCTTCTTCCATGCACTCGAGCAGCGCGGACTGCGTCTTGGCATTGGCGCGGTTGATCTCGTCGCCGATGACAATGTGCGCGAAAACCGGCCCGGGGCGGAACTGGAACTCGTGGGTGTCCTGGTTGAAAATCGAAACACCCGTGACATCCGAGGGCAACAGGTCCGGGGTGAACTGGATGCGGTGGACCGTGCAGTCGACGGTCTTGGCCAGGGTCTTGGCAAGCATGGTTTTCCCAACGCCGGGAACATCCTCCAGAAGCAGGTGACCCTGGGCGAGCAGGACAATCAGGGCAGTGCGTGCCACCTCGGCCTTGCCGTCGATCACCGTGGCGATGCTGGACAAGACCTGTTCACAGACGCGGCCAAATTCATCGGCCGACAAGATCTGGGGCTCGGTGGATAGCGACATGCAATGTCCTCCTGAAGTGCGGCAGTAAGTAAATGTGAAGTCCTTACTTCAACGATACCGGCATTGCTGTGCTGGATGTCACGTTCGGCGGGACCCGATTGGGTGAGCCGCGTACCCTAGATACGTTGTGGGCAAACGCTCCGGGACGAAAAACCGTGGATTGAGGGAGCTGGATTGATGGCCAAGGGCAGTGGCGGCGCTAAGGGCGGGGGCGCCCACGGGGTTCCCGAGGCATACCTGCCCGCGGCGAATCAGGAAGGCGCGGACGGGGAACTTGCCCGCAGCAGCGAAAACGAGCAGGGCAAGAAGCGAAACCTCCACTACCCGCCCGCACCGGAACCCCTGCCATTCGGCGTTCCCGACAATCACACCCACTTGGATTTCCGTGACGGCCTGGTCAACGTCAGCGTTGCGCAGGCGCTGGACGCGGCAAATGCCGTCGGGGTCCCCGGGGTGATCCAGGTCGGTTGCGATGTCGAGTCGTCTGAATTCGCGGTGCGCGCCGCCAGCGAGGACCGCAGGGTCCTGGCCGCCGTGGCAATCCACCCCAATGACGCGGCGGATCTTGCCGCAAGCGGAGGGCTTGATGCCGCGATCGCCAGGATTGAGGCGCTCGCCGGCCATGAGCGAGTCCGTGCCGTCGGGGAAACGGGACTGGACTATTTCCGCACGGGCCCCGAGGGGCGTCCGGCGCAGGAGGCCTCCTTCCGCGAGCACATCCGCATTGCCAGGGAAAATGGAAAGGCACTCCAAATCCACGATCGTGACGCACATCTCGATGTGGTGCGTGTCCTTGAAAGTGAAGAGCTGCCGGAACACGTGGTCTTCCACTGCTTCTCGGGGGACGCTGCGTTGGCAGAAATTTGCAACGCCAATGGTTGGTTCCTCTCGTTCTCCGGAACCGTGACGTTCAAGAACTCCCTTGACCTTCGTGAAGCATTGTCGGTGGCCAGGCCGGAATTGGTGCTGGTGGAAACCGACGCCCCGTACCTCACCCCGCACCCGTACCGGGGGCGGCCAAACGCCAGCTACCTGATCCCGCAAACCGTGCGTTTCATGGCCGACCATGTGGATGTCGAGCTGGAGGAATACTGCCGGACGCTCGCCGAAAACACGCAGCGCGCCTACGGCGCCTTTTAGTGCATTTTTCCCACAACTCAAGCACGCTTCACTTGCAGCCTTATTACGATTCGATTACGGTTGATCAAAAGTAGCCGGGATCGGGGAAGGTTCCCGGGTGCGTTTGTTGCTGCAGAGTGTCGGTCGGAATCCGTTTGGTGCCGGCACTTCTGCGGCATCGGACGGTGCCTCAAAACGCCAAACCTTGCGCAACAACGGTTCCACGCGCGGTTCATGATCGAACCCGTGGTTGAAGCCGCGCAAGGCTGGGATCCCCGTGCCTGGATCAGAACTAAGTTTGGAATCCTGTGCAGAATGCCTTCAAGAATCGTTGGGTGAAAATCGGCGCGCAAGCAGCCGTCCTAACCGCGTTGATCCTCGGTCTTGTCACGTTTGTCGGTGGCAACAAGACCGTCGCCGTGGCAATTGACGGTCAGAGCCAAAGCGTATCCACCCGAGCCGCGACAGTGGCCGATGTCCTGAAGGACTCGCAGATCGAGGTCTCCAGCCTCGATGCGGTTTCGCCGGCCCTTGAGACGGCCGTTGCCGATGGGGCATCCATCGACATCAAGCGAAACAAGACGGTGCAGGTCAGCATCGATGGTGTCGACCGCGTGGTTCACACCACCGGCCTGACCGTTGCCGACGTCCTCGAGCAGCTTGATGTGGAATCCGACGCGGCGATCGCACAGCGTCCGGCACTTGAGCTTGCGGACCTGAGCACCGCGATCGACATTTCCACTCCCAAGGTAGTGACGATCAAGGTCGACGGCGACACCAAGAATCTTGACACCACGGCCGCCACGGTTGCCGATGTATTGGCCGAGGCCAAGGTGAAGCTCGGGAAGGACGACGAGCTCAGCGTCAAGCCTGCTGCCGAGGTCACCGAGAACCAGAAGATCAAGGTCACTCGCGTGGAGAACAAGAAGGTCAAGGAAACCGAGCCGATAGCCCATGGCACCAAGACCGTCAAGGACGCCAAGGCACTTGAAGGCACCAAAAAGACCGTGACCAAGGGCGTCGACGGCGAGCGAACCCTCACCTACGCGGTCACCCTGCGCAACGGCAAGGAAGCCGACAAGGAACTGGTCAGCGAGAAGGTCACCACCAAGCCGGTGGAAGAAGAAATCTCCATCGGAACCAAGGCCAAGCCCAAGCCCAAGGCGGCCACCAAGGCCCCCGGAAGCGTTTCGGCCACCTGGAAGGCCCTGGCCAAGTGCGAATCCGGCGGCAACTGGTCGATCAACTCCGGCAACGGCTACTACGGCGGCCTGCAGTTCTCCGCCAGCAGCTGGGCCGGCGCGGGCGGCACCAAGTACGCCGCGCTTCCGCACCAGGCAACCGCCGCCGAACAGGTGGCAACTGCCGAGAAGCTGCGCAAGAGCGGCGGCTGGGGCCACTGGCCGGCCTGCTCGAGCAAGCTGGGCCTGCGCTAGGAACCAACGCACGGCACGCCTCCTGGCGAACGCCGGCAACAGCACAAACCATATTGACCGATGGGCCCCGCGCTATTGCGGGGCCCATCGGGCTTCCCCGAGCGCATCGCCCCGTGCTTCCCCCGGACCGCCGGTCCGCCCGGGCCGGTGCCTGAACTAAGATTGAAACGTGACTTCCGTAGAATCGACCCCGCCGCCGCTGCTCGGCGCCACCGACATTCGCCGCCTTGCCGGTGAGCTCGACGTACGCCCGACCAAGACGTTGGGGCAAAACTTCGTCATTGACGGAAACACCATCCGCCGCATCGTTTCGACGGCGCGCCTGGATCCAAGCGAAACCGTGCTTGAGGTCGGACCCGGCTTGGGTTCGCTGACCCTTGGCCTGCTCGACGCCGCGGCCCGCGTGGTTGCCGTCGAGATCGACCCGAAGCTGGCCGCGCGCCTGCCGCAGACCGTTGCCGAATTCCGCCCGGAGAAAGCGGACAACCTGACGGTCATCCTCTCCGACGCCATGAAGATCACGGAGCTTCCGCATCCGCCCACGGCGCTTGTGGCCAACCTGCCGTACAACGTTGCGGTGCCGGTGGTGCTGCACCTGCTCGAGCACTTCCCCTCGTTGCAGCATGGCCTGGTCATGGTGCAGGACGAGGTTGCCGACCGCATGGCGGCCGGACCCGGCAACAAGACCTACGGGGTCCCCAGCGTCAAGGGTGCCTGGTACGGCACCATGCGAAAGGCCGGCGTCATCGGCATGAACGTTTTCTGGCCCGCACCGAAGATCAACTCGGGCCTTGTCGGGTTCGAACGCAGCGAGCCGCCGGTCACAACCGCCAGCCGCCAAGAGGTTTTTGCCGTCATCGACGCCGCCTTCGCCCAGCGCCGCAAGACGCTGCGCGCGGCACTGGCCGGGTGGGCCGGATCCCCGGCCCAGGCCGAGGCGGCCTTGGTGGCAGCCGGCATCGACCCGCAGGCCCGCGGCGAGAAGCTCGGCATCCTCGAGTTCACGGCCATCGCCGAGGCCAAGCAAAAGTTGGAATCCGGTACCGAATGAGCCGCACCATCACCGCCCGGGCGCCGGGAAAAATCAACTGCTACTTCAAGGTTGGTCCACCCCGTGAAGACGGCTACCACTCGGTGGCCAGCCTTTATCTGGCGGTGTCGCTCTACGAGGACGTCTCGGCAACCGGCCGCGACGACGAGGAAATCCACGTCTCGCTGCACCCGGATTCAACCGCGGTCTCGGACCCCGATTCGTTCCCGCTGGGACCGGACAACCTAGTGGTCAAGGCCGCGATGATGCTGCGCGAGCACACCGGTCACTACGCCGGGGTGGACCTCTGCATCACCAAGCGCGTGCCTATCGCCGGCGGCATGGGCGGGGGGTCGGCCGACGCCGCAGCGACCCTGGTGGCCTGCAACGCGCTCTGGGGAACCGGGCTGAACCGTGAGGAACTCTCCCTGCTCGGTGGCCGTCTGGGAGCCGACGTGCCCTTCGCCCTGCACGGCGGAGCCGCCGTCGGCCTGGGCGTCGGGGACATGCTGGCCCCGCTGCTCTTGCGCGAACGCACCGACTGGGTGCTGGTTCCCGCCTCCTACGGCCTGTCCACGCCGCGCGTCTACGGCATGCTGGACCGGCTGCGCGCCACCGAGGACGTATCGACCCCCACCGAGGTGGACCCGGACATGATCGGTGCCCTGATGGATGCGGACCTCGATGCCCTTTCGGGCCTGCTCGTCAACGACATGACACGTGCCGCCCTGGCGCTGGCCCCGGAACTCGGCGTGGTGCGTGACCTCGGCGAGGCCGCGGGCGCCCTGCACGCGCTGGTCTCCGGATCCGGCCCCACCTTGGCCCTGCTGGCGCGGGATCCGGCGCACGGGGAAGAAATCATGAACCAGCTCTCGGACGAGGCGGGCGTGGCGACGACCGCCGTGCACGGCCCGGTTCCCGGAGCCAGCATCCTGCCCACCACCGAACCAACCCTCTAGCTAGGAGCACCCCACCCGTGGCACATTTGCTCGGCGCCGAAAACATTTCCATGGCCTTCGGCACCCGTACCGTTCTCGATTCCCTGTCGCTGGGCCTCGAGGACGGCGACCGCATCGGCATGGTCGGTCGCAACGGCGACGGCAAGTCCACGCTCATGCGACTGCTGGCCGGGCGCATCACCCCGGACTCGGGGCGTGTCACCAAGCGCGGCGACGTGCGCGTTGCCTACCTTGACCAGTCCGACGTGCTCGAAGGGCACCTTTCGGTGGGCGAGGCCATCGTCGGCGAGGCCGCGGACCACGAGTGGGCCTCGAACCCGCTGGTGCGCGAGGTCATGGGCGGTCTGGTCGGCGAGGTTGACTGGCACGCGGAGGTTTCATCGCTCTCCGGCGGCCAGAAGCGCCGCGTGGCCCTGGCCAAGCTGCTCATCGGCGAGCACGAGGTGATCATGCTCGACGAGCCGACCAACCACCTCGACGTGGAGGGCGTGGCCTGGCTGGCCAAGCACCTGAAAAACCGCTGGCGCGCCAACGCCAACAGCCTGCTCGTGGTCACCCACGACCGCTGGTTCCTCGACGAAATCTGCACCAGCACCTGGGAAGTCCACGACGGCATCGTTGACCCGTTCGACGGCGGCTACGCGGCCTACGTGCTGGCCCGGGCCGAACGCGACCGCACCGCGTCGGTTGTCGAAAGCAAGCGCCAGCAACTGGTCAAGAAGGAACTGGCATGGCTCCGCCGCGGCGCCCCGGCCCGCACCGCCAAGCCGAAGTTCCGCATCGAGGCCGCAAACACCCTCATCGCTGATGTCCCGGTGGCTCGCGACACCGTCGCCCTGAACAAGATGGCCACCGCCCGCTTGGGCAAGGACGTGCTTGACCTCGAGCACGTCACCCTCGACTTCGGCACCGGCAAGCCACTGTTCAACAACATCACCCTGCGTCTGGCCCCGGGTGAACGTATCGGCATTGTCGGTGTCAACGGCGCCGGAAAATCGACGTTGATGCGATTGCTCAACGGCGAGATCGAGCCCACTGCGGGCAAGATCAAGCGAGGCAAGACCGTGAAGACCGCCATCCTCACCCAGGAGGTCAAGGAACTCGACGAGGTCGCGGACATGCGCCTGATCGAGGTCATCAAGTCCGAACGCATGTCCTTCGAGGTCGGCGGCAAGGAAGTTTCCGCCGGCCAGCTCGCCGAACAACTGGGCTTCGGAACGGACAAGCAGTGGACCCCGGTCAAGGAACTCTCCGGCGGCGAGCGTCGTCGACTGCAGTTGCTTCGCCTGCTCATCGGCGAGCCCAACGTGTTGATGCTCGATGAGCCCACCAACGACCTGGACACGGACACCCTCGCGGCGATCGAGGACATGCTCGACGGCTGGCCGGGCACCCTCGTGGTCGTCAGCCACGACCGCTACCTGCTTGAACGCGTCACCGACCACCAGGTGGCCCTGCTTGGCGACGGCAAGATCCGCGGCTTGCCAGGAGGCGTGGACCAGTACCTGGAACTTCGATCGGGCGTTCAGGGCGGCGGAAGCACGGGGGCCCCGACCGACAAATCCGGATCCGCCGTGCCCGTCGAGGCCGCCGGTCCAAGCGAGGCCGAGAAGCGCGAGGCCCGAAAGGAACTGAACCGGGTCGAACGACAGATGGGCAAGCTGGACTCTCAGATCGACAAGCTTCATGCCCAAATGGCGGCCGCCTCGGAAGCCATGAAGTTCGACGAGGTGAACAAGTTCAACGCCACCTTGCAGAGCGTCGAAGCGGAAAAGGAAGAGCTGGAAATGGCGTGGCTGGAGGCCGCGGAAATTCTCGGCGAGTAAGCGCCGGGCGGCTTCCCCGGCCGCCCGGCCAACCCACCTCCAAACTGCATATCCACAGGTGGTCTATCCAATCTTCTTTTTCAGTGGCAAGATTGCCCCACGGGGAAGGGTAGGTATAAGTGGATTGGTTTGGGGCGGTCGCCGACTCACAGGCACCTTCAGCGGATCGGTTTTTCGCTTCGCAACGCAGTATCGATTTCAACTGGGACGTCTTTGAAAGGGACGGTCTGGTCAATCAAGCCGTCGACGCATTGCTCAACGGACCGGGCACTTTGCTTGAGGGGCCTGCGGGCTCGGGCAAGCGAACCATGGCTGCCGCTGTCATGCGCAGATTGCATGGCAAGGCCCTCATCTTGGATTTGGGGTTTCCGGAGCAGCAACGTGCAACATTGGCCTTCAGCCGGGTCTTGGATCGCGTGGAACACCAGGACGAGGAAACAAAGTTCCAGGAGCTGAGCGGCGCGCACGAAATGCTGGAAAGGGAATCCGGGGGACGACCAGTCGTTGTCTTTGTTCCCGAAGCCTTGCGGCTTGGCTCCCATGCCATTTCATTCCTGTCTGCCTTGGCGCTTGCCAATGCCGTTGCCCTGTTGTGCTTGACGACAACTCTGCCCTCGGCCAACCACCAGGAACGTGATGACCTCATCGGCTCTGTGCGCTTGCAGCGAATACGGCTAATGCCCTTGACCCTGAGCGAAACGCATCGTCGAATGGGAATGGCGTTGGGGGGTGAGGTCAGCCGGGCCACGTCATATCAACTGTGGAGGTCCTCTTCAGGGCAACTGCACCTCATAGCCGCGCTTGTGCAGGATTGGTACGAACAGTGCTATCTGGTCCGCTCGGGAAACGTTTGGGTTGTCAACGGCGCCAAGGGTCCGATTGGGCCGCGGAGCCGAGCAATCCATACGACAACGGCACAGCGGGCCAAGGGCAAGGAGCTTGAGACGCTCCAGCTGTTGGCGTTATCCGAGGAAATTCCATTGAGCGCCTTGATGAGTGTCGGTGATGCCGATGTCGTCGATTCCGTGCATGCCCAAGGGCTGCTGGAAATTCGTGGAAGATACTCGCGAAAAGTGAGCCTACAGGGAACACTCAGTCATCAAGTTGTTGCAGATGCCACAGCGCCGGGGAAGGCCCGTGAGCTACTCGAGATTTTTCTGGGTGTTCCGGGCAACGAAGCATTGCTGAAGCCTTCGGTAAGGCTCAAATGGCAACAAATAGCCGGCCTGCCAACCAGCCCTGGGCTGGTTCACGACGCTGCACTGGAGGCACTTTCCGAAGGGCATGCCGATCTCTGTCTGGAAATCCTCAATGAGGGGCACGATGCGTCCCCGGAAACCGACCTGGTTCGGTTGGAAGCCCTCATAGGCGGGGGATACCTAGAACATGCCGGTGAGATCCTGGAGCGCTTGCGCGCACTGTTCGGTTCGGGAATACCGGCGCCGGATTTCAACCCGATGCCGGAAAACCTGGCGCACATGATTCGTCTGGAAATCGCGGCGACGCAAATCGCAGCCATACGGTCGCATTCTCACGGAGGTCGTCTGCGCGAGATCTTTGCCGCGACACGAGACGCCATCGCCGCGTGGATCAATGCTGGGCGTACAGACTCACAACGACTGCAGGAGCTAGCCGGAAAACTCGACCTCATAGAATCCGAGGTTCTCTATCGTGTTGGTGAACGGCTCTGGATCAGCAATCCACCGTATACGCATCCGAATTTGAGGGCCGATGACCTGCTACGTTGGCAGTTCTTCCACAACTTGCATTCCGTGCGCGCCGGGCACGTCAGGTCCGCCCTTAGAAGGGGGGAAGAATTGGTTCTCCTGCTTCAGCAAGATCTATTGCCAGTTTCGACGAACCAGAGGATTCGCCAGCACCTGGCCGATTTGTACCTGATTTCAGGAGAATGGAGCAAGGCCCTCACCTCGATTGAGGCTGCCTGGACCGGGGGAGAAGAATCTCCCAGGATCGTCGAAATCAAGGGTTTGTACGCCTCGCTCGTATACGTTTTCATGGGTCATACAGAAGATGCATTGCAGCAGCTTCAGGTGGAAATCGAACAACTGCGAACCTTGGATCCAGACGGCCAGTTGCCGCTGGCCATAGCTGCCGCTGCTTTGGCGGCATCGAGTGTCGATGAGGTTCAAGCCGCGGGACACCTTGCGGAATTGGACCTTATGCCGACCCCGGCCCAGTGGGAGACCGCCCAAGCCGTGGCAGTCCTCACCGCGATAGTCCATTTCCATCTGGGTGCTCGTGAAAAAGCCCTTCGGATGCTGCACGATCAGGCGGAAGAGAATCTCGCGAGGGGGGCGTTTACCTTGGAGTTGACCAACCGCATGATGTTGCTGCGCTTTGGACATCGTGAGGGGCTCGAGAAGCTGCTTTCCTGCTCGGCAAGAATTGATGGCTCGCTGGCGGCCACAGTGGAATCGCTGGTTAGGCATTTCGGCGAAACGGAAAGCTCCGAGCGCGCACAGGCAGTGACGGAGGCATGGGCGATGGGCCACAAGTCCTTCGCAACGGCCGTCGAATCCCAAGAAGCGGCGAATCCACGCCAAATCGCCGACCTGCGGACGGCGGGACCACTTTATGTCCTGCCTGAGTCGGATACCGGCGAAATCGGAGCCGCAAACGGATCTGCGTCTGTACGTGTTTCGTCACTGACAAACCGGCAAAGAATGATTGTTGCCGAAGTTGCCACCGGTGCCAGCAACAAGGAAATCTCAGAACGGTTGCAAGTCAAGGTACGGACCGTTGAAGGGCACCTGTATCAGATCTATCAGCGCCTTGACGTCGGTTCGCGCCTCGACCTGGGGAAACTGTATCTAGACGCAATGGCTGATTCCGCCGGTCGCACTGACAACCGATCCGAACATACTTAAGTACCGCAAAAGGACAAACGAGTGAATCAAGTATTTCCACTACTGATGATTAGGCTACGGAACCGCCGTAGGATGAGGACGAAGTGGCAAAAGACCTCCTTGGGGGCGGTCTTTCGCTGATCTATCCGGCTTTGGGGAACGGGTGACGATGACTGAAGACTATGCTTGGCGTCCTAATTTTGGGGGTAAAGCCAATGCGAATGGGGAAAAGTACGTTGAAAAATCCTTGGGGGGAAATCCACGTGAAATATACCTTGATGAACTGAAAACCCTGCTCCGAGAGGACTCTGCAACGGCGCTGGTCATGCTCGGTGGCCATGGCGACGATCGGGTTGCGCTCCTGGCTCTCGCACAGGGACAGGTGGCCGAGGACAACGAGCTCATCTACGTCGTCGGAACGGCTTATGCCCAAAGGCTGAACTACGGGGCACTTGCATTCCTGCTGACCGATATCGGACCAAATGATTCAATTGGGCCCGCCGACGTCATTCGTTCCATTTCGAAGATGGCACGTCCTGCCGGCTGCCGGCCCGTGGTCGTGGTGCAGTTTCCGCAGCTACTGGATGCGCAATCACGCGCCGTACTGTCGCAAATGGCCTACAGCCGCAGCATTCTGCTGGTCATCTTGGCCGCCCATGCAGAATTCCTGCCCGCCGAGTTCGTTCCACTCTGCGGCGGCCCGGGGTACCACGAAGTAAACGTTGATCCGTTTACCGTTGGTGAGGCGCACCAAGCGCTCATCGATGAATTTGGAGTTGTGCCCACACCGGTGGCCACCGCAGAAATGTGGCGCCGCAGCCAAGGCTGCCCCGGGTGGTTGGAAGCTCTTGCACACGACGCCGTTGCCAGCGGAAAACTTGCGGTTCGTGATGGACATCTGATCCTGGAACATGGGCCGTGGCCGCACGGAGCCAGGGTCGAGTCCATGGCACTCTCCCAATTATCCATCTTGAGTGACGCCGAGCGCCGGCTGGTTCAACGTCTTGCCGCTGCAGGATCGATGACTATATCGCCGCTGAAGGAAAGCGAGCTTGCCGACGTCGACCACCTGATTGGGTGGGGCTTCGTGGAGCGCATCGGCAATAATCGGGAGGCCATCAGGCTCAGTTCAAGACTTCTCGAAGACGTGCTCAGGAGCGAAATGCATGTAGAACCGTCGAACCAAAACTCGAGTACCGGATCCGATGAAGGAAACTTCTTCGATTTCATCTCCGGTCACCCCAATGGGTATCGGGAATTGGCTGGCAGTGAGAACACCCGGGCGTTCGACTTGTGCCGGTTGCTCGATGGTTTGCGGAGCAGTCTACTGGACGGAGAGCTGGAGGACGCCGAGCAGGCCATCCATCGGATACTCCCCGAGTATCTTGAAGAACTTCCAGCGGAACTTTTCGAGGTCATCGCCGTGGCGCAGGCTATCTTGCATGTCATCGCCGACCGATTTCACCAGGCAGAGCCAGTTCTCGACTCGATGTATGCCCAGTTGGAAGACTCCGAGGCAACATACGATTTGTGGCTCATACGATCCATGCGGAACTTTATTCAAGATATCGGCGATCCGTCGCGGCATACCTCGTTGCCTTTCACCGAACACTGGGATTCGGCTCGATGGTGGTTTACCGAATTGCTGGCCTCGCCGGAGACTACTGCGGGGCGTGACCTGCAAATCACCGATGAGCTCCACGAGAATGTCAGCCAGCGAGAACTTCTCGAGTTGATTGTCGGGCTGCGGCATGGATATCAATTCCACAATCGGCTTTCGGATCATAAGGTCGATTGTGCATCATCTAGGTCAGGAACCGCGTTGACACTCATGGCTTCCGTTTCAGAACGCGACCTTGAATCCAAGCTGCTGGCAGGGCTGGAAGCAATGATTGACGCTGGGCTGGTGGTTTTTGCCCTTCCACGTGCCAATGGCGCGCTGGAAAAGCTCTCGCCATCCGGCCAATCGTTGGTTGCAAGTTGGGTCAATCGTCGACGCAAGAGCAACACCTCGCATTCGAAGGCCGCGCGCGAAGAATTCCTGGAAGGCGAAAGCCCGCTTCTCGAAGTACTGACCAGACGCGAGAAATTTGTTGCCACGGCAGCTGCGCAAGGACTGAACAACCAACAAATCGCCAAGGATGCCGGCGTTTCGATTCGTACGGTGGAGGGGCATCTCTACCAGATCTACTCCAAATTGGCGATTGGTGGACGAAGGGAATTGAGCACAATGGTTGCTTCGCTGGAAATCGGCAGTGGCGTCAAAGTATGAGAACCCTTGGCCACGTAGTAGCCGACCGAGCCGCTCACGATGCACGTTCCGAGCTCATCAAATTGATGCGTGAACAAACATCGAACGGGGCGGTGATATCCGGACCGATCGGCAGCGCGAAGACTGCGTTGCTGGCCGACGTGCTCGGTGGGGAATTCGAGGGAGCGGTGCATCTGCTCTGTTCGCCGATTTTGGGCGAAAACGTGTTCGGAGCCCTTTCGCCATTGCTAATCGACTTTGAGGCACAGCTGTCCGAAATTAGTGTTCTACGTTATCTCACGCATCGTTTCGCGCCCACGAGCGGCGGATCCAAGCCACTTGTCGTGGTCGAAGAAGCACATTTCTTGGACGTAGCAAGCGCCTTTGTCCTGTCGCAACTGGCGTTGGCCGGAAGCATAAGGTTGGTCCTGCTGGCCGTCGGGCAGGGGCATACCGAACCCGTGGTTGCCAGCACGGAACTCGGTGCGCGCCTGGGGCGAATATCGCTCGCTGCATTGTCATTGCACGAGGTGGCGGACTTTGCGCGGCAGCTCCTTGGTGGACCTCCCACAAGCGCAACCACACATTCGATCGCTGCGGCCTGTGCCGGCAACCCCTTGCTTGTTAGCGCCTTCCTGCGCTCTGCATGCGAGCAAGAAATCCTCATTGAATCAAAGGGCTGGTACATCCTTACTCAATCGCACGTGGACAATGACTTGCATTTGTCCACTGCGGTATCGGAAATCCAAAAACGTTTGAATGTTGCAGATGCAAAGGCACTTGAGGTCCTGGCGCTGGGAGGGGCCGAAGAAGTTTCAGTCCTGGAAGAAGTCTCTGGTGCGGACATTGGACGGCTGCTGGGCACAGGACTAGTGAAATACGTGGCCGAATCCAGGGTAGAAATCGCGGCGCCGTTGTACGCGCAGATTCTTCGTGACCTCGTACCTCCTGGGCGAAGCGCACAGTTGTGGGGACACGTATCGAAGCTGACACCGGCCTACGGAAGTCTGCCCCATTCCTTGCTATGGGCCTGTGAAAGCGGAGACAGCGTCTCAACCGAACGTTTCATTGATGCCATTTCCAAGGCAAATGACGGCCTGGACTTTCTCAATGCCTGGAGGCTGTGCCAGCTCACCGGGGCGCTTGAAACCAATTCGGACATCGCCATGCACGGTGCCAAGGCAATGTTGGGGCTGAAGCGCTTTCAATCAGTCGCTGGAATCGTGGATCGGGCCCTGCACCAGTGCGACGATCTCAGGCTCCTGCGAGAATTCAAATCGCTGAGGGCAACCGCCCTATGGCATGGCGGAGACACCGATGATGAGATTGGGGCGTTGCTACAAGACTGGAAGGTCCGCACCGAGCTCATTCAATCCAAGGATGCATCGGCCGACATCGCTGAAGTCGCGCTCAACAGGCGGGCGATCGAGGTATTGGAACTTTGGGTCGATCTGGCAGCCCGGCAAGACCCGCGGGCCATTTTGGCCAAGGCTCAACGGTTTGCGGCGAGTAGCGAATACGGAAGCCTTGAGTATCTCATTTGTCGAGATATCAGCAGCGGAATAATGATGACCCTCGGGCGTTTCGTGGAAGCCGCCGATACGGCGCTGGAATCGCTCAAGTCCATACCGTCAGGTTCCGTAAATGAGTACATTGCCGGATATCAGGTCATTTCCACCGCATTGCGCGCACTTTTCGCCGTAGGAGACTATGCGAAGATACGGGCTTTGGCTGTTTCACATGAACCGGAGTCACCTGAACTACATCTGATTTGGAGTGGCACCCTGCACTTTTGGGCCGCGTTTTCCGCGGTCCAGGAAGGCCGCTGGAAACTCGCCGGCAAACTCTTGGAAGAGGCCCGGGCGGAGCTCGCGGTACACGACCCTGATCGGTTCTTCGTACTGGCAGAGGCCCTGCACGACTACGAATTATCCGAGTCCAGCCGTGACCCTGCATGCGATGATCGAGGTTTCCGCGACAACCCGACGAATCGCGGGTACATGGGGTTGGAGAACTCCGACGCGACGTTGCTTGCTGCAGCGTATCGGAGCCTTTCGCGAGGCCTGGAGAATACCGGCTATCTGCAGAACCTCATCGAAAAAGCCCACGTCGAAAATCGTTTCCATACGGAACAGCAGCTACTGATCCTGCTTTGGAAATCGGCGTCCGGGCCATCGAAAAACAACGAGGGAACGGCCAGGCTCCAGGAACTTTGCGCTCCCGGTGTTGGTCGCCGAAACGGCGCCTTGGCCGCTGCGGTCTCGACGACGGCCTCTACGGACACAACGACATTGGTGAATGCCGCAGAAGAGCTCTTCTCCAGCGGTGAAACCGGACTGGGCACCGAGCTCCTTGCCGTTTCCCTGCAGAACCTCGAAGGGACGAAGAGCGAACGCCTGCGCGGTGTCGTGCTGCGCAAGCTGGATTCCTGGATCAAGGAGCTGGGCGGAAAAGCCTGGGGCAACCTGGCCGAGGTCCTGAATGAAAGGGTTTTGACGAACCGGGAGAAAGAGATAATTTCCCTGGTTGGCCAAGGCCTAAGCAACAAGGAAATCGCACGGGAGCTGGTGGTTTCTCAACGAACTGTTGAAGGCCACCTATACAGGGTCTTCGCCAAGCTTGGGATCAGCGGACGTGAGGAACTCGACGGCCAGCTGTAGGCGGGGGCTTCAACCATGCAGCTTTTTCTTCGAATGGCGTGGCTCCGATTTCACGTAGTGGATTGCAAAGAATTAGGTAGCTGCTACGCGTGAGCAAGGGTGGATTTGCACTGCCTAAGCGTTTCCATACGGAACAGCAGCTACTGATCCTGTGTTGGAAATCGGCGTCCGGGCCATCGAAAAACAACGAGGGAACGGCCAGGCTCCAGGAACTTTGCGCTCCCGGTGTTGGTCGCCGAAACGGCGCCTTGGCCGCTGCGGTCTCGACGACGGCCTCTACGGACATAACGACATTGGTGAATGCCGCAGAAGAGCTCTTCTCCAGCGGTGAAACCGGACTGGGCACCGAGCTCCTTGCCGTTTCCCTGCAGAACCTCGAAGGGACGAAGAGCGAACGCCTGCGCGGTGTCGTGCTGCGCAAGCTGGATTCCTGGATCAAGGAGCTGGGCGGAAAAGCCTGGGGCAACCTGGCGAAGGCCCCCTAATACGGGTCTTCGCCAAACGTGGGATCACCGGACGTGAGGACCTCGACGGTCGGCTGTAGGCGGGAGCTTCAATCATGAACCTTTTTCTTCGAGTGGCGTGGCTCCGATTTCACGTAGTGGATTGCGAAGAATTAGGTAGCTGCTACGCGTGAGCAGGGGCCTTGCATTGTCTAGTGTTTGAGATACCCCAGAAGGTCCCGTTTGGTCGATGGCGTGAATCCGGTTCACATGATTCATGATTCCCAGACCGGGATCATCTGGTGGCAAGCGGATCCAATAGATGGGTCCACTTGTAAACAAAGGACTGGAGCCGGCGGTTGGCGATCCTCTCCAACGAGTGATCGACCCCCCCAGCAGCCGTCGGCTCCTTCCGGGTTCTCGCAAACGGCACAGTCCTACGACTCGCCGCCGATCCGGGCACCCCTGGTGTACGCGTTCCAGCGGTCGCGAGGTTTCCCGCGAAAAAACCATCGGATTACTTTCACAAAGCCGGGGCAATGCAAACTGCCCTGACGCCAACGGCATCTCCCTGGCCAACGGTCACGCCGACCATTTCCCAGTCATCGCCTGACTTCCGTGTGCCATCGGGGTTGATCGCACGCGGAAAGAGGTCGTTGGTCAGCACCACTGCGGGCCAATGAATACGCCGTCGCCCAGTACTGCAGGTTCGTAGACCAGCGCATAGTTTTGTATTTTGCATCGATTGCCGAGTCGAACGCCGGGCCCGATATAGGCACCCCAGCCCACATTGCGCTGCTCGCCGAGAACGGCGTCTTCGCGTACCTGCGCCAAATGCCAGATATTGGTTTCAGCTCCCAAAAAGGCACTGAAGGCGACATCTGCAGATTCCTCAACATGCGTCATTACTGATTCCCCAAATCATCAGTCAGCGAGATTCCTATTCTCCCTAACCTTGGAGGAAGAAGCCGCCTCTGCACAAGGGCCCAGCCCAGGGAATCCTTTGGGGCTACTGCTCGGTGGCGGGTGCCGCCATCTGGTCGCGTAGTCCGGGTTCCTTGCGAAGACCCGTGAGTCCATACCAAGCGAGGTTGACCACATGGGCCGCTACCGTGCGCTTGTCGGGATGCCGTGCATCAAGCCACCACTGGGCGGTCATGGCGACCATGCCCACCAGCATCTGCGCATAAATCGAGCCGTCTTCGGCGCTGAAGCCGCGGCGTGAGAACTCGTCGGCCAGAATGTGCTCAACCTGTTCAGTGACCTTGGTCAACAGTGTTGAGTATGTGCCTTCGGGCTGCGACGGGGGAGCATCTCGCACGAGAATGCGAAAGCCTTCGGTGCAGTCCTCTATGTAGGTCAAGAGAGCGAGCGCAGCCTTCTCGAGCAACACGCGCGAAGAATCATCGCCGGAAAGAGAATCAGTGATGCGCGTCAGCAACTCCCTGTACTCGTTGGTCACCACCTCCATATAGAGGGCTTCCTTGGAGCTGAAGTGTTCATAGACAACGGGCTTCGATACCCCGGCGGCGGTGGCGATTTCCTCGATGGTGGTTCCGTCAACCCCGCGCAGGGAGAACAACTGACGAGCGATATCGAGCAGTTGTAGTCGTCGCTGGACCCCGGTCATTCGGGTGCGGGGGCGTTGAATGGCACTCATGTACTTCATCGTACGCAGGAAAAGCCGATTGTCGGGCTACAGACGGTCGGGACACGCATGGGCACCAAGTCGCATCAAAGGTCCCAGTCGTGGCAGAATAGTTGACTGTGTCCTAGAGCAGGCCTCGAAGCACAATCCGCCCTGGTGTAATTGGCAGCACCCCAGCCTTTGGAGCTGTGGAGTATAGGTTCGAGTCCTATGGGCGGAACGCATCACCCAATGAAATTCTTGGTGAAATTCACAAGATAGAATGGTGAAGCCAGGCTGGGCCGGTCCGGCTAGCCAAAGTACAGGGAGTACAAATCTTGAGCGTTCAAGCCAACGCACCAGCTGCCGTCATTGTCCTAGCCGCAGGCGCGGGAACCAGAATGAAATCGGCTAAGCCCAAGATCCTTCACGAAATCAGTGGTCGCTCCATGCTCGGGCATGCGATTGCTGCCGCGCGTGGCCTGGAACCCTCAAAGCTCGTTGCAGTGGTACGCCACGAACGTGAACGCGTTGTCGAGCACCTCCTGCAGATCCTCCCGGATGCGATCATCGCCGATCAGGACGAGATCCCTGGCACCGGACGTGCGGTACAGCTGGGCCTGGAAAAGCTGGATGAGAGCCTTGAAGGCACCGTCGTGGTGACCTACGGCGACGTCCCATTGCTGACGACCGAACTGTTGTCGGAACTCGTGGAAGTACACGACAGCGAAGGCAACGCCGTGACGGTTCTTACCGCGCTGCTTGACGACGCCACCGGATACGGCCGCATCCTTCGCGCCGCGGACGGCACCGTCACCGGCATCCGCGAACACAAGGACGCCAGCGACGAAGAACGCGCCATTCGCGAAGTCAATTCCGGTATCTATGCATTCGACGCCGAAATCCTGCGCACGGCACTGAACGAAGTCACCACGGAAAACGCCCAGGGCGAGATGTACCTCACCGACGTTTTGGGCATCGCCCGGGCAAACGGCGGCCGCGTGGCAGCGGTTGTCACCGAGGACCGCTGGCAGGTCGAAGGCGCGAACGATCGTGTCCAGCTTGCGGCTTTGGGCAAGGAAATGAACCGACGCACCCTCGAAGCCTGGATGCGCGCCGGGGTCAGCATCATTGACCCGGCCACCACCTGGATCGATGTCGAGGTCGCACTTTCCAACGATGTCACCATCAAGCCGGGCACCCAGCTCCATGGCACCACCGCGATCGGCACCGATGCGGTCATCGGCCCGGACACCACCTTGACCGACACCTCCGTGGGCCGCGGCGCCACGATCGTTCGTTCGGATGTCACGGGCTCAATTATTTCCGAGGGCGCAACGGTGGGTCCGTTTGCCTATGTGCGCCCCAAGACCAATCTTGGCCCCGACGCCAAGATCGGCGCCTTCTACGAAACCAAGAACGTCGTTGTTGGCCGTGGATCGAAGCTCTCGCACCTTGGCTACGCCGGGGATGCCGAAATCGGTGAATTCACCAACATCGGCTGTGGCAACATCACCGCCAACTACGACGGGGTCAACAAACACCGCACCGTCATTGGCTCGCACGTGCGCACCGCCTCCAACACCGTCTTTGTCGCCCCCGTGACCATTGGCGACGGCGCATACACCGGAGCCGGTGCCATCGTACGCAAGAACGTTCCGGCGGGGGCGCTTGCCCTCTCCGTGGCACCGCAACATAATGCCGAGGGCTGGACGCTTGCCAAGCGCCCGGGTTCCCCCGCTGCAGAAGCTGCTTTCAAGTCGGCCCTTGATTCCGGTGTAGCCACCGAATCAGCGGATTCGGCAAAGTAAAACCAATCACCTTCGATCCCCGTTCGAGCGAGAAAGCGATCCCATGAGCGAATTGAGCCATAACGTCGATAAGAAGCTGGTTCTAGCTTCAGGGCGTGCCCACCCGGAACTAGCCGAGGAGGTGGCAGCGGCGCTTGGCACCGAATTGCTTCCGATCAGCGCATATGACTTCGCCAACGGCGAGATCTACGTTCGTTCGGGCGAGTCTGTACGCGGCAAGGATGTCTTTGTCATCCAGGCCCACCCTGCACCGCTGAACAACTGGCTTATGGAGCAGCTGATCATGGTTGACTCCATGAAGCGCGCCTCCGCCCGTCGCATCACCGTTGTGGCACCGTTCTACCCGTACGCCCGCCAGGACAAGAAGGGACGCGGCCGCGAGCCGATCTCGGCCCGTTTGGTCGCCGACCTGTTCAAGGCCGCCGGCGCGGACCGCATCATGAGCGTCGACCTGCACACTGCGCAGATCCAGGGCTTCTTCGACGGCCCGGTCGACCACCTCTTTGCCATCCCGCTGCTGGCGGATTACATTCGCGACCTGGTCGGCGACGACCAGGTGACCGTTGTTTCCCCGGACACCGGGCGAGTCCGCGTTGCCGAGCAGTGGGCCGAACGCTTGGGCGGCGCCCCGCTGGCCTTCGTGCACAAGTCCCGCGACCTCACCGTCCCGAACCAGGCAGTGTCCAAGACCGTTGTCGGCCAGATCGAGGGTCGCACCTGCGTGCTGATCGATGACATGATCGACACCGGCGGAACCATCGCCGGCGCTGTGAAGGTGCTGAAGGATGCAGGCGCCAAGGATGTCATCATCGCCGCCACCCACGCGGTCTTCTCCGACCCGGCAGCCCAGCGCCTTGCCGAATGTGGTGCGCGCGAAGTTGTTGTCACCAATACGCTTCCGATTCCGGAATCCAAGCGCTTCGACACCCTCAAGGTGCTTTCGATTGCTCCGTTGCTGGCCCGCGCCATCAAGGAAGTTTTCGAAGACGGCTCGGTCACCAGCTTGTTCGACGGCAACGCCTAAGGCCAACGCCTCATAGGTTTTACGAGGACCTCCCGACGCCCGCCCGGCGTCGGGAGGTCCTCGTTTTCGTTGGTGCTTCGCTGCCGGGGAATGCCACGATTACCTTGTCCAACGCAACTCCTGCTAAAATCAATGCTTGTGCCCAGGCGAGGGAACTGCATGCAAATGCGGGTCCGTTATCGACGAGGCTAGAAACGCATGTAGCGTCCTTCTCCTGAAGAGGAAATGGATGATGTTGCTTCTAGGCCCGAGCGGGGCAAGAACCAATTCATCATCTTCCATTAGGAGAAATCATGAGCAAGATCATCACGCTTGACGGCGAACTGCGCACCGACTTCGGTAAGGGTGCCGCACGCCAGGCCCGCCGCGCCGGGAAGATCCCTGCAGTCATCTACGGTCACGGCACCGAAGCAGTACGCGTTCTGCTTCCGGCCGCTGCAACCACCCTTGCTGTTCGTGGCGCCAACGCCCTGCTGAACATCTCCGTTGACGGCGAAGACACCGTCACCCTGGTGAAGGACATCCAGCGCCACGCCCTGCGCCAGACCGTTGACCACCTTGACCTCCTGATCGTCAAGAAGGGCGAAAAGGTTACCGTTGAGGTTTCCGTTCACGTCCAGGGCGACCTCGTTGCTGGCGCTTCCCTGTCGCTGGACCACGCCGTCATCGCCGTTGAAGCCGAAGCTGTTGCACTTCCGGAGTTCGTTGTTGCCAACGTCGCTGGCATTGCCGCGGGCTCGCACATCCTGGCCTCGGACCTGGTTCTTCCGGAAGGCACCGCACTGGCCATCCCGGGCGACGTTGTTATTGCAACCGTCGACGCAGTAGCTTCTGAAGCCGACTCAGCAGCATCTGCCGAGTAATCTTCGGGTATTTTTCATCGCATGACTAGCGATACCTGGCTTGTAGCCGGGCTCGGGAACCCCGGGCCCGGCTACGCGCATAATAGGCACAATGTCGGGCAGATGGTTGTTGATGAATTGGCTTCCCGAATGGGCGGCAAATTCAAGACCCACAGTTCGCGCTCCCAAATCCTTGAGGGACGGCTGGGGATCGGCGGGCCGAGATTGATCTTGGCCAAGCCCATGACGTACATGAATCTTTCCGGGGGACCGGTGGGCAACCTGGCCAAGTTCTTCGGCATCGATGCAACCCACGTCATCGCCGTGCACGACGAGATTGACATCCCCTTTGACACCGTCAAGCTCAAGCTTGGTGGCGGCGAAGGCGGGCACAACGGGCTGCGGGATATTTCCAAGGCTCTGGGAACCAAGGACTATCTGAGGGTGAGAGTCGGTGTGGGGCGTCCTCCCGGACGCATGGAAACCGCCGACTACGTGCTGAAGGACTTTTCCAAGGATGAGAAGAAAGATCTTCCTTTCCTAGTCGATAACTCAGCGGATGCAGTGGAGTATCTGGTGCGCCTGGGGCTTGAAGCTGCTCAACTGAAGGTTCACACTTCGTAACAAGGGCGGGCCGGACAGGCCTCCACCCCGCTCTGACAGCGGTAGACGGAAATAGTAGTACTCCGAATGCTGATTCATCAATTTGTTCAACCATCGTGTAGCTCCTAGAATGATCTAGTGCCTTTTTGGCCCCAAAGACTAGGGGCCGGTAGTGGGCGGCCTCCGAGACTGGGCCACCCCCATCCTGCTACCGGCCTCTTTTTTGTGCCCGCGGAGCGTGGGTAAGGTTTGGCTTAGGTGCCCACGCCGCCACGGCGTGGGACAATTAGCGAAGAAATTGATGCCGTAATCAAGATGCGATTTCTGGCGAGGCAACCATCATAATGGCGGCGCCCGCGGGGACGCTTCGGCATGAAATCAGACTTCGGAGGATTCCACAGTGTCCAGTGCATCGCCCCAGCCGCAAGATGCCCACATCGAACGACTCGATGACCTTGAGATATCGCGTCTTCGAGCAGATTTTCCGATCCTTGAGCGCAGCATCAACGGCTCGGCCCTGATTTACCTGGACTCCGGTGCCACGTCGCAAAAACCCAGTTGCGTGTACGAAGCGGAACAGCACTACTACGAGAGCTTCAACGCCGCGGTCCACCGTGGGGCGCACTCGCTGGCAGTTGAAGCCACCGACATTTTCGAGCAAGCACGTTCAACGGTCTCCAACTTCATCGGTGCCAACGAAAACGAACTTGTTTGGACCTCAAACGCCACCGAGGCACTGAACCTCATCACCTATTCCTTCGCCAACGCCAGTGCCGGCCTTGGCGGGGAAGCCGCCAAACGCTTTGCGTTGGGGGAAGGCGACGAAATCGTAGTGACGGAACTCGAACACCACGCCAACCTGATTCCTTGGCAGGAACTTGCCGCCCGCACCGGCGCCACGTTGAAGTACATTCCCGTTGACGAACACGGCGCGCTGCGCATGGATCTGGCCGAACAGATCATTTCTGCGCGTACGCGCGTGCTCGCCTTCACCCATGTTTCCAATGTCCTGGGCTCGATCACCGACGTGTCGGCACTGGTGGCGTTGGCTCGCAACGTCGGGGCGCTCACCGTCCTCGACGGCTGCCAGTCGGTTCCGCACCTGCCAGTCGACGTCAAGAAGCTCGACGTCGACTTCATGGCATTCTCCGGCCACAAGATGCTTGGTCCCACCGGCATCGGCGGACTGTACGGGCGGAGTGAGTTGCTCGATGCCATGCCACCGTTCCTGACCGGCGGGTCGATGATCACCTCCGTCACCATGGAGAAGGCCGAATTCCTCCCGGCACCCATGCGTTTCGAGGCGGGCACGCAGCGTATTTCGCAGGCCCACGGGCTGGCCACCGCAGTGTCCTACCTGGAAGAGGTGGGCATGGACAGGGTTGCAGCCTGGGAGGAACACCTGGGCGAGCGAATGCTCACCGGCTTGCGGCAAATCCCCGGAATTCGGGTACTCGGGCCAGAAGCCGGGGCTGCCCGCATCGGCACTGCGCCGTTTACCGTTGACGGCGTGCACCCGCATGACGTAGGCCAATTCCTCGATGCCCGCGGCATCGCCGTGCGCGTGGGGCACCATTGCGCGCAGCCGCTGCACCGTGCGCTTGGCGTCAACGCCAGCACAAGGGCCAGCACCTACCTCTACAACACCACTAGCGACATCGACGCGCTGCTCAATGCGGTGGCCGATGTGTGCGGATACTTCGGAGTCAGCAAGTGAGCGAACTAGACCAGCTGTACCAGCAGATCATTCTGGAACATGCCAAGGCCCGGCATGGCGACGGGCTCAACGAGGCCCCGGAGGGTTGTTCGCACGGAGAATCGATGCAGCACAACCCCGTGTGCGGGGATCAAATCCGTTTGCGTGTCCAGCTTGAGGGCACCACGCTGAAGGACATCTCCTGGGAGGGCGACGGCTGCTCCATCTCGATGGCCTCGGCATCCGTGCTCTCGGAAATGGCCAGTGGCCTTGAACGGGACGAATTCATTGGCATCCTCGAGGAGTTCCGCGAACTGATGCGCTCCCGCGGTGCACGCGAGGCGAACGAGGAAATCCTGGGCGACGCCGCGGCGTTCGCCGGGGTCTCAAAGTTCCCTGCACGCGTCAAATGCGCGATGCTTTCCTGGGTTGCAGCAGAGGCAGCGTTGCTGGCGGCGAATTCCCAAGCCTGACCCCGCCCGTTGTAGCCTGTTGGGCGGACAACGCCCAGGCGAGGCCGTACTCCGGTTGCAGAAAAAGGGCCTTGGTCCTGCCCCCGATGAAGAATCGGTTGCAGGACCAAGGCCCTTTCCAGTGCAGCGGGCTTGTCTCCCGGCTGTTACTGGAAGACGTCCGGGATGCCGTCGTGGTTCTTGTCCACGGCGTTGCGCTCGGCAATCAGGCGGTAGCGGCGGTCGCGTGGACGCAGCCACAGGGATCCGAGTATTGCGGCCAGCAGTGAGGCAAGAAGGACCGCGACCTTGGCGTGGTCGTAGTGCGGGGACTCGAGTCCGAACGATAATTCCGAGACCAGCAGCGAGACGGTGAAGCCGATGCCGGCCAGGAAGGTGACGCCGAGCAGGTCGCCCCACCTGACGTCGGGGTCGAGGTTCGCATGGACGCTGCGGGTCACAAGCCAGGTGGCGCTCATGATGCCTATTGGCTTGCCGAAGAGCAGGCCGAAAACGATGCCCCAGAGCACCGTGTCGCCGAACGCGGAGGCGATGCCGCTGGCGCCCCCGATGGCAACGCCGGCCGCGAAGAAGGCGAAGACCGGAACGCAGAAGCCGCTAGAAAGCGGGCGGAAACGGTGCTCGAACTTCTCGGCCAGGCCCGGCTTCTCCGGCTCGTCCTTGCGCAGGACCGGAACGCAGAATCCAAGGACAACGCCGGCGATCGTCGCGTGCACGCCGGACCCGAAGACCAAGGCCCAGCTGACGGCACCCAGCGGCAACAGGATGAGCCACGGTGCCCACCGCTTGGAAGCGAAGAACTTGGGCCACCGGTGGGTCAGGAACGCGTAGAGGGCGATCGGCACGATGGCCATCAACAGGTATGGGGGACGCAGGTCGTCGGTGAAGACGAAGGCGATGATCACGATGGCGATGAGGTCGTCGACCACGGCCAGGGTCAGCAGGAAGATGCGCAACGGTGAAGGCAAGTTCGAGCCGATGACGGCCAGGACGGCCACGGCAAACGCGATGTCGGTGGCGGTGGGAATCGCCCAGCCGCGCAGGGTTTCCCCGCCGGTGGAGGCATTCATGGCAACGAAGATCAGCGCCGGGACCAGCACGCCGCCGAAGGCCGCGGCGACGGGAACGACGGCGCGTTTGAAATCGCGCAGGTCGCCGGCAACGAATTCCTTCTTCAGTTCGAGCCCGACCAGGAAGAAGAACACGGCCAGCAGGCCGTCCGCGGCCCAGTGGCCGAGCGAAAGGTTCAAGTCGATGCCGGCGATCTCGAAGCCGATGTGGAAGTCCCGAAGCGCGAAGTAGCTGTCCGCTGCGGGGGAATTGGCCCAGATGAGGGCGACGACTGCGCCGAAGATGAGCACCATGCCGCCGACGGTTTCCTTGCGAAGGATTTCACCAATGCGAAGGCTTTCGGAGTAGCTGCCGAGGCCAAGGACCGTTCGGGGTTTTGGGGTGGGCGGTTGAGGCTGGCTCATGGATGTTCATCGATTCTTCTCGGGTACGTTGAATTATCGCCGACCAGACTTCCCGGCACACCAGAGACCACAGTATCGGAAAAAATCAGATGTGTGCACATTTTTTGGCATGGGGGCCGGCTTCGGCCGCCGGTTTTCGGCCCCGTTGGTCCAAGAAACCGGGTGCCCAAAACGGCGGACCGACACCGTCCAGCCGCGAGTGAGAGGTTGGAAGATGCCGGTCCGGGGAATCGGTCTCCGGTGGTCAAACCGGGCCGAGTGGGCGCTGGCTAGCCGCGTTCAATCCATGAGGAGACGGTGTTGCCCTGCAAGGCAAGCGCCTTGGAGATGAACGGCTCGGCCGCAGAAGCGATTTTTCCGCCAACGAACGGGATCGAGGAGGAAACCGTTGCTTCGATGCCCAGGGCGGAGCCCTCGGCGCTAGCGCGCAGCGATTCGGAACCGGCGACCGAAACCGGCAGGGAGCCGACGGTGACCTTCAAGGTGGCATCGCGGGAACCATCGGCGGCCGGGGCTGTCCAAGACTCGACCTGGGTGACCTCAACGGTCTGCCCGACGAACTTCCGGGCAATCTCCGGCGCGCGATCGGTCGGCAGGGACCTGACGGTGGTCAGGGTGAAGGCTGCTGCGACGTCGCCGGCCACCTCAAAACTCTTCAGTTCGCCACCGACCATGGTGGTCAGGTGTTCAGCGAATGCGCGATCGGTCAATGTGGCGATGACGGCCGCGGGGGCGTGCATCAGATCAGTGGTGGCATTAAGTGCCATAAGGCAAACTCCGTATAGATAGATCGGCCAAAGCAAACGTTCTTGCGCCTCCAAGAGTACCCGTGCCGACAGGTCGGAGCTGTACGCTTGGATATGCGCACCCCGGGATTCGAATGGAATTCCGGGTAGTTGTGTTGTGCGCGGGAACCGGTTTTTCGAAAGGTAGCTAGTCGATGGCGCTTCATGGTCTGCGCAGTGCACTGCGAGCCGACACGTCTTTTTCAAGGGTGCATTCCAACGCGGCGACCGGCTACGCGACGCGGGCCAACCAGCTGGAGATCGCCGCCCCGACCGGCATGCGGCCGGTCATCACCGCGGAAACGCTTGAGGCCCTGCAGTCAAAGGTGCCGGGAGCCGTGGTGCTCGCGGTGACGGCCACCGGGCGCGAGGCCGAGGACCTCAGCGCCGGGCTGCGCAGCTACCTGCCCGATGAAGCAATCGCCGAGTTCCCGTCCTGGGAGACGCTCCCGCACGAACGGCTCTCGCCGCGTTCGGACACCGTCGGACGCCGCCTGGCCGTGCTGCGCCGCCTGGAGCTGAAGGACCCTGGCCTGAAGGTCATCGTTGCCCCGGTCCGGGCCGTCATCCAACCCCTGGTGGCGGGGCTTGGCAAACTCGAGACCGTCGACCTGAAGGTGGGGGACGAATACCCTTTCTCCGCGGTGGTCAGGGCCCTGGCGGATGCCGCGTATGCGCGGGTCGACATGGTCACCCACCGCGGCGAGTTCGCCGTGCGCGGCGGCATCCTCGACGTCTTCCCGCCGACCTACGCGCACCCGGTGCGCATCGACTTCTTTGGCGACGAGATTGAGGCCATGCGCTTCTTCTCGATCGCCGACCAGCGCTCGCTCGATTCCGAGGCGCCGGTGCAGATCCAGGCCCCGCCCTGCCGCGAGCTGCTGATTACGCCAGCCGTCATGTCCAAGGCCGCCAGGCTGCAGGAGCACATGCCCGCGGCCCGCGACATGCTGGCCAAGATCGCCGGCGGCATTGCGGTGGAGGGCATGGAGTCTCTGGCCCCGCTGCTGGTCGATTCCATGGTGCCGCTGCTGAGCCAGCTGCCCGCCGAATCCATCGCCCTGGTCATGGAGCCCGAACGTGTGCGTGCCCGCGCCCACGACCTGGAAGCGACAAACGCCGAATTCCTCGCCGCGGCCTGGGCCACGGCCTCCGACGGCGGGGCCGCGCCGCTGGACCTCAGCCAGGCGCAGGCGCAGGCCGCCGCCGATGAACTGGAGGCCGGCAACTTCACCTCGCTGGCCAAGACCCTGCTCGACGCGCAGGAGGCGAAGGTGTCCTGGTGGACGCTGACCTCCCTGGGCAGTGACACGGAGCTTCTGCCGGAGGTCGACGCCATCCGTCTCGACGCTCGCGAGCCGCGCGGCTACCAGGGCGACGTGGCGGAGATGATGCAGTTCATTTCCTCGCGCATCAAGGACAATTGGCGCCTGGTCGTCGCCACCGACGGGCCGGGCCCGGCGCAGCGACTTGCCGAGCTCTTCCACGACGCGGACATCCCCACGCACCGGATCGATTCGCTTGAGGGCGAGCCGACCGAGGGGCTCATCGAGATCACGACGGCGCAGGCGGGCCGCGGCTTTGTGCTCGATTCGCTGAAGCTCGGCCTGCTCACCGAGGCCGACCTGCTGGGCCGCTCCAGCGCGTACGCGCCGCGCGGCGCCAAGCGCATGGCGGTCAAGCGGCGCAACGCGGTTGACCCGTTGTCCCTGGTCGAGGGCGACTACGTGGTCCACGAACAGCACGGCATCGCCAAGTTCGTCGAACTCATCGCCCGCAAGGTTGCCGGCGGCACCGACGCCAAGCGCGAGTACCTGGTGCTCGAATACGCGCCGTCCAAGCGCGGGGCGCCGGGGGACAAGCTCTTTGTCCCCACCGACCAGCTGGACCAGGTCACCCGCTACGTCGGCGGCGAGGCGCCGAGCCTGTCCAAGATGGGCGGCTCGGACTGGGCCAGCACCAAGTCCAAGGCGCGCAAGGCCGTCAAGGAGATCGCCGGGGACCTGATCCGGCTCTACTCCGCCCGCATGGCTTCCCGCGGGCACTCGTTCGCCAAGGACACCCCGTGGCAGTCGGAGCTGGAGGAGGCCTTCGCCTATGTGGAGACCCCGGACCAGCTGACCACCATCAACGAGGTCAAGGCGGACATGGAGCGGGAGATTCCGATGGACCGGCTCATCTCCGGCGACGTGGGCTTCGGCAAGACCGAGATCGCGGTGCGCGCCGCGTTCAAGGCCGTGCAGGATTCCAAGCAGGTCGCCGTGCTGGTGCCCACCACGCTGCTGGCCTCCCAGCACCACCAGACCTTCACCGACCGCTACTCGGGCTTCCCGGTGCGCGTGCGCACGCTCTCGCGCTTCCAGAGCGCGAAGGAATCCAAGGACATCGTCGAGGGGTTGAAGAACGGGAGCGTCGACGTGGTCATCGGCACCCACCGGCTGCTCTCGGACACCGTCCAGTTCAAGGACCTGGGGCTGGTGATCGTCGACGAGGAGCAGCGCTTCGGCGTCGAGCACAAGGAGCAGCTCAAGAAGATGCGCACCAACGTGGACGTGCTTTCCATGTCCGCGACGCCGATCCCGCGCACCCTGGAGATGAGCCTGACCGGCATCCGCGAGACCTCCACGCTGGCGACCCCGCCGGAGGAGCGCCACCCGGTGCTCACCTACGTGGGCCCACGCACCGACAAGCAGATCTCGGCGGCGATCCGCCGCGAGCTGATGCGCGACGGCCAGGTGTTCTTTGTGCACAACCGGGTTTCCTCGATCGATGCGATCGCCGCCGAGTTGCGCGAACTGGTGCCCGAGGCGCGCGTGGAGGTGGCGCACGGCAAGATGAGCGAGTCCCGGCTGGAGAAGATCATCCAGGACTTCTGGGAGAAGAAGTTCGACGTGCTGGTCTCCACCACGATCATCGAGACCGGCCTGGACATCTCGAATGCGAACACGCTGATCGTGGACCGGGCGGACAACTACGGCCTGTCGCAGCTGCACCAGCTGCGCGGGCGCGTGGGCCGCGGGCGCGAGCGCGCGTACGCCTACTTCCTGTGGAACGCGGAGAAGCCGCTGGGCGAGGTGGCGCTGGAACGGCTCAAGGCCGTGGCCGCGCACAACGAGCTGGGCTCCGGCTACCAGCTGGCCATGAAGGACCTGGAGATCCGCGGCGCCGGCAACCTGCTGGGCGGGGAGCAGTCCGGCCACATCGCCGGGGTCGGGTTCGATTTGTACCTGCGCCTGGTCGGCGAGGCCGTGGCCGAATACAAGGGCGACGCCGACGAGAAGACGGCGGAGATGAAGATCGAGCTTCCGGTCAACGCCCACCTGCCGCACGACTACGTGCCGGGGGAGCGGTTGCGACTGGAGGCCTACCGCAAGATCGCCGCGGCGACCGACTTCGAGGGGCTGGCGGAGGTGCACGCCGAGTTGGTGGACCGCTACGGCCAGCCGCCGGCTCCGGTGGTGAACCTGCTTGAGGTCGCGCGCATCAGGATTCGCGCCCGCGCCCTGGGGCTGACCGACGTGGGCATGGTCGGCAACTTCATCAAGTTCGCCCCCGCGGCCATCGAGAACCTGCCCGATTCTCGGCAGCTGCGCCTGGCGCGCATGTACAAGGGTGCCGCCGACAAGCCGGCGCTGGATGCGATCTTCGTCCCGAAGCCCAAGACCTCCGCGGTCGGCGGGCGCGACCTGGTGGACGAGGAGATCCTGGACTGGGTCTCCGGGGTGCTGTCCAACATCTTCGAATCCGAGCCGCTGAAAGCGAAGAGCTAGCGTCCGCAGGGTTCCCGAGTAGGTGCCCGAAACGTAAATACGCCCTTCCCGGCCGTGGCCGGGAAGGGCGTATTGCGTGATGGATGGTTACTTGTCGCCGTGGTGGATCAGCACCGGGCAGTGCGCGTGGGCCGCCAGCGAGCTGGAGACCGAGCCGAGCAGCAGGCCCTTGAAGCCGCCGCGGCCGCGGGTTCCTATGACCAGCATCGCCGCGTCCTTGGATGCCTCGATGAGCGTGGGGGCCGCGGGGCCCATGGTCACCAAGCGCTCCAGGTGCTCCGGAACGTCGTCGCCGAAGGCCTCGGTGATGGCCTCGTCGAGGGCGGCCCGCGCGTCGGCCTCGGGGTTCCACTCGGGGGTGTAGTCCTCGAGCGCAATGCGGGGCAGCCAGGATGCGAATGCCTGCAGCTCATGGCCTAGTGCCTTGGACAGCGGCGCCGCGTAGCGAAGCGCTGCGATCGACTGCGGGGATCCGTCGACTCCGACGATGACCTTAGTGCGTGGGGCGTTTTCCATGTACGGCTCTCATTTCTGCAAGCGGGGCTCTTCTTCGGATCTCCGGCGATCCGTCTTGTGCACCATCGTACCCGTTCCCACATGGTCTTTTCTACAAGCCGTAGAAAAGTTGTGCCGTGTCCCGCGGCGGTGGAGTTTGTGGCGTCCCCGGGTGCGGGAGGGCACAAAAAACCAGGGCGCACGGTTCCCGAATCCGCCGCGACGGCGGGGTTCGGGGACTGCGCGCCCTGGTTGAAGACCGGGCTTTAGCGCTCCGAGGCGGTCTTGGCCGGGGAGCGGTCGGACATGCCCAGGATGTGCTGCGGGACGGCCCAGGCCAGAACGGTCAGCGCGAGGCATGAGAGGCCCGGGATCCAGGCGTTTTCCAGCGTCCAGAAGGACAGCGCGTAGATCGCGGCGCAGAAGATTGCCAGGAACACCAGGGTTGCAATGAAGTTGCCGACGAAGCGTCCCTGGCCCGAGTGAGCCACATTCTTGCCGTTCGAGTACACAGCGATTCTCCTTGAGTCTGTTTTCAGTGCCCGGGAGCGTACGTCTTAGTACCCCTCGGTGCCTTGTTCACCCTCTACAATAGCAACTCCGGAGCTGGATCCGAGCCTCGTGGCGCCGGCGGCGATCATGGCGCGGGCGGTTTCCAGCGAGCGGACCCCGCCGGAGGCCTTGACGCCGAGATCGGGTCCCACGGTGGCGCGCATCAGGGCCACGTCCTCGAGAGTTGCCCCGCCGCCGGCAAACCCGGTGGAGGTCTTCACGAAATCGGCTCCGGCAGCCACCGAGGCTCGGCAGGCCAGCACCTTTTCGTCGTCGGTGAGCAGCGCCGTCTCGATGATGACCTTCAGGATGGCCCCGTCCTCGTGCACGGCGTCGGCGATCGCCGAAATGTCGGCGACCAGTGCCGCCTCGTCACCGGCCTTCGCCGCGGCGATGTTGATGACCATGTCGATCTCGTTGGCGCCGTCGGCGATGGCGCCGCGGGCCTCAAAGACCTTCGATGCGGTGGTGGTGGCACCGAACGGGAAGCCGATCACCGAGCAGGTCAGCACGCCGGAGCCGGCCAGCGCGGCGGTCACCGTGGAAACCCAGAGCGGGTTCACGCAGACCGACTTGAAGTTGTACTTGGCGGCCTCGGCGCAGATGCGCTCGATGTCGGCGCGGGAGGCGTCGGCATTCAGGATGGTGTGGTCGATGTAGGAGGCGATGTTTTCGATGTTCGGCTCGGTGCTCATGCTTGGGACTACTCCTGTGGTTCTGGTGTGGGGGAACGGATGGGAAGGGCGGGGGTGCGGGCGCCGGAGGCATCCGCGGGATGCGCTAGGCGCGCAACATTAGCAAAAGTTCGTGCTTGATGGACTCAAGCCGGACCCGGCCGGCCGTGCGCAGGACCGGGAGGTCGGCGGCGTCGGCGACCGGCGCGATGACCTCCAGGTAGCACTTGAGCTTGGGCTCGGTGCCCGAGGGGCGCACGATGACCCGGGTCCCGGCGTCGGTGAGGAACAGCAGCCCGTCGGTCGGCGGCAGGTGCGCACCGAGGCCCAGGTCCTCGAATTCGACGATGGCTTCCCCGGCAAGCGACTGCGGCGGGGTGCCGCGCAGCGCATCCATCATGGTGCCCAGCAGGCCAAGGTCCTTGACCCGGACCGAGAGCTGGTCGGTCTGGTGCAAGCCGTGGGCCAGCGCCAGCTGGTCGAGCACCTGCGGGAAGCCGGAGCCCGCGGCCTTGAGTTCGGCCGCGTATTCGGCCAGCAGCAGGGCCGCGGAAATGCCGTCCTTGTCGCGCACCAGATCCGGGGCGACGCAGTAGCCGAGGGCCTCCTCGTAGCCGAAGGCCAGGTGCGGGGCGCGGGAAATCCACTTGAAGCCGGTCAGCGTCTGTTCGTGCTTCAGCCCGCTGGCCGCCGCGATGGAGGCCAGCATGCGCGAGGAGACGATCGAGTTGGCGAAGACGGAAGTAGGGTCGGCAGCCGGTGCCAGTCGGGCGCCGAGCAGCCAGCCGACCTCGTCCCCGCGCAGCATGCGCCAGCCGGTGCCGGGGAATTCCACGGCACCGGCGCAGCGGTCGGCATCCGGGTCGTTGGCGATGACCAGGTCGGCACCGGTTTCCTTGGCGAGCTCCACGGCAAGGTCGATGGCGCCGGGTTCCTCCGGGTTGGGGAACGCGACGGTGGGGAATTCCGGGTCGGGGTGTTCCTGCTCGGGCACGATGGCAACCCGGGTGAAACCCGAGGCCGCGAAGCCCTGGGACATGGTGTGCCCACCGACCCCGTGCATCGGGGTCAGCACGATCTTCAGGCCGGCGCGCGCGGCGTCCAGGTCAGCGGTCGCCTCGCCGCCGGGGGCGGTGAGCAGCGCGGTGACCTTGGACAGGTAGGCGGCCTCGATGTCTCCGGCCTCGCCGCCGCCGGGCAACACGTCCCAGCCGGATTCGGCCAGGGTGATGGCGTCGATCGGCTCGTCGTGGTCGATCAGCGCGGCGATCTGCGCGTCGGTGGGCGTGACGATCTGCGCGCCGCGGCCCCAGCCGGACTCGACGCGCCCGCCCAGGTACACTTTGTATCCGTTGTCGGCGGGCGGGTTGTGGCTGGCGGTGACCATGATGCCGGCCTCGGCGTCCAGTGCGCGCACGGCCCAGGCCAGCACCGGGGTGGGCAGCGGCAGCGGCATCAGCGACACCCGCACGCCGGCCGCGGTGAGGATCGCGGCGGATTCGCGGGCGAACTTGTCCGAGTTGTGCCTGGCGTCGAACCCGACCACCGCGCTGGGGACGTAGCTTCCCGCTGCGCGTTCGACCAGGAAGCGCCCGATGCCCGCGGCGGTGCGGCGCACCACCATGGAGTTCATCCGGTTGGGGCCGGCGCCCAGCTCGGCGCGCAGGCCCGCCGTGCCGAAGGCGAGGTTCCCCGCGAACCTGTCTTCCAGTTCCTCCAGCGCCTCGGCTTCCCCGGCGCGCACGCGCCAGCACAGGCCGCGCAGTTGTGCCTGCGTCTGCGCGTCGGGATCCTGGTCCGCCCAGGCCGCTGCGCGATCCAGCAACTCGGTGTGGTGGAGGTTTTGGCTCATGGGGCGGGTCCTTAGGTCGGTTGGGGGAGAAAGGAACGAAGGCAATGCGGTCCGGGTGGTCGGGGCGCGCCGTTGGGCGCCGCGACCACCCGGGGCCGGATTTTGCTAGAGCTTGGCGACGATGTCGGCCAGCAGTGCGGAGATGCGCGGGCCGGCGGCGGCGCCGGCCTCGATGACTTCCTCGTGGCTCAGGGCGGTGTCGGAGATGCCCGCGGCCAGGTTGGTGACCAGCGAGATGCCGAAGACCTCCATGCCGGCGTGGCGTGCGGCGATGGCCTCCAGTGCGGTGGACATGCCGACCAGGTCGGCGCCGATCACCCTGGCGTACCGGACCTCGGCGGGGGTCTCGTAGTGCGGGCCGGTGAACTGCGCGTACACGCCCTCGTCCAGGGTCGGGTCGACCAGGCGGGCGAGGCCGCGGATGCGCGGGGAGTACAGGTCGGTCAGGTCCACGAACGTGGCGCCCTCCAGCGGGGAGGCCGCGGTGAGGTTGAGGTGGTCGGAGATCAGCACCGGGGTGCCGGGGGCCCAGGCCGGGTTCAACCCGCCGCAGCCGTTGGTGAGCACCAGGGTCTTGGCGCCGGCGGCGGCGGCGGTGCGCACGCCGTGGACGACGGCGCGCACGCCCTTGCCCTCGTAGAAGTGGGTGCGTGCGCCGAGCACCAGCACGCGCTTGTTGTCGCCGGTCAACACGGAGGAGATGGTGCCGACGTGGCCGGGCACGGCGGCGGCGTGGAAGCCGGGCAGCTCGGTGGCGGGGATGCGGTGGGTGGTTTCGCCGATCAGGTTCGCGGCCTCGCCCCATCCGGAGCCAAGCACCAGGGCGATGTCGTGGGCGGGTACGCCGGTAATTTCGGCGATTTTGGCGGCGGCGGCTGAGGCCAGGGCAAAGGGGTCAGTGGCGTTATCGATCACGAGGTTAAACTTACCGGCGGATACCGTACTTGTCAGCCGCCAAAGCCGCGCTGCGGGTGTGAGCTGCGGCAAGCGCCTAACGGCGGCTTCACTGGGATCTCCGGTTCCCCCGACGGCCAATGCGCCGGCGGTTGTGCACTTGGTGCCGCGGTAGGGGAGAATAAGTGATCGTGAGTGCACAACACGATTTCAGTTCCCATAGGCTTGTAATTCTAGGTGGCGGCCCCGGCGGCTATGAGGCGGCCATGGTTGGCGCTCAGCTTGGCGCGCAAGTCACCATCATCGAACGCGCCGGCATGGGCGGCTCGGCCGTCCTGACCGACGTCGTCCCGTCCAAGACGCTGATCGCCACGGCCGACGCCATGCGCCGCGTGATCGGCGGACGCGAGTTCGGCATCAAGATCGGAGATGCTTCCACCGCGGCCGTGGCCGACCTGTCGGTGGTCAACGCCCGGCTTCTGGAGCTGGCGCGGGACCAGTCCGCGGACATCCACGTGGGCCTCGAGCGGGTCGGCGTGCGCGTCGTCATCGGCGAGGGCAGGCTGCTTGACGCCAAGAGCGTCGCGGTCACCCGCGTGGACGGTAGCGTCGAGACCATCGAGGCCGACGCGCTGCTGATCTCCGTGGGCGCCCACCCGCGCGAGCTGCCCACCGCCAAGCCGGATGGCGAGCGCATCTTCAACTGGACCCAGGTCTACAACCTGAAGGAAGTTCCCGAGCACCTGATCGTCATCGGTTCCGGTGTCACGGGTGCCGAGTTCGCCTCCGCCTACAACCTGCTGGGCACCAAGGTCACCCTGGTCTCCTCGCGCGACCGCGTGCTCCCCGGCGAGGATGCCGACGCCGCCGAGGTGCTGGAGGAAGCCTTCAAGCGCAACGGCGTCAACGTGGTGGCCCAGGCCCGCGCCGAGGCCGTGGTCCGCGACGGCGACGTGGTCCGCGTGACCCTGGCCGACGGCCGGGTCATCGAGGGAAGCCACTGCCTGGTGGCGGTCGGCTCGATCCCGAACACCGAGGGCATCGGCCTGGAGGAGGCGGGAGTGAAGCTCACCGAATCCGGCCACATCAAGGTCGATGGCGTCTCGCGCACCACCGCCACCAACGTCTACGCCGCGGGCGACTGCACCGGCGTGTTCGCGCTGGCCTCGGTTGCCGCGATGCAGGGCCGCATTGCCATGGCCCACCTGTTGGGCGACTCCGTCAAGCCGTTGAAGCTCAACGAGGTCTCTTCCAACATCTTCACCTCCCCGGAGATCGCCACCGTCGGCGTGAGCGAGCGGATGGTCGCCGAGGGCAAGTACCAGGCCGACATCATCAAGCTCGACCTTGCCACCAATGCGCGGGCCAAGATGATGAACATCAACCAGGGCTTCGTGAAGATCATTTCGCGCCGCGGCTCGGGAACCGTCATCGGCGGCGTCGTGGTCGCCCCGCGCGCCTCCGAGCTGATCTTCTCGATCGCGCTGGCCGTTCACAACAAGCTGCACGTCGACGACGTGGCCGAGACGTTCACCGTGTACCCGTCGCTTTCCGGATCGATTTCCGAGGCCTCGCGCCGACTTCACGTCCACCTGTAGCCGGAGAAACCCGTCTGCGGCCGTGAGGCCGGCGACGGGCAAATGTCGGACCCCGAAGGCGGGCCCGCAGCAAACCATCGCGTTTGCCGCGGGCCCGCCTTTGTCATTCCCGGGAGTTCGGGGACGTCCTCGCATTGAGGCTGTGACCTGCCCCTCAATGTTGGGCAAGAAGCATCGTCCGGGCGATCCGAAGTGTCCACATATTGGACACAGTCGTCCATCTGGTGAACAAAAGGCATAAAGTTGTAATCTGCTTTATTCCACCAAGAGAGTCACAAGCCATGCCTACCAAGTCAGCGGTCAACGCACCGAAGGAGAACACGCGCGGGCGCGTGCTGTTCGCCAGCCTCATCGGCACCACCATCGAGTTCTTCGATTTCTACGCCTACGCCACCGCGTCGGTGCTGGTCTTCCCGACGCTGTTCTTCCCGAACGCGTCCAACGTGAACGCGATCCTTTCGTCGTTTGCCATCTTCGGTGTCGCCTTCGTGGCACGACCAGTTGGATCGGTTCTCTTTGGCCACTTCGGTGACCGGATCGGCCGCAAGGGCACCCTTGTCGCCTCGCTGCTGCTGATGGGCATCGCCACGTTCCTGATCGGCTTCCTGCCTCCGGCGCAGGGCAACTTCGTGGTGCTTGCACCGTTGATGCTGGTGCTTTTGCGCTTCGCGCAGGGCCTGGCCCTGGGCGGCGAATGGTCGGGGGCAGCGTTGCTGGCCACCGAAAACGCGCCGGCCAACAAGCGCGCCATCTACGGCACCTTCCCGCAGCTGGGCGCGCCGATCGGCTTCATCATCGCCAACGTCATTTTCGTTGTCCTGCAGACCACGCTGACCGACGAGCAGTTCATGGCCTGGGGCTGGCGCGTGCCGTTCGTGCTCTCGGCCGTCATGGTCGCCGTGGGCCTCTGGGTCCGCCTGAAGCTTGTCGAATCCGTCTCCTTCCAGAAGGTCGTCGACCAGAAGAAGGTCGCCAAGTCGCCGTTCAAGGTCACCATGAAGTACCACTGGCGCCCGGTGGTTGCCGGCACGTTCATCATGCTTGCCACCTACGTGCTCTTCTACCTGATGACCTCGTTCACGCTGACCTACGGCACCGCCCCGGCCACCCTCGAGGCCGCACGCGCCGCAGCCGAGGCCAAGGGCAAGGTCTTCGACGCGGCCGCCGAGGCCGCATTCGCCCCGGGACTGGGCATCGCCCGTCCCGAGTTCCTCACCATGCTCATCATCGGCGTCGTCTTCTTCGGCATCTTCACCGTGGTCTCGGGCCCGCTGGCCGAGAAGTTCGGCCGCCGCAAGTTCCTCATCTGGGTGACCGCGGGCATCCTGGTGTTCGCCCTTGCATGGACCCTGATGTTCGGCCCGGGCAAGGGCGCGGCCATGGCCGGCCTGATCATCGGCTTCACCCTGATGGGCCTGACCTTCGGCCCGATGGCCGCCTACCTGCCCGAGCTGTTCCCTTCGAACGTGCGCTACACGGGATCGGCGATCGCCTACAACATGTCCTCGGTCATCGGTGCGGCTCCCGCGTCGTTCATTGCCATCGCCCTGTGGCAGGTCGGCGGCGGAAACACCGTCTGGGTCGGCGCCTACCTGGCCCTGGGCGCGGTGCTGACGCTCGTCGCGCTGTTCCTGACCAAGGACACCACAAACGTCGACTTCGAGAACAACGTCTCGTAGCTCGAACACGCCCAGGCCGCCGACAAGCGGCTTCCGAGGCAAGGTCGCGGCGCCCGCAACCCCCACAAGGGGTTGCGGGCGCCGCGGTGCTTTAACCGAGGCCCAGCAGGGGGCTATTCGCCGACAACCCCGTCTATGCTTTCGCGCAGCAAGTCGGCGTGCCCGTTGTGGCGGGAGTATTCCTCGATGAGGTGGGTGATGATCCAGCGCACCGAAACCTCCCCGTGGCGCGCAACCCTCACGCACTTCTCGAGCGGCTGCTGGATCAGCGCGGCGTCGCTGAACGCAGTTTCCCTGCGCCAGGACTTCCATGAGCGTTGCACCAGGGCTTCGGTGGCCGCCGGGTGCTTGAAGTCGGTGTCGTGGCCATCCTCATGCCAATACAGCGGCGGATCGGGTTGCCCCAGCAGGTGCGACCTGACCCAGAACCGCTCGAGGTCCGTCAGGTGCCGCACCAGCCCCAGGAGCGACATGGTCGAGGGGGACACCGGGCGCGAAGACAGCGCGATGTGGTCAAGGCCCGCACACTTGGCCTCGAGTGTTTGCCGCTGGTAGGCCAGGAACCCCAGGAGCGTATCGCGCTCGCTGCCGCAGGCCGGAGGATTCACGCGCGGGTCCTGCTCGATCGAGGCAAACATCGGTGTGCTCATGGGCTACAGCTTAGGCACACGACCCGCTGGCGGTGCAACGGGTTTGACCGGCTGTTGTGGAGCAACGCAAAAAGGAATGGCAGGGTTTCCCGAACTGAACTGGCCCCCGAAAGTTGGACTCGGTAAGCAAGAGTCTACGCAGCGAGTGCCTGGGCCCGATATTCCATCGGGCTCAGGCACTCGAGCGTTAACGAGATGCGCTCGGTGTTGTACCAGCGGATGTAGTCCTTCAGGTCGGTGGTGAACGCCTCGATGCCGGCGTGCTCGTGGTGGTGGAACATTTCTTCCTTCAGGTGCCCGAAGAAGTTCTCCATCACCGCGTTGTCCAGGCAGTTGCCCTTGCGCGACATGGACTGGGCCATCCCGGCGTCGCTGAGGAGCTTCTGCCAGCTGGAGTGCTGGTACTGGAATCCCTGGTCCGAGTGCACCATCGGGGCCTCGCCGGCGGCCAGGGTCTCGATGGCCCCGATGAGTGATTGGTTGGTGAAGGCGACGGTCGGCGACTCCGAAACCGAGTAGGAAACGATCGAACGGTCAAAGAGGTCCATGACGGGCGAGAGGTAGACCTTGCGGTCCGCGACCTTGAACTCGGTCACGTCGGTCACCCACTTCAGGTTCGGCGCCGCGGTGTCGAACTCGCGCTTGAGCTTGTTCTCGGCGATCTTGCCGACCTGGCCCTTGTCGGAGGAGTAGCGGCGGCGGCTGCGGACCGTGCAGGCCAGGTTTTCCTGGCGCATCAGTTTCAGCACGGTCTTGCGGGCCACCTGCCGTCCGTCGCGGGCCAGGGTGGCGTGGATGCGCCGGTGCCCGTAGCGGCCCTTGGCCTCGGTGAAGATCCCGTGGATCCGGGTGCGGAGTTCCGCGTGCCGGTCATGGGTCTTGAGTGCTGCCTGGCGGTGGAAGAACGTGGAACGGGGCAGCCCTGCCGCGGCCAGGAGCAGGGGCAGGGGGTGGGATGCCTTGAGGGCGATCACCGCGCTGATATTCAGCGCGGTGGGTGGTTCCTCAAGGCCCGCACTTTTTTTAGGTAGGCGTTCTCGGCCTGCAGGCGCTGGTTCTCGCGGCGCAGCTTCTCGAGCTCTGTGAGTTCGGTCGGCTCGGGACTGGATGCCGCCCTCGGTCGGCCCTTGGGCTTGGGGCGCAGTCCGTCCTCGCCCTGTTCCCGGTATATTTTCGCCCAGTTGCGGACCTGGGCCGGGGAATTCAGCTGGTGCTTGAGGGCAAGGTCCATCGCGGTCGCCTCGCCGGAGAGGTACCGGCGGACGAGCTCGAGCTTGAACTCGAAGGAATACACCTGCTTGGTCGGTTTGCCTTCCAACGCTGCCCTACCCCAAATCCTGAAACGTTCCCCGAGCTTCTCAACGGCACCGGCGCTGACTCCAAGTCTTGAGGATACCGCGACATGCCCGAATCCTTCCTCGAAGAGATCGACGGCGGCCAGCCGTTGCTCGGCGGTCAATGAACTATGTGGATACATGAAAAACTCCCCGGAAGTATGGAACTGAATTATTCAGTCCAACTTCCGGGGAGCAGTTCAAACACGGGAAACCCTGCCATTCCTTTGCCTCCGGAAGACGGAAGAGCGGAGGCTGTTGCTATTCGCCGATCGAGGCCAACACGGTGCCGGCGGAGACGGTGTCCCCGGCCACGGCGCTGAGTCCGGAAACGACGCCGGCGCAGTGTGCGGTCAACGGCTGCTCCATCTTCATGGCCTCGAGGACCATGATCAGGTCGCCCTCGGCCACGGTGTCCCCGTCGATGACGGCAACCTTGACGATGGTGCCCTGCATGGGGGAGACCAGGTCAGCGCCCGAGGCGCCGGCGGTGGCGCCGCCGCGGGCCTCGCGCTTCTTCTTCTTGGACTTCGAGCCGTTGCTGGCGGAGATCGAACCCAGCGATGCCGGAAGCACCACCTCGAGGCGCTTGCCACCCACCTCGACGGTGATGGCGTTGCGGGCCGAATCTTCCTCGGCGGTTCCCGCGGTGGCCGGATCCCACGCGGGGATCTCGTTGGCGAACTCGGTTTCGATCCAGCGGGTGTGGACCGTGAACGGGCCTTCTGCCGGGGTGAAAGCCGGGTCGGCCATGACCGCGCGGTGGAACGGAAGGACGGTCGGCATGCCCTCGATCTGGAATTCTTCCAGCGCGCGGCGGGCGCGCTGGGCCGCCTGCTGGCGGGTGGAACCGGTGACGATGAGCTTGGCGATCATCGAGTCGAAGTTGCCGGAGACGGTTTCCCCCGACTCGACTCCGGAGTCCAGGCGGACACCGGGACCGGAGGGCAGCTTCATGGTGGTGATGGTGCCGGGGGCCGGCATGAAGCCGCGTCCCGCGTCCTCGCCGTTGATGCGGAACTCGAAGGAGTGGCCGCGGATTTCCGGGTCGGTGTAGCCGAGTTCCTCGCCGCGGGCCAAACGGAACTGCTCGCGCACCAGGTCGATGCCGGTGACCTCCTCGGAGATCGTGTGCTCCACCTGCAGGCGGGTGTTGACCTCAAGGAAGGAAATCACGCCGTCCTGGCCCACCAAGAATTCGCAGGTGCCCGCGCCGACGTAGCCGGCCTCGAGCATGATCGCCTTGGACGCCTCGTAGAGGCGTGCGTTCTGCTCGTCGGTCAGGAACGGGGCCGGTGCCTCTTCAACGAGCTTCTGGTTGCGGCGCTGCAGCGAGCAGTCGCGGGTGGAAACCACCACGACGTTGCCGTGCGCGTCGGCCAGGCACTGGGTTTCGACGTGGCGCGGGGCATCGAGGAATCGTTCGACGAAGCACTCGCCGCGGCCGAAGGCGGCAATGGCCTCGCGCACGGCGGATTCGTAAAGCTCCGGGATCTCCTCGCGGTTGCGCACCACCTTGATGCCGCGTCCGCCGCCGCCGTAGGCGGCCTTGATGGCCAGCGGCAGGCCGTGCTCGTCGGCAAAGGCCAGGACCTCGTCCGTGGATTCCACGGGGTCCTTGGTGCCGGGCACCAGCGGTGCGCCGACCTTTTCGGCCAGGTGGCGGGCCTGGACCTTGTCGCCCAGCTGGTCGATGGCCGCGGGCGGCGGGCCGATCCAGGTCAGCCCGGCGTCGATGACGGCCTGGGCGAAGACGGCGTTTTCGGCCAGGAAGCCGTAGCCGGGATGCACGGCGTCGGCACCGGAGCGCTTGGCCACCTCGATGATCTTCTCGATGCTCAGGTAGGACTCTGCCGCGGTGGAGCCACCCAGCGAGTAGGCTTCATCGGCCAGGCGTGAATGCAGTGCGTCGCGATCGGGTTCGGCGTATACGGCAACCGAACCGATGCCCTCGTCGCGGGCTGCACGAATGATGCGTACTGCGATTTCTCCGCGGTTAGCGATGAGAACCTTGGTCAACTGACTCATGGCAGGGTTTTCTCCTTAAATGTGCTCTTGTGGAGCCTACCCGCCGTTGTGGGATATGCACCCACAAATCGCCCAGTGTCGGACGTAAGTCGCGATTTTGTTGTAGGAACCCTACAAGATGGCGCCGAGTCTGCGCACTGCTGTTTGCAGGGGTCCGGTGGGGCGCGCTTCGGGGTCGGGCTACATGCCGTTGCCTGCGATGGCATTCAGCGCTGCCAAGTGCTTGGCCCATTTTTCCCGGCCCTCGGCCGTGAGGGAAAGCCAGGTGCGTGGACGCTTTCCGACAAAACCCTTACGGATCCCAACGATTCCGGCCGCCTCCAGGGCAGATGCCTGGCGGCTGAGCACCGAATCGGAAACCTGAAGGTGCTCTCGCACCGCGGCGAATTCGCTCTCCTCGGTTCCCGCGATGGCTGCAACCAGCGAGAAGCGGACCGGATGGGCCAGCTCGTCGCAGAGCTGGTGCCGGGGGTGCTCCGACTGGTTCATGCGCGCACCTCGCGCCAGGCGCCGATGACCGAGTTTGCGGTGATGGCGCTCGAGACGGCAATGAAGAACCACAGTGAACCCGGAAAGAAGACCAGGCCGACGATGGTTCCCAGGATCCAGAGCCCGGCCCAGATTCCCATGAAGGTCATCCAACGGCGGGTGAAGCCGAGTTTGGTTGAGCGCCCGTTCGCAAGCATGAAGCCCATGAAGATTGCCAGCCAAACCAGCATTGCGATCATCGGGAGCGCGATGAGGGACTCGTTGAACTGCCCCACCAGCCAGAAGGGCAGCAGGCTCAGGGAGCTGATGGCGCCGAGGCCCAGCAGCATGTTGATGTGCGGCCAGCTGGCGCCCGCCCGGGATGCCGCGCCGAGCCTGCCCGCCTCCTGCAGCATCTCGCGGGCGGCCTGCGCCGAAGGCCCCGTGGGATCCGAGCTCATTTGGCTGTCCGCATCTTCAGCGCGACATGGGTTGTGCTCCACGTGGCGCCCAGGACGGCCGCGAGGGAAGAGCTCATGACCACCAAGCCGGGCTGGCCGATGGCCAAGCCACGGTTGAACATTCCGGCCATGCAGGCGATGCCCATCGCAAAGCCGATCCATGCGTAGCGGGCACCGGTTTGGGTCTGCTTGCTGTTGTTCATATTTGCCTCCGGAGTGGGTGATGATCACCAGCCTAGAAAGTACTTTCCATTTGGCAAGTACTTTCCGAATCGCATCATGGGTGGCGGCGCGGCGTCGGGCGATATCCGGAGCGCTTCCGTGAAACCGTCCGTTGCTTGCGAAATAAGTTGCAGATATTCGGAGTGGCAAGCCATATCGTCTGTGAATTTCGATCAGCTCAACGAAAAGCCTTGCCGAGCCCGGGCATCTCTGGAAGAGTGACGCGGGTTACATTTTCCGGTCTCCTTGACCCCCACCAAAGGAGTGCAGCCTTGGCAAAAGACGCGCCACAGCTTCGCCGCGTACTCGGAATGACGGGCCTGGTGCTTTTCGGCCTGGCCTACATGGTCCCGTTGGCGGTGTTCGACACCTTCGGCATCGTCACGAGCGCGACCTCCGGACACCTGCCGGCGGCCTACGTCCTGACAACGGTCGCGATGCTCTTCACCGCATACAGCTACGGCCAGATGTCGCGCGCGATTCCCAAGGCGGGTTCGGCCTACGCCTACTCGCGCAGCGCCTTCGGCGGCGAAGTCGGCTTCCTGGCCGGCTGGGGGCTGATGCTGGACTACGTGCTGCTGCCCATGCTCGATGCGATGGTCATCTCCATCTACCTGCACGCAAGCTTCCCGCAGGTCCCTGCCGGGGTGTTCATCGTGGCGGTCCTGCTGCTCTCCACGACGCTGAACGTGATCGGCATCCGCCTGCTGCTGCGGGCCAACTTCATCCTCATCGCCATCCAGGTGGTCTTCCTGCTGGTCTTCTTCGTGCTAGCCCTGAGGTCGGTTTCGACCGGCGAGGCGCCAAACTTGCTGGCGCCGCTGCTGGAACCCGGGATGAAGGGCAGCGAGATCTTCGGCGGGGCCGCGATCCTGTGCCTCGCGTTCCTGGGCTTCGACGCAGTCTCCACCCTTTCCGAGGAGGCCAAGGACCCGCAGCGCCAGGTGCCCAGGGCCATCATGCTGGTCACCCTGTGTGGAGGCGTGATCTTCACGGCCACCGCCTACGTCGCCTCCATTTCCTTTCCGAACTGGCAGGACTTCACGGATGTCGACGCGGCGGCGCTTGAAGTCATGCAGCACGTGGGCGGGATCATGCTGGGCGCCTTCTTTGTGGCGGCCTACGTGGCGGGATCGTTCGCCTCCGCGATGACCTCGCAGGCCAGCGTGTCGCGCATCCTCTATTCCATGGGCCGCGACGGCGTGCTTCCGCGGTCCCTCTTCGGGGTGCTCAGCGAACGGTTCAGGACCCCGCTGATCGGCATCGTCCTGGTCGGCGCGATCGGCCTGCTGGGCATCTGGCTGGAACTGGAAACGCTGTCCTCGATGATCAGCTTCGGCGCGCTCTTCGCGTTCTCGATGGTCAACCTCTCGACGATCAAGCACTACGTGGTCGACGGCCGGCGCCGCAGCGGACCGGACCTGCTGCGCTTCGGGCTGGTTCCGGCGATCGGGTTCTGCCTGACGCTGTGGCTGTGGACCTCGCTCTCCGGGTTGACCTTCGCGATCGGCATGTCCTGGCTGGCGCTTGGCGCCATCCAGCTGGCCTACGTCACCGGCGGGTTCAAGCGCCGCCCGCCGGAACTCGATCCCTATGCGGAGGTCGAGGTCCTCGACGAGGACGACCAGCAGCCGGCGTTCAGCTCCCGGTAGCCCGGCGCCCATGAGACCTGGTCGGAGCCCTGCCGGTTGCTTAACTACGAAGGCGGCGTGTGCCGCGACGAAAGTCGCGGCACACGCCGCCTTCGGTTTCGGCCCGTTTCGGCCCGTTTCGGCTAGGCCCAGACGTCCGTGATGGACAGGCCCGCCTCGTGCAGCAGTTCGCGCAGCGTGGAGACGTTCAGGCCGATGACGGTGTGCGGGTTGCCCTCGATGCCGCGGATGAACGCGGCCCCGCGGCCGTCGATGGTGAACGCGCCGGCGCACGGCAACGGCTCGCCGGTGGCGACGTAGGCGGCGATTTCCTCCGCGGTGACTTTCTCGAAGTTCACGACCGTCGAGGAGACGGCGCCGATGGTCGCGCCGCTGCCGCCGTCCTCTTCGTCCTCCGAACGGTTGTCGATGAGCCAGTGGCCGGTGTGCAGGATGCCCGACTTCCCGCTCATCGCCTCCCAGCGTTCGGTGGCGACCTGCGCGGTGTACGGCTTGCCGTAGGCGACGCCGTCGAACTCGAAGACCGAGTCGCAGCCGAGCACCACGGCCCCGTCGGTTTCCTCCAACGCGGCCACGTCCTCGGCCTTGGCCTTGGCCAGCAGCAGGGCGGTGTCGGCCGGACCCAGGGTACCGAAGCGCTCGGCGGCCGCGGCCAGCGCGGCGTCCTCGTCAACGGTGGAAACCTGTACGTCGAAGTCGATTCCCGCATCCTTCAGGATCTTCGCGCGCCCGGGGGAGGCCGAGGCCAGCACCAGCAGGGGGAGCTCCTCGGGGTTCTCGATTTCCCCGCGCGGGTCCTCTTCCATCGTTACGTCTTCCATCGGTACTTCTTGCACCGGCGCTTCTTCCGGCAGGTCCGTGGTGTTGCTCGTCATCTCGCTCATGCATCCACCGTATCCCGGGTCGCGGGTCCCTGGGGATCCTGGGGATCCTGGGGGTAGCCGTCGCCGCCGGCCTCATCCGGCAACTGCGCGCCCTCGGCCTCCACCAGCGCGGCGATCTTCGAACCCTCCACGTCGACGTCGGGCAGGATGCGGTCAAGCCAGCGAGGGATGTACCAGGCGTGCCGGCCCAGCAGGTGCATGATTGCCGGGGTCAGCGTCATGCGGACGATGAACGCGTCGAAGAGCACGCCGATGGCCAGCGAGAAGCCGATCGCCCGGATCATCGTCAGGTGCGAGAACACGAACCCGGCGAAGACCGAGGTCATGATCAGCGCCGCGGCGGTGACCACCGGTGCCGAGTGGGCGAAGCCGGAGCGCACGGCCGCGCGGGCCGGCTGCCCGTGCGCGAAGGACTCGCGCATGCCCGCCACCAGGAACACCTGGTAGTCCATCGCCAGCCCGAAGAGGATGCCGGTGAGCAGGATCGGCAGGAAGCTCATGATCGGGCCCGGCACGTTCACGTCGAACACGTTGCCCAGCCAGCCGAACTGGTAGACGGCGACCGTCGCGCCGAACGCCGCGACCAGCGAGAGCAGGAAGCCTGCGGTGGCCAGCAGCGGCACCACGATCGAGCGGAAGACCAGCAGCAGCAGGATCAGCGAGAGCCCCACGACGATGCCGATGTACAGCGGCAGCGCCTCGGCGAGCTTCTCCGAGACATCGACCTGCGCGGCGACCTGCCCGGTCACCGCGATCGAGGCGCCAGTGGCCTCCTTGACGGCACCGGCGGAGTCGCGCAGCGTGTGCACCAGCGCCTCGGTTTCGGCGCTGGAGGGGCCGGCGACCGGGATGATCTGGATGGCGCCGAGGGTCTGGGCCTCGTTGGTCTGCACGGGGATCGCGGCGACGACGCCGGGGATACTGCGCAGCTGGTCAGCGACGTCGAGGTTGGCGGTTGCGGCCCCGCGCTCGTCCAGCCCGGCCGGCAGGTCCGCGAGGACCAGCAGCGGACCGTTGTAGCCCGCGCCGAAGGCGTCGCTCATCTGCTCGTACGCCTTGTAGGCGGCCGAATCCACGGGTTCGGCGCTGCCGTCCGGCAGGGCCGTGCGCAGCTGCAGCGCCGGCAGCGCCACCGCAGCCAGGACGGCGATGCTGGCGATCGTCGCGATCCACGGGCGACGGGTGACAAGCGCCCCCCAGCCACGGTTGCCGGCGTCGTTCCCCGGTGTGGCGTCTACCCGGCCCGCGGCCTCGCTGCGCGCCCAGGCGCGCTTGGAGACCAGCCTGGTGCCAATGAAGCCGAGCAGAGCCGGGGTCAACGTGATGGCGATCAGCACCGCCATGGCCACGGTGAACGCGGCGGAGAAGCCCAGGATGCCCAGGAACGGCAGGCCCGGCACGGCGAGTGCGGAGAGCGCGATGACCACGGTGAGGCCGGCGAACACCACGGCGTTGCCGCTGGTGCCCGTGGCCCGTGCGATCGATTCACCCACCGGCACGCCCTCGAGCAGCTGCCGGCGGTGCCGGTGCACGATGAACAGCGAGTAGTCGATGCCCACGGCCAGGCCCAGCATCAACGCCAGGGCCGGGGTGATCGATGCCATCTCGATCACGGAGGAGAGCGCCAGGGTTCCGCCGACGCCCGCCCCGACGCCGAGCACGGCCATCAGCAGCGGAAGCCCGGCGGCAACCAGGGTGCCCAGCATGATCAGCAGCACGGTTGCGGCAACGGCCAGGCCGATGACCTCAGCGGCGCCGAAGAGCGAGGAGAGGTCCTGCAGGATCTCCTTGGAGAAGAGCACCTCGACACCGGCGGCCTCCGGGCCCGCGGCGATCGACTTGATGTCGGCACGCTGGGCGGTGGTCAGCGAGTCGGTCTGCCCCTTGAAGCCCACGTGCGCCACCGCGGTGGACCCGTCGAGGGAGATGAAGCGCATGCCCTCGGAGGCGCCGGCCTGGCGTGCGGCAAAGGCGAGTTCGGCCTCGCCGGTGGCGAGGTCCTTGGCGCCCTGCTCTAGCTTGGCCTCGGCCTCCGGGATGGCCGCGGCCTCCTCGTCGAGGGTCTTCTGCCCGGCGACGAGTTTCGCCTGGTTCTCATCGATGGTCTTCTGCCCGGCCGCCAGCTTGGCGGCGTTGGCGTCGATCTCGGCCTGGCCGGAGCGCAGCTGCGCCTGCCCGGCGGAGACCTTTTCCGCGGCCGCGTTCAGCTTGGTCCGGTTGGCGGCAAGGTCCTTGGCGCCGGCATCCAGCTTGGCCTTGGCGGCGGGCAGCTTGGCGGCACCCGCTTCGAGTTCCTTCTTCTTGGAATTGAGCGTCTTCTGCCCCGCGGCAAGTTCCTTGTCACCGGCATCCAGCTGCTTCTTGGCGGCGTCGAGCTGCTTGAGGCCGGTAGTGGCGGCGGCCACGCCGTCCAGGGCGCCGTTGGCCTCCGTTTTGCCGTTCTCGGCCTTTGCCTTTTCGGCTTCGAGGGCCGTCAGCTGGCCGGTGAGCAGGTCCTGCTGCTGCTGGGCTGCCGCCTTTTCCTCGGGCGTGGCGGCGTCGTCGTCGAGCACCTGCTGGGCCTGGGTGATGCCGGCCTTGGCCTGTTCGATGAGCGTGGCGAGCTGGGCGATGCCGGCCTCGGCGCTGGCCAGTCCGGCCTCCGCCTGCGCCTTGCCCTGGGCCAGCTCCTTCTCGAAGGCCGCACGGGACTTGCCCTCCAGGATGTGCTCCAACCCGGCATCGTGCTCCGCACGACCCGCGGCGAGCTTCTTTGCACTGGCATCGAGCGTTTTCTGGCCCGCGGCGATGGACTTGCGTCCCTCGGCGATCTTTGCGGCTCCGGCCTTGTACTTGCGGTTGCCGGAATCCCATTGCTTCTGCCCGGCGTTGAACTTGGCCTGCCCGTCCTTCAGTGCGGCGGCACCCTTGGCCAGATCGGGGCGCGCGGCATCGATCTCGGCCTGCCCGGCGGCCAGCTGCCGGCGGCCCTCCGCCAGCTGGGTCTTGGCCTCGCCGAGTTTGATGCGCCCGGAGTCCAGCTCGTCCTGGCCCTCCTCCAGGGCCACCTTGCCGTCGGCCAGCTGCTTTTTTCCGTCGGCCAGCTGCCGGGCCGCGTCATCGAGCTTGGCCCGGCCCTCGTCGAGCTGGGGCTGGGCGTCGTCGAGCTGTTTTTGCAGTTCGAAGGGCTGGCGGACCTCGGTGACCTCGGACTGGGAAGCCAAATCGTCGAGGGAATCGGTGATGGCGCGGTGCTGCGCCTGGTCCAACTCGCTGCCGTCCTTCGAACGGAAGACGATCGACCCGGTGCCGCCGGCTAGCTCCGGCATCTCGACCTTGAGGCGGTCCAGCGTGCGCTGGGTTTCGGTCCCGGGAATGGAGAACGTGTTGGAGAGCTTGCCCATGAAGGCCCCGGCGCCTACGCCGATGAGCAGCAGGATGACCGCCCAGATGCCGAGCACGGCCCAGCGCCGGCGGTAGGCCAGGGCGCCGAGTCGGTAGAGGAAGGAAGCCATGTGCTTAGGCCTTTCGGGGTTGGGCGGCGCGTTGCTGCAGGGAGGGGAAGCCGTCACGCAATTGGGCGATGGCTTCGGCCAGGGTGGTGCGCAGCAACTGCGTGCTTTGCGCGTCGAGCGGTCCCGTGAGGTTTTGCGACCACTGGGCGAAGGCGGCCTTGCCGGCCCCGACAATCGAGTGCGCAAGGACCATGGCGGCCAGCTCCGTGCCCTGCGGGGCACGGGCGGTGATGATCTGGGTGAGCTGCTCGGCGCAGGTGTTCCATGCCTCGAGCTGCATGCGAGCCATCTGCGGGTGCGCCGCGGCATGCAGGTAGAGCGTTGCAACGGGTTCCAGATACGCCGGTTCCACCAGGGATTCGATGGACTCCACCGCGGCGTCGAGCAGTTCCACGTCCTCGTCCATGCCGTCGAGCGCCGCGACGGCCCGGTCCAGCAGCTGTTTGGTCGGCTCGTTGAGCGCGGCCTCGATGGAGGGGAAGTAGTTGAAGAGGGTGCGGCGGGAAACCCCCGCGGCCTCCGCGACCGATTCGGCGGTCAGCGAAGCAAACCCGCCGGCGTTCAACCGTTCGAATGCTGCGTGGACGATCGCATCTCGGGTGGCTGTCTTGTTTTGCTCACGCCTCGAGGGCGTGGAAGTCTCTGGGGAGCTCACCTTTCTACACTACGTGCAAACTTGCATGCTGTGCAATTTGTGGGGGCCGATTGGCAGGGCCACTTTTCCGGGAGCCGGCACGCGGCCGACGGGGAGCCGGTGGAGGGGACAAAAGGAAAGGCCGCACCCGAACGCCGTACGTTCCCCGAGGGGGAGCGAAGCGTTCGAATGCGGCCCGCGGTGAAGCGACTACATCCAGGGGTTTGTTAGCCGACGGGAACCTTTTCGGGCGAGATGTCATGCCCGGATTCCGACTCGACCTTGGAATCGGCGGCGAACTCGTCGTTGAACGGATCGCCGTGGCGCGGCGCGTTGTACATCTCCTCGTCCAGGATTCCCTCGCGCTTGGCGACGATGGTCGGAACCAGTGCCTGGCCGGCGACGTTCACCGCGGTGCGGCCCATGTCCAGGATCGGGTCGACGGCGAGGATCAGGCCGACGCCTGCCAGCGGCAGACCGATGGTGGACAGCGTCAGGGTCAGCATGACCACGGCGCCGGTGGTGCCGGCGGTTGCGGCCGAGCCCAGCACCGAAACCAGTGCGATCAGCAGGTAGTCGGTCAGGCCCAGATCGATGCCGAAGAACTGGGCGACGAAGATTGCGGAGATCGCCGGGTAGATCGCCGCGCAACCGTCCATCTTGGTGGTCGCGCCCAGCGGGACGGCGAAGGATGCGTAGCCGGAGGGCACGCCGAGGTTGCGTTCGGTCACGCGCTGGGTCAGCGGCAGGGTGCCGATCGAGGAGCGCGAGACGAAGGCCAGCTGCACGGCCGGCCAGACGCCGGAGAAGTACTGCTTGACGCTCAGGCCGTGTGCGCGGACCAATGCCGGGTAGAACGCGAAGAGCACCATGGCCAGACCGATGTAGATGGCCACGGAGAACTTGCCCAGGGCGCCGATGGTGTCCCAGCCGTAGGTGGCAACGGCGTTGCCGATCAGGCCGATGGTGCCCAGCGGCGCGAGCCGGATGATCCACCAGAGGATCTTCTGGATGACCGCGAGGGTTGCGGTGGAGAATTCGAGGAACGGGCGGGCCGCATCGCCGACCTTGAGGGCTGCGACGCCCACGGCGATCGCGATGACCAGCACCTGGAGAACGTTGAAGTTCAGTGCGGTGCTGACCGCGCCCGCTTCGGAAATCTTCGAGGTGGCACCCAGGCCCAGGAAGTTGGAAGGTATCAGGCCGATCAGGAACGACCACCAGTCACCGGTGCGTCCGGTGTATTCGGGCGGTGCGCCTTGGCCGGTGCCGGCACCCGGTCGCATGACCAGGCCCAGCACGATGCCGATGATGACCGACACCAGTGAGGTGATGCCGAACCACAGGATGGTCTGCCACGCCAGGCGGGCGGCATTCGTGACCTTGGAGAGGTTGGCGATCGAGGCGACGACGGCGAAGAAGACCAGCGGGATAACCGCAGTCTTCAGCAGCGATACGTAGCTGGAGCCGATGGTTGCGAGCGTCACGCCCAAGCCGGTCGGGGTCTCCTCGGTGTGGCCGGTGTACTTGGCCAGCAGTCCGAGGCCAAGGCCCAACACCAGGGCGATGATGATTTGCGGGCCGAACGCGGTGGCCCAGGAGGGCAAACGGCGCTTCGGCGTGGAAGTTGATGTAGTCACCTTTAGAAGGTAGGTGGAGCAAGTTACCAAAGAAAGCCAGCATTGAGAAATGTTACGAATCGGGAAACTATTCCCGAACGTTGCGTTGTTTCTGTGATTTGTTACACAGGCGCAAGTCGCAGTGTTAAGCTGTATTTTCCAACCGCTTGGTTGGTGAACCACTTATTTTGCCTTGTGATCAAGTGGTTTGGGGGAAGCGCGGCTCGTCCGACGTATTCAAGGGCGGGGTGGGATGTATATGGGTTGGGGCCGCATAGACAGCACGGTCACGCGCAGTCGACTCGATATCCTGCTCGAACGAGCGGTGGGGTCATCGATCGTGATCGCCCGGGGGCCTCGGGGCGCGGGCAAGAGCACTGCGGTTCGCGACTGGTTGATGCGCCAGGACCCGAATGCGGAGAGCTGGAGCTGGATCAACCTTCCCAAGCTAGATGAACAGCTTGCCCTCGATGCCTTTGGCGGGGAAACAGGCCTTGCCGCATCGAAACCTCTCGAAGATGACAGCGTGGCCGGACTACGTCTCGCGCATATCCGCCGGCAATTCGAACAGGCCGCCAATCCAGGCTCCCATTTGTTGGTGCTTGATGCGTTTGCCGCGCAGCACGATGCAGAGCTGTCGGCAATGCTGGAGGAAAACGCCGAGCAGCATCCGGGTCGGCGCCTGATCATCATCACGCACGAGTTCCTGGTGATCGAACGCCGCAGGACCTTGGCGCCCATAGACGTCTCGGTGATTCCCCCGCACGAATTCGCATTCACCGCCGAGGAAACCAAGCTATACCTCGCAGGGACGTTGTTGGCCGACTTCGCTGTGGAATTGACGGAGGAATCCTGCGGCTCCGCCGCGCTGCTTCGGCTGGCAAAACTTCGGGCAGAGACCATCGACATGCCCCGGTCGTTCGGTGGCACATTCCCGCCGGCCCGGCGCAGCAGTCTTGAACCGTCGTTGGGTTCCGATCGCGGCAGGTTCGATCCGGAGGCACGTGCCATTGTGGACGCCGTCCAGGCCGCGGTCCGCCGCGACGTGTTGTTGTTGATCGAAAACGAGAACCTGGAACCGGAGCAGCTGGAGTTCTTTGCTGCATTATCGGTGCCGTCATTCGTGGACGAAACCATCGCACCCCAGATTTTCCCTGCCGCGCAACCACATTGGCTGAAGGACCTGGAATCGCGGGGAATTGTCTATCGTTCATCGCGAGACCCCGAGCGGGAACATCGAATCAATCCCGTTTTCCGCCGGGTTCTGCAAGACAAGTACCTTGCTCCGGCACCCGAGCGGTTCCGGGAACTGCACGAACGCTGTGCACGACTCGAAATGGCCAACGGATCGTCCTTCCGGGCTCTGCGCCATGCACTGGAAGCCGCCGACTACAAGCTGGCTTCGGATATCCTCCGCCTGCACGCCGATGAATTCTTTGAAGGGGATCTGGGCCGTCGCGGATCCTTGCTGCTCGACAAGCTGCCCATGACGGTATTGGCCAAGTACCCGATGCTCTCGGTTTGCTTGGCCGTTGCCTACAGCGCGACGGGAAAGTTCAAGTTCAAGACACTTGAGCTGTTGGCCTTGGCCGCGACCGGTGCCCACACCGTCGCCAGGAAGGGACCCGCTGCGGACAGGCTGGTCATGGTCATGATCGAATCGGTGGCCATGCGGCTGAGCGGATTCGGTGAACGGGCAGCTCGCGCGGCCCGGGCGGGAGTCGCGCTGTATCGGGAAATGGCACCGAGCGAGCGGGACGACATCGGGCCCTTCGAGGGAGCGATTTTGGTTCAATTTGTGCTGGCATTCCACAGCAGTCTGCTGCACCAGGAGGCTTTGGAAGTCGTGGAACTCGGGGTAGCCGCGGACCACCGGCACGATCGCAGCGAAAGCGACATGTACGCCGGCACGTTGCGCGCCTATCTGCATGCGCTGAGGGGTGACATCCACATGGCCAAGGCACAGCTGCTGGAATCGCGCCCGGAGCACTGGTCCAACCCGGCGACCAGCGCCTACTTTGCAGCGCCCTTTAGGCTCACCTCGTTCCTCTGTGCCCTGGAAGAGCAGCGTTTTGACGAGGCCGAACGATGGCTGGAACTTCTACAAATCGATCAGGAGGGCAACGAATTCTGGCCGGCAATCCGATTGGCGGAATCAGTGCTCGCGATCGTCAACGGTGAAACGACTGCCTCCCTCGTTCGGATGCAGAACTACTTGGTTCGAGAACGTGAACAGCCTGTCGCCCAGAAAGTTGGACGGCAGATGCTCATTGATGCTTCCAGCCTCTTGAACCTGGCGACCGGCGACGCCAGTGGGGCGCATCGGGTGACATTGAAATCCACCAATCCGGTGGCGAAGCGGTTGCTGCAGGCGCGCGTCCGTTTGGCTGAAGGGGATGCGGCCGAGGTGTTGCGACTGTGTGCGACCGTTGGCGTTCCGGTCTCGCCGCGTCCGCGCTTTGAGCAGGCGGTCTTGGTCTTGGCGGCAACGCTGCAGCAAAACAACCGTCCAGCCATCGGCGGAGCCATGCGTCTTGTCGCTGCATTGAGTGACGAGTTTGGGCTGGGGATCGCGTTGAATCTGTTGCCGGCACCGGATCTTGAACGGGTGCTCAGCCATGCACGAAGCATGAAAGTGCGCCTTGTCGTCGATGACAACGCAATCTCGAACATCCCCGGCGGGCTGGGCCGTGTGGTCCTGAGTGAGCGGGAACGGGCGGTGCTGGGCGAGCTGGTCTCCACGGCAAGCGTCGCCGAAATCGCGGAGCGCCAGTTTGTTTCGGTCAATACCGTCAAGAGCCAGTTGCGGAGCGTGTATCGCAAACTCGGTGTCTCGGAACGCGCGGCCGCCATTGATGCAGCGCGGGTTCAAGGACTTCTCGTTTCTCAGGTTCCACATGACGGGGACTAGTGCCAACTAATTGTGGCTTGTCCTGGACACTGAGTCCTATGCGGGGAGTCGATTCCACCATGTTCCAACCCGGAATCTTTCCCCAAATACCGGTGCAGCCCCCAAGCTTGCACTAGCGCATCTCCGCGATCGTTTCCCCAAACGGCTTTCGCTTTACTACCTGAAGTGGAGTTTCTCGGATTTCCGAGCCGTGGTCACTTCAGGATATTTCGCAGTGATAGAAACAACTATCTCAAGAGATCCGTTGCCCCATAAGCGCTTGGGGGACTATTCACCCTGCCGTTCACCCTCAAATGCACTCATTTCGAATCACTGACAGGTTTTCACTGAGAATTCTCCACATTTGCCACCCCAAATGTCCTACAAATTGAGAAAAGGTGGTGCGAGTCACGCCGGTGGCTGTTGGGGAGTGAATCCGCCGCGAGACTCGAGTTCCAGTTTCTCGGTGGCGTTTTTTGTTGTGTCATATGCACATTTCGGCAGCGCCGCGCGGTGGTCTCTACTGTGTGCGACTCCCGTGTGGGTCAGCCGTCGAGGTCTCACCGGGCCGGGCCGGACACGGGAAAGGCCCGCTTTCCTCCTTCTCGATCGAAGGGAGAAAACGAGCCCAATCCGTGGGGGAGGCAGCTTAGCCCAACAGCGCGCGGCGCAATGTGTCCAGGCCCACCGAGCCGACGTTCAGCGCCTGGGAGTGGAACTCCTTCAGGTCGAAGTCGCCACTCGCGCGTGCGGAACGCTCGTCGCGGATCTGCTCCCACAGGCGCTGGCCAACCTTGTAGGCGGGCGCCTGTCCCGGCCAGCCAAGGTAGCGGGTGAACTCGAACTGAAGCTGGCCCGCCGAGATGTCCAGGTTCTTTTCCAGGAATGCAAAGCCGTTTTCCGAATCCCAGGTGCCGTTGCCCCAGGCCTCGGGGATCTCCAGCTCCAGGTGCACGCCGATGTCGAAGACGACGCGGGCCGCACGCATGCGCTGGGCGTCGAGCATGCCCATGTAGTCTCCCGGGTCTGAGAGGAAGCCGAGATCGAACATGAGGCGTTCGGCGTACAGGGCCCAGCCTTCGCCGTGTCCGGAGACCCAGCAGGCGTGGCGGCGCCAGTCGTTGAGCGTCTCGCGGGCCAGCACCGCGGTGGCGACCTGCAGGTGGTGGCCCGGCACGCCCTCGTGGTAGACGGTGGTCAGCTCGGCCCACGTCGTGAACTTGTCCTCGCCGACGGGGACCGACCACCACATGCGGCCGGGGCGCGAGAAGTCCTCGGACGGGCCGGTGTAGTAGATGCCGCCTTCCTGGGTGGGGGCGATCATGCACTGGATCTGGTCCATCGGTGCGGGGATGTCAAAGTGCGTGCCGGCAAGGGCCTGGATGGCGGCATCCGACTTCTCCTGCATCCAGGCCTGCAACGCATCGGTTCCGTTGAGCTGGCGCGCCGGATCCCCGTTGAGGATCGCCTTTGCCTCCTCGACGGATGCCCCGGGGGAGACCAACTTGGCCACGCGTTCCTGCTCGGCGATGATGTTGGCCAGTTCCTGCACGCCCCATGCGTAGGTTTCCTCCAGGTCCACCGCGGCGCCCAGGAAGCGGCGGGACATCAGCGAGTAGTACTCCCGGCCGACCGCGTCCTTTTCGGGTGCCAGCGGCAGCAGCTCGTTTTCCAGCACGTCTGCCAGGTTGAGGTAGGCGGCGTTGGCCCGCTGCGCTCCCGAAGCCAGACGCTCGCCGAGCTCCGGGGCGATTTTGCTGCCGGCCGCGGCCAGCGTGTCGAAGAAGCCGCCGGGCTTCGCGTAGTCGAGGGCCTGGGTGGTGACGATCTTGACCTGGCGTACCGCGGAAACAAGCCCGCGGGCGGCCGAATCGCGCAGCGAGGCGATGTAGCCCTCCATGGCCGCCGGCAGGTTGTGCATGCGTTCGGCGATGAACGCGAAGTCCTTGGCGCTTTCCTGCGGCATCAAGTCGAAGATGGAGCGGATGTCTTGGGCGGGGGAAGCGATGTTGTTCAGCTCGGTGCGGCGGGTGTTGGCGATCTCGATTTCCAGGCCAAGACGCTCGTGCATGGCATCGAGGGTGATCTCATCGACGGTGTCCGCCGGGTTCAGCGATTCGAGCGCGTCCAGGGCCGCGCGTGCGGCCTGGACCTGGGCGGCGGTTCCGGCGGGGGAGTAGTCGGAGTATGCGGCTTCGCTGCCCGGCAGACCCAGCGACGTGGCGAATTCCGGGGAGAGCTCGAGGAGCTTCTTGAAGTAGTCGGTGGCTACGGTGTCGATGGCGCTGGATGTGCGCGTGGCTGTGGTGTTCGTCATGCCACCAGCCTAAGTGCTTCTGAAGCTGTTATTGAAGATTATTTCCGGAGAATTTTCCGGTGGCAGTGATCTGCCGGGGAAAACAGCGGCGGCGGGCCGAAGGAAATCGTGAAATGCGATTCCATTCGTCCCGCCGCCAAGTGTCCTTGCCTGCGATGTGTGTCTCCGTCAGCGACGGCCCGAGCGCCACGGCTGCGGGGCGGCTGCGAGCAACCGCCGGCGCTGCATGCGGCTGCGGCGCACGGCGTCGGAACGGCTGTCGGAGTCTGCCGACGAAGCCGCGCTTTGCATGGCCGCGACAACCGCTGTGACCGCGGCGATTTCTTCGGCCGTCGGGGCACCACTCGTGAAGCGCAGGGCGGTCCCCGCCGAATCGCCTTCCGGCGCCTGGTGCTGGTTGCCGATCACAGCGGGATGTTCCCGTGCTTCTTGGCCGGCAGTGCCGCGTGCTTGTCGCGGGTGGCGCGCAGGCCGCGCACGATCTGCAGGCGGGTGTCGCTCGGGGCGATGACCGCATCGACGTAGCCGAGCTCGGCGGCCTGGTACGGGTTGAGCAGCTCGGCCTCGTAGCCCTCGATGATGGCGGTGCGGCGTGCCTCCACGTCGCCGCCCTCGGCGGCCACGGCGGCCAGGTCGCGGCGGTAGAGGATGTTGACCGCGCCCTGGGCGCCCATGACGCCGATCTGCGCCGTCGGCCAAGCGAGGTTGATGTCCGCGCCGAGCTTCTTGGAGCCCATCACGATGTACGCTCCGCCGTAGGCCTTGCGGGTGATCACGGTCAGCTTGGGCACGGTGGCCTCGGCGTAGGCATAGAGCAGCTTGGCGCCGCGGCGGATGATGCCCTGGAACTCCTGGTCCTTGCCAGGCAGGAAGCCCGGGACATCCACCAGGGTGAGGATCGGGATGTTGAAGGCGTCGCAGTTGCGCACGAAGCGGGCTGCCTTCTCGGATGCCGCGATGTCCAGCGTGCCGGCGAACTGCATCGGCTGGTTGGCGACGATGCCGATGGTCGAGCCCTCGACGCGGGCGTAGCCGATCATCACGTTCGGCGCGTAGAGCGACTGCATCTCCAGGAAGATTCCGTCGTCGACGATGTGCTCGATGACCTTGCGCATGTCGTACGGCTGGTTGGCCGAATCCGGGATCAGCGCGTCCAGCTCCAGGTCCTCGGCGGTGAGCTCGAGTTCCTCGTCGAACTCCACGGACGGGGCCTCGGAGATGTTGTTCGAGGGCAGGAACTCAAGCAGTTCCTTGCAGAACTCGATCGCGTCCTGCTCGTCGGTGGCCAGGTAGGTGGCGGTGCCGGTGGTGGCGTTGTGCTGGCGCGCGCCGCCCAGGGTCTCCATGTCCACTTCCTCGCCGGTGACGGTCTTGATGACGTCGGGGCCGGTGATGAACATGTGGCTGGTCTTGTCGACCATGATCACGTAGTCGGTCAGCGCGGGGGAGTACGCGGCTCCGCCGGCGCACGGGCCCATGATCAGCGAGATCTGCGGGACCACGCCCGAGGCGTGGACGTTGTTGCGGAAGATGTCGGCGAACATGGCCAGCGAGGCAACGCCCTCCTGGATGCGGGCGCCGCCGCCGTCGTTGATGCCAACCACCGGGCAGCCGTTGCGCAGCGCGAATTCCTGGACCTTGACGATCTTCTCGCCGTTGACCTGGCTCAGCGAGCCGCCGTAGACGGTGAAGTCCTGCGAGTAAACGGCGACCTGGCGGCCGTCGACGGTGCCGTAGCCGGAGACCACGCCGTCGCCCAGCGGGCGCTTCTTCTCCATGCCGAAGGCGTTGCTGCGGTGCACGGCCAGGGCGTCGAACTCGATGAAGGAGCCCTTGTCGAGCAGCATGTCGATGCGCTCGCGGGCGGTGTGCTTGCCCCGTGCGTGCTGCTTCTCGATGGCGTCCTGCCCGGAGGGGGCCTGCGCGAGGGCCTCGCGGCGGCGGAACTCGGCGATCTTGCCGGCCGTGGTCGACAGGTCGATCGATTCCGTGAGGTCGTCGATGCGGCTCTGGGTCATCCCGGGGCTCCCTTGGGGTAGTTGCGTAGTAGGAAAGGCACAATAACTATGCCACCTCGGCCAGTCTAGTGAGGGTTTGGGTCGATTTGTGTGTAGGAACCCTACAAAATCGCTTCGTGTTGGGGGCCAAGTTGTCCATAAAACAAGTTACTGACGGGTAGCTTAGTGGCTCCGGTTGCCGTAACCTGTGTCACATGAGTGAACCACGACGCGACATCATCGCCGCCAATGCGCAATCCCTGAGGGGCCAAACCATCCTGATGAGCGGGGGCAGCCGCGGCATCGGCCTGGCCATCGCGCTGCGCGCCGCGGCCGATGGCGCCAACGTGGCGATCATGGCCAAGACCGGCACCGCCCACGCCTCCCTGGAGGGAACGGTCCACACCGCCGCCGCGCAGATCGAAGCGGCCGGGGGCCGGGCGCTGGCCATCGTGGGGGACGTGCGCAACGACGAAGACGTGCTCGGTGCCGTGGCGCAGACCGTCGAGCGCTTCGGCGGGATCGACGTGGTGGTCAACAACGCCTCCGCCATCGACCTTTCCAATACCGACGACGTGTCGATGAAGAAATACGACCTGATGATGGACATCAACGTGCGCGGAACCTTCCTGCTCTCCAAGTCCGCGCTGCCGCACCTGCGCAAGAGCGGGAACGGGCACATCCTCACCCTGTCTCCTCCGCTGAACCTGGACCCCAAATGGGCCGGTGCACACCTGGCGTACACCATGGCCAAGTACGGCATGTCCCTGACCACGCTGGGCCTGGCCGAGGAGCTGCGCGAATCGGGCATCGGGGTGAACTCGCTGTGGCCCGCCACGCTGATCGACACCGCGGCCATCCGCAACATGCCGGGCGGCGAGCAGCTGGTGAAGGCCGCGCGGTCCGCGGACATCGTTGCCGATGCCGCCCACGCCATCCTCACCAGCCCGGCCGGGACCTGCAGCGGAAACTTCTTCACCGACGAGGCGGTGCTGGCGGCGGCGGGAGTGGCCGATCTGGGAGGCTACTCCATGGGCGCCCCCGAGGGCCGGCTGGTCCCGGACATCTTCCTCTGACAGCGGCCAGGCAGGGCGCCGGAAGGTGCGAAGGTGGCTAGGCTTGTGCCCATGAGCCCCGAACCAGCACCCGTTCCGCGACCGCCCCTTGATGCAACCCGCGTGCGGGAGGTCATGAAAAACCGCGGCATGGGGGACCTGTGGGTCAGCCAGGCCACCGGGTCGACAAACGACGACCTGGTGGCACGGTCCAAGGCCGGGCCGCTGGCCCACCTGAGCGTTGAGACCACAGAGCACCAGGTGGCGGGGCACGGCCGGCTCGGGCGCGGCTGGGAAACCCCCGACCGCAGCTCCCTGGCCATCAGCATCTACTTCCGCCCGGACGCGGGTTTCGACCCCGCGGGGCTGCCCTGGCTCTCGATGCTCTGCGCCACGGCGATGGTGCAGGCGCTGAACGAACGCACCGGGCTGGCCGCCGGACTCAAATGGCCAAACGACGTTGTCGCCGGGGGCTTCAAGCTCTGCGGCGTGTTGGCGCAACTGGTGCTCACGCCCGAGGGCCCGGCCGTGGTGGTCGGCGCGGGGCTCAACGTCAGCCAGGAACGGGCGGAACTGCCCGTTCCCACCGCCGGCAGCATCGCCCTGCTCGGGGGGCGCACCACCGACAGGAGCGAACTGATGGCCGGCTACCTGGACAAGGTTGCCGACCTCTACGGCGCATTCGCCGCGGTGCACGGCCGGGCGGGTGAACCCGGGCCCGGGGACGCCCTTTCGCTGCGGCAGGCCATCGCCCGGCACATGGTGAGCATCGGGCACCAGGTGGACGCGCACCTTCCCGACGGCACGGTGCTGCGCGGCACGGCCGAGGACCTGGGTGCCGAGGGCGCACTGATCCTGCGCGACTCGGCCGGAAAGCTGCACCACGTGCTGGCCGCCGACGTGTTCCACCTGCGCCGCAGCGACGGGAACTACGCCTAGGGAGCGGCAAAACACTAGGAGATCCGGGGGTTTCTGGACCAAGTGTCGGTGCACTGGCCCTACGATGGATGGGTAGGGAATAGACCGGCACGCACAACCGGTGTGGGGCCGAGGGAGCCGGACGTGAAGCTGATACTGGAAATGCGCGAACGCGTGATCGTGAAGACGCGGGCGCACCCCCGCGCCCTGCGCGGTCCGTTGTTGCGTTTTTTCCTCCTGCTGGCGGCAACCAGCTTCCTGGCCGGACTGCTGATCCGCACCGACCTGCCGGACTGGGCCGCCGAGGCCAGCCCGCTGCTGTTGGCCCTGCTGGGGGTGGTTTTCTGCGTGCTGCTGGTGGTCTGGTGCCTGCGCCCGCTGGCCCGCTGGGCCGGAACCTACACCTACCTGACCACCGAACGCATCGTGACAAAGCGCGGGCGATCCGCCGCCGGGCAGCGATCTATCGGACTCTACGCGATCCAGGACATCGTGGCGCTGACCGGCCGGCGTGCCCCGTACGAGGCGCCGGGCACGCTGCAGATCGTGCTGGCCGGACAGCGAATCAACATCCCGCACATGCCCGCCGTGCAGAAAATGCGGGAGCTTGGCATCGGCGCGATAACCGCACTGCCACGCTTCCCCCGGGTGGATGGTGTAAACATGGAAGAGCGCGTTGAGCAGGATCAACCAACGCACCCACAGCAAAGAGATTGGACTGAGCATGAGTGAGCGGTCGCAGGCGACGGGTTCACAACCCGTCGCACCCACCGCTGCCCGTGATGCGGCACGTGCCCAGGCCATGCGCCAGCCGAGCGAGGGCGAGGACATCGGCGGCGCCGAGGCCCGGGAGCCGGAGGCCGCGGGGGACGTTCCTGCGCTCGCCGACCCCATTGCCGATCTTGCCGCCGCCATGCGGCGCCCGGAACAGGTAGACCAGACAACCCCGGCCTCCTCGCGCGAGGCCGTGCGTGAACTTGAGAAGCGCCTGCTCGGTGCCGAGCGCACCATGAAACGCCGCGAGGTCGCAAGCGCCGCGGGCGTTTCGCTGCTCTCGGCCCGCAAGATCTGGCGTGCCCTGGGTTTCCCGAACCTGGGCGACGAAGAGGTCTTCTTCACCACGGTGGACGAAGGCGCCCTGGAGCTCATGCTCGGCATGGTCCGAAACGGCACGCTGACCGAGGAAACCGCGATCTCGCTGACCCGGTCGATCGGCCAGATGACCGACCGCATGGTGGTCTGGCAGGTCGAGGCACTGGTCGAGGACATGGTGCAGAACCAGAAGATGAGCGACCCGGAGGCCCGGCGCAACCTGGTGAGCCTGCTTCCGGAATTGATCGACCCCATCGAGAAGATGCTGGTGTATTCGTGGCGCCGGCAGCTCAATGCGGCGGTGCACCGGCTGGTGCTGCGCGCCGAAACCGGTTTGGCCGCCTCGGAGGAGGGCCGCGACGGGTCCGAGGACGACGTGTCGCTGCCGCTGGCCCGCGCCGTGGGCTTCGCCGACCTGGTCTCCTACACCTCGCTGTCCCGCCGTATGAACGAGCGCACGCTCGCCCAGCTGGTGCAGCGCTTTGAATCCAAGTGTGCGGAAATCATCTCCGTCGGCGGCGGCCGGCTGGTCAAGACCATCGGCGACGAGGTGCTCTTCGTTGCCGAAACGCCGCAGGCCGGCGCGCTGATTTCGCTGGCCATGTCCAGGGAGTTCGCGGCCGACGAATTGCTGCCCAACACCCGGGTCTCGCTGGTCTGGGGCCGCATCCTTTCCCGGCTGGGCGACATCTACGGGCCCACCGTGAACCTCGCGGCGCGGCTCACCTCGCTGGCCGAGCCGGGCACCGTGCTCACCGACGAGCTCACCGCCTCGACGCTGGCCGGCGACGACAGGTTTGTCCTGCACCCGCAGGAGACAACGGCCGTGCGCGGCTTTGGCGACATCAATCCGGTGCGCCTGGCACCGGGAACCGGAACGGGACTGGTGCTGGACTGACATGCACACGCACATGGGCGGAATCCACGGCGCAGCATTGACCGACATCGGGTTGCGGCGCGCCGTGAACGAGGACGCGGTCCTCAGTGCCCGGAGCATCTTTGCCGTGGCCGACGGCATGGGCGGGCACGAGGCGGGGGACCTCGCCTCGCGGCTGTGCATCGAAACCCTGGAGAAGATCGCCGTGGACCCGGCGGGCGTCGGGCCGTCCGGGCTTCCGCACGCACAGGCGGTGCTGGCCCAGGTCGAGCGGGCCGATTCGATGATCCGCAACGCCATCGGTTCCCGCGGCGGGACCACGCTCTGTGCGCTGGCCTTGGTCAGCGCCGAACCCGGCGGCGGCACCTGGCCGCAGGAGAAGCCCGCGGCCGCCACCACGATTGAGCTGCCCGTCCAGGCGCATGCCGTTGCGGCTCCGGACGGGAAGATCACCCCGGCGCGCTACCTGGAGACGATCCATGAGGCGCATGTGCACCCCGGGGAAGCGGTGTTCCACCGTGGAGCCCCGGATGCGGAGGAGCCCGCACCGACCACCGACGTGCTGCCCTACGTGCCAGTCCCGGGCGCCGGCGCTCCCGCCGTGACGCGGCTGGACGGCGGGGAGCAGGACCACGCAACCCATGACAACACAGCCCAGGACCCCGCCCCGGGCCACGAGCCCGAGGTGCGGCTGATGCTGCTGAATGTTGGCGATTCCAGGGGCTACCGCCTGCGCGAGGGGCGGCTGACCCAGTTGACGCTCGACCATTCGGCGGTGCAGGAGCTCATCGATGCGGGAAGCATCACCGAGGCGGAGGCCCGCATCCACCCGCAACGCAACCTGATCACGCGCGCGCTGGGCGCCGGGGGCAATTCGGTTCCCGACTCCCAGTTCCACGAGCTGGTGGCCGGGGACCGCTACCTCCTCTGCAGCGACGGGCTCACCGGCGAGGTCGATCCCGCTGGCATCGAACGCATCCTCAACCAGACGCCGGACCGCTCCGAGGCGATGGCCAGGCTTGTCGACGCGGCCCTAGCCAGCGGCGGCCGGGACAACATTTCGGTGGTCATCGTCGACGTTTCGGGACCGCTCCGGCCCGCCTGACCCGCCGACCGGGCGCACACACGACGTCAGCCGGATGCCACCACGCCACGCCACGGCAGCACGCCCCCCTCATCCCGCGAGACGCCATCGTGGGGCAAAATGGGAGGGTGAGCCACCAAGAAGCGACCCAGCCCGCAACCATGAACCAGCAGCCAGAGCCGTTCCCGGGTGCTGCCCCGACCGACGACGGCCTGCCCAGCGAGGCGCTGCGCGCCGAGTACCAGGACCTGGTCGACCAGGTCCGCAAGCACCGCGCCGCGTACTACAACGATGACGCGCCGCTGATTTCCGACGCCGAGTTCGACCAGCTGTACTCGCGGCTGGAACTCATCGAGGCGCAGCACCCCGCGATCGTCGCCAACGACTCGCCGACCCAGGAGGTCGGCGGCGAGGTCTCCGCCGCGTTCACCCCGGTCGAGCACCTCTCGCGCATGTACTCGCTGGAGGACGTGTTCTCGCTGGAGGAGGTAGTGGCCTGGGGCGAAAAGACCATGGCCAACGCGGCGCTGCGTGCCGCCGGGCACCACCTGAAGTGGCTCTGCGAGGTCAAGATCGACGGCCTGGCCGTGAACCTGCTCTACCGCAACGGCAAACTGGTGCGCGCGGCCACCCGCGGGGACGGCACCACCGGCGAGGACGTCACGCACAACGTGCTGACCATCAAGGAGATCCCGACGCAGCTGGCGGGGGAGAACTGGCCTGAGGAGGTCGAGGTGCGCGGGGAGATCTTCATCCCCTCGGCCGAATTCGCCGCCTACAACGAGGCGCTGATCGAGGCCGGCAAGGCCCCTCTGGCCAACCCGCGCAACGCGGCGGCCGGATCCATCCGCCAGAAGGACCCGGCGGAGACCGCCAAGCGCCCGCTGAAGATGTTCGTGCACGGACTGGGCGTGCGCTCCGGGCTTTCCGCCGCCACCCAATCCGAAACCTACGCGCTGATGGCCTCCTGGGGGCTGCCGGTCTCCCCGTACTCCAAGGTCGTCGACACGCTCGATGAGGTGCTGGGGTTCATCGCCGCCAACGGCGAACACCGCCATGACCTGCTGCATGAGATCGACGGCATCGTGGTGAAGACCGACGCGTTCGAGATCCAGCGCAACCTCGGCTTCACCTCCCGCGTGCCGCGCTGGGCCGTGGCCTACAAGTACCCGCCGGAGGAGGTCAACACCAAGCTGCTGGACATCCAGGTGCAGGTGGGCCGCACCGGGCGGGTCACTCCGTTCGGCATCATGGCGCCCGTCAAGGTCGCCGGATCCACCGTGGAGCGCGCCACGCTGCACAACCAGGACGTCGTCAAGGCCAAGGGCGTGCTGATCGGGGACACCGTGATCCTGCGCAAGGCCGGCGATGTGATCCCGGAGATCGTCGGCCCCGTCCTGGCGCTGCGCGACGGAAGCGAACGCGAGTTCGTCATGCCCACCGCCTGCCCCTCCTGCGGCGAGCCGCTGGCCCCGGCCAAGGAAGGCGACGTTGACATCCGCTGCATGAACGCCGAGTCCTGCCCGGTGCAGCTGACCGAACGCGTCGCCCACCTGGGAGGGCGCGGCGCCTTCGACATCGAGGCGCTGGGCTACGAGGCCGCCCAGGCGTTGACCGTCGGCCCCGGCCCGGACCCAGCCGAGAACGGTGGCGTGATCGCCCCTGCGGGTCCCGGCCCGATCACCAGCGAGTCGCAGGTCTTCGCGCTGGCCCAAAGCTACCCGGACCCGGCCCTGCGCGAGGCGTTGGCCGGCGTGAACGTGTGGCGCGAAATCCGGTCCAAGGGCGCGGGCACCGGCAAGTTCCAGCTGGCCCCGTACTTCTACACGAAGGCCACCGCCAAGAAGGAATCCGTCCCGTCCAAGACCACTGAGAAGCTGTTCACGGAGCTGGACAAAGCCAAGTCACAGCCGCTGTGGCGGGTGCTGGTCGCGCTGTCCATCAGGCACGTGGGCCCCACCGCCTCGCGCGCGATGGCCACCAAGTACGGGTCGATGGAGGCCATCCGCGAGCAGCTCGCCGCCCCGGACGCCCGCGAGGCGCTGGCCGAGGTCGCCGGCGTCGGTGCGATCATCGCCGACGCGCTGATCGAGTGGTTCTCCGTGGACTGGCACAACCGGATCGTCGATGAATGGGCCATTGCCGGCGTGCTCATGAAGGACGCGCAGGACGAGTCGATCACCAAGCACCTCGAGGGCCTGAGCATCGTGGTCACCGGCACGCTGCCGACCTACAGCCGCGACGCCGCGAAGGAAGCGATCATCATCCGTGGCGGCAAGGCCGCGGGCTCCGTCTCCAAGAACACCGCCTACCTGGTGGCCGGGGAGGCCGCCGGATCCAAGCTGGACAAGGCGGTTTCCCTGGGCGTGCAGGTGCTCGATGAGGAGGGCTTCGTGCTGTTGCTCAATGGCGGGCCCGAGGCCGTCGAGGGGCGCCCGAACCCCGAGGCCTGATCGATCGGATTGTTGGATCGGCTTGTTCGATCGGCCGATCCGGAATCCCGTCACCCGGTCCGTCATATGGTTGGCAACAGGCGACTGACGCCAAACAGCGGCCCCCGTCTCCAGAAAACGGAGGCGGGGGCCGCTGTCGTGCGGGTCGTGCGGGTCATGCGCGCCCTGCCAGGTGCCGGCCCCTGACCGGCTGCGCATCGCGCACCACGTAGGCGGACAGGTCCTGCGCGGGGTTGCCGCCGAAGAACCCGTCCTTCGGCACCTCCGAACCCTTCATCAGGAATGAATCCGCTTCCAGCGTTGAACCGTCCTGCATCGTTACGCCGTAGTGCACAAACCCGCCAACGCCGATCGTGGTCCTGGAGCCGATGGAAATGGAATCGAGTTTAAAGGCGCCGTCTTCCATCGAATGGCATTGGAGAACGCTTCCGGAGTTCAGGGTCACGTCATCCCCAACGGTGATAATTGTCTTTTCCGGGATTCCGCAACCATCATCGAAAACCCTCTTGCCCATCCGCACGCCCAACATGCGCCAGATGATCGGCTTGAACGGCGTGCCATTGAACAGGCCGAGGGCTCCTCCGGCGATGAACTTCCAAAAACGCTCGTGCTCCCAGAAGTAGACGTCGTAGATGGAGCAGAAGCGCGGAACGAGCCTGTGGCGGATCTGAACGAGTCGTTCGATGGCGATGGTCATGGCCTCCAAAGCCACGCCGATGGCCATCAAGCCGGCCACGACCACCGGTGCACCGACATTTTCAAAATGTGTCAGGGCTATCGAACCGATCCACAAGGAGAGGAAGAGCTCGAACCATCGCAAGAGGAGGAACATTGCCAGCGTGAGGCCGTTGTGCCGGTTCTTGGCAGGAAGACGAGTCTTCAGTTCTTCAGCTGTTTTCATTTCATCAAAGGCACTGTCCCGCTGGACCGATCGGGGGATCTCAAAGGGAGGCGAACCCAGAAGCCCGACTCCTTCGCGGATGGGACCGTCGATCGGGACCATGGTCATCGTCCCGAACAAACAGTTCTCGCCGGTCTTCCCTGCCGATGGGTAAACAACGGCATTGCCGAAAAAGTTCTTTTCGCCGATGGTGGTGGGGACGATCCGGAACGAGGTGTTCGACACTTCTGAGGTAATGATCGACAGACCATCCGAAACCATGGTCCCGGAACCAACGGTGACCAAGTAGGGCGTGTCGTGCTTTACAGCGGGTCCGAAGTTGGATCCTGTCTGCACCGGGTTTGGCTGGTGGTACCCGATGAAGCTCAGGTAGTAGAGGATCAGTGAGCTGTCGCCCGTTAGATTCTTGAAGAAGTGGAGGTTCGTGAGCCGTGAAATGGTCCGCTGGGTGGCGTAGTGGAAGCCATACAGGGGGTAGACCTTGCCAGGGGGCAGGAAAAGGTTCAGCAGCCTCGGTAGTACCGCCACCGCGACCAGACCGGTGGCAATGCCGCCGAAGAGTAGAGCAAAGGAAACGACCACCAAATCGGAGACGAACCCCGTGGTTTCGTCCCAAAGCAAACCTGACTTCAGGTAGTTCGGCAGGAACAACGAGATCGCCGAGAACCCGATGGAGGCGAACCCGACTATCCTGGTGAACACGACCCAGAAACTATAGGTAATCTTCCTTCTCATCGTGACACGTGCGGGTGCAACCGACCCGTAATTGGAATCGGAGCGCCGCCCGGGAGAACCGTACCAAACCTCATTGTTTGGCACCGTCTGACCACGATGCAGGGCCGACGAGTGTCCGAGCTGGGAGTCGTTCCCCATCACTGTGTATATGTCCAGTACTGTTTGCTCACCAACCAAGACGTTCTTGCCCAGTGTCACGGGACCCACCTGAATGACTCCACGCTCGGCACGGTAGCCCTTGAAAAGGCAGTCCTTCCGGATCACCGTGCCATCGCCAATGGTCAGCAGATCGGTGCACACCGGCACGGAAGTGGAGAAGAGCGCAACGTCGTGTCCGATCTTGGCGCCCAGGGCCCGCAAGTAGACATTGAACAACGGGGTGCCCGCGAACATTCGAAGAGGATTGGTGTTGATGAGAGCTTTCACGAACCAGAAGCGGACATAGGTCAAGGACCAGACCGGAATCTCCGTTTCCTTCCACCGACCGACGATGGCCCACTTCAGGGCGATGGGCACCACAGATAGTGCGACAAACATCGCCACGGTGAAAATAACCGACCGTTCCCAGACCTGTAGAGCGTTCGGTGCCGCCGCTGACCAGTGATACCCGATGACAGCAAGGGACATGGAGGCGTAAGTATAGGCGAGGAAGATCAACGCTTGCAGGACCCCCGTGGTTACGAACTGGCGGGTGCTGGCCAAGGTGGCCTCCGCTGGTTCGTGATACTTGACCGGCAGGGCCTCGGAGGAACTGGTGGTTGCCAGTGCCCCGGCTAGTTGTTGAATTGTCGGGTTTTGGTAGACATCCCTCATGGCAAGCGAGGGAAGGGCTTCGTTCTTCCTCGTGCGTGAGCAAAAATGTGCAAGTAGCAGGGAATTCGCCCCAAGGTCGGTGAAGAAATTGGCTATGGCCGACACCCGCTCCACACCCAGCACCTCGGCCATGGCGGAGGCCAAAAGCTCCTCGGTCTCATTGGAAGGGGCCGTGTATTCCTGGGTGCCGGCGCTGGAGCGTTGCGATGTCGGCGCAGGCAAGTTCTTCCTGTCCGCCTTGTCGCTGGGCAGCATCGGAATGATGTCCAGTTCCTCCAAATATGCGGGAACCATGTAGCCGGGCAACCGGTTCTGTAGCCGATCCCTCAGATCAGCCTTGTCAATCTCTGAGGTGTCTTTTCGCAGGCTGTAGTATGCCACCAATTCGACCACGCCGGGTGCCGACTCGTGTGTGTCAACGACCGCTTGGGCCACCCCCGGAACCTGGAGCAAGACCGACTCGATCTCGGTGAGCTCGATCCGGTAGCCGCGGATTTTCACTTGGGTGTCGATCCGTCCGAAGTATTCGATCTCTCCGGAATCATTGATCCGGCCGAGGTCCCCGGTGCGGTAGATCCGGCTCGAGGGGTTGTTGTCGATGTCCAGGAAGTCGGAGATGAAGGCCTTGTCGGTCAGGTCGTCCCGCTTGACGTATCCCCTCGCCAGCCCGATGCCGGCCAATCCTATTTCACCCAGCGTGCCGGGGGGGACTGCCACAGGCTCGCTGGGGTCGAGGATGACGACCGCGTAACTGGGCAGCGGAATTCCCAATGTGACCGGACGGTCCGGATCGACCACCGCGTAGGTGGCCGTAACGGTGGCCTCGGTCGGACCATAGACGTTCAGGAAACGTCGCCCGGGCCGGTACCAACGCACGATCAAGTCACGCGGGCAGGCTTCACCCGACACCAAGAGGAATCGGAGCGAGGGGATGTCCTCGTCAATGGTTGCCAGCAGGGTCGGCACGCAGCAAATGGCCGAGACCCTGCGGTCCACCATGAACTCGGCAAGTTCGGCGCCCAGCAGCGTGGTGCCGCTGGGCTTGGGAACCAGTGTGGACCCGGACATCCAGGGGACCCAGATTTCCTCGACGGAAAAGTCGAAGGCGATGGTCATGCCCTGGTAGACCCGGTCTTGGATCTGGAACCCGTAGGACTCGGAGGCAACGCGCACGAAATTGCAGATGCTGGCATGCTCGATCGCCACACCCTTGGGGCGCCCCGTGGTTCCCGAGGTGTAGATGATGTAGGCAAGCTGCTCGGTTGTAGACCCTTTTTCCTCCGCGTTCAAGCGAGAAGTGTCCATCGAATCAGTTGACGCGTCTTCCTCATCCACCGAACAAATGGGTGCAATGACGTCCACGAGCTTGTCCCTCAAGTGAGAAAGCGTCAGCACCATCGAGACATCGGCATCGGCAATGATGTAGGAAAGCCGGTCCGCCGGATATCCGGCATCCAGCGGCACATATGCGGCGTGGATCTTCAGCACCGCGAGCATCCCCACAAAGGACCGCACCGACTCATCGAACAGCAGCGCGATCTTGTCGCCGGCACGGCACCCGCGTGCGATCAGGTGTCGGGCTAGCTGGTTGGCCCGCCCGTCCAACTCATCGTAGGTGAGTGACAGCGCAGTGGAATCAACGGCCAGATGCGAGCCCAAGCCCGCTTCCCGCAACCGGTCGCAGCGTTCCTCAAAGAGCTGGTCCAACCGCTCACCTGGCAACCACCGGGCTCCCTGGTTTTCACCGTCGGCAACCAAAACCTGCCCCCGCATCAAACTGTGGGCCTTGGATTCGGCAGCGGGGGCGCTCTCCGTCGTCATACGAACATGCTTGTTTTTTCGCACAAGGATCTCCTTTCCGCATGTGCAACCGCCGAACAAGTCCAGGCGGCCGTCGTTTGGGCTTATCCGACCTTCGACTCAAGCTGGTCAATGCAGTCGACCAGGATGCGGCAGGCGGCCTCCATGATCTCCTCCGTAACGTTCAGCGGGGGAAGCAACCTGACGACGCAACCGCCACGGCCTCCCAATTCCAGGATCAACCCGCGGCTGAGCGCTTGGGTCTGCACCTCGGCGGCCAATTCTCCCGCCGGGAGCCCGCTGGAAGGATGCACCAGCTCAATGCCCAGTAGCAACCCCTTGCCGCGGATTTCCCGAACCCACGGATGCCGCTGTAACGGTGCAAGGAGACCCAGACATTGTTCGCTTCGCCGGACGACGTTGCCCAGGACATCGTCGCGCTTGAAGATCTTTACAGCCTCAACGCCGGTGACGAAGGCCAACTGGTTGCCGCGGAAGGTTCCGGTATGTGCGCCTGGAGCCCAGACGTCCAACTCCTTGTCGTAGAAGATCAGCGCAATCGGTAAGCCCATCCCGCTGAGTGCCTTCGAAGCGACGATAACATCGGGCTCGATGCCGTACTGCTCGAAGGAGAACCAGGTTCCGCTGCGCCCGCAACCGGTTTGTACTTCGTCGACAATCAGGGGGATCCCTAGTTCACGGGTCACTTCACGCACTCGCTGGGCGAATTCAATCGTGGCAGGAATTGCTCCGCCTTCGCCTTGGACAAGTTCGATAATCACTGCGGCCGGCAATGGAATTCCACCGAGATCGTCCTTGAGCGAATGCTCAAGGTAGGTTGCGCAATTTGTGCTGCAGGTCTCGCGGGTCAGCCCCAGGGGGCACCTGGAACAGTACGAATAGGGGAAGAAATGAACCCCCGGAAGGCCGTTGCGCACGGGCTCCTTTTGGACAACCAATCCGGTGAGTGCCATGCCTACGGCGCCACTGCCATGGAAGCCGCCTTGGAAGCTGATGATGTCGCCACGACCGGTTGCCGTCTTGCACAGCTTGATTGCTGCATCGACGGCGTTGGTCCCAGTGGGGCCGCAAAAATGGATCTTCATCCGGTCACGCATGGTGGCAGGAAGCATTGAAAGCTGGGCTTCGATGAAGGCGTCCTTTGCCGGCGTTGGGAAGTCCAACCCATGGGTCAGCACGGAAAGTTGCTCCGTGGCTGCACCGACTAGCTCCGGATGGTTGTGTCCGAGCGAGAGTACTCCGGCCCCAGCAAGAAAATCGATGAAAACATTGCCATCGACATCTCGGACAAAGCTACCTGCAGCTTCAGCGATGGCGATTGGCAGATGACGAGGGTAAGTACGGGCATTGGATTCCCTGGTTGCTTGGCGTTCAAGCAGCTCGGTGGATCGAGGTCCGGGCACGGGTCCCGACACGATCGGACCGGTCAAATCGGCTAGCTCAGTTTGGAAGCTCATGGAAATCTCCGATCACAACGGCTGTTGCTTGGGTAAAAGGACGAGGTGGTTTTCGGGCGCCTTTAGCCGCGCAAAATGCGGTTGCAGTCGGTGCGGGGTGTTCCGCATGTTGCTTGCGAATTCCCACTACATCTCCAATTTCCCGGGTGACCGAAGGGATCGGCCGGCAAATCTCGGGTGACGTCCAAGGAGCGAACCTTGTGGTCTTTTCACGTGAATTCGGAGTCACTAGCGGATCATGTTGCTTGGGCTGCGCTTGTATTGAGCCAGACAGGTTCACCATGCTGCGAAAGTATGTTTCCCGGTACCTACATGGATTCCTCATGAGTGGGGCTGGTACGACGAACTGTGGGTTCAGGCGATCCGATGCCAGGTGGACTGAGGTGGCGGTCCGTTTTGTGACCGTGAGCCCCACCATCGGGCAACCAATTGAGTAGCCGATGAGTTGAACCATGGAATGAACCTTCGCTAGAGCAATACTTGGATGCGGTCTTGGCCTTGAAACGATTGGGTGTCTCAAGGCCAAGTTCCAGGTGGCGTCCGTTTACCCGATGAGCAAGTCACCGGATAAACGGAACTCTTTGTGAACTGCACGAACTGCCTGATCCAGCATTCTGATTTCCGTTACTGCGGAAATGCGGGTATCTGAATTCGAAATTAGCCGGAGGCCGATCCCGGCTTCTGAAAGCGCACTCATGAACCGGCAGAAAACGCCAGGGTCGTTGAGCATCCCGGAACCGATCAACGACAGCCTGCCAACCTCATCGCATTGCAAGGAATGGAAGCCGATGGCGTTCTGCGCCTGGGAGAGGGCCTTGATGATCGGCGCTCCCAGGGAACGGGGTACGGTAAAGGCGATGTCGGGGCGGTGACCTTCAGCGGCATGATTTTGCGTAATCATGTCGGGGCAGGCCTTCACCGCCTTCGTCACGCGGAATATCTGCGCTGCCTTGCCAGGAAGGTCAGGAACTCCGGTGACGGTGACCTGAACCGCCGATCGATCATCAGTGACATTGCGGATAAACGGCTGTTCCAAGGATTCGGAATCGGGGTACATGAGTTCGTCGGTGGGCTTGGCGACCACCAGCGTCCCTTCACCCTGGTCGAACGATGAACGCACATGGATCGAGACGCCGAAGCGGCGAGCGTATTCGACACACCGTAATTGCAGCACCTTCGCTCCGCCCGCGGCCAGTTCCAACATCTGGTCATTCGAGATCATGTCGATCTTTCGTGCCAGGGGAACGATGCGCGGATCCGCGGTATAGACGCCGTCAACGTCTGAATAGATCTCGCAGACGCCGGCGTTCAGCGCGGCGGTCAGGGCAACCGCGGATAGATCCGAGCCACCCCGTCCCAACGTTGTGACCTCGTTGGTTCTGCGGCTTGTTCCCTGGAACCCAGTCACGATGGGAATCTCGCCACGGTCAAGGGCGTCGCGCACCCGCTGCGGATATACACCGACGATGCGTGCCTTGCCATGGGTTTCGTCCGTGATCAGACCGGCCTCGTTGCCAGTAAAGACATGGGGGGAAGCCCCCAGGCTTGAAATGGCGATGGCAAGCAATGCAACCGAGATCCGTTCGCCCGTGCTCAGCAACAGGTCGAGTTCGCGGGATGCCCGCAATGGTGCGAGCCCAGCGGCGAGATCCAATAATTCGTCGGTGGTATCGCCCATGGCCGAAAGAACCACGGCCACAGGATGTCCTGCTAGATGGGTGTCCACGATTCTTCGGGCAACCCGCTGAATTCCTTCAATGTTCTCGATCGATGAGCCGCCGTATTTTTGAACGATCAGGCTATCGCCGACGAGAGATGGTGGGAACCCCTGATTCCCGACTCTCCAACTTACGCGAGTATTTAATTGCATTTGGAACGATCCGTCACAGCAATAAGATATGTTTCATCCCCGAGATCCCCGATTTGCAAAGTAACCGGCAGATCGAGGTCTCGGCATCTCCACTTCGACTGAGTGGGCTCGACTAATCGACATTTTCGGTTCGATTATTTAGATAAAGTCGCCGATGGTTGTCCAGCCCCTCAAGTGGCACGGCAACCATTTCGCCCACCAGTCTGACACCGGACATGCGGGGATTCAAGACTTCCGCGTGCCACAGCAAAAATGTATGCGAAATCTTGACCTTAGCCGGCCAGACCCGACGACGCCGGGTTCCTTGGGTGTGCTAGGATCCGATGCACTGCGATGGGTGGTCGGAATCAGCCATTGGAAATGTTTCTGCATTGAAACCCGACCTTGAAGTGGACGCAGCAAGAAGGTTTCCGCTGTTTGGCCAATTTGAAATCCGGGTAAGCGGCCGCACTTCGAGTTGGAGAGACCCGATTCTCCGACCATCGGACCGTTACTCCTCAACGGCAAAGGCTCACGGGAACATCAATCCTATTAAGAATCTTGGCACTGAAATCAGCCTTAGCCGCACGAAATGTAACGATGAAGTTATCCATTCCCGGTCAAACGGGTATGCAGGGTGCTGCATCCTGGCGCGAGGATTCATTTGCAGAAGAATTCAGTAGGCCGGAGCCTATTTATAGGCGTTTCGGCCGGCAATGCCGCCAACAAATGTCGTTCCAAGTGGCCTCGATACCAACCGCGAGAGACCGCGGGGAATGGTTCCGGCGACTCATGGCGCCGGAACCATTACCGCGAATCACCGATATCGAGTGCGGTATGGGTACGCTCGACATGTCTGTGCGCGATGGGTTCCACACACTGTTCTTGCCGGCCAGCCCCCGCACAACAGGAAACAGATCCGCATAAGTAATATTTCGATCCCAGGAGCATCACATGAACCAGCACCCAAAGCACCTGCACCCGGCAAATGCCGGGGAGGCGGCGGCGCCGCTCGAAGACGCGGACCTGCCGACCCACTTGCTCGGAATCGCCCGTGAGGCAGCCGCTGCGGGTGCTGCGGTGCTGGCCGAGCGCGGTCGGTCCAGGGTCGCCGCCGACACCAAGAGTGCCGCGGGGGACTGGGTGACCGACTTTGACCGGCGGGCGGAAACTGCTGTACGCGATGTCATCGCCGCTGCCCGACCCAACGACTCGATCACCGGGGAAGAATATGGCCGTACCGTCCCGCAGTTGCCATCGGGCTACCGCTGGTCAATCGACCCCCTGGACGGAACCGCGAACTTTGTCCGCGGCATTGTGTATTACTGCACCTCGGTGGCTGTCTACGGCCCGGACCATGGAGCTCCGGGGACCGGGCGCTGGCTGGCTGCGGCCATCAACGCCCCGGCCCTGGGCACCGAATACTATGCCGCGGCAGGCTCCGGGGCCTGGCTGGCCGAATCGAACCATGGCGTCCGTGCCGGTGGGCAGCCGACTGCTGAACCGCGGCCGGTGATGCGGTTGCACGGCGGCGACAAGGAGGAAGCCGGCCGGTTGCTGGCCACAGGTTTCGGCTACGACGAGGACCGCCGGCAGTTCCAGGTGGGCGCGCTGTTGGGGCTCATGCCGGGATTCGCGAATGTACGGCGGTTGGGATCGGCGGCGCTGGACCTGTGTTTGGTGGCCGATGGCACGCTGGACGCCTATGCGGAGTACGGCACGCAGGAATTCGACTGGGCGGCGGGCGCACTGATCGCCGAGGAGGCCGGAATTCCGGTGCTGCGGCCTGCCAGAGAACCGGGTTGGCAGGCCGCCGGGCATTTTGACTTCACGGCGCTGCCCGCGGCCGAATAACCGTTGACATGCAAGGAGCCTCTTGCCCACGGTGGAAATCCAGCGTGGGCAAGAGGCTCCTTGCCGTCACCCGGTCCCGGCCAGGGCCGGAGCCGGCGGTGCTAGATGCCGAACTGGAGTCCCGCGGCGGCATCGTCATAGTAGGCACGGTTCTTCAGGCGCGAGGCGGCAGCCTCGTCGAGCACCACCACGGCATCCGGGTGGAGCTGGAGCACCGAGCCCGGGCACGAGGCGGACAGCGGACCCTCGACGGCCGCGGCAATCGCCTCGGCCTTGTGGCTGCCGGTGGCGATGAGTACCAGACGGCCGGCTTCCTGCACGGTGCCCAGGCCCTGGGTCACGCAGTGGGTCGGGACCTGGTCCAGGCCGTCGAAGAAGCGCGCGTTGTCCTCGCGGGTCTGCGAGGCCAGGCGCTTGATGCGGGTGCGGCTGCGCAGCGAGGAGGCCGGCTCGTTGAAGCCCAGGTGCCCGTTGGCGCCGATGCCCAGGATCTGCACGTCGACCCCGCCGGCGGCCTTGATCGCCTCGTCGTAGGCGGCTGCCTGCTCGGCGATCTGCGCAACGGTTTCCCCGTTGCCGTTGGGCACGTTCAGCCCGGACTCGGGCAGGCCGATCACGTTGCAGACCTCGCGGATCAGCGTCTGGCGGTAGGACTGCTCGTGCGTGTCATCCAGGCCCACGTACTCATCGAGCGCGAAGCCCCGGGCGGCGGAGAAATCGACCTCCCCGCGCTGCGCAGCGGCGGCCAGTTCGGCATAGAGCCCCAGCGGCGACGACCCGGTGGCCAGGCCCAGCACCGGGTTCCCCGTGCCGTAGGCCCGCAAACCATCGAGCACTGCCGATGCGGCAAACGCCGCAGCTTCCTCGGGGGTATCGACGATCAAAACTTCCATGTAAACGTGTTCCTTAGTGCTAAAGCTGATCTCGTGCCGGCAGCAGCGCCGCACCAAGGGCGGCGACCGGTACATCGGAGGGCAGCAGTTCAAAGCGGTCGGCCAGCTCCAACGATGCGACGAAGTCGGAGGCCGCCGCATCACGGGTCAACTCCGAGCGTATCCCGTTCTCCAGTGCGTTTCCCAACGCACACAGTCCGCCTCCGATCACGATCCGCTCGGCGCCCGTGGTGAGAACCAGCAACTGGAGGGAAATCGCGATCCCGTGGCAGAGCACCTGCGCGGCGTGCGCGGCCACGGGGTCCCCGGACGCCGCGGCGGCAAAGGGATCGAGGCCGCGGCCCCCCGGCACCCGCCACAGCCTGTCCAGCGCCGAGCCGGAGGCCAGCGTCTCCAGACAGCCGAATTGGCCGCACTTGCACCGCGTCCCGCCGGCCACCGGAAGGTGGCCGATTTCCCCGACGATTCCGTCACGGCCGCGTAACACTTGGCCGTCGCGAACCACCGCCGCGGCCAGGCCGGTGCCGAGGTTCAGGTACGCCAGGGTGCGGCCCTCCGCGAAAGACGAAGACGCGGCGGCGGGCGCATCCGCTGCGCCGGACCTGGCGCGCAGCAGCGCATCTGCGCCGAGCGCGGCCGCCTTCACATCGTTCTCGACGCTCACGTCCATCTCCAGCGCCTCGGAAAGTCCGCGGCGCAGGTCCATGGAGTCGACACCCAGGTTCACCGCGTGGCGGACCATGCCGCTGGCCGGATCCACGAGCCCCGGCATGCACGCCCCGGCACGGACCGGCAGGTCGCCGCGAGTGAGTGTGGGCCTTGCGGTGGCGGTGGCGGTGTCGGGGCCGATGCTGCGGGCGGTGCCGGCGGCCGCGAACCCCGCAACCGCAAACCTTGCGGCCGAGACCTCGGCGATCGCGGCCTTGGCCAGCATCGAAGCCACCGCGACGACCTCGCCCGGGCCGTGCCCGGAGGGGGCCGTGTGCAGGGCGGCCACCGATCCGTCGTCGTGCAGGATTGCGGCGGCCGTCTTGGTGCCGCCGATGTCCAGTCCGAGCCTCATGCACTCATGCCGGCGGTTGATTCGCGGGTTGCGCGCTGCGGGGCGAGCAGCCCTGCCAGCGCGGCGGAGACGGTCAGCGAGGCGCCGAAGGTGACAACGTCCGCCCCTCCGCGCGGCCAGCCGCATTCGACGACGATGACCCGTCGGCCGCCGGCCCGCAGGGAATCGGCGAGCTGCCAGATCGGGTGCCCGGCATCCAGCGCGCGGCCGACCAGGGAGATCTTCGCATGCCGGTCCACGGCGTCGAGGTCCGTGTTGGCGCCGACCGCGGCGGCGCCCCACGGAACGTGGCCCACCGCCATGTTCGCCTCGGAGTCGACCTGCACCAGCGCCGGGAGGGCCGGGTCGGCCAGCCAGGTGCGGGCGGCATCGGAGACCCCGAAGGCCGCGGTGATGGTCGCGGAGTCCGGTGCCTTCCCGGTGCCGGCAGGGGTCGCCGGCGGGTAGGCGGCGGCCAGTTCCGCGGTGCGGCGTGCGGCATCGCGCAGCCTCTCCAGCGGCAGGTCGCCCGCGCGGACCGCAGCGACAATCGTGTCGAGTATGCCCTCGTAGCGCTCGGCGGAGGTTTCCGAGCCCAGGCAGAGCAGGTCGGCGCCGGCGGCAAGTGCCCGCACGGCGGCGACCTCGATCCCGGTGATCGCGCAGGCGCCGGCCATGTCCAGCGCGTCGGTGATGATCGCGCCCTCGAAGCCCAGGCGGACGCGCAGCAGGTCGCCCAGGATAATACGCGAGAAAGTCGCGGGGTTTTCCGCATCCAGCGCCGGGACCATGATGTGGCTGGTCATGATGCTGGCGACGCCGGCGGCGATGGCCGCGGCGAAGGGCACGAGCTCGCGGTCGCGCAGCGTTTCAAGGTCCACGTCGATCGTCGGCAACGCAAGGTGCGAATCGGTGGCGGTGTCCCCGTGGCCGGGGAAGTGCTTGGCGCAGGCTGCGACGCCGGCTTCCTGCAGGCCCCTCACCCAGGCCGCGGTGTGTTCGGCGACCAGTGCGGCGTCGGCGCCGAAGCTGCGCACCCCGATCACGGGGTTCTCCGGGGTGGAGTTCACGTCGGCATCGGGGGCGAGGTTCAGGTTGAAGCCCAGCGCCGCCAGCTCGTCGGCGATCGCCGCGGCCGAGGCCGCCGTGGTCGCGGGGTCGTTGATGCGCCCGAGCACCGCGTTGCCCGGCTGGTTGGAACCGGTGAGGTAGTGCAGGCGGGTGACGTCCCCGCCCTCCTCGTCCAGGGTCAACAGGACGGTGGGCGACGCGGCGCGCAGCCGGCCCATGAGCGCGGCCAGCTGTCCCGGGGAGCTGAGGTTGGTGCCGTAGATGCACACCGAACCCAGCCCGGCACCAAGCGCGGACCCGATCCAGGCAGGCATCGTCGTGCCGGTGAAGCCGGGCATCAGGGTGCCGGCGGCGAGGGCGCGAAGCCCGGCGTCGGACATCGGCGCGGACACGGACACGGACACGGACGACGACAGCGCGTCGGCCGCGGATCCGATGGCGGGGATCGAACGGTTCATCAGCCCTTCACCGCCCCGCCGACCAGGCCCGAGGACATCTTGGACTGCACGATCATGAAGAAGATGATCACCGGCACGGCAACCATCATGGAGGCGGCCATGACCAGGCCCCAGTCGGTTTCGCGGGTCGCGGAGGCCTGCACGAATCCGCGCAGCCACAGCGGCAGCGTCTTCATCTGGTCCTCGGTCATCACCACCAGGGCGACGGTGAATTCGTTCCACGCCTGCAAGAACGCGTAGACGCCGGAGGCCACCAGCCCCGGGGCCAGCAGCGGGAAGGTGATGCGCATGAACGCCTGGGTGCGGGAGAGGCCGTCGACCATGCCCGCCTCCTCGAGCTCGGCCGGGACGCCGGCGACAAAGCCGCGCAGCATCCAGATGGTGAACGGGATGACCGCGGCGGTGTAGAGCAGGGTCAGGCCCAGCACGTTGTTCAGCAGGCCCACGGAGCTCATCATCTTGTACTGGGCGATGAACATGCCCTCGGCCGGCAGCATCTGAATCAGCAGCATCGCCAGGATGAAGGACTTGCGGCCCTTGAACTTGAACCGGCTGATCGCCAGTGCGCCCAGGAATGCGACGAACAGCGCCACGGCCACGGTGGTCAGCGTGACGCTCAGCGAGATGCCCAGCGCGGCGACGAACTTGCCGTCGGCGAAGACCGCCTTGAAGTTGTCGAACGATCCGCCGAAGGGCAGGAACGTCGGGGTGGCCGACTGCAGCACCGCGTTGGGCAGGAAGGACGAGTTGAACATCCAGTAGACGGGGAAGGCCCAGGCCACGGCGACGGCGAGCGCAACGGCCGTCCAGATGCCGGACGAGATCGATTTAATCCGCATTCTAGTCTTCCTCCTTCATCAGCGAGCGCACGTAGTACCAGCTGATGGCAATGGTGATGATGAGCATCAGGATGGACACGGCGCTTGCCGCGCCGAAGTCGCCGGAGCCGACGCCCATTTGGTAGATGTAGGTGCCCAGCAGGTGGGTCTCGTTGGCCACGCCTCCGGCGTCCTGCAGCAGCTTGATCTGGGTGAACACGCGCAGGTCCCAGATCAGCTGCAGCAGCAACACGATCGAGAGCACCGGGGTGATCAGCGGCATGATGATGTACCGGATGCGCTGCATGCCGGTGGCACCGTCCATGGCCGCGGCCTCCAGCACCTCCTCGGAGATCTGGGTCAGGCCCGCGTAGATGCTCAGCGCCACGAACGGCACGGACATCCACACGACGATGACCAGCGCGATGGCAAAGAAGGTGAGCGGTTCGGCGAGCCAGTTGTGGCCCTCGGCGTCGAACCCGAAGCGGGTCAGCAGCCAGTTCAGCACGCCGCGGCGCCAGTCGACCAACCAGACCCAGACGGTCATGGCCGCGACCACGGGCATGGCCCAGGCCAGCAGCATGGAGATCTGCAGGGCCAGCCTGGCCACGGTGCCCACGCGCTTCATGAGGATCGCCAGGAGGAAGCCGATGACCACCGTCGTGCCGGCGGCGAGCAGGCAGAAGAGCAGGGAACGGCCCAGGATGACCCAGAAATTCGGGTCGGACAGCAGTGCCGTGTAGTTTTCGAGTCCGACGAATTCGGGAGGTGCGCCGAATTGCTGCTTCAGCCCGAATTTCTGAAAGCTGGTGTAGACCTGCCAACCCACGGGGTATCCCAGGGCCGCGACCAGGATGATCAGCGTCGGGGCGATCAACAAGAGCGGCGTCTTGGATCTGCGCTTTTTGACGAGGGGAACGGGGATCTTGGCGCTGGCGGGTTCAACCGGTTGCGGTTGCTGTTGCTGCGCCGGCGGCGCCGGGGCGTGGGTGGGCATGAGCTTCTTACGGCCTTTCGTCTCGGCGGAAGCCGACGTACGGGGGTGCTGCACAAAAGGGATGGCCGGGGCGAGTCCACGCCCCGGCCATCAACAAGTGCTACTTCAGGTTCAGCATCGGGGTGATCTGGGCGTCGTATTCCTTCGCCAGGGCCTCCAGATCCGCGGTGTCGCGGATCTTGCCGAAGAACTCCTCCAGCTTCAGCGAGGATTCGACCGCTGCCCAACCCGGTGCGGCCGGGGTCAGCTTGGAGTTCGATGCCGAGGCGATGGCCGCCTTGGCGAACTGGTCCTCACCCATCGAGTCGTTGTTGTCCGAGTTTGCCGGGCCCAGTCCGTTCTTGCCGAGCATGTCCTGGTAGTCCGAGGAGAAGATGATGCGCATCAGTTCCTTGGCCAGCTCCGGGTTCTGGGACTTGGCGGAAATGCCGATGTTGGATCCGCCGGCCAGAACCGGTGCCGGATTGCCGTCGTTGCCCGGGAGTACGAAGGCGGAGAACTTCTTGTCGTTCCAGGTGCGGACGTCCTTGCCGGTCTTGGCGTCCTTCTCCATGTCGCCGATCGACCAGTGGGCCCATCCCGGGGCCATGATGGTGGCCGCCGCTAGCGAGGTCTTGCCGGTCGGCTTGCCCGCTTCGTCTAGGATCTGGTCGGCATCGTTGATGTAGAGCCACGGGGTGGCGTCCTTGGCGTCGGCCGGGGCCTTGGAAGCGCTCTTGTACAGGTCCTGCAGCTGCGCCAGGCCCTTGAGGGTGTTCGGGTCCGAGAGGGTCGAGGCCCACGCATCACCTTCCTTCTTGGCCAGTTCGCCGCCGTTGGCGAAGATCCAGGAGATGCCGTTGCGCCAGTCCTGGCCGCCGAGGAAGAAGCCGGAGAAGTTCTTGATGTCGCGCGGGTTCTTCTCGGTGATGGTCTTCACCGCGGTGTTGTACTCGTCCAGGGTCGTGGGGGTCTCGACGCCTGCTTCCTTCCACACGTCGCCGCGCTGGAACATGTAGCGCGAGCCCGCGTAGTAGGGGAGTGTGAAGTTCTTGCCGTCCACGGCGCCGGCCTCGACGAAGGACGGGATCAGCTTGGCGCCGCCGAGCTCTTCGAACATGTCGGAGACGTCCAGGAAGGCGCCGATGTTGGTGAAGGTCGGGGACTGGGTGTTGCCCATTTCCACGACGTCCGGGGTGTTGTTGGCATCGGGCAGCGCGGTGGTCATCTTGGTGACCAGATCGCCCCAGCCCTGCTCCTCGATCTTGAGGGTGGCGCCTGTCTTGGTCTTGAAGGTGTCCTTCAGGTATGTGCGAAGCTCTTCCGGGGTGTCGGCGCCCGCCAGCCACAGGGTGATGGTCTTGTCCGCGTTGCCTGCCGGATCACTGGCCGCCGCGGAACCGGCGGAAACCGGCGCGGAGGATGCAGCGGGTGCCCCGCTGCCGCCGCAAGCGGTCAGGGAGAGTGCCGCGGCGGTCGTGAGGGCCGCAAGCCCAAGGTACTTCTTCATTGGAGATCCTTTCGGAAGGGGGAAACGGGTTTACTGCGAGTAATCCCATGCGAAGGGTCGTGCTTGTTACAACGGATCAGGCCACTCCCAACTGATTCCAAAGAACCATGACCGCGGTGCCGCGCAGGACCACGTCCTGCGGTTCCTTGGCGAGGCGGACTTCCACCAAGGGTGGTCTGTGCGGAAGCATCCGTTCCACCAGCGTTTTTTCAACGCTTTGGCGCAAGGTCCCTTCCAAGAGGTGTGCCGGTCCGCTGAGGACGACTTCGGCCAAGTCAAGGGCCCCGACGATGGGCGCCAGTGCCACGGCGAGGCGCTCGCCGGCGATCTGCAGGACGTTTTCGGCGGCGGAGCCGGGGTCTTCCAAGGCCGCGGCTGCGGCGAGTCCGCGTTCGAGGAAGGGGACCGACAGCCAGGTTTCCAGGCAGCCGCGCTTGCCGCACTTGCACTCGAGGCCGCCGTCGGTGCCGACCACGACGTGGCCGATTTCCCCGGCTGCCGAGTGAACCCCGCGGGCGCGCTGGCCGTTGACCATGAGCCCGGAGCCCACGCCGCGGCCGACCTTGACCAGGATCATGTCGTTTGCGCCGCCCCCGAAGGTGAATTCGGCGAGAACCGCTGCATCCGCGTCGTTGGCCACGAGCGTGGGCAACCCGGTCCTCTGTTCGAGCAGTTCACGCAGCGGAAGGTCTTTCCAGTCCAGGTTGGGCGCGGTGAGCACCACGCCGTCGTGGTCGACGATGCCCGGGGTGCCGACGCCGATGCCAAGCAGCGGCGCCGTGGCGAGGCCGATGGCCCGGGTTGCCAGGTCGAGCACAAGCTGCGTGACTTCCTGTCCCTTTTCGTCCCCGGTGGTGGTTTCCACGCGGTGCAGGATGTTTCCATCCAGGTCCAGGACGGCGGCGCGGAGCACCGAGTTTTCTGCGAGGTCCAGACCGATGATCTGCAGCCCCCGGCGGTTTAGATCGACCATGATAGCGGGTTTCCCGGGTCGGATTTCCTCGGACTGGCCGAGTTCGATGACATGTCCGCGTTCGAGCAGTTCGGAGATCAGGTCCGATACCGTGACGCGGGTCAGGCCGAGGGTGCGCGAAAGGTCCGCGCGGCTCATCGGGCCCGTTGAATGAAGCGTCTGCAATGCAAGGGACAAGTTGTGTGCGCGGCCGTGTGAAGGCAGCGCTGCTGCGCCTGATGCCATGCTGCGCAGAGGGTCCCGTGAGGTGTTCATGGTTGTTAGTAAACTGTACTAACAAACAATGCGCAAGGGTTCGGACCACCATTTCCCGCCGCGATCGCATTGTGACGTGGGACAAGTTGCGCGAAATTCGACGTGGACGTCTTCGGGTCGACGCAGCTTCGGGGGAGCCGGCGGGTGGATCGTTGCGCGTGAGCTTGGCTACAAGCGCCGCGAATTTTCGGCCCGGCGAGTGTCCGGCTGTCACACTTGAAGGTGATGACTACAGCAACCCTCACCGATGCCAGCACCCTGACGATCCGTCCCGCCGTGGAGGCCGACTACCCGCACATTGCGCGGATCACCGTCGACTCCTACCTGGACGCGGGCCACTTCGATGACCCGGACCACGAGTACCTGCAGTTCGTGCAGCAGGTTGCCGCGCGTCACGCGGCCTCCGAGATCCTCGTCGCCGAGCGCGACGGCGTTGTCATCGGCTCGGTCACCCTGGTGCGCCCGGGCAGCGAGTACGCCGACATCGCGCTGGAAGGCGAACTCGAGTTCCGCATGCTGGTCATCGACCCGGCGGTGCAGCGCACCGGGGCCGGCCGCGCACTGCTGAACGCGGTGATCGACCGTGCCCGCGAGATCGAGGACGTCCACACCGTCTCGCTGACCACCGGCGGCCACTGGGTTGCGGCCCGCGCCCTCTACGAGGCCGACGGATTCCACCATGCCTCCGAGCGCGACTGGTACGTGCCGAACACCGAGATCGTCCTGGTCGTTTACACGCTGGCGCTCTAGGCCGGAGCCGGCCCGGCACTGCACTTGAAACCGAGGCTTCCGCGTTCCATCCCATTCGGCGGGTGGAACACGGAAGCCTCGTCGTTTAACCACCGGAAATGGGGCCGCGGTTGCGCAACACGCGTGCGCTCCAGGGGGATCGGACGTTGGATTTGGATAGGCTCGAAGGCGTGCGCACCCTGCGTTCCAGCCACCGAGTGAAGGAAGCCCCCCATGAGCGTCATCCACGAAACGACAATGGTTCCGACAAAGCGCGAGCTGATGGCCGGTTGGCTGCCGAAGCAGGACTGGTTCGAGGGCGGAGGGACTCCCGTGCTCAGCGTGGCCGGCGGGTTCCGGCTTGACGATCCGGCCGGCGAGGTCGGCCTGGAAATGATCCTGGTGCGCGATTCCGGGCAGGGGAATCCGGTGCTTTACCACGTCTCGCTGAGCTACCGCGGGGCCGAACTTGCCGGCGCGGAGGAGTACCTGCTGGGCACCAGTGAGCACGGGGTGCTGGGCACCCGCTGGATCTACGACGCCGCAGGCGACCCTGTGTGGCAGCGGCAGATGCGTGCCTTGATTTCCGGCGAGGTGCCGGCGCAGCACCAAAACGATTCGAATGCGCTCGATGCCACGGTCGCCGTGGTGCTTGCGCCGCAGGCCGACGGACCGGGCGACGTGCAAACCGACGTGCGGGGCGAGGTGCCGCAACCGGCGCTTGCGGTCATCCGCCGCCCGGAAGCGGGCGGATCGGGCTCCGGGGGAGCGTGTGCATGGGTCAACGCGTCGTGGGCCGATGCCGAGGGCAACATCGTTGCAGGTGCCGTCGTCGAACTTTCCTAGACGCGGCGGCAGGCGGGGTTTGCTTTCCGGGTTGGGGCGGCCGTGGGCGTGCCGGCGGCGCGGCGGGTGAATGCGCAGGCGGGATCACGCATCGACCCGGAAATCCGGCGCTGTTCGGAGCCTCGGGGCGTACTAGACTAGTGGGGAAACCCCATCCGCCCACTTAGGGAGATACATGTCTGCCATCAGCCGTGAGGACGTTGCGCACTTGGCGCACCTGGCCCACATTGAGATGAGCGATGCCGAGCTGGACAAGATGACCGGCGAGCTCGGTGTCATTGTCGAAGCAATCGCGTCGGTGTCCGAAGCCGCGTCCGCCGATGTTCCGGCCACCACCCACCCGATTGCGCTGTTCAACGTCTTCCGCGAGGACGTCGTCGGTCCGACGCTCACCGCCGAGGAAGCGCTGCTGAACGCGCCGGATTCCACCGACACGCGCTTCAAGGTGCCGGCCATTTTGGATGGAGAGTAATTCATGAACGAGATTATTCGTTACTCCGCAACCGAGCTTGCCGCCAAGCTGCGCGCCGGGGAAATCACCAGCGTGCAGGCCGTGCAGGCCCACCTGGACCGCATCGCCGAGGTTGACGGGGGAGAACAGGGCGTTCACGCCTTCCTGCACGTCAACGGCGAAGAAGCACTGGCGGTTGCCGCAGAGGTCGACGCAATCCGTGCCGCAGGCGGTGCCGCGGCGGAAGCGCTGCACCCGTTCGCCGGCGTGCCGATCGCCGTCAAGGACCTGATCGTCACCAAGGGCCAGCCCACCACCGCGGCATCGAAGATGCTCGAAGGCTGGATGAGCCCGTACGACGCCACCGTGATCACCAAGATCCGCGAAGCCAAGCTGCCGATGCTGGGCAAGACCAACCTTGACGAGTTCGCGATGGGTTCCTCCACCGAGCACTCCGCCTACGGCCCGACCCGCAACCCGTGGGACCTGAACCGGATCCCCGGCGGCTCCGGCGGCGGCTCCGCAGCGGCCGTCGCCGCGTTCGAGGCACCGCTGGCCCTTGGCACCGACACCGGCGGCTCGATCCGCCAGCCGGGAGCCGTCACCGGCACCGTCGGCGTGAAGCCGACCTACGGCGGGGTCTCGCGCTACGGCGCGATCGCCATGGCCTCTTCGCTGGACCAGATCGGCCCGGTCACCCGGACCGTGCTGGACTCCGCGTACCTGCACGAGCTGATCGGCGGGCACGACCCGGCCGACTCGACGTCGCTGAACGAACCGGTTCCGGCGCTGGTTGCCTCCGCCGAGCTGGGCGCCTCCGGCGACATGACCGGCGTGCGCGTCGGCGTCATCAAGGAACTGCAGGGCGAAGGCTACGAGCCGGGCGTGCAGGCACGCTTCGACGAGTCGCTGGAGGCGCTGCGCGCCGCCGGAGCGGAAATCGTCGAGGTTTCCTGCCCGAACTTCAAGTACGCGCTGGGCGCCTACTACCTGATCATGCCCTCGGAGGTCTCCTCCAATCTGGCCAAGTTCGACGGCGTGCGCTTCGGCACCCGCGTGCTTCCCACGGAGGGCCCGCTCACGATCGAACGCGTCATGGGTGCAACCCGTGCCGCGGGCTTCGGCGAAGAGGTCAAGCGCCGCATCATCCTGGGCACCTACGCGCTGAGCGCCGGCTACTACGACGCCTACTACGGCTCGGCCCAGAAGGTCCGCACGCTGATCCAGCGCGACTTCGACGCCGCGTTCGAGCTCGCCGACGTGCTGATCTCCCCGACCAGCCCGACCGTCGCCTTCGAGCTGGGCTCGAAGACCGGCGATCCGCTGGCGATGTACCTCAACGACGTTGCCACCATCCCGGCGAACATGGCCGGCGTCCCGGGCATCACCGTCCCGGGCGGCCTGTCCGAGGGCCTTCCGGTAGGCATCCAGTTCCTGGCCCCGGCCCGCGAGGATGCCCGCCTGTACCGTGCCGGTGCGGCACTTGAGAAGCTGCTGGAAGACAAGTGGGGCGGCCGGTTGATCGACCAGGCCCCCGAACTGTCCGCCGCCACCACTGGAGGGATTGCCTAAGATGGCCATGCACACCGATGAACTCGTCGACTTCGACGTCGCGCTGGAAAAGTACGATCCGGTGCTGGGCTTCGAGGTCCACGTCGAGCTGAACACCAAGACCAAGATGTTCTCCGCGGCACCGAACGTGTTCGGCGATACGCCGAACACCAACGTGACACCGGTCTGCCTGGGCCTGCCCGGCGTACTGCCGGTGGTCAACAAGACCGCCGTGGAATACGCGATCCTGATCGGCCTGGCGCTGAACTGCAAGATCGCCGAGCGCTGCGGCTTCGCCCGGAAGAACTACTTCTACCCGGACACCCCGAAGAACTTCCAGACCTCCCAGTACGACGACCCGATCGCCTACGACGGCTGGCTGGACATCGAGCTGGAGGACGGCGAGGTCTTCCGCGTCGAGATCGAGCGCGCGCACATGGAGGAGGACGCCGGCAAGCTCACCCACATGGGCGGGGCCACCGGCCGCATCCAGGGTGCAGACTTCTCGCTGGTCGACTACAACCGCTCCGGCGTGCCGCTGGTCGAGATCGTCACCAAGACCATCGAGGGTGCCGGCAAGCGCGCTCCCGAGTTGGCCAAGGCCTACGTCGCGGCGATCCGCGAAATCGTGAAGTCCCTCGACGTGTCCGACGCGAAGATGGAGCGCGGCAACGTGCGTTGCGACGCCAACGTCTCGCTGATGCTCAAGGGCGCGGATAAGTTCGGCACCCGTACCGAGACCAAGAACGTGAACTCGCTGCGTGCCGTCGAGCACGCGGTGCGTTTCGAGATCGAGCGCCACGCGGCGGTGCTGAATTCGGGTGCCGCGATCGTGCAGGAGACCCGTCACTGGCACGAGGACACCCGCACGACGACCTCGGGCCGCCCGAAGTCCGACGCCGACGACTACCGCTACTTCCCGGAGCCGGACCTAGTGCCGATCATCACCACGGTCGAATGGGTCGAAGAGCTGCGAGCCCGCCTGCCGGAGCCGCCGGCCGAGCGCCGCAAGCGCCTGAAGGCCGACTGGGGCTACTCGGATGCCGAGTTCCGCGACGTCGTCAACGCCGGCGTCACCGAAGCCATCGAGGAGACCATCGCCGCGGGCACCACCGCGGCCGTGGCCCGCAAGTGGTGGATGGGCGAGATCGCACGCCTGGCCAAGAACGCCGACGTCGAGATCCTGGACCTGGGCGTCACCCCTGCCACGATCGTCGAGCTGAACTCGCTGATCGAGGGCAAGAAGATCAACGACAAGATCGCCCGCCAGGTGCTCGAGTTCGTGGTTGCCGGCGAGGGCACGCCCTCCGAGGTTGTCGCGGCGCGTTCGCTGGCCGTCGTCAACGACGATTCGGCACTGGGTGCCGCGATCGACGCCGCCATGGAAGCCATGCCGGACGTGGTTGCCAAGGTGCAAGCCGGCAAGCTGCAGGCCATTGGCGCGCTGATGGGCCCGGTCATGAAGGCCACCCGCGGGCAGGCCGACGCCGGCCGCGTGCGCGAGCTCGTGCTTGAGAAACTCGGCATCGAGGGCTAACACCTTCCGACGCCGTGAGGCCCCGGTTCCTTTCCCAGTGGGAGGAACCGGGGCCTCTTGCTTTGCGGTTTTGTGGCGTTGCGGTGCCGGTGCACATCGTATTTGCAGGGTGCGGCCGTGACTCAGAAGAGCGTTGGCGCGGTGAAGGCAGGCTGGGGGGTTCCAGTAGGTGTTGCGCCGCGGCTTGTGTTCCGGGTCCATGAACGTGGGCAGGATGGCCGCCGGCAGGCCGTCGTCGTTGTGGACAATTTCGATCAGGCCTGTGTGGACCCCATGGTGGTGCCCGCTGCACGTGGGTGTTCCGTCCTCAACGCGGGTCAGTCCGCCGAGCTCCCAGGGTTTGAGATGGTGGATTTCGCAGTGTTCGGGCGGCACCGTGCACCCCGGAACAACGCACCCGCCGTCCCGGGCGAGGATCGCCTGGCGCATGTAGTCGGGGAAGTACCTTTCCGAGCGCCCCAGGTCCAGGATCTGGCTCTTGCCGTTCATGACGATGGGAATGGCACGGCAATTGCAGAGGTTTTGCCTCAATTCCGCGGGGCTCAGCTGCTGGCCGTGCCTGGTGATGCCGCTGGTGCTGGCACGTGCCTCGAGCTCGGCCAAGGTGGCGATGATGACCATGTCCGGTGACGGAAGGCCCGTCGGCTTCTTCGGGTTGCTGGCCCGGCCGTTGGATTTCAGGAGGTTGAGCAGACCCTGCAGGTGGCGCTGTGGGGGAGTGAGTCCGTCGGCCCCCGGTGCACTTTGGTTGAGGACCTCGAACGGGTCCGACATGGGCGTCGACGTTGCCGGTTGCGGCGTGGGCTGCCCTGACTCGTTTCCGAGCGTGATCGCGGCAAGTTCCTCGGGAGTGGCCAGGGGTTTGTCGTGGGAAGCCGACGTGGCCAGCAGGAAATCCGGAAAAGTGGTGCGGGTTGCGGTTGCCGGTGTGGATTCGGAACCGCAGTTGGTGCCATGGGCGGAGGATGCACCTGAATCAATGTCGGGAACCGACGAGCTCCGAGGTGAACCGCCAAACGGGGATTGTCGGAGCAGGGCGTCGCGGTCTCCGGCCTTTGTGCGGGGGTTATCGGTTTGGGCGCAGAGCGAGAGAATGAATTCGGCATCGCCGGGCAGGGTCCGCAGGAGGAATTCCACGGTGCCGGAGTTCATCCCGCGATAGAACAACCCGAGCCTTGAGCGGAGGACTTCCTCGGAGGGCTCGGTGATGTCCTGTTCCAGAGTGCTCTGGATGGTGCTGAGGAGTCGCTGGGTCGTTCGGGGATCGTGGGTGCGGACAGATTCGAGAACCTGTTCCTCCAATTCGGTGGACAGGGTGACCGGATCCGGCTGCTGGTTGATGTGAGGGCCAAGCGCATCAAGTTTCTTCGCTGCGGAGCTGATTTCCTTGGGGGAGATGTTGCCCGAGGCGAGTTCGCCGGCAAGCTTGGGGAATCTTGGCTGCTGCGCGACGCCGTTGACGTCCGTGTGCGGCAGCAGGTTGGCGGCCGATTGCATTCGGTCGCGCGCCTCGAAGAACGGAAGGTGGAACGCGTTTTGCATGAAGTCGACGGTGTTCTTGAACGTCGGGCGTCCGGAGGGAACGGTGCGGGGATCGTCGGGCAATTGCCTGGCGCCGCTGATGTAGTCGTCCGGGTCCGTGGCCAGGGTGCGCAATTCGTTCAGCTGCGCCGCGGGCAGCTCATGGACGAGCGTGCGTTGGGCAAGATCGGCAGCAAGGATCTGCGCGTAGGCCGCTGTCCGCTGGGCCTGCTCCGCCAGCAGCGCGAAGTAGCCTGCACGGGTGGGCGACGACGTGCCCTTGGCGATCCGCGGGCCCAAGGAAGCGGCGATCCGCAGTGCCGCCGCGTAGGCGCGCAGTTCATCCTCCGGGGTTACCTTGTGCCCCGGGGTGTTGTCGTTGCCGGCAACCGCCGAGATGAATGCGTTCGTTTGCATGGAACAAGGGTGCGACGGATTGATGCGCAGTGAATTCGACGGGTGCGGGAATGTGGACAACCGGAAGGCCCATGGGCTTTGGTATTGACAGGCAAGTGGAGACTTGCCTTAATGGGGGTGTGGAATTGCTGCTGAAGGCGCTCGCCGACCCGACACGGGCCCGCATCCTTGACGAGCTGGTGGACAGGGACGGGCAAACGCTGTTCGAGATTTGCGCCAGGTTGGCCGCGAAGCACGGAATCACGCCGACCCGCCAGGCGATTTCCCAACATCTTGCGGTGCTTGAGGGCGCGGGGCTGCTGCACAGCGAACGCTCGGGCCGCTACAAGCTGCACTACCTTGACACATCCCCACTACAGGAAATTTCCCGCAGGTGGCCGCAGCGGTCGCCGGCGGGCCAGCCGGCTTCACCCGACGGCGGTTCGGGCCGTGCCGGAGGGCCGGACAAACAGATTGCATCCTCGTCGGAAAGGACGAAACCATGAAAATCCACCTCGCCAGCATTTTCGTTGATGACCAGGCCAAGGGGCTTGAGTTCTACACCAACAAGCTGGGCTTCGAGAAGAAGACCGACATTCCGATGGGCGAGTTCTCTTGGCTGACGGTCGTCTCCCCGGAGGCCCCGGACGGGGTGGAGCTGGTGCTGGAACCGGCAAACCACCCCGCGGTGGGGCCGTTCCGTGACGCACTGGTGGCGGACGGCATCCCCTATACCTCCTTCGCCGTATCCGACGTGAACGCGGAATACGAGCGGCTGACGGGCCTTGGCGTGGTCTTCACCCAGCCGCCGACGGCCATGGGGCCCGTGACAACCGCGGTGTTCGATGACACCTGCGGGAACCTGATCCAGATCGCCGCGATGGCGCAGACCCCGGGCGAATGAACGCGACGCACCCTGCCGGACCCAAGCCCGATGCGGATGTGGGTATCGATGAGGAGCTGGTCCGCGCCCTGCTGTCCGCCCGGCACCCGGATCTCGCCGGGCGCGGGTTGGGGTTCGTCGACGATGGATGGGACAACGCCGTCTACCGGCTGGGCCCGGATTTGGCCGTGCGGTTGCCGAGGCGTGCCGGCGCGAACTCGCTGTTGCTCAACGAGTTGCGCTGGCTGCCGTTCCTGGCGCCGCGGCTGCCCGTCCCGATCCCGGTGCCTGTCCGCGGCGGCAAGCCGGGGGAGGGCTACCCGTACCACTGGGCAATCATGCCGTGGTTCGAGGGCAGGAGCGCGGCAACGGTTTCCCCGCAGGAGCGCGATGGCTACGCGGTCCGGCTTGCCGCGTTTTTCCGGGCGCTGCACGTCCCGGCCCCGGCCGACGCCCCGAAGAACCCGGTGCGCGGCGTGCCGCTCAAGGGCCGGGATGCAACAGTGCGCGGGAGGCTGGAGGCCTCGGTCCTTGAGGCTCGCGACGGGTTGCTTGCGCTGTGGGATGAAGGGATCGCCGCGGCCGAGCATCGCGGCCCGCGCCTGTGGGTCCACGGGGACCCGCACCCGCACAACGTGGTCGTCGGCCCCGGGGACCAGGACGGCGCCGGGCATGCCCCGATCGGGCTGCGGGCCGTGATCGACTTCGGCGACCTGACGGCCGGGGATCCCGCCAGCGACCTTGCTGTTTGCTGGTTGCACTTCACCGATGCCGGCCGGGAGGCCTTCCGGGGCGCGCTGGCCGACCATGCCCTGTACTCGCCGGGAACCTGGGTGCGGGCCAGGGCCTGGGCGGTGAACTACGCGTCGTTGATGGCGGCGTTGCCCGAGGCTGATCCGCTGCATGCCGTCGGGGTGCACGGAATCGGGCAACTGCTTCGAGACGAATGAGAAGCCGCCGGGGAAGCCGGGTCCGGTGCGGCTCATGGTGAATGACGGGATGGTTGGTGCGGGGTCACAAACCGCGGTGATTTCACCTAATGCGCCTCGACTGGGTAGTGTCTAGCTTTCGATCGGCAAATCATGGCTTGACGTAGACGGTTCCCGCGGTCTTCCGGGGCGGACCGTAGGCCGACCGGCCCGCGGGATTCGTGGCCTTTGCGCCAGGTGGCGTCAAGCGTTGTACCGTGGACACGTTGTTTCCGGGAATCGCCGTCTCTGGTGGTGCACGGCGGCGAAGTTTCGCCATCGAAACTTCGGGCAGAAAAAATCTGTTGGCCGGGCGCGGGTATCCTTTGCGCATTACCGGCTGCGGCCGATTGCCGGACATGAAAATTACGTCGAGTACGGCACCGAGCCCCGGCTCGGAGGACAGGGAATGAACGAGGGGTGGACATGCTTGAACGCGATCAAGCGGTCGGCCTGCGCAATGGACGCGGCCATCGGGGAGACGACCTGCGGCGGCTGAACACCGCCGCCGTCATGAAGCACGTCTTCCATCATCCGGGGACCTTCAGATCCGAGATCGCCGCCCAACTCGGCCTGAGTGCTGCGTCGGTCACGAACATCACCTCCGTGTTGATCAATGACAACCTCCTGGAGGCGCTGCCCTCGCCCGTGGGAGGGCAAGGCCGTCCGCGGGTGCCACTGCAAGTGGATCACCGCTCGAGTGCGGTCCTGGGAATCCACCTGGGTCCGCGCACCACGGGCGTGGTTCTCATGGGCCTGGACGGCAAGGAGCGCGCGGCGGTCCTGGTGCCCCATGCCGGGATGGGACCGGGGGAGTCCATCGACTTGGTGGTGGCTGCCGCCGAGAATTTGGTCGACACCTATGCCGGCACCTGCACCATCCTGGGTACGGGCATTGCCACGGGTGGCATCGTGGACCGCGAAGCCGGCATTATCGTGGACAACCCGAGTGCCGGATGGCAAAATGTGCGGGTTATGGACTTATTGCGCGGCAGGCTGCCCTCGCCGGTGATCCTCGACAACAATGCGCGTGCGGCCGCGCAATCCGAGCTGCTTTACGGGAACGGGCGACGCACCGATGACTTCGTTTTGATGGTCATCACCGCCGACATCGGATCGGTAATGGTCGACAGTGGACGTATTCGTTCCGGGTTTAGCCAGACTGCAGGTCAAATTGCCCACCTGCGCGTCAGTGATGAGCCGCGGGAATGCCCGTGCGGCCGCACGGGTTGCCTGGCGGTCATGGCCTCGGATGACGCGGTGACTCGAACTGCCATCGAACACGGACTGCCCGCCAGGAACATCGATGAGGTCCTGGCGTTGGCCTCGGCGGGTGGCGCCGCGGCCATCGAGATCCTTGAACAGCGAAACCGGTACGTAGGTCGCGCCGCGAGTTCGCTGTTGGACATCCACGATCCGGAGCTGCTCGTGGTGGCAGGCACTCCCGCAGAAACACCTGCATTCTTCGGTTCGCTGATCGCCGAGGTCGGCAAGTATGCGCATGCCGGACATGGCGCCGCGGGACGCGTGGTGCTGTCCTCGGATCACGTATTTTCCCTGTCGCTCTTTGCCGGGGCAACATTGGTCGATGCCCTGCTAGCCGATCCGCTGGGCGTGCTCGGTTTTGGCGAGGGTGAAGGCTCCCTCTCCTAGGGGGAGGAGCCGATCTGCCGCTGCAGGAAAGGGCCTAGTCGGCCACCTGAAGCCACTGCAATGCGAATGAGCAACGCGTGAATCTTTCGAAAAATTTTGACAGGCCCAGCCGCATCTGGTTTATTTTAGAGCGTAAAAAAAGTAGTGAGGGCAATCACAGGCTGTGGTTACCTCGCTTACACCGCCGACCGTTCGGCGGGATACACGGATCATTTGTACGGGAGGAGCATCATGTCAAAGAAGAAGATGTTGGCAGTAGCAGCAGCTTCGGCGGCGTTCATGTTGGCAGCCAGTGGTTGCGCTGCAGGAACTGGAAACAACGCCGGTGCCGAGGGTGAAAAGAAGCTTTCATTCCAGCTCACCGAGCCGAAGTCGCTGGTCCCGCACGAGGATCCGGGAAGCCAGGTCGCCATGGCCACCTGCGCAAACCTGATGGAAGTCAACACGGAGACCCAGACGCTGGAACCGCTGGCCGCCAAGTCCGTCACCAGCACGGACGCCAAGACCTGGAAGATCCAGTTGCAGGACGACTGGACGTTCCAGGACGGCGCCCCGGTCACCGCAAACTCCTTCGCCGATGCGTGGAACAAGACCGCCACCGGCTCCAACGCCTGGCAGGGCAACGGCTACTTCGCAACCTTCGTCGGCTACAAGGACCTGAACCCCACCGACGGTTCCACGCCGAAGGCCGACAAGCTGTCCGGCGTGAAGGTCATCGACGAGAACAACCTTGAGGTCACCCTCACCGCGGCAAACGCCGACTTCCCGAAACTTTTGAGCACCTCGGCCCTCTGCCCGCTTCCCGAACAGGCCTTCAGCGATCCCAAGGGGTACGAAGCCAACCCGATCTCCAACGGCCCGTACCAGTTCGCTTCCTGGAACCACAACGTTGAAGTTGTCCTGGAAAAGTGGGACGGCTTCAAGGGTGCGGCAGGGTTCTCCGGTGGCGCCGACAAGCTCGTCGGCCAGATCTACACCGCTGTCGACGCCGCATACACCGACATGACCGCCGGCAACCTGGACATGATCCGCAACGTCCCGGCCACCATGGTCTCCAAGGCGAAGAGCCAGCTGGGCGAGGAATCCCTCTACGAGGTCAAGACCGGCTCCAAGCAGTACACGCTGCAGATCCCGGGCTACGTCAAGGGACTTGAGAACCCGGACCTGCGCAAGGCGATCTCGATGTCGATCGACCGCGAGGCCATCGCGACCTCGCTGCTGCAGGGCTACGCAACGTCCTCCGACTCGCTGGTTCCGCCGTCGCTGGATTCCTACAAGAAGGGTTCCTGTGACTCCTGCACCTTTGACGCTGCCGGTGCCAAGGCGCTCCTGGAGAAGGCCGGCGGCTTCGACGGCACGCTGATCATCGAGCACAACTCGACCTCCGATCAGCAGTTGGTCCAGGTCATCTCCAAGCAGATCCAGGACAACCTGGGCATCAAGGTCCAGCTCAAGCCGATGATGGGCACCGAGCTGGAAGCGCGACGCAACGGCAAGAAGCTTGAAGGCGCGGTCTTCGGCCTGTGGGGTTGGTCCTACAAGAGCCCGGACCAGTACCTGAGCCAGTACGAAACCGGCGGCGACGGCAACGTCACCACCGGCTACTCGAACCCGGCCGTTGACAAGCTGATGGTCGCAGCCCGTGGCGAGCAGGACGAGGCCAAGTCGGCTGGACTGTACGCCGACGCCGAGGCCCTGATCATGAAGGACATGCCTTCGATCCCGCTGTTCATTCCGACCGACTTCGGACTTCGCTCCAAGTGCGCCGCGATGAACGATTCGCAGGGCGACCTGCAGTTCTACCGCGCCGGATACGGCTGCTAAACAAGCACAACACTTGCGCTGACTGGGGTGCGCCGACGATGACTCGACGGTGCACCCCCGATTCAGAACAGATGCGGCCGGATGGCCGCGAAAGGAAGCAGTCGCATGCTTGGCTACACAGTACGCCGAATCCTGCAGATGATACCGGTCGTCATCGGCGCCACGTTCATCATCTTTGCACTCACATTCTTGATGCCCGGGGACCCCGTCGCGGCACTGACCGGGGCCCGGCCGCTGCCCGAATCCACGGTCGCCCAGATCCGCCTGGCCTACCACCTCGATGACCCCTTCCTGGTCCAGTACGGCAACTACATGCTCGGCCTGATCCAGGGGAACTTCGGCATCGACTTCTTCGGGCGCCCCATCCTGGGGCTCATCCTCGAACGCCTCCCCACCACCTTCGCGCTGGCGATGACCGCCTGGGTGCTGAAGCTGGCCATCGGCCTGGCCATCGGCGTCTACGGCGGCCTGCGCCACGGCCGCGCCGGGGACCACTTCGCCCTGGTCTTCACCGTGATCTTCCTGGGCATCCCCGGCTTCGTGATCGCCCTGGGTGCACAGACCGTCTTCGGTGTGCAGCTGGGCTGGGTCGACCCCGCCGGCATCCGTGCGGGATGGCCGATGGCGTTCATCCTCCCGGCACTGGTCATGGCCGTCGAGGCCTCGGCCGGGCTGGCCCGGCTGACCCGCACCTCCCTGGTGGACGTGCTGCGTGCCGAATACCTGCGCACCGCCCGCGCCAAGGGCCTCTCCCCGAACCGGGTCATCTGGGGACACGCGTTGCGCAACGCGATGATCCCGGTGGTCACCTACCTGGGCCTGAGCCTGGCCGGCATGCTCGGCGGCGCCGTGCTGATCGAGGCGATCTTCAACATCCCCGGCATCGGGGGACTGATGGTCACGGCCATCAACAACAAGGAGGGCACCGTTGTGGTGGGCATCGCCACGATGCTCGTGCTGGTGTACCTAGTCTTCAACCTGCTCGTGGACCTGCTCTACGGCATCATTGACCCGAGGGTACGGATATGAGCCAAAGTACACAGACCAATCCCGGCGCGGACACCGCTGCGGACCCGCTGGCACCGACCAACCCGATCACGGCCCCGGCCGGCCTGAAGGCCCCGGTTGCCCCGGTGCCGGTCGGCCCGCGCCGGGTTGCCAAGAAAATCAACCGCGGACCGATCTGGCTCAAGCCCCGCTTCCTGATCTCCGGGTCCATCGTGGCGCTCATGCTGCTCATGGCCGCGTTCCCGCAGTTGTTCGCCGGCTTCGGCGCGGACCCGAACGCGAACTGCGACATCATGAACACCAACCAGGCCCCGAGCGCCGAGCACATCTTCGGCGTCGACATCCAGGGCTGCGACTACTACACCAACGTCATCTTCGGCGCCCGCGCCTCGATCCTGGTCGGCATCGTGGTCACCGCGATCTCCTTCGTGATCTCCGCACTGCTCGGCTCGCTGGCCGGATACTTCGGCGGCTGGGTCGACACCATCATTTCCCGCGCTTGCGACATGGCGTTCGGCCTGCCGTTCATCCTGGCCGCGATCGTGGTCCTGCAGCTGTTCAGCGAGCGGACCGTGTGGACCGTCATCTTCGCCCTGGCCCTCTTCAGCTGGGCCGGCGGCGTCCGCTTCATGCGCTCCTCGGTCCTGGAGGTCCGCAACCGCGAATACGTCCAGGCCTCCAAGCTCCTGGGTGCGGGCCACGGGCGGATCATCAAGACCCACATCATCCCCAACTCGCTGACCCCGCTGCTGGTGCTCCAGACCCTGGGCATCGGCGGGGTGATCTCCGCCGAGGCGGGACTCACGTTCATCGGCATCGGGCTGACCCCGCCGTCGGTGTCCTGGGGCCTGCAGCTGGCCGCGGCCCGCGAATACATTTCCGCGGCCCCGCACCTGCTGGTCTTCCCCGCGATTTTCCTGACCATCACCGTGCTTGGCTTCGTGCTCTTTGGCGAGGCGCTGCGCGATGAGTTCGACCCGAAAGGCAAATAACGTGGGCACCCACCAACTTGCGACCCCCGCAGCCAATGCCGCAACGGACCCCGCCGACGACGTGCTGCTGCGCGTGAAGGACCTCGAGGTCGAATTCAACACCACCCGCGGCATCGCCACGGCCGTGAACGGCATGAACTTCGAGGTCAAGCGCGGGCAGGCGCTGGGCATCCTGGGCGAATCCGGCTCCGGCAAGTCAGTGACGGCACGGGCCATCATGGGCATCCTGGACATGCCCCCGGCGCACATCCCGCGCGGGGAAATCCTCCTGGAGGGCGAGGACCTGCTCACCGTGACCCCCAAGCGCCACCGCCAGCTGGTCGGCTCCCGGGTGTCGATGGTCTTCCAGGACGCGCTGACCGCACTGAACCCCGTCCACCCGGTGGGACGCCAGATCGGCGAGCTCTACCGCGTGCACCGCGGGTACTCCCGCAGGGACGCCAAGGCAGCGGCCATCAAGATGATGGACAGGGTCAAGATCCCCGCCGCCGTAAAACGGGTGAACGACTACCCGCACCAGTTCTCCGGCGGCATGCGCCAGCGCATCGTGATCGCCATGGCGCTGGCCCTGGACCCGGTGCTGCTGATCGCCGACGAGCCGACCACCGCGCTGGATGTCACCGTGCAGGCGCAGATCCTGGAACTGCTCAAGGAGCAGCAGGAAGAGCGGAACATGGGGCTGATCCTGATCACCCACGACATTTCCGTGGTCAAGGAGGTCACCGACCAGGTTGCCGTCATGTATGCCGGCCGGGTCGTGGAACACGGGCCGACCGCCGAGGTGCTGAACCGCCCCGGACACCCCTACTCGCGAGGTCTGGCTGCCTCGATCGCGGGGGAGGAGCTCAAGGGCCAGCGCCTGCCGGCGATCCCCGGCACGCCCCCGGACCTGTTGAACCTGCCGGCGGGCTGCTCCTTCGCCAACCGCTGCTCCTTTGTCACGGACAACTGCCTGGAGAGCATCCCGGCGCTCGAAACGATCGAAGCATCACGGCACATCGATACAGCACGGCACAGTGCCTGCTTCCACACCCCGAAGGTCTTGGCCCATGTCAACGTCTGAAACACTCACCCTCCCCGTCCGCGCGGACGAAGCCACCGCAACGCCGCTGATGGAGTTGCGCTCGGTCAAGCAGCACTACCCGGTGGCCCGCCACCTGCCGGTCGGCCCGCGCAAGTTCGTCAAGGCCCTGGACGGTGTCGACCTGTCCCTCGCCGAGGGGGAGACCCTGGGCGTCATCGGCGAATCAGGTTGCGGCAAGTCCACGCTGGCCCGCGTCATGGCCGGGCTGGAGAAGCCCACGGCCGGCCAGGTGCTCTTCCGCGGCCAGGACATCAACGGGCTCAAGGGCGATGAACGCCGCGAGATGCGCCGGAACATCCAGCTGATCTTCCAGGACCCGTACTCCTCGCTGAACCCGCGCATGAGCGTGGAGGAACTTGTCGGCGAGCCGTTCGCGATCCACCCGGAGGTCGCCCCGAAGGCCGGGCGCAAGGCCAAGATCAAGGAATTGCTGGAACTGGTCGGGCTGAACCCCAACCACGCCGACCGCTACCCGCACAACTTCTCCGGCGGCCAGCAGCAACGCATCGGCATCGCCCGCGGCATCGCGCTGAACCCGCAGATGCTCATCTGCGACGAACCCGTCTCCGCGCTGGATGTCTCGGTGCGCGCCCAGGTGGTGAACCTGCTCGACGACCTGCAAAAGGAACTGGGCCTGAGCTACCTGTTCATCGCCCACGACCTGCAGATCGTCAGGCACATCTCCGACCGGGTCGCGACCATGTACCTGGGCCGCGTCGTGGAACTGGGAACGTACGCCGACGTGTACGACCGGACCGGGCAGCCGTACACGCGGGCGTTGATGTCCGCGGCCCCGGAACTGCGCCGCAACGACGGGACCGACCGGGAACGCATCGTGCTGCAGGGCGACCCGCCCTCGCCGATCGACCCGCCCGCCGGCTGCCGCTTCCACACCCGCTGCCCGATGGCCCAGGCCATCTGCGCAACCAAGGAACCCGAGCTGGTCCAGATCAGCGACACGCACGTGGCCCGCTGCCACTTCGCCACCAACACCCCAACCAACTAAAGCCATGGGTGCGCCCGAGGCCGGGCACCCCTACCGAATTCAAGTTTTTCATTAAAGGAGCAATTTTCGTGGATCTCAAAGTAGGCGTCGTCGGGTTCGGACTGCGTTCCGGGCTGTACGAGCACGCCCACCGCCCCGGTGCGGGGTCGGTCGTGACCATGGTGTGCGACACCTCCGAACGCGGCCGCGCCGACGCGGCGAAGAAGCTGCCCGAGGCAAGAATCACCGCCGACCTGGGCGAGCTGCTCGATGCGGGCCTGGACGCCGTGCTGGTGCTGACCCCGGACAACCAGCACGCCGTGGTTGCCAAGCGCACCCTGGAAGCCGGCATCCCGACGTTCTGCGAAAAGCCGCTGGACGTCACCCTGGACGCCGTGGACGAGGTGCTGGAAACGGCCTTCCGCACCGGCACCAAGCTGTACGTCGGGCACAACATGCGCCACATGCCGGTGGTCCGCCAGATGCGCGAGATCATCGAATCCGGTGCCATCGGTGCGGTCAAGGCCGTCTGGTGCCGCCACTTCGTGGGCAACGGCGGCGACTACTACTTCAAGGACTGGCACGCCGAGCGCAAGAACACCACCAGCCTGCTGCTGCAAAAGGGCGCGCACGACATCGACGTGATCCACTGGCTTGCCGGCGGATACACGCAGCGCGTCTCCGCCGTCGGCGACCTGGCAGTGTACGGGGACGTCGAATCGCGCCGCGACAACACCGACCGCCGCATGGGGGACTGGTTCTCGCTGGAGAACTGGCCGCCGGCCGAGCAGACGGACCTGAACCCGGTCATCGACGTGGAAGACATTTCCATGATGCAGATGACGCTGGACAACGGCGTGCTGGCCTCCTACCAGCAGTGCCACTTCACCCCCGACTACTGGAGGAACTACACGGTCATCGGCACCGCGGGCCGCCTGGAGAACTTCGGCGACGACGCGGGCAACCTGATCAAGGTGTGGAACACCCGCAGCCAGGACGGCTACGTGGAGGCCGACCTCGAGGTGGAAATCGAGGCCGCCGGCGGCGGCCACGGCGGGGCGGACCCGCGCCTGATCGCCGAGTTCCTGCGCTTCGCGGCCGAGGGCGGACCGACCGAGACCTCACCGGTCGCGGCCCGCGCCGCGGTTGCCGCGGGCGTGCTGGCCACCGAGTCGCTGCGCACCGACGGATCGGCCAAGGTCGTTCCCGCGCTCGGCGGGGAACTGTTGGCCTACTTCGCGGCCAACCAGGAGCGCATCAACGCCTAGGTCCGCGTCGCAGGACTTGGTCCTGACGTACTGAATCGGGGGCTGTCCCACCAGTTGTTTGTGGTGGGACAGCCCCCGATTTTTCGTGTGTGGAACGGAACAGGCGGACGCGATGCGTCAGTGGATCGTGAGTTCGGCCATGGCCTCGCGCATGGCCTGGACAACCAATTGCACGCTGCGCCGGTGCATGGATTCGGGCCGTGCCAGCAGGTCGATCCGGCGCCGGTTGGCGATGCCTTCCAGCCCGCGCAGCACCACCTTTTCGCCCACCGTTGCACCGGCGGTGTACCGCGGAATGATGCCGATGACATCGCCGGACGCGACAAGTGCCGCAACCGTGGCGTAGTCGTTGATGCGGTGGATGATGTTCGGGGCGGCGCCCGAGACGGCACTGATCGCACCGAGCACGTCGGCGGGGGAGAATCCCTCGCGGCTGACTACCCAGCGTTCGTTGACCAGGTCCGCCGGGCGCAGGGTTTGCCGGGAGGCCAGCGGGTGTCCCGCCGGCAGTGCAATGTCCAGCGGTTCGTGCGCCAGCGGCGTGACAACAACCCTGTCCGTCGGCCAATGCGGGGTGTGGTCCATGCGGTGCGCCAGCACCAGGTCGTAGCGCGCGCTCAGTGCGGGAAAGTCCTGTTGGGCGACGTCCTCGTCAAAGAACTGCGGCAGGGGTGCGCCCTCGAAGGACAGCTTGCTCAGCAGCGGAGCAAAGAGCGACTGGCCCACCGAGTGGAACCCCGCAACGCTGACCGGCGCCGTGGAGCTCTCTTGGAATGCGCCTATGGCGGACCGTGCGGCGGCCAGCGAAGAGACCACCGCGGCCCCGGCGGCGGCTAGGACCTGGCCCGCCTCGGTGAGGACCAGGTTTCGACCCTCCTTGCGGGTGAGCGGCACGTCGATGTTGCGCTGCAGCAGCGCCAGTTGTTGGGAGACCGCGGAGGGCGTGACATAGAGCGCGCTGGCCACGGCCTTTACGGATCCGAGGTCTCCGAGCTCGCGCAGGATCTGCAGCTGGTGAACTTCCATGTAGCAAATTCTAAATCGTTGATTGAGAAACATGTGCATCTTCTAAGGTGTCATCGGGGTGATGCAGGTGACAGACTTGGAACCGATTCCCGTTCGTCAGGGCGCCCGCTCGGGCGCAAGTAAGGAAAACACGATGAAGGCACTGTACAAGTCCGGACCGCACGCCGGATTCGAACTCGTTGACCGCCCCGAGCCCGTCACCGGCGACCGCGACGTCAAGATCCGCGTGATGACCGCAGGCATCTGCGGCACCGACCTGCACATTCAGGCCTACGACGACGCGGCGAAAGCCATGATCAAGGCCCCGATGATCCCGGGCCACGAGTTCTACGGCGAGGTCATCGAGGTCGGCAATGAGGTGTCCGACGTAAAGGTCGGCGACCGCGTTTCCGGCGAGGGCCACGTGGTCTGCGGCATGTGCCGCAACTGCCGTGCCGGCCGCCGCCAGATGTGCATCAACACCGTTTCCGTGGGCGTGCAGCGCGACGGTGCCTTTGCCGAATACGTCGTCATCCCGGAGACCAACGTCTGGGTCCACCGCGACGCCTCGATCACCCCGGAACTCGGCGCGATCTTCGACCCGTTCGGCAACGCCGTGCACACCGCGCTGTCCTTCCCGCTGGTCGGCGAGGACGTGCTGATCACCGGCGCCGGGCCGATCGGCCTGATGGCAGTGGCCGTCGCCCGCCACGCCGGTGCGCGCAAGATCGCCATCACAGACGTGTCGCCGAACCGCCTGGAGCTGGCCCGCGGCATGGGTGCAGACCTGGCGATCGACGTGTCCAAGATGCGCATCAAGGAAGCCCAGCACGAGCTCGGCATGCTCGAAGGCTTCGACTTCGGCATGGAAATGTCCGGCCACCCCACCGCGCTGCCGGAAATGATCGAGAACATGAACCACGGCGGCCACATCTCCATGTTGGGCCTGCCCTCCAGCTCGATCGACATCGACTGGGGCAAGGTCGTCACCCACATGCTGACCCTCAAGGGCATCTACGGGCGCGAAATGTTCGAGACCTGGTACGCCATGAGCGCCATGCTGACCTCCAACCCGCAGCTGCGCGAACGCGTTGCCTCCGTGGTCACCGACTACCTGCCGGCCACCGAGTGGGAAGCCGGCTTCGAGGCAGCACGCTCGGGCCACGGCGGCAAGGTCGTGCTCGACTGGACCGTCTTCTAAACTTCCCCCCAGCCTCTTCCACATTTCCGCGACTTCCAGGAGAAGCACATGTACACCACCATGAAAGACGAACTCGCCGCCGAGCTGGCGCAGCTTCGCACCGACGGCCTGTTCAAGTCCGAGCGCCACATCGATTCGCCGCAGTCCGCCCGCATTTCCGCCGGCGAGCTCGGCTCCGAGGCCAAGAAGGTCCTGAACTTCTGCGCCAACAACTACCTGGGCTTGGCCGACGACGTCCGCATCATCGAGGCCGCCAAGAACGCCATGGACGAGCGCGGCTTCGGCATGGCCTCGGTCCGCTTCATCTGCGGCACCCAGGACCTGCACCTGGAGCTGGAGACCGCCGTCTCCAAGTTCCTGGGCACCGAGGACACCATCCTGTTCTCCAGCTGCTTCGACGCCAACGGCGGCGTCTTCGAGTCGCTCTTCGGCGCGCAGGACGCCATCATTTCCGATGCGCTGAACCACGCCTCGATCATCGACGGCATCCGCCTGTCCAAGGCCGCGCGCTTCCGCTATGCCAACCAGGACATGGCGGACCTGGAGACCCAGCTGCAGGCCGCCGCCGCACTGAACGACGGCAAGGGTGCCCGCCGCACCATCATCGTCACCGACGGCATCTTCTCCATGGACGGCTACCTGGCCCCGCTGGAAGCCATCTGCGACTTGGCGGACAAGTACGGCGCGCTGGTCATGGTCGATGACTCCCACGCCGTGGGCTTCATGGGCGCCACCGGCGCCGGCACCCCCGAGCACGCGGGCGTCTCCGAACGCATCGACATCTACACCGGCACCTTCGGCAAGGCCCTCGGCGGCGCGTCGGGCGGCTACGTCTCCGGCCGCGGCGAGATCGTCGCGATGCTTCGCCAAAAGGCCCGTCCGTACCTGTTCTCCAACTCGATGGCCCCGGCCATCGTCGCCGCGACGCTCAAGGCGCTGGAACTGGTGGAGGGCTCGGGCGAGCTGCGCGAGAAGCTCTTCGCCAACGCCACGCACTTCCGCACCCGCATGGCCGAAGAAGGCTTCGACCTGCTCGACGGCGAACACGCGATCGTCCCGGTCATGTTCGGCGACGCCGTCAAGGCCGCAGAGGTCGCCGGCAAGATGCTGGAGCACGGCGTCTTCGTGACGGCCTTCAGCTTCCCGGTGGTCCCCAAGGGCGCCGCGCGCATCCGAGTGCAGCTCTCCGCGGCGCACTCGGCCGAGGACATCGAGGCCTGCGTGCAGGCCTTCGTCGCCAGCCGCTAGGCAGCACCGGACAGCAACGGGCATCGCCCGCACGCCCGCATCCTTGGGTCCAAGGAACGGGGGGAGTGCGGGCGATGCCCGTTTAAGCAGGTGTCGACGGCCGTCCCGGCGCGAGGACGGCAATGCGACCGTTGCGGCTCCGGTTACCGGTCTTGTTGGAGCTGCGCGAGCAGACGACGCGGATGGGCGGCAGCGTCGGTGACGCCGAAATACGCGTGCGTGATCGTGCGGTCGCTGACCACCAGGGTGCTGCGGACATGAAGCAGTTCGCCCTCGAAACCGAAGGTCGGCAGGCCGCAGGCGGTGGCCCGGGCGAACCCGGGGTCCGAAAGCAGCGGATACGGCAGGTGCAGGCGCTCGACGGCCTCGAGCTGGTACTCGGTGCCCTGGCTGGAGAGTCCCAGGACGCGGTAGCCTATGGCGGCGAAGTCGGCGGCGAGGTCGCGGAATTCGCAGGCCTCCGGGGTGCAACCCTTGGCGCCGGGAACCTGCGCCCACCCGCCAGGCTCAACCTCGTCCGGGCGGCCGGTCCGCGGATAAACGAACAGGACGAAGGAACCCGCGGCGAAGTTCATCGGGCCCATCGTTTCCCCTGTGGTGGACGGCAAGGAGAGCAGCGGGAACTGTTGCCCGACAAGGTACTCGGCGGAGGTGTCGGTTGGGGTATCCATCGCAACAGTTTGCCACACGGCGGTGGCACCCCCGGGGCACGCGATCATTTCGGTCGGGTCCGGCGACGCGGTCGAGGCGGCCGTGGTCGCCGCACCCGAGACAGCGCCAGGCAATAACCGGCATCGCCCGCACTCCCATCCCGGGGTTCCAAGGAGGGGGAATGCGGGCGATGTTTTGTGGAGTTGTGTGGCCTCAGCTGATCTTGCGGCGGTAGATGGAGACCGCGAAGGCGTAGGCGACGACGAGGATGCCGACGAGCCAGGCGAGGGCTATCCAGATGTCCCCGCCGACCGGTTCCTGGGCGAACAGGGACCGGATGGTGTCAACGACCGCCGTCACGGGCTGGTTCTCGGCGAACCAGGCGACCGGGCCGGGCATCGTGCTGGTGGGCACGAACGCCGAGCTGATGAACGGCAGGAAGATCAGCGGGTAGCTGAATGCGCTCGCCCCGTCGACGGTCTTCGCCGAAAGCCCGGCGATCACGGCGATCCAGGTCAGCGCGAGGGTGAACAGGACCAGGATGCCGGCGACCGCCAGCCAGGCGGCCACGGACGCCCCGGTGCGGAACCCCATGACCAGTGCGACGCCGATGACCACAGCGACGGAGACCAGGTTCGCCGCCAGCGAGGTGAGCACGTGCGCCCAGAGCAGGCTGGGGCGCGCGATCGGCATGGACGCAAAGCGCTCGAAGATGCCGCCCTGCAGGTCCAGGAACAGCCGGTATGCGGTGTACGCGACGCCGGAGGCGATCGTGATCAGCAGGATGCCCGGGAGCATGTAGTTGACGTACGACTCGTCGGACCCGGTGTTGATGGCGCCGCCGAACACGTACACGAACAGCAGCATCAGTGCGATCGGGGTGACCGCGGTGGTGACGATGGTGTCGGGGCTGCGCAGGATGTGGCGCAGCGAGCGGCCGGTCAGGACGCCGGTGTCGGCCAGGACGTGGGTGCTCATCGTGGTTCCTTTCCAGCAGGCACCGTCTCGTCGGTGCGGGCGATGTCGGTGTCGGCCGCGCCGGTGTCTCCGACGAGGCTGAGGAACACGTCTTCCAGCGAGGGTTGTTTCTCGACGTACTCGACCGTGGCCGGCGGCAGGAGGGCCTTGAGTTCGGAGAGCGTGCCGTTCTGGATGATGGTTCCCTGGTGCAGGATCGCGATCCGGTCGGCGAGCTGTTCGGCCTCGTCGAGGTACTGGGTCGTGAGCAGCACGGTCGTGCCGCGCTCGGCGAGCTGCCTGACGGTCTGCCACACCTCCAGGCGCGCCTGGGGGTCGAGCCCGGTCGTCGGCTCGTCCAGGACAATGACCGGAGGGTTGCCGATCAGGCTCATGGCGATGTCCAGCCGGCGGCGCATGCCGCCCGAGTACGTCGCTGCCTTGCGCTTGCCCGCATCGGTGAGCGAGAAGCGGGCCAGCAGGTCGTCGGCGATCCCGCCCGGGTTCTTCAGGTGGCGCAGCCTGGCGATCAGCACCAGGTTCTCCCGGCCGCTGAGCACCTCGTCGACCGCGGCGAACTGGCCGGTCAGGCTGATCGACTCGCGCACGTCGCCCGGATTCGCGGCGACCTCGAAGCCGTTGACCGTTGCGGTGCCCGCGTCGGCCTTCAGCAGCGTCGAGAGGATCCTCACCAACGTGGTCTTGCCGGCGCCGTTCGAGCCGAGCAGCGCGAAGATGCTGCCCGCCTTCACATCGAAGTCGACGCCCCGCAGCACCTGCAGGTCCTTGAACGACTTCTCGATGCCCCTCACCCGGATCGCGGGTTCCAGGGCCTGGTCGGTTCTCATGTCAGGTTCTCCGTTCCGGGCGCGTTCACGCCTCGTCGGCGGGTTGGTCGGCGGACTCGTTGGCGGACTGGTCGATGGCGTCGTTCAGGCGCTTGCGCTCCTTGTTGATCCACTGGCCGTCCGAGTAGTTCTGGATGAAGGTGTCCGCGAACTCCACCGGGTCGTCCCCGACGATGTCGCGGATCGGGGTGCCGTCGGCCGCGGCGCCCTCGATCAGGTCGCCGAGGTCCTCGAGCATCTGCATCATGACATCGCCCTTGACGATCGATCCGGCGTACATGAAGTAGCGCTCGATCCCGTCGATCGCGGTCCGGTAGCTCGTGGGGAGCGCTTCCTTGCGGGCCTTGTATTGGCGCCAGCGCTTCTTGTCCTCGAACGACCCGGTGACCAGCTCGATCCATTTTGCTGCCATGGCTATTTTCCTTCTTCCTGCGGGTTTTCAATGTGGTGGCGGAGCTGTTCGATCCGTTCCGCGAGGAAGCTCCAATTCCTCCAGAACTCTTCGAGGTACTCGCCGCCCAGTGCGTTCAGCGAGTAGACCTTGCGTGGCGGCCCCTTCTCCGAGGGGACCTTCTCGACGTCGACGAGGCCGCGCTGCTCGACCCTGACCAGCAGGGCGTAGACGGTGCCCTCGACGATGTCGGAGAACCCTTGGTCGCGGAGCCGGGCCGTGATTTCATAGCCGTATGCCGGCCGCACGGCCAGGATCGCGAGGACAATGCCCTCGAGCGTGCCCTTGAGCATCTCTGTCGACTGCTTGCCCATGGAACTCTCCCTATTGCTACTCAGTATTGCTAACTACCACTAAATAGTAACACTGAATAGCGATCGCGCAAGAGGGAAGATTCTCAGCGTTTTCAGGCGTTCTCCACGCGCCGGCGGGCGGGCACGGCGCCCATCATGCTTGACGGGTCGGCTGCAGGACCGCGCCATCGGTTCTTGTAAACCGTCGCCTCCAGCTGGTTGAGTGGCAGCATGACTCGATTGCCTCCAACTTCCGTTTGGCCAGTGGTGCACGGCGAACGTCGCGCACTGTTCGAGGACCTGCAGGTGCTGGAGCCGCAGCAGTGGCAGACGCCGTCACTGTGTCCCGGCTGGGACGTCCACGATGTCTTGGCGCACCTCATCGATTCGGCGCGGACCACTCGCCTTGGTTTTGTGCGCCGCATGGTCGCCGCCGGGTTCGATTTCGATCGTGACAATGCCGTCGGGGTGGCACGGGAGAAGAGGGGAGATCCCAGCCGGACGTTGGCCGAATTCGGTGCCGTCCTGCCGCTGACGTCCACGCCGCCCGCTGCGCTGGCCACCCGCCTCGTCGAGTCGTTCGTACACGGCGAAGATATCAGGCGCCCCTTGGGCATTGACCGGGAATATCCGGCAGGCGAAGTCGCCAAGGCCCTGGCCTACCAAGTGAACACCACCGTGAAGATGGGCGGCGGCAAGGAAATGGCAGCTGGCTGGCGGTTGGTTGCCGCCGATGCGGACTTCGTGCATGGTTCGGGGCCCGAGGTCACGGGCCGGGCTATCGCGTTGCTTCTGGCCGTGTCCGGAAGGGCTGTGGATCCGCGGGAGCTGGACGGACCCGGGGCCGGGGACTTCGTGCGTCGGCTTCAGGCCTGACGTTCGCCGGTGTCCGCTTCGGGAGTTGGAGGCGTTGGAAAGTGCGCACACTCGCAGTTCCGGGAGCCGGCACCATGTGGTCTCCGGCCTACAGCCAAGGGAACCTCGGGTACTTCCGCCCGCGGCCTTTCTCGGTCATCCTGAAACCGGAACGGCATAGGGCCTTCCGGAGGAGTTAGGGGTAGACATGTCCTCGAATGGTGCGGACGCGTGGGGGCCACTGATTGTGGGGGTCATTCCCAAACAACATCCAGAGGTCATCGCCCAGGCGTCGGTGCTTGCCCGGCAGCTTGATCGTGCCATCATCTACGCCTATGTGGAACCCAACAGCTATCTGACGGAATGGAACCTCAAGGAAGACATCAGGGACCAATCGTTGCATCCACGCGATGTCGACGAGGACATGACCGCAGATGCAATGGAGATCCTCTCCAATATAGAAACCCAGATGTCGGACAGCGCCGCCACGTGGAGCTTGCGAATCCTCGCGGGCGAGATCTGGAAGGCGCTGGCGCGCCTGGCGTCTGAGACGCAGGCTTCAATGATTATCGTCGGGACCAGGGAGCCCACGTTCGGGGCGCACGTTTCCCAGATGCTCAACGGGGCCACGGCATCTCACCTCACCGTGCACCAGCACCTGCCGGTTTTGGTGGTTCCGGCCGCCCCTAAGAAGGGGAAGCACTGAGGCTGGATTCCGCGGGTTCCGCCGCTGTGTCCGCGGCCCTTCGTATGCCGTGATGAAGAAGCATCAGCCAGATGGCCAATGCGAAGGCCGGAAACATAAAAAGTCCCAGAGCCGCCAAGGTGTTTCCGAGCCCCGCGTTGCGGAAGAGCCCCGAACTGATCATGGGCGCTACTGCCTGGGCGAGAAAGGAAGGCGGGGCAAGGTGGCCCATGGTCCGGGCACACTGCTCTTGTCCCAAGTGCGCCGGTGGCACTGTTCCGTTGGCTGTGGAACGCAATCCGGCACCCGCCCCCGTAAGCAGGGGATGGTGATCGTTGGTGCCAATATCCGGATGGCGAGAAAACCGACGAACTCCGCCATGGCGCCGGACGTGCCTGGGCGCATGGGGGAGCAATTCAAAACAGGTGGGAAACGCCGCATGCGGAGTTGGTGCTAAGCGAGCATGCGGTGCTTGAGGTCTTTGACGCGCGCGTGGATGTCATCGCGGACCAACTCCATGCGGGCGCGTCCCTCGATGCCGCGCAGGCTTGGTTCGTCGGTATCCCAGATTTCAATCTCGACGCCTTCGACGGCGGGAACTTCGGCCTCGGTTCCGAGGACAATCACGAGCCCGGCGCTCCGCATGTTCTCTTCCGTCAGCGCCTTCGGCTTTTCCGCGCTGATATCGATGCCCAAATCTTTCAGGACCTCGGCCGACAGTGGGTTGATGGCAGTTCCGGGCTTGGTGCCGGCCGACGTGACGGTGATGTCATTGCCGGCTTCGAACTTCATGAGGCCGGCGGCCATTTGGGATTTGCCGCCATTCTTGACGCAGACAAACAAGACGGCAGGCTGAGGTGCCGCCGGCGAACTGGCGCTCATGGTTGTGGCTTCGGGGTCAGGATTGCGGCCAGGGATTCCAGTGCGCCGGGCACCAACGAATAGTAGGCCCAGACCCCACGCTTTTCACGGTTGAGCAACCCCGCCTCAACCAGGATTTTCAGGTGGTGGGAAACCGTGGGTTGGCCCAAGTCCAACGGTTCGGACAGGTCGCAGACGCAGGTCTCCGCTTCGGGACTGGTCGAGACGATGGAGAGGATGCGCAGGCGGTTCGGATCGGCCAACGCCTTGAATCGTGCGGCCAAGGCTTCAGCTTCCGTTCCAAGCAGGGATTCCTGACCAATCGACGGAACGCAGCACAGGGATTCCGTTTCACTGCTGGAAGCCATGGGAGTTTCCTCGCTGGTTTCTGTGGCACTCGGTGTGGGCATGCGCCTTCCCTAGCCTTCATTCGGCCCCATACGGGCGATTGGAAATCGTCGATATGCGCAACAATACTCGATACATCGATCTTCGTCGATGTATCGAGCGTGGAGAGAATTTGCCGTCCATCCGCCTCCGGCTGTGGGGAACCGGAGCTGAAATCCGAGGCTTGCTGCGGACCGCAGCCGGCGGCCATCGGGTTCGCCACGGGAAGCCCCCTGGACACGCCGAACTGCTCGCCGAAGAAACAGGGCCAAATGCACTTACTGCCTGCGTTTGCCCGGTTGCGCTGGCTTCGACGTCGCCGTTGCGCATGACCGTCGCGGAGCAAACCCAAGGCTTAAGCGATGAATGTCTATAGTCAACCCTCCCGACCGCGCAAGGTATCCGGACCAAGTCGAGCCCGCGCATCGTGCAGCTCCCCGTCGAGCGTCCCTCTTTTAAGGGTTCCCGAGCCCGCACGGAGGGCCGCTCGGCGCTTTGTCCGGAGCCGGCCGAGGCGGGGATCTTGACGCGGAGAGTCGAAGGAGAGGACGCTCATAATAGGTCCTCCGGCTGCCCCGGACCCAGCAAGACCTTGGCGCCCCAGGTCCACTCCCATGAACATCCACCAGAGGAGAGCACCATGAGCACGCAGTTCAACGAGCTGCTGACCCGCCAGGTTGGCAACGAGTTCGCGGCCTCCCAGCAGTACATTGCCATCGCAGCCTGGTATGACGGGCAAGACCTTCCCCGGCTTGCCAAGCACTTTTACCGCCAGTCGCTCGAGGAACGCAACCACGCGATGATGATGGTCCGCTACATCTTGGACCGCGGCATCAAGATCACCATTCCCGGAATCGAACCCGTCCGGAACGACTTCGAATCCGCTGAGGAACCACTGGTCCTTGCCCTTGCACAGGAGCTTGAGGTCACGGACCGCATCAAGGAACTCTTTGCTGCGGCGCGGGCGGAAAACGACCCCTTGGGTGAACAATTCATGCTGTGGTTCCTCAAGGAGCAGATCGAGGAGGTCGCCTCGATGTCCACGCTGCTCAACGTCGCCCGCCGGGCGGACAACCTCTTCGATGTCGAGACGTTCCTTGCCCGCGAGCGGGTGGGCGACGCCGGCCAACAAGGGGGACACCATCATCACCATCACGGAGGCGGCCATGGCGCACCCGCAGGGGATGGGGGGACTCCGGAGGCCGCCGGAGGAGCGCTCTAGCCTCAATTTTTCATCGAATGCCTGCAGGCCGCCGATTCCGTGATTTTCCCGGGATCCGCGGCCTGCCTGCTTTCCGAGCACGCAAAGATGGCCATGTCGCTGGCATGGGCGCCGGGTTCCATCTCCCGAAAAGGGGTTTCTTTCTTTTCGAGGGGCGTGCGGCGGGGCAGGTGTTCATGTCGCGAGGTGGCCGTTGCGCCAGCGGTTTCGCAACCTTGTGGTTCCTTCGATGAGTGTGCTGTAGAGGTGTGATTCGGGCACGGATTCGGGGACCAGTAGCCTTTGCCGCCGGGCACTGCTGATGAGTTTCCCGGCGATCGAAAACAGCTTGTACCGCCACCGCTTCATGTCCCAGACCCCGGCAACGTGGCCTGCCGGAAGGACGGCGAGTTGCATCATGACACGAGGTTCACCGCAAGCACGGCCAGGTTGGCCCAGAGCTGGTTGGCCGCGAACGCCTTGAATGGCAGCTTTCCCAGGCCTGCGTTCTTGAGGGTCTTGATGCGGTTTTCGCACCTGGCCCGGGCGCGGTGGCGGGCATCGAGGAATGCGACGTTGTAGCGCGGGGCATTGGTGAGAAACGCCGTGACGCGGTGCCCGTCGACGTCGAAGAGCGAGACCTTCGCCCCGGGATGCAAGGGTTCGGCCCGCAAATACAGGCACGTTCCTTCGGGGTAGTCCTTGAGCTCGATGACCTTGGTCGCGTCGATGACCCACGCGTTGTGTCGCTGGTTCCCGTGCTGGTCCAGTGCCTGCTCCCCGTGTTCCTTGTCATTGATCCAGCCGATGAAACGCTCGTTGGGCACCGGCAGCGCGAACGAGGTGGAGAACTGCAGTCCCAAGAAGTGCAGGTGGTGCGGGAATTCGCGGGAGGCCCCGGGCGCTGTCGGTGCGCACCAGGATCCTCTCGGCGGCCAGGTTGCCCTGCCCGTCGTGCATCTGATCGGGCAGCTGCGCCAAGGCCTCGGCCAGGACGGTGATGTGGTCCTTCGCCGAATTCGCACCCTTGTTGCCCGGGCGCAGCATCGCGGCCAGGATCTCCCCGGTCCCGTTCTCCTTGCCGTAATCCACCGAGGCAATCATGGGCGCGAACCCGTACCCGCCCTTGTAGGTGCCTGCGCTATTTTCCTTCTCGGTATGTGCGGTCACCAGGGGCATATCGATGTTGATCACCAGTGGGTCCAGCCGGGTGGCCAACGCGGCGGGGTTCCGTTATCCGGCCGCCGCCCAGATCCGGGAACGCAACCGCCGGCCGAGGGTGGAAAAGCCGTGGGCGAACGCCTCGGGTTGGTCGGCGGCACGCTCCACGAAGCGGGACACGGTCGCGTTCGACGGCACTTGGCCGAAGAGTCCGGGGCTGTTGCGCAGCACGTCCAGGTCCGAGACGTGTTCCCCGCCGCCGGCGAGCATCACCGCCAGGGAACCAAGGATCCGGCCCGGGCGGTGGATGGCTCGTTCGGGGACGAACTGGGAGAAGCGGTCCTCACACAAGGCGCCGAAACCGGTCGCATCCAGGAAGGACGTCAGCACGTTCAACCCGGCGTGGGAAACCAGTGACTGGCCGGTCAAAGCCGCCGGAACGGACGGGAAAACGCGGGTAGTATTGATCATCGAAAAGGTGAGTCCTGATTTGGGTGGATAAAAGGTGTGGTTACCTCTATTTTCCCAGTTCAGCTCACCTTTTCGTCGTTGAAGACGCTTAATGACATCCGCAGCTCATGAAAACGCCAGGCTAGAAACATTCATGTGGGCCGGGACTCCCGAAATCGATCCTGGTGGTTTGCCGTTCGGCGGGGCCTTGGCCCCGATTCCCTACAGGGATGGGACGGCGGCACCGACTCGACGATCAGGGGTCCCGGTTCTGTGTCGGCCTGTCTGGGATCGGGCGTCCAAGCCTGAGGCCAGGCGGACAGCACCGGGGCATTAATCCCGGGAATCGCTCTTGGGCTACCCCAAACTCTGGACCGGCGGGGTTCGGCAGGATTCGCTGCCCGGCGATCTCGGACCGCGGCTGGCGCAACAAAGCCGAAGACGTACCACGGACCAAGGGGCTACCATGTACCTACATAGTGACGATAGCTTGAGCACATCGGCTACATTTCGCTGCTTGTCATTGGTGAGGCCGAGAACCGCAAGGCCCCGGAAGCCGCCCAAACAGGAAATGGAGCTTCTGAAGCCAAAACTGCCGCTCCGGGCCGTGGTCACGCGACAAAACGCCTTGGGTTAGTTGCCGCGGCCTGATGAAAGCAGGGTCACATGACCGTATCGCCCCTCATCTGGGGCATCACCATCGTCGTCATTCTGGCGCTGCTCGCATTCGACTACCTCTTCCACATCCGCAAGGCGCACGTTCCCACGCTGAAGGAAGCTGCGGTGTGGTCCTCCATCTACGTGGGCATCGCTGTGCTCTTCGGGGTCCTGGTCATGCTCATCGGCGGCGGCACCATGGGGTCGGAGTACTTTGCCGGGTACATCACGGAGAAAGCGCTCTCCGTGGACAACCTCTTTGTCTTCCTGATTATCATTGCGAGCTTCAGGGTTCCCCGCGAGGACCAGCAGAAGGTGCTGTTGTTCGGCATAGTGTTTTCGTTGATTGCGCGGACAGGGTTCATCTTCCTGGGCGCGGCACTGATCAACTCCTTCGCCTGGGTGTTCTACATCTTTGGGCTGATCCTGCTGGTGACCGCAGGCAATCTGATCAGGCCCGGTGCCCACAACCAGGAACAAACGGACAACGTCATGGTCGGCTTGGCCATGCGGTACTTCCACACCACGAGCCACTTCGACGGTGACAAGCTGTTCACCATGCATAACGGCAAGAAGGCGCTCACGCCCATGCTGCTGGTGATGCTGGCGATCGGTGGCACCGACATCCTGTTCGCCCTGGATTCCATTCCCGCGATCTTCGGGCTGACCCAGAATGTCTACATTGTCTTCACCGCAACGGCTTTCTCCTTGATGGGGCTGCGCCAGCTGTATTTCCTGATCGACGGGCTGCTGGACCGGCTCATCTACCTCTCATACGGCCTGGCGGCGATCTTGGCGTTCATCGGTGTCAAGCTCGTGCTGCATGCCCTTCACGAGAACAACTTGCCGTTCATCAACGGCGGCGAGCCTGTCCCGGTCGTCGAAATCAGCACCGACCTGTCCCTGGGCGTGATCATCGGGGTGCTCAGCGTTACCGTCGTGGCCTCGTTGCTGAGCAAGGCGGGCAAGGCCCAGAATGCCATCAACAACGCCCGCCGGCATGCGATTGACTACCTGGACCTTGACTACACGGCCGATCCCGCCGAGCGAGAGCGGATCTACCGGCTACTGACCCGGGAAGAGGCGCAGATCCTGGAAATGGACCTGAAATACCGCAACAAGGCCAAGGACATCGACCGGATCCGCGGACAGATCACAGAGGCCCACCGGCAACACAAGGAGTTCTTGGATCGATAGCGTCGCCCCAGGTGCGTGGAGCCTCCGACCAACCCGAACGCCCGCCAGCACAACCACCAAGGAGAAACGCAATGAACAACGAAAACACGTTTAATAGTACAAATCCGCTGCCGGAACCGGCATCGAGCAACAGCATCGTTGTCGGCCATGACGGATCCAAGGGCGCAAGCCATGCATTCACCATGGCCATGGAGCTCGCAGCGGAACTCTCCGCACCCGTCGTCGTGGTCCGATCCTGGTCGATCCTGACTGCACCAAAGCCGGCCAAATGGGAATACGGCTACGTGTCCTCGTTTGACGAGTACACCACCGCGGTGCGCGAGGAAATGATTCTCACCCTCAAGGGCACCGTCGAAAAGTTCGACAAGGTCCAGGTGGCCTACGAGCCCGTCCACGCACCTCCCGCCAAGAGCCTCATCGAGCACTCGCGGAATGCCCGAATGCTGGTGGTTGGAACCCGCGGGCACGGCGGTTTCACGGGAATGTTGCTGGGCTCCGTGAGCGAGCAATGTGTGCGCCACGCAGCCTGCCCCGTCCTGGTGGTCCGGCCTCGGGCTTGAGAACACGTCCGCATGGGGCATCCGCCCCCAAATCGATGCCCCATGCGGATCGCCTCAGGCCGGAAGCCTCAGGCCCCGGCCGTGCGGACCGGGAGCTCGTTGATGATCCGGTACCCCAGGTTCGGGTCAAACCCGTGGATCTCGCGGGTATCGAGGGCCTCCATGTAGGAGAGGATCTCCTTGGTGACGACCTGCCCCGGCACGAGGATCGGGAACCCCGGCGGGTAGGGTGTCACGAACCCGGCGGAAACCACCTCGTCCCCGGCGAGGACACGATCGGCCAACTGGTGCGGCATCAGGTAGCCGCAACTGCCGGTCTTGTAGGTGGTGAAATACGCCGCGCGGATGTCCCCGTCGATCGTTTGGCCGTCGCTGCGGAACCGATCGGCAAAGCGGCTGAAGTCCGGCAGCGGCGGCGGAGTGCCGATCAATGCCGCGATCTTCTCCGTGCGCGCTTCCAGGGCCAGCGGGCTCAAGTCGGCCCGTTCGCGCTCAAAGCGCTCGGCGAGCTTGACCAGCACGTCAATGAGGTAGGCCACCGAACTGCGCGAAGTGCCGATGTTGGTCATGAACAGCACGGTGTTCCGCGAGGTCTTGTTGACCTGGATCCCGTGCAGGTCCATCAGGTACTTGTGCTTGAAGGTGTCGCCGTCCACCCCGGTCCGCCCAATGTGCAGGGTGAGCCGGCTGGGGTCCACCACGAACTCGTCGGTGCGCCAGGCCTCGTCCATGGCGGCGATCCCGTCCTGCAGCGGCATGGGCCTGCGGGTGGTGCGGAACTCCTCCGGGATCAGGTCGTGGGTGTTGAGCACCCGGAAGTACTTCTTCAGCAGCGGATGGCGCGCCACCATCCGGGCCACGGACTGGGCCAGGTAGGCCTGGCGCTGGACCAGCTCGTAGCCCTCCAGCTCGGCCTGGCGCCGGCCGATGTCCAGCGAGGCCAGGATCTGGTAGTTCGGCGAGGTGGAGGTGTGGGTCATGTAGGCCTCGCGGAAGGTCACCTCGTTGAGGTGGCTGAAGTCCTGGTCGAAGACGTGGATCATCGACCCCTGGCGCAGCGAGGTCAGCGTCTTGTGCGTCGACTGCGTGGCGTAGACGCGCAACCTGGCCGTCTCCGGGTCGGGCAGCAGCCTGGTGGAGAGCCACGCCTGGTCGTCGACCGGTTGGCCGGTCTCGGGGTCGAAGAGTGCCTCCCGCTGGGCCTTGGCGCGTGCAATGTATTCGGGATCCTTGAAGTTGGCCTCGAGGGCCCCGGCCGCGGCCATGGCGGTGCGCCGCCGGTAGATGGGGTGGAACCCGGCGAACGCGAACCAGGCCTCGTCCCAGAGGAAGACCAGGTCCGGCTTGATGGCCAGGCATTCTTCCATCACGCGCTGGACGTCGTAGACGATGCCGTCGAAGGTGCAGTTGGTCAGCGTGACCATCTTGACCTCGTCGAGGCGGCCCGCACGGCGGTAGTCAAGCAGCATGCCCTTGAGGGTCTTCAGCGGCACGGCGCCGTAGAAGGAGTACTCGTCCAGCGGGTAGGCGTCCACGTAGGCGACCTGCGCGCCGGCGAGCATGAGCGCGTAGTGGTGGGACTTGTGGCAATTGCGGTCCGCGATGACCACGTCGCCCGGGGCAACGATGGACTGGTGCACGATCTTGTTGGCGGTGGAGGTGCCGTTGGTGACAAAGTACGTCCGCCGGGCCCCGAAGGCGCGCGCCGCCAGCTCTTGGGCGCCCTTGATGGAGCTGCGCGGGTCCAGCAGCGAGTCGAGCCCGCCGGAGGTGGCGGAGGTTTCCGCGTGGAGCAGGTTCAGGCCGTAGAATTCGCCCATGTCCTTGATCCACCTGGAATTGACCACGGAGCCGCCGCGGGAGATCGGCAGCGCGTGGAAGACCGCAGCGGGCTTGCGGCTGTGGTGCTGCACGGCGTCGAAGAACGGGGTCTTGAAGCGTTCGGCCACGCCCCGCAGCAGCGAGAGGTGAAGCTCCATGGACTCCGCGCGGCGGAAGAGCCTGTTGAATCTCCGGCTCGAGGACCCGGCAAGCTCTTCGATGGACACGTCGGCCACCAGGTACAGGTCCAGCTCCGGGCGCAGCTCCTTGAGCAGGTCGGCCAGCCTCAGGATCCGTTCCCTGGGCGGGAAAACCGCAACGCCGGGGTCGATCAGGGCATCGAGGTATTTGCGCAGGTCGTCACTCGGCCGGTGCCGGGTCGGCACGGAAAAGCCGGGGCGCAGGATGCAGGCCTGGATGGTGGGGTTCAAGAGCACCGCGATGAGTGCGTCCTCGAGGCTCGGCACCACGTTCACGTCGTAGGCGAAGGCGTCGGTGTTCCGGCGCTGGCGGAGCATCTCGGCGACGACATCCTCGCGCAGCGTCTCGGACATGTCGTCGATGACCAGTACCTCGAAGCGCGGCCGCGGGTCCGGCGCCCCCGGCCTGGCCGGTTCCAGGACACGGGCGGGGGAATCCTGATCCGCCGCGTGGTCCTCGGGCTCGGGGTCGAAGCGCGCAAAACCGCGGGTCACGGCCTCGACCAGGGCCAGGGCCGCGGCGTGGTCGTTTTCCTCGATCCGCGCACGAAGCGCCGCCACGTACGCGCTGCCCGGAACCGCCCAATAGGTTTCGACGGCCTCCAGGACGCGCAGCTGGCGCCGGACCTCGGAGATCAAGCCGTTTTCGGCCTGGGTGGGGTCGGTGATGCCGTGCAGCTGCTTGGCCGCATAGCCGAGGTATTCCCAAGCGTCGGTGCGCAGCCTCCAGACGTTGCTGGGGGTTGGGTATTCGTCATCAAGTTTCACTGCGGGGGCCTTCACGGCTGCTCCGATTCTAGGGTGCGTCCGAGCCGGACGTCAGTTGGCCAGTAAGAGATTCGGGATCGCCGGGAACAGACAGCGACCACCCACGGGCGGGTCGGGAGGAGACGGCCAACCGCCCGTGGGGTAAAAACGGAACCGCTCATTCCAGGGTTGCGGCGATCGAGTCGAAGGCCCGCAGGGTGGCAAAGAGCTTGGCGGCGTCCTGCGGCAGCGGCCAGCTGGACAGCTTCACCCCCACCATCTTTGCGGGCCGGTTGATGTAGATCATCTGCCCGTGGATACCCAGGCAGAGCACCACGTCGTTGCCCGCGTACGGGAACCACATCTGGTTGCGGTACATCCCGCCGGGCATCCGGTTGTCGCCCGGGCTGTTGGAGAAGGCCTCGCGGGAATCCGGCGCCCCCTCGAGCGTCTGCCCGACCCATGCCTCGGAGAGCACCCGCTCGCCGTTAAGCGCTCGCCCGCCGTCCAGGAACAGCGACCCGAAACGGGCCAGGTCGCGCAGCGTGGCGTTGATCCCGCCGTCGAACATCCCGGTGCCGAACTGGTCGATGCCGATCGTGGCATCGGATTCGGCGCCGATCCTGCCCCACAACACGCGGGACATCAGCTCGGGCATGGACTCCCCGGAAGCAGCCTCGCAGATCCACCCGAGCATGTCCGCCTCGCAGGAACGGTACTCGAAGGCCCCGCCATGGGCGGTCTTTTGCCGCAGCGTCATCAGGTACGGGTAGAGGCCGACGGGCCCGGGGGCGGCCGGCGGTGCCCAGCCGATCGCCTCCTCCAGCATCCGCACCTCGGCGAACGGATCCAGGTAGTTCTCGGAAAACCCGATGCCCGAGCGCATGTCCAGCAGGTCGCGCACCGTGGCCTCGGCATAACCGGTGTCGGCCAGCTCCGGTACGTACGCGGTCAGCGGCTTTGCGGGGTCCAACACCCCGGAATCGGCCAGCGCACCGGCGACCGCGCCGATGAGCGACTTGCTCACCGACATCAGCAGGTGCGACGTATTGGCCCCCATCTCGCCGAAGTACGCCTCGTTGAGCACCCTTCCGCGGTGCAGCACCATCCACCCGTCGGTGTCCGTGGCGCCCATGACCGACCCCACGCTCGAGTCCTCCCCGTCCGGCTCGGTGCCCGGCACCGTGATCGAATCCAGATCGCGGTATGCGGCGGGCAGCGCCACGGCCAGCCCCTGCCCCCGCGAGATCACCGAGGTGGGCAGGAAATCGGCGATGTGCTGAAAGGACCAACGCAGGTTCTCGGGCATCTGCCAGTTTTTCATGTCCACCCCCGGTGGGAGGTGATCCAGGTTCGTGCCGTCCACTAATGCTCCGTTCCGTGGCCACAGCGGTGCAGCATTGCGCTGCTGCACCGCCATGGCGCTTTCGATGCTGCTACTTCGCAGCCTTTCCATTGCCGCAGTGTTGCGGCGTTGCCTGATCCGGGCCCTACCCCGGGGTTTTAACCCCGGCACCCACGGCATAGTCGGCCGTCACCGCCCCATCCAAAGGCAGCCCGACAAATCCGGACCTGATGCAGTCGATGAAGTGCTTGGCCCTGATGCTCAGCTGCGAGGTCCCGTTCCTGTCGATCTGCAGCCGGCCCTTGGTGACCAGGATTCCCAGGTCGGCGCCCTTCCAGCGGTAGTCGCCGGGCCCGTAGACGCGCAGGAAGAACGCCTCGGACTCGTTTTGCAGCAGGTGCCAGTCAAGGGCCGCCCCGTTGAAGACCAGGGCGCCCGTGGCATCCAGGTAGTACAGGCCGGTGGCCGGGGTCGCGGTGAGCAGTTCGACCCTGTCCGAGGTTTCCTTGATGATCATGTGGCTCCACACGTCGGCCCCCGAGAGGGCCTCCCAGCGCTCGTTGATCTCGTTGACGTCCAGGTCGAAGTCCACGTCCATGTATTCGAGCAGGTGGAAGAGGAACAGCGGGACGTCGGCGTAGGCTCCGGCGGTCACGTTGGTGATGGCGCTGGCCCCGGAAATGCGCGGGTTCAGCTCGCCCAGGTAGACCTCGTCGGTGTCGAGGTCCACCAGCACGTCGACCTCGAAGAAGCCGCGGTAGCCCTCCACGACCAGCCGGTCGCCCATGCGCTGGACAAGCTCCATGGCACGGGCGCGCTGCGAGGCGGTGAGGACATCGGGGTGCATTTCATTGCCGCACCAGCCGCCCGGGTACGGGGTGAGGTCGCTGTGACCCGCCAGCTCGGCGAGGAACGGGCCCACCACGGTGCCCGAACGCGTGAGCACTGCCTCGACAGCAACCGCCAGGTTGTTGATCCGGCGCATGACCTTGATTTCCTCGCCGACGATCTCCTCGGCGTGCTTGTCCCATTCGGCCTCGTTGGCAATGAAGAACGTGGTCTTGCCCGAATCCCCGTAGGGGGTCTGGACGACCAGTTCGTTCCCGAGCCCGGCCTTGTCGGCCTCCTGGCGCAGGGTCGTCCAGTCGCTTCCCTTGGTCAGGACGTTGGGCACGGACGGCACACCGGCCTCGTTGCCGAGCTGGGTGGTGATGATCTTGGAATCCAGCCGTCGGCGGAGCTCTGCCGACGGCAGGATCAGGTCGTACCCAAGCTCGTTGCAGATCTGCTCGGTTTCCTCGTTGAAGAAGACCATGGCGACCTTCGGGCGCACGCCCGGACGCAGGTCCCTGGCCATGCGGGCCCGGACCTCGGCGTTGAGCAGCAACCAGTTGTTGATCTCCTCGCCCGATTCGAATTCACGGTACGGCTTGTGCGCGGGGGTGAAGACCCGCGGGTGGGCCCCGTCCCAGGCGTTGTAGTAGCTGACGTAGGTGAAGTTCCGCACCCAGCGATCCAGGCCCAGCAGGTTGAACGGGGTTGCGCCGATGAAGAAGACGGGCACGTCGTTGGTGCGGAAGAAGTGGCGGACCTCGGAGATGTTGCGCAGCTTCTGCGGGTGGGTGACCGCCGGTGCCGTGGAGGCGAAGGCTGCATCGGTGCCGATGGTTGCCTCGGGTGCCTCGGGACCGGTCGGGGTCGCGCGCGGCATGGGCTCCGAGGCCACACGCTTTTCGGCCGGTGCGGCAACGTCCGCGACGCCGGTCTTGGCCGCGGTCTTGGCTGCCGGCTTCGTGCCGGGTGTCTGGGCGGAAACTGCCACTGGCTTTTCCGCAATCGCGGCCGGCTTCTGTCCGGTAGCCGGCTTGGTGGCGGTACCGGGGGTTTTCTCGGCCGGCTTCTCGGCCGCAGCCGGGGTGGACAGGGAAGACGTGGTGGCTGCAGCGGCCGGCTTGGTCGCAGCGTTGGCCGTTTTCACGGTCGCGGCCGTCGTCGCGGCCGCAGTCGTTGCCGTGCCCGTCTTGGTCGCGGTGTCGGTTGCCTTCGCTGCGGGCTTCGCGGCGGTGGCTTGGACGGAGGGAGTGGTTGCTGCGGCCGGCTTTCCCGTCGTTGTCGTGCCCGTTTTGGTCGCGGTGTCGGTTGCCTTCGCTGCGGGCTTTGCGGCGGTGGCTTGGGCCGTGGGAGTGGTTGTGGCCGTGGTTGTTGCGGCCGGCTTTCCCGTTGCGGTCGTCGCAGCCGTAGGCGTTACGGGGCTCGTCTTGGTCGCGGTGTCGGTTGCCTTCGCTGCAGGCTTCGTGGCGGTGGCTTGGGCCGAGGGAGCGGTTGTGGCCGCGGATGCCGCGGCCGGCTTCTCTGTTGCGGTCGTCGAAGCCGTAGGCGTTACGGGGCTCGTCTTGGTCGCGGTGTCGGTTGCCTTCGCTGCAGGCTTCGTGGCGGTGGCTTGGGCCGAGGGAGCGGTTGTGGCCGCGGATGCCGCGGCCGGCTTCTCTGTTGCGGTCGTCGCAGCCGTAGTCGCTACGGGGCCCGTCTTGGTCGCTGTAGAGGTTGCCTTCGTCACGGGCTTCGTGGCGGTGGCTTGGGTCGATGGAGCGGCTGTAGGTGCGGCTGCCGCAGCTACAGGCTTTGTTGCCGTAGGCGCAGCCATGGTTGGTTTGGCCGCTACTTCTTTGGCCGCTACTTCGGAAACATCACGGGAGGTCGCGGACACCGGCTGGGAGGCCGCTGCGGTTTTTGCCGAGGTAGAGCCTCCCGCAACTGTGTTCTTGGAAGCCGTGGATTTAGCCACAATCTTGGTGATCTGACTCGGCTGGCCGATCTTCTTAGTGGCCTTGTTCGCACGTGCGGTCAATGTCATACTCCTTCCATTGGGAGAACACCGAATCTTGCGGAGGCGGGCAACTCCGGACTGCCGGGGAGTGGCGCTTTCCGCGTCTAAGCGGATTGCACCGGAATCCCGGCAATCAGGTGAAATCCAACCTCCCCCGAATGTCATCTGTGGCGGGTGCCGCAGATCGACCGGTTCGGGTTCGACGTTTCCATCTTCAAGTCCAGCCAACATAGTGTGATTCAGTGAACAACGCGTGTACCCCAGATGACCGTGTCGTGCGTCTCATTCTGACGTAAAGCGGTTGACTTTCACGCCAGCCGGATTTTCGTTCCCATCTGAGTGTGATACTGAAGAGCTGAACCGAACGAAGCCATAAAGTGCACTGTTTTTATTAACTCCATTCCGACTAGTAACGATGCGGTTCAACAAGGGGTCTGTGCCCATTTTTTGGCCGCTCGCTCACGAGTCGCGCCCGCAGATCCCTGACCGGTTGCAGGTATTCGAGAAAATTTTTGTTTGTTACATTCGACATGTCGGTAGTTGACCGCGAATTGCGGAGTATGACAGACGTTTTGAAAAACGCATAGTAGCCGGATCGCGCCAAAAAGCGGACCTAAGCCCGGGAGGCGAAGCGCCCGCAGCAGAGAGATAATCCACCGGCGCCATTTCTGGGCAACGGGGCGGCAACTGTTGAATGAATCACGGGATCCGTGCCAGGGTAATCCCTGCCGGGGAACCGCCTCCTGCAAAGGCGTCGCCATGGCAACGGGTTGACGCGACGCTTCCTTCGATGCCGCGGCGGCTTCGAGGCGTCATCGGCCGACTTGGAGTTGGGCAAGGAGCGACCGTGGGTGTGATGCTGCCTCGGTGACGCCGATGTGCGCGTGAGTAATCGTGCCGTTCTGGACGACAAGGGTGCTGCGCACATGGATCCGGTCGCCTTCGAACTCGAACGTCGGCAGGCCCAACGCCGCAGACAATGAGAACCCTGGGTCCGAGAGCAACGGGTAGGACAGGTGCCAACGGCTCACGGCCTCGCACTGGTATCCGGTGTCCTGGTTTGAGAGTTCGTAGATGCGGAACCCGATGGCCGCGTAGTCCGCCGAAAGATCGCGGAATTCGCAGGATTCCGGCGCGCATCCTTTTGCCCATGGGACAAGTGACCACTCGGGTGGTTCGACGCGATCGGGCCGCCCTGTCCGCGGGTAGATGAACAGCACGAATGAACCGATCGAGAATTCGGCCGGTGAGATTGTTTCCCCGGTGGTTGCCGACAGGGTGAGGGTAGGGAATGCCTGCCCGATCAAATGGTCGGCAGCGGCGCCCGAATGCGAGTTCGTCAAACCAGTGTCTCATTTGGGCATTCAGGGCTGGGATGGCGGCTCGGCGACGTTATCCAGAACGGGGACCTCGGGCCGCGGCGCCGGTTCTTCCAGGCATTGCCCCATGTCTCCGAGAGCGACCGTCCAAAGTGTTGTCCGAGCACTGCGCGTCGACCTTTCCTCCAACGGAAGGTATCGGTTGAGGCGCGTGGTCAAGAGCCCGGGGTAGTGGGCAGCGTGGCGACGTTCCATTGCTTCAGAGGTGTTGTTCAAAGGGTTGCACTTTTTACAACCCCGAAAACACGACGGCAGAAACGTTCGAACTCGCCTGCGGGCTGTGTGGCGAGCCGTGCGGGAAATACCTCGTGGCGGTGATGGGGACCTGCTGGAGCGGTTCGTCCACTTGAGCGAGCTCGGCCCCGTGGCCGGGCTGCTCACCGGTCCGGTCTGGGATGAGCTGGTGGCCACGTCCGCGGCCACGGTCGACCAGCACCTCGAGGCGCTGCGGGCCGCAAGGTACCCGTCGGCGTCGTTGCCATCGACCCGGCCCGGGTGGATGGTGCGCGCCCCTATCGAGTTCCGCTGGTCCGGGACGCCCATGGAGCGAGGCCCGGGCTCATCGAAGTCGACACCGCCGCGCACTGCGGCCATGGCCGAGGGCGATTTCCTGTATTTGATCACGGGTGTGTCCACGGGGTGGACGGCGAACGCCACGGTGAGGAACCGGACCCACCGCAACGTCGTGGCCGGTGTCGCCTGGCTGGTTGACTGTCTGCCCGCCGGCCGCCTATGGGCAGGTCCTATTGACCGAAGCTGCCGGGCCAGCCCCAGTTGGAGATGTGCGCCGGGTAGCCGGGGTCCACGGTGCCGGGTCCGGTGTCGCCACGGGTGACGCGGACGTAGCGGTTGCCGGAAGCATTTCGTGCCGGAAAACAGTGCGGCGTCGATGGGCATTGCTTCCTCCTACAATTCATGTCTCCGAAGAATGCCGCCCGGGGTGAAGGATCCATGACAACCAGGTGTTTGCAGTATCCATTCAGGGCGTTACCCGGGCGTTATATGGCGTCCAAGGAACGCCAGTGAGGCTGCTCCGTCAATCGCCGGGGCAGTCGCTGAGCTGGCACCGGGATGCCGGCAGAAGCAGGGACTGTGTGCCGAGCACCCCTCCGACATAGACGCTGGCCTTCGTCGCATCTCTGTGGATGATCGACTATTTCCCGGCCGGTTCGGCGGGTTTCCCGGCCAAGTCTGCGGCCGGTTTCCTGCCGTAATTCTCAGGGTAGGTCGAGGGAAACCACGGCCATGAACCCGCGGCCGCTGATGCGCGGCGAGTCTTCCTCGCCGCCGATGACAGTGTCGCGCAGTTCAAGCGCGCGTTCGCTGCCGGCCTGGAGGGCAGCGGCCTTGCCCTGGAGCAAGACGCCGAACTGCGAGCCGAAGAGGTGCTGCTCGCGCTTCTTGGAAAGCTCGACGATTCTGACATTGCCGCGCACGGCGCCGGTTCGGGTGATGAGGTTCAAGGCCAGTACCTCGCCGGTGGGCAGTGCGGCACTGGTGGCGCTGCCTCCGTGGAACTTCAGCGGCCGGTAGAGTTCGACGGCCTGCTTGGTCCCGTCGATGCTGAGCTCGAGCAATTCTCCGGCGATCACCGTCAAAGTGCGGTCAAAACCGTCATAGGGCGTGAAGTCGCCGGCTTTTTCGATGGAAGCCACGCTCAGGCGCCAGTCCCAGTCGTTGGAGGTATAGGGAACCAAGGTGCCGTCGGCATCGAGTCTGCCCGTGGCGATATCGCGGACTTGGCCTTGTCCTTGGCCCCACGGCTTCTTGGGTGCGGTTGCCAGGGAAATGATCGCGCCGGTTACCAGCGAAGTATTTGTCGGGCTCATGCATCGAGCTTAGTGGGAAGGGAAGGCCCCGACGAGCACCACAACACCCATGATGGCGAGCGCTGCAGAGGAAATGCGCTACAACCTGACGCCGACCGCGGGGGTCTTGAACCAGGCCACGGCCCGGGCTGCGACGAAGGTGAGCGCCATGAGATACGCGAATCCAATCACGGTGTACACCAGGCCGAGTAACAACGCAGAACCCAACAGGTTGGAACCGGCCGGGATAAAGGGCGGCATCAGGGCCAGAAAAAGCAGCCCGAGCTTGGGGTTCAACGCCGAGGACAACATGCCGGCCCGGAACGACTGCAGGAAAGTGAATTCCCCGGCGTTCGAGGCGAGCGACCGGGTGGCGATCCGGGCGGTGGCTGAGGTATCACCGGCCAGGAACCGGGCCGTGATGAGGGGACCCAGCCCGAGATAGAGCAGGTACAGGCCGCCGGCTACGGCGATGCCCTGGTGGATTGCCGGGTAGGTCTTCAACAGTGCCGCGACGCCAAGTCCGGCCAGGGCAGCCCAGCCCATGATCGAAACCATCATGCCCATGGCGGAGGCCACTCCGTTGCGCGGGCGGTTCAGGGCGTATCGAAGCAGCAGGAAGGTATCTGGCCCCGGGGAAAGCGCCACCACCAGAGCAACCCCTGCAAATCCCAAAAGAGCGGAGAACGGCATGCCAACCACTATCAGGGTAGGCACTGTCCGGCAGCCATTCGCGAAATGCCACCGGGCGGCCGGCTGACTTCCGCAGGGGGAGTCCACCGGTTCTTAGTGCGAGGAGAATGCCCCGACAAGCACCACGGCACCCATGATGGCAAGTGCCGCGGAGGAAACACGTTCCAACCAAATGCTGACGGCCGGACTCTTGAACCAGGCCATGGCCCGGGCCGCGATGAAGGTCAGCAGCATGAGATAAGCGAAGCCGATCACCGCGAACACGGCGCCGAGCGTCAACGCGGAGACCAACATGTTGGAACCGGCAGGGATGAATGGCGGCATCAGGGCCAGGAACAACAGGCCGAGCTTCGGGTTCAACGCCGAGGAGAGCGCCCCCGCGCGGACCGACTGCATGAACGTGAATTCCGTGGTGCCCGCGGCGGTGATGGATCTGGTGGTGGTTCGGGCCGTCGCAGCGGTGGCTCCGGCCAAGAACCGCGCCTTGACGAAGGAACCGAGCCCCAGATAGAGCAGGTACAGGCCGCCGACTACGGCGATTCCCTGGTGGATGGCCGGGTAGGTCTGCAGCAACGCGGCGACGCCAAGACCGGCCAGAGCTGCCCAGGCCATGATCGAAACCATCATGCCCAGTGCGGCTGCAACGCCGTTGCGGGGACGGTTCAGGGCGTAGCGAAGCAACAGAAACGTGTCGGGACCGGGTGCAAGAACAATCACCAGCGAGAGCCCGGCGAAACCAAGAAGTGCGGAAAGCGGCATGCTACCCATTATTGGCGTCCGTGGCACTTCGGGGAAAAAGGCGGGTCCCGGTCTGGCGACGGGACCCACGTGTAAGACCCGGTGCCTCTACGGCCTGCCCTCTTGCAACGAAACCACGGCCAGGAGGCCGCTGCCGGTGATGGCGGGAGCATCTTCACCGCCGCCGACGACGGTGTCGTAGCGCTCCAGAGGCCGATGCTTGGACTCGCCGGCCAACAACCGTGCCCGGCCCTGAAGCAGCACGCCGAGCTGGCCCGCGAAAAGCTTCCGCGGGTGCTCCGGGGACAGCTCCTCGATGTCTATCTGTCCGTTTACTGTTCCGCTGCGGGTAATCAGGTTGAAGTCCCTGATCGGCCCGGCAGGCAGCGTCGAACTGGTGGCGGCACCGCCGTCGAACTGCAGCGGCTCGTACCTGCCCAGCCGCTGCTCGACCCCGTCGATGTTGATCGCCAGACCTTCGCCTTCAATGACAGTCAGGATCCGGGTCATCCCGGCAAATGCCGAGAACGGCCCCTCGCTTTCCACGTCGGCAATGCTCAGCCGCCAGTCCCAACCGTCGCCGGGAACGGCTTCCAAGGTTCCCAAGACGCCCAACTTCCCCGAGACGATCTGCCGGGTCACCCCGCCGCCGTTGCGCCAGGGTGCGGGACTGATCCCGGAGTAGGCGATGACGGTGCCGGGGGACAGAGACAGGGGTTGTGGGGCATCCATGGGAATGGTCCTTCGTCGATTGGCGGAGGCGGCTAGGCCAGCGGGCTCGGGGCCGCGGCGTTGGCGGCCGCGAGCAGCGTACCATCGGTGACCAGCTGGAACACCGACTCGATTTCGGGGGAGATGAAGCGGTCGGTGCCAGGCCCCTCGACCTTGGTGCGGATTGCCTCGCGCACCGCGGTGATGACCGGAGAGGACTTGCTGGTTGCCAGGCCGCCGTCACGCATGTCCAGCGCCCGGGCGCTGGTGAGCAGCTCGATGGCCAGCACGCGGGCCAGACCGTCGATGGCCTTGCGCAGCTTGAGGCCTGCATGCCAGCCCATGGAGACATGGTCCTCCTGCATGGCGGAGGACGGGATGGAATCCACGGAGGCCGGAACGGCAAGGCGCTTGAGTTCGGAGACGATGCCTGCAGCCGTGTACTGGGCGATCATGTGGCCGGAGTCGACTCCCGGGTCATCGGCCAGGAAGGCGTTCAGGCCGTGGCTGCGGGCGGTGTCCAGGAAGCGGTCGGTGCGGCGCTCGGAGATGGAGGCCAGGTCGGCGACGGCGATGGCCAGGAAGTCCAACACATAGCCCATCGGGGCGCCGTGGAAGTTGCCGTTGGATTCGACGCGGCCGTCGGGGGTGACGACGGGGTTGTCGATGGCCGAGGCCAGTTCGATGGACGCGACGTTTTCGGCGTGGGCCAGCGTGGCGCGCACAGCGCCGTGGACCTGCGGGGCACAACGCAGCGAGTATGCGTCCTGCACGCGGGTGAACTTGTGTGCCCCGGCCTTCTGTTCGGCCAGCAGTGCGGAGCCGGCGAGTACGGTGCGCATGTTGGCTGCCGAGTCGATCTGGCCCGGGTGCGGGCGCAGCGTGTGCAGGTCGGGGGCGAAGACATCATCGGTGCCCAGCAGGCCCTCGACGCTCATGGCGGCGGAGAGGTCGGCGACGCTGACCAGGTCGTGCAGGTCGGAGGCTGCCATCAGCAGCATGCCAAGCATGCCGTCGGTGCCGTTGATCAGCGCCAGGCCTTCCTTTTCGGCCAGCACCACGGGCTCGATGCCGGCCGCGGCAAGGGCCGCGGAGGCATCCACGAGTTCGCCGGCGGCGTTGCGGACCTTGCCTTCGCCCATGACGGCCAGGGCGCAGTGCGAGAGCGGGGCCAGGTCGCCGGAGCAGCCCAGCGAGCCGTATTCGCCGACAACCGGGGTGATCTGTGCGTTCAACAGCGCGGCGTAGGTCCGGGCGACGACCGGGCGGACGCCCGTGCGACCGGTGGCCATGGTGGAGAGGCGGTTGAGCATCAGGCCGCGGATGACTTCGCGAGACACCTCGGCGCCGGAGGATGCTGCATGCGAGCGGATCAGCGAACGCTGCAGCTGGGCGCGCAGCTCGATCGGGATCTGCTTGGTGGCCAGCGCGCCGAACCCGGTGGAGACGCCGTAATGCGGGACGGTGTCGGTGACCAAGGCGTCGATGACTGCGCGGGATTCCTCCATGGCTGCCAGCGACTGTGCGGAGAGCTCGACCGGGGCGAGGTGGCGGGCGACGTTGACGACTTCGCGCGGAAGCAATGCGCCGGTCGAGACGGTGACTGCACCGGTTGAGAGGGTGATGCTGGCGTTCATGTGCTTTTCCTTCTGAAGATCAGCTGTCAGTGGTCTTGTGCGAGCCAAAAATTTTCTCGCTCTTGCCAATGGGTGAAATTAGCGTTTCAATAAGTGAAACGCATAAGCAGGTTCGGGGCAAGCCCCCGGCCGGTGCGGATTGGTTCAAAAGTGTAAAAAATACTCGCGACCCAGTACACCCAGAACCATCTTTATTGGAGGATATCCCCGTGGCTGAAGCAGCGACCAGGACCGTGGAACGTGCCCTGCAACTTTTGGGGGCAGTATGCGACGCCGGGGCCGTGTCTCTGGCAGGGGTGGCCCGCGAGACGGAACTTTCCGCTTCAACGGCATTGCGCCTTCTGCGCACATTGGAAAACAGCGGGTTTGTCCGCAAGGACGAGGACGGCGAATACCGTCCCGGCCTGAGGCTGGTCCAGCTCGGTGCGCAGGCGTTGAGCCACGAGTCCTTGATCCACTTGGCGGCGCCCGCCTTGCAGCGGCTCGTGGATGCCACGGGGGAGTCGGCCTATCTTTCGGTGCGCGGACACCACGGCACGGGCAACGACCATGCGGTCTACCTGGCCATCGCGGAGGGCACCCACTCGGTGCGCCACGCCTCGTGGGTGGGTCGCAGCGTGCCGTTGGCGGGGTCAAGCCTTGGTGTGGTTTTTGCCGGGCAGACCCCCGAATGCGGTTACGCGGTTTCCGATCGCGGCGTCGAAGAAGATGTCACGGCGATCGCTGCCCCGCTCCGGCAGTTGGGCGCGCCCGGGGCCATCGACCATACCGGCCCGGTGGCAGCCATCTCGGTGGTGGCTCCGAGCTACCGCATGACCCCCGAGGGGATCGCGCGCATCGGAGGATTGGTTGCCGCCGAGGCTCGCGCACTCTTTGGGGCCGGCGCGGCAAACCCTTCAGTGGACCAACCCGCAACAACCATCGAGCAGCAACCTGCACTCACCAACCATCAGTAAGCAGCAAGAAAAGTACCCATCCAGCAACACCAGGACCAGGAGAACAGATCCATGAGCTTCACCCAGCACGATCCCACACGCGTCATCCGAGCCCCGCGTGGCACCACACTTACAGCAAAGTCATGGGCCACCGAGGCCCCGCTGCGCATGCTGATGAACAACCTCGACCCGGAGGTCGCCGAGCGCCCCGAAGACCTGGTCGTTTACGGCGGCACCGGCCGTGCGGCACGATCCTGGGAGGCCTACGATGCGATCATCAAGACGCTGACGGACCTGGAAGAGGACGAGACGCTACTGATCCAGTCGGGCAAGCCGGTCGGTGTCTTCCGCACCAACAAGTGGGCCCCGCGCGTGCTGATCGCCAACTCCAACCTGGTGGGGGACTGGGCCACCTGGCCCGAGTTCCGCAAGCTCGAGGCCGAGGGCCTGATGATGTACGGCCAGATGACCGCCGGATCGTGGATCTACATCGGCACCCAGGGCATCCTGCAGGGCACCTATGAGACCTTCGCCGCGATCGGCGTGAAGCGCTTCAACGGCACGCTGGCCGGCACCCTGACGCTGACCGGCGGCTGCGGCGGCATGGGCGGTGCCCAGCCGCTGGCCGTCACCCTGAACGGCGGCGCCTGCCTGATCGTCGACGTTTCCGAGGAGCGCCTGCGCCGCCGCGCCGGCAAGCGCTACCTGGACGAGGTCGAGCTGGACCTGGACACCGCCCTGGCCAAGGTCACCGCCGCGAAGACCGAGGGCCGTGCGCTCTCCGTCGGCTACGTGGGCAACGCCGCCGAGGTCTTCCCGGAACTGCTGCGCCGCCAGGAGGCCGGCGAAATCGCCATCGACATCGTCACCGACCAGACCAGCGCGCACGACCCGCTGAGCTACCTGCCGGTCGAGTACACGCTGGAGCAGTGGGACGCCGAAGCACAGGCCGATCCGGTGGGCTTCACCAAGAAAGCACAGGTTTCCATGGCCCGCCACGTGGAGGCGATGGTCGGCTTCCAGGACATCGGCGCCGAGGTCTTCGACTACGGCAACTCCATCCGCGACGAGGCCCGCCAGGGCGGCTACGACCGCGCGTTCGAATTCCCGGGCTTCGTCCCGGCCTACATCCGTCCGCTCTTCTGCGAGGGCCTGGGCCCGTTCCGCTGGGTTGCACTCTCCGGGGACCCGGAGGATATCCGCGTCACCGACGAGGCGCTGAAGGAACTCTTCCCGGAGAACGAGCACCTGCACCGCTGGCTCGACGCCGCCCAGAAGCACGTCGAGTTCGAGGGCCTGCCGGCCCGCATCTGCTGGCTGGGCTACGGTGACCGCGCCAAGGCCGGTGTGCTATTCAACAAGCTGGTTGCCGAGGGCAAGGTCTCCGCGCCGATCGTGATCGGCCGCGACCACCTCGACTCGGGTTCGGTGGCCTCCCCGTACCGCGAGACCGAATCCATGAAGGACGGCTCGGACGCCATCGCAGACTGGCCGCTGCTCAATGCCCTGACCGCCACCAGCTCCGGCGCCACCTGGGTCTCGATCCACCACGGGGGAGGGGTCGGCATCGGCCGGTCCATCCACGCAGGACAGGTATCGCTGGCGGACGGCACCGAGCTGGCCGCGGCCAAGCTCGAGGCGCTGCTGACCAACGACCCGGGCATGGGCGTGATCCGCCACGTGGATGCCGGCTACGAGCGCGCCATCGAGGTCGCGCACGAGCGCGGCGTGCGCATCCCGATGTCCGAGTAACACCGGACCCGGCAGAATAAACAGGGCACAACCAACCGGCGGCAACGACATGCGGGCGCAGCAACGGCCGCGCCCGCATGTCGTTGCAACCTCCGGCCCGCCGAAGAAGACCCCCCGAACCCGTTGAAGACGAACGCGTGCGAGATGAAAGAGACGACAAACCCAGTGAGCACAGTAAATTCCCTGTTGGCAGCAATCAGCGACGAGGGGCGGGACGCCAAACGCGGCGGATACTCGCGCCCGGTGTACTCGTCCGCCGAGATCACGCTGCGCGAATGGTTTGTCGCCGAAGCCGCGGCCCGCGGCCTTGAGGTCTCCACCGATGCCAACGGCATCATCTGGGCCTGGTGGGACCTTCCCGGCTCCGCCAGGGACTCCGACTCCCGCCGCGGCGCCCTGGTCACCGGCTCGCACCTGGACTCCGTGCCCGGAGGCGGCGCCTTCGACGGGCCGTTGGGTGTGGCAAGCGCGCTGGCGGCCTTCGACGTGCTTGCAGCACGCGAGGCCAGCGGCGACCTGCAGCGCAACAGGGCGCTGGCCCTCACGGTCTTCCCGGAGGAGGAGGGGTCGCGCTTCGGGGTCGCCTGCCTGGGCTCGCGGCTGCTCACCGGCGCGATCGACCCGGCCAAGGCGCTGAGCCTGCGCGATGCACAGGGCAACACCTTCGCCGACGTTGCCGCGGCCAATGGACTGGACCCGGCGCTCATGGGCAGGGACGAGGCGACGCTCGCCCTGATCGGCGACTTCATCGAACTGCACGTGGAGCAGGGACGCGGGCTGAACACCGAGGAATTCACCGACGCCGCGGGCCGCGGGCCGGCCGTGGCAATCGGCAGCTCCATCCTGGGGCACGGGCGCTGGCGGCTGAGCTTTTCCGGCCAGGGCAACCACGCGGGCACCACGCTGATGATCGACCGGGCGGACCCCATGGTTGCCGCAGCCCAGCTGGTGGTCAAAGTCCGCGAGGTCGCACGTTTGCAGGCCGACGCCCGGGCCACCGTCGGAAGGCTGGAACCGGTCCCCGGCGGCACCAACGTGATCGCCTCTCGCGTCGATCTCTGGCTGGACGTGCGCCACCCGGACGACGCGGTGACGGCCATGCTGGTGGAAAAGATCCACGGGCAGGCGCAGAAGATCGCCGCGTTCGAGGGCTGCTCGGTGGCGCTCACCGAGGAGTCCCTGTCCGGGACCGTGAACTTCGACCCGGCGCTGACCCGTGCGCTGGAGAAGTCCGTGCACCGGCTCGTCCCCGGGGCCCCGTTGCTGCCCACCGGTGCCGGGCACGACGCCGGGGTGCTGGCCGCTGAGGTTCCCTCCGGCATGATCTACGTGCGCAACCCCTCGGGCATCAGCCACTCGCCGGAGGAATACGTGGAGCACGACGATGCCGATGCCGGCGTTGCGGCGCTCGCCGACGTCCTGGAGGACCTGCTGTGAGCCACTCAGCCAACTCCGGCGCCAAAACCGTGCGGGTTCCCGCGCCGGTCAACGCGCACTCCCACGCATTCCACCGGATCCTTCGCGGCCGAACCCACGAGGGCGCCGACGGGGGAGCCGGGACCTTCTGGACCTGGCGCGAGCACATGTACCGCTACGCCCATGCGCTGACCCCCGCCGGGTACCAGCAGCTTGCCACCGCCGTCTTCGCGGAGATGGTGGCCACCGGGTACAGCGCCGTGGGGGAATTCCACTACCTGCACCACCAATACGACGGGACGCCCTACGGGGCGGAGGGCTCGGACACCGAGCCGCACGCCATGGAACTGGCACTGGGCCGGGCAGCCCTGGCCGCCGGCATCCGCCTGGTGCTGCTTGACACCTGCTACCTGCAGGGCGGGTTGGCTGCCGATGGATCGGTGCTGCCGCTCGATCAGACCCAGCAACGCTTCAGCGACGGAACCGCCGCCGCGTGGCTCGAACGCCACGGCCGCCTGGCAATCGCGTTGAAGGAACTCGATGCCGGGGCCGGCTTGCTCACCTTGGGCGCCGCCATCCATTCGGTGCGCGCGCTGGCCCCCGCCGACCTGGAAACGATCGCCTCCATGCTGGACCTCGCGCTGCCGCTGCACGTGCACCTCTCCGAGCAGCCCGCGGAAAACCACGCCTGCCAAAACGCGTACGGGATGACACCCACCGGGTTGCTGGAACATGCCGGATTGGTGGGCGCGCGGCTCTCGGCGGTGCACGCCACGCACCTGAGCGATGCCGACATCGCGGCGCTGGGTCGCGGCAACGCCGGCATCGTCATGTGCCCCACCACGGAGGCGGACCTGGGCGACGGGATCGGCCCGGCCCGCGAGCTTGCCGACGCCGGTGCAAGCATCTGCCTGGGAAGCGACCAGCACGCGGTGCTCGACCCCTACCTGGAGCAGCGCGCGCTGGAACACGGGGAGCGGCTGCGCAGCGGACAGCGCGGACGCTTCTCGCCCACGGAAATTTCGGCGGCTGCCCGCGAGGCCGGTCTGCGCTCGCTGGGCCTGCCGGACAACGGTGACCACATCGTCGTGGCCACCGACTCGGTCCGCACCGCCGGATCCCGTCCCGCACAGCTCCCGCTCACCGCCACCGCCGCGGACATTGCGGAGGTCCACATCAACGGGGAACTGGTTGCCGTCAACGGCATCCACACCCGGCTGGGCGATCCCGCCGCACTGTACGCAGCCTTCTTCGACACCCATCCGGAGTTTTCATGAGCACCGCACCGAACAGCACACTGATTACAAACATTGCGGAGGTCTTCACCGCCGACGCCACGCAATCGGTAATCCGCGACGCGGCAATCCTCGTCGAGGGTGAAAACATCGCCTGGATCGGCCCGCTCGCCGACGCCCCGGAAGCGGACATCGTGATCGACGCGGGCCACCGGGCGGCGCTGCCGGGCTGGGTGGACTCGCACACGCATCTGGTCTTTGCCGGGGACCGCAGCCAGGAGTTCGTGGCCCGCATGGCGGGACAGGACTACGCGGCCGGCGGCATTGCCGTCACCACGGCCGCCACCACTGCCGCCAGCGACTATGACCTCACCCGATTGGTCATGGGCCGGGCCGCAGAGGCCCTTGCCGGCGGCACCACCTACCTGGAAACCAAGACCGGCTACGGGCTCAGCGTGGAGGAGGAAGCTCGGCACGCCCGCATCGCCTCGACAGTGGCGGACCAGGTGACGTTCCTGGGGGCGCACCTGGTTCCCGCCGGGATGGACGCACAGGAGTACACGGACATGGTCTGCGGGGAAATGCTGGAGCGCGTGGCCCCCTACGTGCAGTTCGCCGACGTCTTCTGTGAGCGCGGCGCCTTCAACGAGGCCCAATCCCGCCAGGTGCTCGAGGCCTGCGCCAAGGCCGGGCTGGGGCTTCGCGTCCACGGCAACCAGCTGGGCCCGGGCCCGGGAACCCTGCTTGCCGTCGAATTCGGCGCCAAGAGTGTCGACCACGTGAACTACCTCGATGACGCGGATGTGACGGCGCTCGCAGGTTCCTGGAAGGGCTGGGACGCGGCAACCCGCACCGGCACCGCGGGGACGGTTGCCACCTGCCTTCCGGCCTGCGACCTGTCCACCCGCCAGCCCCTGGCTCCGGGCCGCGAACTGATCGACGCCGGCGTCCAGATCGCGCTCGCCTCCAACTGCAACCCGGGCACGTCGTACACCTCGTCGATGGCATTTTGTGTGGCCACAGCCGTATTGCAGATGCGACTGAGCATCGAGGAAGCCATCACCGCGGCCACCTACGGGGGAGCGCTGGCCCTGGGCGTGCAGGACCGGGTGGGGTCGCTGGAGGTGGGAAAGCGTGCGGACATCCAGTTGCTCAATGCGCCAAGCGTCGCGCACCTTGCTTACCGACCGGGCATGAATCTCACGGGGCCCGTCTTCCGGGCAGGGGTTCTGGCGGCAGGGAAACTTTAGGCCCTGCTTCGTGTCGGCAAGCGCCTTCGTGATAAACAGGGAGCATGGCTATTACTGCATTCAAAGGAACCCCCGTCCAGACCATCGGCGAGCTGCCGGCCGTTGGCGCCCTGGCTCCCGAATTCGCCCTCACCGGCACCGACCTCAGCGATGTGACCAGCGAAAACCTGCGTGGCAAGCGCGTAGTGCTGAACATCTTCCCGTCCGTGGACACCGGCACCTGCGCCGCCTCGGTTCGCCGCTTCAACGAACTTGCAGCCGGCCTGGACAACACCACCGTCGTGTGTGTTTCCGCTGACCTCCCGTTCGCCCTGGGCCGTTTCTGCGGTGCCGAAGGCATCGAGAACGTCGTTCCGACCTCCGTCTTCCGCTCCGACTTCGGCGCTGACTTCGGCCTGACCCAGATCGAGGGCCCGCTGCGCGGCCTGCTGGCCCGCGCCGTCATCGTCCTGAACGAAGACGGCGAGGTGATCCACAACGAGGTCGTTGAGGAAATCACCATCGAGCCGAACTACGATGCAGCACTTGCCGCACTCGTCTAATTCCCGGTAGTAACCGCGGAAAGCGCCAGCCGGCGCAGCCACCACCGTAACCGGTGCGGCTGTTGCCGACTGGCGCTTTCTCATTTAACGATTCGGGGAAGTCTGCGCGGGTGGCGCATGTCCGCGGCAGCAAAGGGGACGAACTCCGGCGGATCCAAGACACGAAGCAATGAGAGTTTTTATGATCGCTAGACAAGTTAAACGATCATAAGCAATCATAGATGTGAAGATCTTGCCATTCCCGGCCGCCGTGGGCGACCGGGGCCACAGAAGGAGACTGTCTTGAGCGACAACAACCAGCTCGGTTACCACATGGATATCGAACTCACCTCGCAGCCGGAAATGTGGGAGCGAGCGATCGCCCAGGCCAAGGCGGAGAACCTGCTGCCCTCCGATGGCGCCCGCGTGGCAGTCGTCGGTTGCGGCACCTCCTGGTTCATGGCGCAGTCCTACGCCACCGCCCGCGAGGCAGCAGGCAAGGGCGTCACGGATGCCTTCGCCGCCTCGGAGGCCTTCATTGCCACCCGAGACTACGACGTTCTGGTTGCAATCACCCGCTCGGGCACCACCTCCGAGGTGCTGGCCCTGCTGGCCGAGTTGGATGGCTCCATCCCGACCGTCGCCATCATCGGCGATACGAGCTCCCCGATCGTTTCCAAGGTCGATGCCGTTGTTGAGCTGCCCTACGCCGACGAGGAATCGGTGGTGCAGACCCGCTTTGCCACCACCGCGCTGGCCTACCTGCTCACCAGCGTCGGCGTCGACCTGACCGACGCCGTGGCAGATGCCCGCGCCGCGGTCGCCGCCGAGACCCCGGCGGAGCTGATCGACGCGGAGCAGTTCACCTTCCTGGGACGCGGCTGGACCGTCGGGCTGGCCCACGAGGCAGCACTGAAGATGCGCGAGGCGGTCCAGGGCTGGACCGAGTCCTACCCGGCCATGGACTACCGCCACGGACCCATTTCCATCGCCGCGCCCAACCGCGTGACCTGGATGCTGGGTGAGGAGCCGGAAGGATTGGCCGGGGACATGGTTCGCACCGGCGCCCTGTACCTCAACAACGAGGTGCACCCGCTGGCGGAGCTGGCCCGCATCCACCGCGTCACCCTGGACCGTGCCCGCGCCCGCGGCATGAACCCCGACGCCCCGCGCAACCTGACGCGCTCCGTCATCCTCACCGAAGACGCCTAAGAAAAGACCGGGGTGCCACACACCATGACTCCTCCGTACCTGCTCTTTGACGTGGGTGGCACCGACATCAAGTCGGCGTTGTCCGATGATGCGGGAAACCTGATGGGCATCCGCCGGGTCCCCACCCGCCGGGGCACCGCCAACCCGGCCGAATCGCTGGTCGACCAGCTCCACGGACTGGGTGCCGAACTCCTTGCGGAAACGCCATCGGTTCGGCCCGAAGCCGTGGGCTTGTTGGTCTGCGGCATCGTCGACGAGGCACAGGGGCTCGGCGTGTTCTCCGCGAACCTCGGCTGGCGCGACGCCCCGCTGCGGGAGATGACGTCAAACGCCTTTGCCCTGCCCGTGGGCTTCGGCCACGACGTGTCCACCGCCGGTGCAGCCGAACTCCAGTTCGGTGCCGGGGCCGCGTTGGGAACCAAGGTCCGCAACGCGGTCATGCTGGTCATCGGCACGGGCATTGCCGCTGCGCTCTTTGTCGACGGGCGTCCGCTCTCGGCCGGAGGGTATGCGGGGGAGCTGGGCCACTCGGCCGTGCCCGGCGGGTTCGAGTGCCCCTGCGGAGCACATGGTTGCCTAGAAACCATTGGTTCGGCCGGCGCCATCGCCAAAAGGTATTCGCTGGCCAGCGGCACGCCGGTGCGCGGGGCCCGCGAGGTGCTGGAGGCCATGAACGCCGGAGATCCGATTGCGGCAAGGATCTGGAACGAAGCGATCGAGGCGGTTTCCTTCTCAATTGCGCAGCTGTGTGCCTCGATCGCGCCTGAGGTCGTCATTATCGGCGGCGGACTGGCCCAGGCCGGCGAGGCATTGCTGGAACCGCTGCGCCGCTCGGTTCGCGGCAAGCTCTCCTACCACCGCGAACCGCTCATCGTTCCGGCGCAATTGGGCGAGGATGCTGGCCTGCGCGGCGCGTTCCTCAAGGCCAAGGAAGCCCGGGGGGCCGGGGCGTGATCCTGACGATTACCCCGAACCCCGCGGTCGATGAAACCTACGGCCTCGAAGTCCTGGATGTCGGCGGAACCAACAGGGTCGATGCCCCGTTGCGCAGGGCCGGCGGCAAGGGCCTGAACGTTGCCCGTGTCGCCCATGCCCAGGGCGTCCCCGTTATTGCATTGGCGCCCGTGGGCGGGCCCAACGGGCGGGTGTTCACCAGGGAACTTGAAGCCTCCGGTGTCCGGCATTCGCTGGTTCCCGTGGCCGTGGAAACCAGGCGCAGCTTCACCCTGGTCGAACACGCCACCGGACGCACCACCGTGGTCAACGAACGCGGCGGCGCGCTGGACGCGGCAGAGTGGGAAGCCGTTCGCGCGCGGATTATCGAGCTGCTGGACCATGGCGTCACCGTTCTTGCCGCTTCCGGGTCGCTGCCCGAGGGTGCCGACGGCGATTTCTACCCGTGGTGCGTGCGCGAAGCCGAACGCCGCGGCATCCCCAGCATCATCGATACCTCCGGACCGGCGCTGCTGGCCGCGGCCCGCGCCGGCGCCACCGTGCTCAAACCCAACCACCACGAGCTGCGGGAGATCACCGGCACCGATTCGTTGGATGCCGGCGCCGCGATCCTGCTGGAAGCGGGTGCCAGGCACGTCTATGCAAGTGCCGGCGAGGAAGGGCTGCTCCATTTTGCCGCCCAAACCCCGGGGCAATGGGCTTCCGCCCGACTGCCCGAACCCCTGGTGGGCAACCCCACCGGCGCCGGGGATTCGGTGGTTGCCGCCATCGCCGTGGGGCTGCACCGGCGCGAGGACCACGATTCGGTGATTCTCTCCCGCGCGGCTGCCTGGTCCGCCTCCGCCGTGCTCATGCCGACGGCCGGGGAGCTGCATGACTCGCACGCGGAATTGGCCCAGGCGCTCATTCTTACCTCCTCAACCGCGCGCTAGCCGTACAGGCAGCGCGCCTTCTCTCCTTGAAAGGACACACCCACAGTGCCTCTGGTCAACACCGCAGAAATCATGAATGCAGCCCGCGCCTCGAACATCGGCCAAGGCGCCTTCAACGTCATCCACTTGGAAAGCGCCGAGGCGTTGATCCGCGGCGCCGAGCTGGCACAAACCCCGGTGATCCTGCAGATTTCCGAAAATTGCGTGAGCTACCACGGGGGGCTTGAACCCATCGCGTTGGCCACGCTTGCCGCGGCACGCAATGCCGGCGTTCCGGTTGCCGTCCACCTCGACCACGCCGAATCCGAAGACCTGGCCCGCGCGGCGGTTGACCTGGGCTTCGGCTCGATCATGTTCGACGGCGCCCACCTGGACTACGGCCAAAACGTTGCGGCCACCAGGCGCGTGGCTGAATACGCCCACGCCGCGGGCGTCTACGTCGAGGCCGAACTCGGCAAGATCGGCGGCAAGGACGGTGCCCACGCACCGGGCGTGCGGACGGATCCGCAGGAAGCACTTTCCTTCGTGGGTGCCACGGGCGTCGATGCCTTGGCCGTGGCAGTGGGTTCGTCCCACGCCATGCTTGATCGCTCGGCGGCGCTGGACATCGAATTGATCGCCAGCATTCGCGCGGCCCTTGACGTGCCGTTGGTGCTTCACGGTTCCTCGGGCGTGAGCGATGAAAACATCGTTGCCGCCATTGACGCGGGCATGACCAAGATCAACGTATCCACACACCTGAACGGCTTCTTCACCCGCGCCATTCGCCAATACCTCGAGGAGAACCCGACGGTGGTGGATTCGCGCAAATACCTTGCACGCGGCCGTGACGCAATGGCGCAGGAAACCGACAGGCTTTTGACGCTTTTCGCGGGAACGCGCGTTAAGGCCTGATTGCACCCGGCATATGTCCCGCTTGGCGATCAAGGCGGGGACACGCATTTGCCGGGCAACGCGCAAATCACGGGTAAATGCGACTCTGATATGGGGCGTAATCGACGAACCGTGCATTCGAGGCCTGGAGGCGGGGCATTTTTTGGCGCAGCGGAGAAAGTGGCCGATTTGTGACCAACACTGCTTGACCGAGTGGCGATCGTCACAGCATAATCAGGTTACATGTTCTTTATTGCTCGTTCTGGATGCAAATAAAGCACATAACATCAGGCCGAGTTGACAGTAAGTGCAATGCGCGGATGTCGACCTCACGGAACGAGGATCAATGAAGAAGCACAATCTCCGAGGAGCGGTAGTCGCAGGCGCGGCCGCCGCAGCACTGTTGCTGACCTCTTGCGGTTTTGGCGGGGGATCAACCACTGGCAGCGCGGCCAGCGGCTCCTCCGGCGCAGCAGCCGGCGCCGTCACCACCCTGGACATGATGGTTCCGAGCTACGGCGACAACACCAAGGCGCTGTGGGAAAAAGTCATCAAGGACTTCGAGGCAGCCAACCAGGACGTCAAGGTCAACCTTGAAATGCAGTCCTGGGAAAACATTGAAGGCGTGCTGAAGACCAAGATCCAGGGCAACAAGGCTCCGGACATCTACAACGGCGGCGCATTCGCCGAGTTTGCGGCCGAAGGCCTGCTGGCGCCGGCCACCGACATTGCCTCCGAGGCAACCATCGCCGACTTCCATCCTTCCTTCGCCGAGAACGAGAAGGTCGACGGCACCCAGTACGGCCTGCCACTGATCGCCTCGGCCCGCGCGCTGTTCTACAACAAGGCGCTCATGAAGGAAGCCGGCGTCGCGGACGTTCCCAAGACCTGGGACGAGCTCTACAACGCCGCCAAGGCCGTGGGCGAAAAGACCAAGTCCGCAGGCTACGGAATGCCTTTGGGCAACGAGGAAGCCCAGGGCGAATCGATGATCTGGTTCGCCGGCAACGGCGGCAACTTCGGCAACGCCACGGCAATCGAGGTCAACACCCCGGTGAATCTCGAGGCCACCGACTTCATGCAGAAGATGATCAAGGACGGGGTCACCCAGAAGGATCCGGGCGCCACCCAGCGCACCCCGATGCTGAACACCTTCATCCAGGGCAAGATCGGCTTCGCATACGGGTTGCCGCAGACCATTGGCCAGATCAAGAAGGAAAACCCTTCCCTTGAGTACGGCATCGCACCTGTTGCCACCAAGACCGGCGCCCCGGCAACCCTCGGTGTTGCCGATCGCCTGATGTCCTTCAAGAACGACGGATCCAAGGCCGCTGCGGTCAAGAAGTTCATGGACTACTTCTTCTCCGCCGACGTTTACTCCAACTGGGTCTCTACCGAAGGCTTCCTGCCGACCACCACGTCGGGCTCGGAGAAGATGGCCGGCGATGAAACCCTCAAGCCGTTCCTGGCCATGCTGCCCGACGCGGTGTTCTACCCGACCACCAACCCTGCCTGGAACGCCACCGACGGTGCGTTCAAGTCACTGATGGGCCAGATTGCCACGGGCAAGTCGGCAGCGGATGTCCTGAAGGAAATCCAGGCCAAGGCCGACGCAGCCAAGTAGCACCACCGATCCATGTCGCCCGGGTTCAACTACGGGTCCCTTGCGGCAGCGATCAACCACACAAGCAAAACGGGGCTCACCGCCACCTCGAGGGTGAGCCCCGTTTCGCTTGGACCACAGACCCGCAAATCCCAGTAACGCAGGAGCACACCCCCATGAGCGTCACAACAGCACAGAAGCGCGTGGCAAAGCGCATATCTGCCCAGGAAGGCGGTTCATTCCTTGCTGCGCTGCCCTGGATCGGGCCGGCGCTACTGCTGATCTTTGCCATCGTGGTGTTCCCTGCCGGGTACATGATCTACAACTCCACACGGAAAATCTCCCAGGTCGGCACCGACCTGAAGGGCGTCGGGTTCGACAACTTCGCCAAGGTCTTCGCCGACCCCAACCTGCCACGCATCCTGCTGAACACCGTGGTCTGGGTGGTCGTCGTGGTAACGCTCACCGTTGTCATCTCGCTGGCACTGGCCCAGTTCCTGAACAAGCCGTTCCCCGGACGCACCCTGGTGCGGATGGCCGTCATCGTCCCCTGGGCTGCCTCGGTCGTCATGACCACCACGGTTTTCTACTACTCGATGGACCCGAACTACGGCATCTTCAACAAGTTCCTCGTGGACATCGGGGTGCTTGACGAGGGCTTCGGCTTCACCAAGAACGCCGTCCCCGCGATGGCCGTTGCCATCGTGATCGCCATCTTCGTTTCGGTCCCGTTCACCACCTACACGATCCTGGCCGGGCTCCAAGCCGTTCCGAACGAAACGCTGGAAGCCGCCCGCATGGACGGCGCCGGACGCTGGCGCACCTACATCTCGGTGATCCTGCCCCAGCTGCGCGGCGCCGTTGCCGTCGCCGTGCTGATCAACATCATCAACGTGTTCAACAACCTGCCGATCCTGAAGATCATCACCGGGTCGATCCCCGGCTACAGCGCCGACACCTTGATGACCTACATCTTCAAGGTCCTGCAATTCGACAGGCGCCTGGACATCTCCTCGGCCCTGTCCGTGGTGAACTTCGCGATCGTCCTGGTGATCGTCGCGATCTACGTCAAGACCGTCAAGCCCATGAAGGAGGTCTAGGAAAGCCATGTCGATCCTGACTACCGAAGACCGCGCCTCCCGCAAGACCGTCATCTGGCGCATGATCGCCGGGCTGGCCGTTGCCGCGATTTTCATGATTCCGTATGCGGTCATGTTCGTCGGTTCGCTGAAGACCCGCGCCGAGATCCTCGCCGTCCCGCCCAGCTACTTCCCGCGCGAGGGCGCCCAATGGTCAAACTACATGACCATGTGGGACACCCCCGAGACGCCGGTGGCCTACAACCTCATTTCCACGATCGTGATTTCGCTGTGCGCCACCGTGCTGGTGCTGCTTGTGGCCACCCCCGCCGCTTACTACACCGCCCGCTTCAAGTTCCCCGGCAAGTTGGCGTTCATGTTCCTGGTGATCGTCACCCAGATGCTGCAGCCCGCGGTGCTGACCGCCGGTTTGTTCAAGCAGATGCTGGCCATGGACCTGTACGACACGTGGCTGGCGATGATCCTGATCAACGCCGCCTTCAACCTGGCCTTCGCTGTCTGGATCATGCATTCGTTCTTCGCCTCGGTGCCCAAGGAAATCGACGAGGCAGCCCAGATCGACGGCGCCGGCAAGCTGCGGGTGCTGTTCAAGATCAACCTGCCGCTGGTGTGGCCAGGCATCGTGACGGCCGTGATCTTCACGTTCGTGGCCTGCTGGAATGAGTTCGCCGCCTCGCTTGTCATTCTCTCCACCGCGGAGAACCAGCCGCTGTCCGTGGCGCTGACCAAGTTCGTTGGCCAGTACTCCACGGCCTGGCAGTACGTCTTCGGCGTCTCCATCGTCGCGATCATCCCGGTGATTGCGCTGTTCATGCTCATTGAGAAGCGACTAATCGGCGGTTTGACCGCCGGAGCGGTAAAGTAAAATCCCATGTCCACCTCTGCCTTGCCAGAATTCACGGTGACCTCCCCGGAGGGTGCCGCGGCAACCGCCACCGCAGGGGTCGCCGGTCCGGGCACCGCAAGGCCGTTGCGCTCCACGCCGGATGCCCGCATTGACTCCAACCACGGCTAAGCGCCGGACGACGGGAAGGTATCCACGATGAAACGCGAAGAACGACAGGGCACGATTCTGGAGCTCCTCTCCGAATTCGGACAGATCGAGGTCGACGAAATCGTGCGGCGCCTGGAGGTCTCGCCCGCCACCGCGCGGCGGGACCTCGACTCGCTGGCCGCGGCCTCCCTGCTCTCGCGCACCCACGGCGGGGCCGTCAGCAACTCCGTGGCCTACGACCTTCCGGTGCGCTACCAAAAGGAAGGTGCGGCGGTCCAGAAGCACGCGATCGCGGTCCTCGCCGCGGGCCTGGTGAAGCAGGACATGGTCGTCGGCCTCTCCGGCGGAACCACCTCCAGCGCCATCGCCACCCAGCTGGGAATGCGGCGCGACCTGGTCAACGACTCCGGCCGGACCACGTTCACGGTTGTCACCAACGCCGTGAACATCGCCTCGTCGCTGGCGGTGCGGACACACGTCAAGGTCATGGTGACCGGGGGAGTGCTGAACCCCCGGTCCTACGAACTGGTCGGCCCCTTTGCCGAACAGGCGCTGGAAAAGGTCACCCTGGACATCGCCTTCGTGGGCATCAACGGCCTCGAGGCCCACATCGGCCCCACCGTGTCCGACGAGTTCGAGGCCTCGATCAACGACCTCATGATCCGCCGGGCCCGGCGCAGCTACCTGGTGTGCGATTCCTCCAAGATCGGCCACAGCGCCTTCGCGGCGCTGACCCGTGCCACGTTCAACGCGCTGATCACCGACGAGGGCATCACCGCCGAACAAAAGCACGAGCTCGAATCGGCGGGCATCCCGGTGATCATCGCCCCCGCGGCGTTGCCCGGGCGCTAGGACCGCGCCGCGGCCGCGGCGCGCCGGATGCGGCCGGCAACCCTGGCAACCATCGCCTCGAGCTGTGCAGGGTCGTTGGCCAGGCCGACGTTGTAGATGCTTTCCAGGCTCATGGCGCCGAGCCATACGCGTGCCCGCCAGGCTTCCTGCGCGGTGGGCGCCATCAGGTCCAGCATCGACTCGCCATGCCAGAGACCCAGGTAGGCGCTGTTGAGCGCCGGGTCCCAGGCCGCAGCCAGGTCCCAATCCAGCACGCCAACGAGCCTGCCGTCGAGCCAGTGCACATTGTGTCCGGCCAGGTCGCCGTGGACAAGCGCCGGCGGGATCGAGGCGAAGCCGGCGATGGTTGCCAGCACCAGTTCTGCATCCGCGACCAGTTCCGTGGGCAGCGCCCGCAGCGTTGCGGCGGTTTTCACGGCCGTCCATGGGCCGTTGAACGCAAAGGGCCGTGCCAACAGGCCGGCCAGCGGAGCCACGTCGATGCCCGCAAGTTCCTCCACCAGCCTCCGCAGCGCCGCGGCATCGCCCCGGTGCGGGGCGTGTGCGCTGCCGGGGACATAGCGCTGGACCACCGCGGAGCAGTCGTTTCCGTGCCACACGGGGGTGAGCGCCGTCGGCAGCTCGAATCCGAGCCTGGGTGCCAATGCCTCGACGAGGTCCACCCTCCGCTGCATCTCCAGCGCGGCGGCACGCGTGCGGCTTATCCGCAGCACCGCCTCGTTTTCGGCGACGAGCACCACATGGAATTGGCCGCCCACGTTGACGTGGCCGGATTCCCACGCGGGACCCGGATGGAGAGATTGGGCGAGGGCGATTTCACGGGGCAGCGGTACTCGGATCACGGTACTATCCTTGCAGGTCAACGTAGGGGTGTTGATGCGGCGCGGCACAGTAGGATCGGGAACATGAATCAAAGGTCAGTGGAGCAAAACCAACCCATCGAACCCGCGATGCCACCGGCCGGCAACCCGGACGGCACCACGCGCAAGGCGCTGAAGATCGAGCTGCTGATAGTGCTAGGTCTTTCCCTGGGGCAATCGGGCGTGTACTCGATCGTGAACCTCATCGACAAGATGACCCGCGCACCCCTGGGTTCGCAGACGACGACGCTGAACAATTCCCTGAACAAGCGCGAGTACTTCGACCTCACCTACCAACTCCTGGACATCTTCTTTGCCCTGGTGCCGGTCATGCTGGTGTTCTACCTGCTGTGGCGCTTGCCCGGAGGCAACCCCTTTGCAAGGTTGGGTTTTGACCTCACGAAGCCGTTCAAGGACCTTGGCTGGGGTGCCGGCCTGTTCCTGGCCATGGGCCTCGGAACGCTCGGCGTGTATGCGGTCGGCCGCGCGCTGGGGCTGACCACGATCATCGTCCCTGCCGCATTGGACGACTATTGGTGGACTCTTCCCGTCCTGGTCCTTTCGGCGATCCGCCACGGGATCCTGGAAGAGGTCATCGTCGTGGGGTACCTCTTCGAGCGGTTGGGGCGCCTTGGCTGGGGCAAGTGGCAGATCATTTTCACCAGCGCGGTGCTGCGCGGCAGCTACCACCTCTACCAGGGGTTCGGGCCGTTTATCGGCAACGTCGCCATGGGCGTCGTCTTCGGCTACGTGTATTCCCGGCGGGGCCGGGTCATGCCGCTGGTCATCGCGCATGCATTCCTGGATATCGCCGGTTTCGTCGGTTATGCACTCTTGGGTTCGGCCATTGGTGTTGGATCGTAAATAACTGTTTGATCAGACTGTTTGAGTGGCTTGCGGAAAATGAGGTCTTTGTTAGGCTGAGCGCAAAGCCACCTCCTTCCTGCCCTTGTCCACATATGCCGGACGGTGGCGGAAGGAAGCCGACCGGCAGGAGCCAAACGTGCCCACCGCAATGAGTTCTCAAAGAATGTTCGGGGTGGGGCTGATCCTGGGAATCATCGGGCTGGTATTCAACATCGTGGTGTCCCCGCTGATGAACTGGGCCTTCAATGTCATTGGCTACCCACTGCCGCTCGGGATGATCGGAGATGCCGTGTACGTACTTCAACAAGGCTCGTTCTACGGGGGCTTGTTCCTGCTGGCGGGATCCTTCGTGGTGAAATCGGCCGAGGAAGCCGTGGCGGGAATCCGCAGGGAACAGCGACCGCATCCGGTCTCGGAACAGGAATGACGATGCGGTCGGCCGATTCGTATACCGAAAACTTCAGTGGAGTTCAGGCCTCCTGTCGCGACGACGGGGGAAATAGGGAAAGTGCGATGCCAATCAACATGAACTCAAGGGTCCTGTTCCGGCTGGGCTTGAGCATGGTCCTGGTCGGTGCGGTCTTTGCTCTAACCGGAACCTCGGGGGGTTCTTCACCTCCAGGACATCGGGCCCGCTTACCCCGGAGTGTTCAGGTACGTCGCCGAAGCCCTTCAAGAGGTCCTGTATATCGGAGGGCTGTTCATGGTCATCGCATCGATGATGGTGCGGCACCTTGAAGTATTGAAAGACGAAGTGCGGCAATCCGTTGAACCTGAGGCCTCCGCTTGAGATAGCAACGAGATACCAAAAACCGCGGGGTTGTGGTGAATCCGGAAGGTCCGGTTCGCCACAACCCCGCGGTTGTTGGTTTGAATGGGTGATTGCCTAGATGATTGATTCCAAGGGATCAGTGGTCGTACGCGGTCAACGAGCGCAGCGGATGCCTGCCGGTGTTTTGGTTGTTCCAGATCACCACGGTCAGGGCAAGGATCCGCTGCAGGACCCGCACGGTGACCCCGGCAATGGTTCTCCCGCCTTGTGATTCGAGGTCCAGCTGGCCCTTGAGTGTGTCGTTGATTGACTCGATGACCTGTCTCAATGGCTTCAGGAATTCCTTGCCCGGTCGTCGCCGCTCGCCCTGCCGGGTGGGCCGCACCAGGACGATGCCGGCCTCGGCCAGGTCCTGTTCAAAGATCCTGCCGTAGTAGTTCTTGTCCGCCAGGATCACTTGCCCGGCCCCGATCCCGGCGGGCATGGAGTCCAGGATCCCCAGCAGGGTTTCGCGTTCGTCGGCCTTCGCGCCGGTCAACGCGAAACCCACCGGCAGCCCGGACAGCGTGCACAACAGGTGCAGGCGCAGGCCCCAGAACCAGCGTGAATGCGAGGCGCAGTACCCGTATTCGGCGAACCCCGCCAGCTCGGAGCGGTGCGCCGTCTCGCGGGAGCGCCCGCATTCGACGGGGGTGGAGTCGGCCACCCAGATGCCATCGGCCCACAGGCCGGTGTCCCGGCCCAGGTAGGCAATCACGGCTTGGAGGGTTTCTCCCAAGTGCCGCAGGCGCTTGTTGTAGCCGGATTGCTCGGGCAGGTGTGGGAACCATTCGCAGAGGTCAGCCCTCGCATGGCGAAGCCAGCGGCGTTCCGAGGTGAAGCCCAGCAAGGCCTGGAGCACGGACACGGTGACCAGTTCCGCGTCGGTGATCCTCGGCTGCAAACCGACCGCCGGACGCCACGGAAGCAACTGCGGATTGGCCTTCAAAAAGTCGTCCGTCGAGGCGTACAGTGCTGTTGCAAGGGTGTCCAGGTCGTTGTCCATCGGAACCGTCCAAGGTCGATACGGGTAGTAATTCGAGTCTGGACACCCTTGCCTGCGCTGTCACCCCTTGGAATCAATCATCTAGAGCGTGATGGAACCCTTGGGGGTTTCGAAGGTCACCGAAAGGATTCCCGGCGTCCCGTTGGGTGCCTGCCAGTCGACCTTGACTTCGCCGACGGGCAACTGCTCGGGCTGTCCGAGCCAGTCTGCGACGCGTTCGCTCGATCCGGCGATGCTGATCGACGAAATCTTGCCGACGGGCGTCAGGGCCTTCGACGGGTGCAGGTTTTCTGTCCCGTCATCCCAACGCAGCATGTAGGGGACCTGCGGATCGGCGATCAAACCGTTGATGCCGATCTGGCGCCAGGTCAGTTCCTGTCCATCGGGGAACTTCCGGTTTCCCGGCACCGAGCCACGGCCCAGGCGTGCCTCGACCGGTGCCAGGTCATCAACCGCAACGCACCAGCCCATCCAGCCGCCACCAAGTTCGGAACGGGCGCGAACGGCCTGGCCGAACGGTGCCTTGTCCGATGACGGGTGGTTCAGTACCTCGACAACTTCGAGGTACTGGTCATTCAGCAACGGGAAGATGACATTGCGGGTGCCAAATCGTGGGTGTATACCGCCCTTTACAGATTCGAGTCCAAGGGCCGCGCCGATCCGAGCGGCAGTTGCCGCGAGGCCGTCGGGTCCACAAGCGTAAGTTACATGGTCCAACCTCATCATGCCCCCATCATGGCACGATGTGATCTAGCTCTCGACTTAGGATTGCCTAACTTGAGTTTGGCTGGTGGTTTCATGGTCGAGATCGGGGCGCCGCTCCGCTTTTTCGGCATTGTCATATTTTGAGATGATCTTGCGCGCCCGCAATTCCGTGCGCCAGACTGATTTACAAGGTCATGAGTTCCAGCAACAAGCCCCGGCTTGCTGGACGGCAACCCTCCACCGCGGTGGGGTGCCCCGGGTGAAGACCAGGCCCTGCGTCACAAGGATGCAGGACAAGCGCGGGCATGCCCCCTACGTAACATACGACGCCACAGGTGTCTGTTACGGGCATACCCCTTGATTCCTTTGAAGGGGAGAACGATGTCAAACGACTGGTCATTCGAAACTCGTCAGATCCACGTGGGCCAGGAGCCCGACGCCACCACCGGCGCGCGGGCCCTGCCGATCTACCAAACCACTGCCTTTGTGTTCCCGACCGCGGAAAGCGCGGCCGCACGCTTCGCGCTCCAGGAACTGGAACCGATCTACACGCGCATCGGTAACCCCACCCAAGACGCAGTGGAGCAGCGCATCGCCAGCCTCGAGGGAGGCGTCGGTGCACTGCTGCTGGCCTCGGGCCAGGCCGCCACGACCTTCGCGGTCCTCAACCTCGCCGAGGCCGGGGACCACATCGTGGCAAGCCCCAGCCTGTATGGCGGAACGCAGAACCTGTTCAAGCACACGCTGCGCAAGCTGGGCATCGAGGTCACTTTTGTTGCCGATCCCGACGACCTCGAGGGTTGGCGCGCCGCGATCAAGCCGAACACCAAGGCACTCTTCGGCGAGGTCGTATCCAACCCCCGCCAGGACGTCCTGGACATCGAATCGATCTCGGCCATCGCCCACGAGGCCGGCGTCCCGCTGATCGTCGACAACACACTTGCCACCCCGTACCTGGTGCGTCCCATCGAATGGGGTGCGGACATCGTGATCCACTCGGCCACCAAGTACCTCGGCGGCCACGGCACGGCCATCGCCGGCGTCATCGTGGACTCGGGCAACTTCGACTTCGCCGCCGACCCGGAAAAGTTCCCGGGCTTCAACACCCCGGACGAGTCCTACAACGGCCTGGTCTTCGGCCGCGACCTGGGTGTCGACGGCATCCTCGGCGCCAACCTTGCCTACATCCTCAAGGCCCGCGTCCAGCTGCTGCGCGACCTGGGCTCGGCCGTTTCCCCGTTCAATGCGTTCCTGATCGCCCAGGGCCTGGAAACGCTGTCGCTGCGCATCGAACGCCACGTCTCCAACGCCGTGGAGGTCGCCAACTGGCTTGAGGCGCAGCCGCAGGTCGAGTCGGTCAACTACGCCGGCATCGAGTCGAGCCCGTGGTTCGAGCGCGGCCGCAAGTACGGCCCGAAGGGCATCGGGGCGATTGTTGCTTTCGAAATCTCCGGCGGCCTCGAGGCCGGCCAAGGTTTCGTTGACGCGCTGAAGCTGCACTCCCACGTGGCAAACCTTGGCGACGTCCGCTCGCTGGTGGTCCACCCGGCCTCCACCACCCACGCGCAGCTCACCGAGGCCGAGCGGGTCGCGGCCGGTGTTTCCCCGGGGCTGGTGCGCCTGAGCGTGGGCATTGAAAACGTTGCCGACATCATTGCCGACCTCCGGGCCGGCTTTGAGGCAGTCGCCTCGCTGGCCGAGGTTGAACTGCAGGGTGTAACTCGTTGAGCGTGGAGACTGACGTGGTGCTTTACGACGCCGAAACCGCCCAGACGTTGGACTATGCCCCGGACGGGATCCTTCGGCACCTCCGCACGGGTGAATACACCTTTGAAACCGGCGGCGTGCTTCCGGACGTGGTGCTGGGCTTTGAAACCTGGGGGACGCTCAACGAAGACGCGTCCAACGCGGTTTATATCGCCCACGCGCTGACCGGGGACTCGCACGTTGCACGCGGCCTCTCAACGGAGCCCGGCTGGTGGGACGGCTTTGTGGGCCCGGGAAAGACCGTGGACACCGACCGCTACTTTGTGGTCTCGGCAAACATGGTCGGCGGCTGCTCGGGATCCACCGGACCGGCCAGCCTGGACCCGGACGGCAAGCCGTGGGGCTCGCGTTTCCCCTTCACCACCATCAAGGACTCCGTGCGCCTCGAGGCGCGCCTGGCCGATGCCCTGGGCATCAAGGTCTGGCACACGGTGCTCGGCGGTTCCATGGGCGGGGCCCGGGTGCTGGAATGGGCCGTGGAGTTCCCGGAGCGCGTGAAGAACTGCGTCGTGGTTGCGGCTACCGCGGAATCCTCGGCGGAACAGATTGCGTTTGCCCAGGCACAGAGTGCGGCCATCCGCCTTGACCCGGACTTTGCCGGCGGCGACTACTACGCCAACGACAATCTCCCCTCGGCGGGGCTCGGCCTGGCCCGCAGGATCGCTCACATCACCTACCGTGCCGAACCCGAGCTCGAGGTGCGCTTCGGCCGCGCCGCACAGGAAGGTGAGGCGCCGGTTGGCTCCGCGAACCTGAACCGCGGGCGCTACCAGGTGGAAAGCTACCTGGACCACCAAGCCGGCAAGCTGGTGGGCCGCTTCGACGCCAACAGCTACCTGGTGCTGACCGAGGCCTTGATGAGCCACGACGTGGGTCGGGGGCATGGTTCCGTCCAGACGGCACTGGCACGACTCAGTTCGGTGAATTTCTTCGTTTCAGCGGTTGATTCCGATCGCCTGTACTGGCCCGAACAATCGGAACGCCTGGCGAAGGCCCTGCCGAACCCGGTGGAGGTCCGCTACATCACCTCGCCGATCGGGCACGACGGGTTCCTGACCGATATCGAGCAGCTCGGCGATGCACTTGCGGAACAGATTTTCTCCTAGGGATCTGACTCGCAGAAGGCCTTTGAGGGCCTAAAGACATATGGCCCGGGTTGAAGATCCATTCTTCAACCCGGGCCATGCGTCTTTGTTGGTCCAAAACTAGTCGCCCAGAGCCTTGAGCCGGGCCTGCGTGTGCTCATCACGCGTGATGAGACCGCGAGCCAAAAGACCGTCCAGTTCAATCAATTTCTGTTCAACAGTCTTCTTAGGTGCCAGCATCTCCGAGTTGGCAGCACGGACCGCCAATTCGGTTTGCAGTGTGAACGGATCCAGCCCAGCGTTCTTGCCGGCCTTGTAATTTCGGACCCAAATGAAAGCCGTGAATATGAAGCCCACGAGGACGAGCAACGCGACGATTCCGAAGATGACGTCGAATGATTCAAAAATGAAACCCAACCCGCCGGGATAGCCGGCCAGTTCTGGGTCCACGTATCCAAAGTCGACAGCGTCCTCGATCCCCATTTGTTCCAGGACTTCCGGCGGAATGTCGTCGGTGGTTGTCGTGCCTGCAAAAATCATCGTTGCCGTCCTGTCGCGGTGTCCACCGCAGTATCCTCGGCCATCGCGCTGGCCCGTAGGTGCTAGTCAAGCATCGATCGGTCGTGAAACTGACGATTTTCGCCAACCGTTTTTCATTTGTGACGAATGGATCGGTTTCTCGGCGAGATGTTTAGTCCATCAAACCGGTTCCAAGCGATGAACCGGGCGTGTGGTCGCTGAACGGAACGGCCAAGGGGCGCTTGGGCGTGATGCCGTCGCCCGAAGATTGATGGCGGATCCGACGCAGCACCCAGGGGGCCAAGTGGGTGCGGGCCCAAATCAGGTCTTCTCGGCGGGCCTCGCGCCAGTTCTTGGTTTCGGCCTCACCGGGTCGGGCTTGCTGGAGGTCATGCGAAACGTTCAGCGCGTCAAGGGCCATGGCCGCGATCGTGTGGTGTCCGAGGGGCGAGAAATGCAGGCGGTCCTCGGACCACATGTGCGGCTGGTGTAATTCGCGCAGGGACCACATGTCTGCCACGACTGCGTCGTATCGGGCGGCGATCGTGCGAACGTTTTCGTTGTAGATCGCTACCTTGCCTCGGATGCCGGCCAATACCGGGGTGTCGCGGATGTCCGGGCCGGTGAAAAGCAGGATGGTTGAGCCGGAGGTCGCAAGAATCCGCATGAGTGCATCGAGTTTGTCGGCGATGGCGTCCGGATCCCCGCCGGGGCGAATGACGTCGTTGCCGCCGGCGCACAGGCTGATTAAGTCCGGCTTGAGCTCAAGTGCCGGGCCCGCCTGCTCGTCGAAAACCTGGGCAATGAGACGGCCGCGGATTGCGAGGTTCGCGTAGGCGAAGTCCTCGACCCCGCGGCTGAGTTGTTCGGCCACTCGATCTGCCCACCCGCGGTAGCCACCGGGGCTGCTTGGATCAACATCGCCGATTCCTTCGGTGAAGGAATCGCCCAGGGCCACGTAGCGCCGCCATGGGTGGATCAGCGTGCTGTCGGTCGCGGAATCTTCTTTGAGGGGATTGGCCATGTTGTTCACAGAGGCATTCTTACCAAAGAATACGTAAGTTACCTAAGCGTAGGTTAAATGGCGACACCAACGGAGCGCGGATTCTGGTTGACTGGATGGGTGAGTGAAAATACCTGGAACCCCACTGTCCTCTGGTCGCGCCCCGAAGCCGAGCGGGCCGGCACGCCATTGCTGGTGCTCTTGCACGGATACCTGTCCAACGAAGAAGACCTCATGGGATTGGCCCCTATGCTTCCCGACGAATTCACCGTTGTTTCGGTGCGGGCCCCGAAGGCCCTTGGCCCGGGCTTCACCTGGTTCCCGCTCATGCAGGACCTTGACTATTCGTTTGATGCGGTCAAGGAGTCGGTCGCGGATTTGTGGGCCTGGCTCGAGCCGATCGCCAAACAGCACTCTTCCGTAAGCCTGCTGGGGTTCTCCATGGGCATGGCGGTGGCCACGTCGCTGCTGCGCCACCAGCCGCAGGCGATCTCCACCGTCATTGGACTCTCGGGCTTCGCTGTACCGGGGGACGAGTCCGGATTCTTCAAGGACGATGAACTTGCGGCCGTCAAGACCCCGATGTTCTGGGGTCGCGACCAGGCTGATCCCGTCATCACGACGGACAAGGTCGAGTACACCCACGCCTGGGCCACCGAAAACGTGCATGTCACCAAGGTGCTGTACGCAAACATGTTGCACTCGGTCAATGCTCAGGAAATGGCGCACGTGCACGAATTCCTGACTCACGTGGTGTTGAAGGGTGCCACCGTCTAACCCTCTTGTGCCGTTTGCTTGAAGCAAGAACGAACCTCCCGCTTGATACAAGCGGGAGGTTTTTTGCGCCTCCCCGGCAGCGCCAACGGCACTCGCGAAAACCCGGTGGCAGGTGCTGGAGGTGCCCTGCTGGCGGAAGCATCGGCGCTGAAGGGGGAGGCGAGATCCGCCGGTTTGAACCTTGACGAGCTTCAAAGACTTGTGGCGGCCGCCTGGAAATCCTAGCGGCCGCCACAAGGCGTGTTCAGAATGGGGAAACTAAGCGGTTTCGATCTGGACCGATTCGCCGTTCACCGTGACGGTGTCACCGTTGCGGATCTGGGCACCGCGGCGGGTCTCGATCTCGCCGTTGACCTTCACCAGTCCGTCTTCGATCATCTGCTTGGCGTGCAAGCCGTCCTCGGCCAGGGACGCCAGCTTGAGCAGCTGTCCCAGCCGGATTGATTCGTCGCGGATCTGAATGTGGAATACCTCGGAATTTGCCATGCATCAATCATCGCGCATCATCCGGACGCGATGTGCATGAAGTGATGATGACGCTGAAGTTTGTGGCGTAGCCGACAGAATGTCGAGCCCCGCGAAGGGTGGGAGTACGTTTCTCTAGGTAGGCATCCCGTTCCAAGGAGAAGTGTGGCACGTCCAGAACCCAGCGCAGTCGCAGGTGCATTGGTGCTCGCCGGCTCGGCGGGCATGCTGATGCCGCTTCAGGCGCTGATCACCTCCAGCGCTGCGGCGCCCCTCGGAGGATTCCTGCCGGCAGCGATCCTCAGCGCATCGACCGCGCTGGCCTGCATGCTAGTCGCGAGTGTCTCGATCCCGGCCGCCCGCCGGGGCTGGAGGCAAGTCGGCACGGTGTGGCGCGAACGCAGCGTTCCCCGCTACTTCGTTCTGGCGGGCTTGATCGGCGCCTACTACATCGTCGCGCAGGCGATGAGCGTGGGCAGCATCGGGCTGGCCCTCTTTGCCGTGGCTGTTGTCGGGGCAAGGACGCTGTCGAGCATCCTCATCGACGTGATCGGGTTCAGCCCCGCGGGTCGCCAACCCATCACCAGACAGCGGCTGGCCGGCGCCTGCCTCTTGGTTGTCGGGGCCTCGGTGGCCGCGTGGGGGACAGGTGCGCGGGCAGCCGAAGACCCGATGGCGCCGGTAGCGCTGGTGGTGGCGATCGTCGCCGGGTTGCTGGTCAGTTTCCAGCAGTCGATGAACGGGAGGGCCGGGCAGGCCTACGGGTCGACGGCGACGGCAACAACCATCAACTATGTGGCCTCCGTCGGCGGGCTGCTCCTGGCGATGGCCGTCGTTGCCCTGCTGGGCGTCGAATCCTTCGGCTTTGCCGAAGCGCCGCAATGGTGGATGTATTTCGCCGGTCCACTCGGCATCCTTTTTGTCGTCACGGGCGTCAGCCTGGTTCCCAAGCTTGGATCACTGGTGCTGGGCATTGGGTTGGTGACCGGGCAACTCGTGGGTTCGCTGTTGATGGACCTGCTGCTTGAACCGGAACGGGTCGGCACCAGTGAAATCGTTGGAACCCTGCTGACCCTCGTGGCCGTATTCATCACTTCATGGCGCCCCAACGGGCGACCGCAATGGAAAGCAAGCAAGTTATCGTGAGTAAATCCCAACCCCATTCCGGCCCCAAGAACCCGGGTCGCTTCGGGCTTGTCTACCTCTTGGCAGCAGTTCTGGCCGGCTTGGTCATGCCCATTCAAAGCCGAGTCAACGGAGCCTTGGGCATACACCTGGGTGACCCCGTTGCTGCGTCTTTGGTCAGCTTCACCACCGGGTTGCTTTTGTTGATCGTGATTTCGCTCGTGGTGCCCGGCGCGCGCGCGGGTGCCAAAATGATCCCCGTGGCGCTGCGCGAACGCCGGTTCCCGCGCTGGTACCTGGCAGCCGGCGGAGTTGGTGCCCTCGTGGTTTTTTCGCAGACCTTGACGGTGCCGCTGGTTGGCGTCGCGCTGTTCACGGTATCGATCGTGACCGGGCAGACCATGGGTTCCATGTTTGTTGACCTCATCGGATTCGGCCCCGGCGGGCGCAGGAAAATCAACGCGCTGCGGGCCATTGCTGCGGCTTTCACGATCGTGGGCGTGGTGTGGGCAGTGAGCCCCCGGTTGGAAACCTCCGGCTCGGTGACGGCCCTGCTGCTGCCGCTTCTGATTCCGCTGGTGGTCGGGTTCCTCATGGGATTCCAGGCCGCAATGAATGGCGTGCAATCGCAGGTCTACGGGACACCCGTGGCAGCAACGCTGGTGAATTTCACCGTGGGTGCGTTCCTGCTGGGAATCGCCCTGCTCATCCGGTTGCCGTTCGCCGGGGCTCCCGACTCGCTGCCCACGCAGTGGTGGTACTACCTGGGCGGCCCGCTGGGCTGCGTGTTCATTGGTCTTTCGGCCTACCTGGTCAAGCACCTGGGCGTCTTGCTCACCGGGTTGGGCATGATCGGCGGGCAACTCGTCGGTTCGTTGCTCATTGACCTGGTTCTTCCCGCTCCCGGCGCCTTGGTCAATGCCGCGACCATTGGCGGCACGCTGCTGACCCTGGCCGCCGTCGGATTGGCTTCGCTGGCCGGAAGCAAGAGTCCGAAACCCCGGGCCACGCGCTGACATCAATTTCTCGCCCCGCAAGGCGAAATCCCGAAGGCATGCAAGGCGCCCGGCCAGTGCCCAACGTCATGATTTGGCCCCGGCGGAAACACTCTGGCGCGGGGACGTATTCACGTTAGGCTTAGTGAGTATGTTTTTCGCCCTACGGACCGCAACCAGCGGCCTCGTGAATCATTGGAGTTGTTATGGCGCCTCAGTCCAAGCTCGATCAAGTCATCTCCCTCGCCAAGCGGCGCGGCTTCGTTTTCCAGGCCGGTGAGATCTACGGTGGCTCCCGTTCGGCATGGGACTACGGACCCCTGGGTACCGAGCTGAAGGAAAACATCAAGCGCGAATGGTGGCAGACCTTCGTGCGCGGGCGCGAGGACATGGTGGGCCTCGATTCCTCCATCATCCTGCCCAAGGCCGTCTGGGAAGCCTCGGGCCACGTCGCGACGTTCACCGACCCGCTGGTCGAGTGCACCTCCTGCCACAAGCGCCACCGCGAGGACCACCTCATTGAGGCCTTCGTCGCCAAGAAGAAGCGCCAGCCCGTCGACGGCATGAGCGAAATCGCTTGCCCCGACTGCGGCACCAAGGGCCAGTTCACCGAACCGCAGCTCTTCTCCGGTCTGGTCAAGACGTTCCTCGGCCCGGTCGATTCCGCCGCTGGCATGCACTTCATGCGCCCGGAAACCGCGCAGGGCATCTTCGTGAACTTCAACAACGTGCTCACCGCCTCGCGCAAGAAGCCGCCGTTCGGCATCGGCCAGATCGGCAAGGCCTTCCGCAACGAGATCACCCCGGGCAACTTCATCTTCCGCACCCGCGAGTTCGAGCAGATGGAAATTGAGTTCTTCACCGCACCCGAGGACGCCCCGGCGTTCTTCGACAAGTGGGTCGAGGACTGCTGGGCATGGTTCCTGGACCTGGGCATCAGCGAAGAGAACCTGCGCCGCTTCGACGTTCCGGAGGACGAGCGTGCGCACTACTCGGCCGGCACCATCGACTTCGAGTACCGCTTCGGCTTCCAGGGCTCCGAGTGGGGCGAGCTCATGGGCGTCGCCAACCGCACCGACTACGACCTGACCAGCCACTCCAAGGGCTCGGGCACGGAACTGTCCTACTTCAACCAGGCCACGGGCGAACGCTTCACCCCGTACGTGATCGAGCCGTCCTTCGGCCTGACCCGTTCGATGATGGCCTTCCTGGTTGACGCCTACGTCGAGGACGAGGCCCCGAACGCCAAGGGCGGGGTAGACAAGCGCACCGTGCTGAAGCTCGATCCGCGCCTGGCCCCGGTCAAGGCCGCGGTGCTGCCGCTCTCGCGCAACGAGGACCTGTCCCCGAAGGCCAAGGCCCTTGCCGCCGAGCTGCGCAAGAGCTGGAACATCGACTTCGACGACGCCGGAGCCATCGGCCGCCGCTACCGCCGACAGGATGAGATCGGCACCCCGTTCTGCATCACCGTCGACTTCGACACCCTCGAGGACCAGGCCGTGACCATCCGCGAGCGCGACACCATGACGCAGGAACGCGTGGCACTGGACCAGGTGCGCAGCTACCTGGCCGAGCGCCTCAACGGAGCCTAGTCACATGGCCGAGCTTGAATTCCGGCCCTGGCGGGACGGGGACGATTTGGCGTTGCTGGAAATCTTCGGCGACCCGGCGTCCCCGCACGCGCACCAGGACCGCACCATGTTCCGTGCCGACTCGGACGCGCCGTTCGGGCGTTGCCTGGTGGCCATGGACCAGGGCATCGCTGTTGCCGCGGGCGTCGTCTTTGCCTCGACGCTGCACCCGCAGCGCCTGTGGCTGTATGTGGAAGTCGCCCGCGAACACCGCCGCACCGGGGTCGGCACCGAGCTGGTTCAGCGCCTGCGCGCGCTGATCCCGGCCGGGCAGACCACGGAGCTGAAGTCCCGCTACACGCGGACCGCCGGGACCGACGCCGCCGCGGCGGCGGGGTTCTGCGAGTCCCTGGGCATGAGTCAGATCCAGGTGGCGCGCGATGTCATCATCGAACCCGGGGGCCTGGCGCTCCCGGTCTTCGACGACGACGGGCTGACCCTGGAGGACATCGCCACCGGTTCGGTGGAGCTGACCAAGCTGGTCGTCGAGTTCTACAACGCGACCCACCAGTGGGACGAGGCGGAGATGACGCTTGGCGGCGCCCAGAAGATGCTGCTCGACGATGCCACCGGCGCGCAGGGCGCCATCGTGCTGCGCGACAAGCCCAAGGCGCAGGGCGGGAAGATCCTGTCCTTCGCCATCAGCTACACCCCGGCGCGCGTGGATGCGCCCGCCGACGTGTTGCTGGGCTGGAACCCGGAGCTCAGCGAGGAGGAATCGGCCGAGCCGATCCGCGGCATGCTGGCCATGCTGGTGCACCAGTACCCGGTGAAGCTGGAGGTCGACGAATCGATGGTCGTGCTTTCCTCGCTGGTCGACGTGCTGATCGGGGCGGACCACGCCACTGTCATTTCGACCACGACGATCGTGGCCACCGCGTAGCCAGAGTGCAACGACGCCGTTGTTGTTTGCGGGAGCCGGTCCCCAACATGGGGAAGGGGCCCTTGCACCCGGGAACTCATCCCGGGTGCAAGGGCCCCAACCGCGTGGTCGCAATCGCCTACTTGCAGGTGAACTTGGCGTCGGCCCAGTCCGCGTGGTCGTTGCCGTTGCCATCCCCGGCGACGTCGGCCACCAGATCCACGTACTCGGCGCCGGTGATGTCGGCGCTCAGCCCGAAGGTCTCACTGGTTGCCCGCATCACCGGGGAGCCGGCGACGGACTTGCCGTCGGCCCGCACGGTGAAGCCGACCGAGCCCAGGGTCTTCTGCGCATCGTCGATCCCGACCTGCGCCGTGAAGGAGCTGCACTTGCCGCCCGTGTAGTAGCGCACGGTGCTGGGTGCGTGCGCGCCCAGGCCCTTGGGGTAGACGACCCCGTTCAGGGTGATGGGCGGACCGTCGCCCTGCCCGTTTTCGCCGTTGGCCTTGTCTTTCTCCACCGGGCCCCAGCCGTTGTCCGCGCTGACCCACTGGTGGTCGCTGGCATAGACGGTGCCCGCGGGCGGTGCCGGAAGCGTGTAGACGGCCACGTCGTCGGACACCGTGCGCGTCCCCACCGGATCGGCCGTGGTGGTGTAGCTCGCGGTGGTGCCGACGGTGTAGTCGCCGTCCGCGGACGCCGGGGGCACCACGGTCCAGGTGGTTTCCAGCTTCTGGCCCGGCGCCAGCGTGGAGGCGGTGTTCGCGGTCTTTGCCGTGGCGCTCCAGCCCTCGGGAAGCTTGAGGGCGACCTTGAGGTCCTTGATGTCCGCCGGCTCGTCGCTGGTGAACGTCGTGGTGAACGTGTTGTCCTGGTCCTGCTTGATCACGTCGCCTTCCAGCTCAACGGCGACCTGGCCGCAGGCGGGAATGCTTTCCGCCTTGCCAAGGTCCTCGATCAGCAGGTTGTCCAGGGAGAAGTCGGCCTCAGAGTTGCCGCCGACGCGTTCGAGTCCCACCCAGGTGTCGCCGCAACCGCCGGCCACGATGGTGTCCTTGAACCGGGCGGTGTCCAACTGGCGCGGCAACGCCTTGCCTTGGGTCTTGACCGTGCCGTTGGCAGAAGCGTAGCCACCGACCCAGTTGTATTCGCCCGCGAGGGCGTTCTGGTAGTCGAAGCTGACCCGGTACTCGTGGCCCGGCGTCATGGGGACCGTGTAGTTGGAGGTCCGGTACACCAGACCCGGGCCGCCGTTGGGGCCCTTGTTCTCGGCGTGGGACTTCAGTGACCATGTGCCGTCGATGACGTCGTCGGTTGCCTTCGAGTTCCAGCCGGACTGCGTGTAGGGCGCATTGAGTTCCGCCAGGTGGGTGCGGGGGTCGGTGGACCCGCCGGCATCGCCCTTTTCAAAGGGGCCCCAGCCCTGGTCGATGTCCTCGAAATCCTCGGAGATGACGCCGGTGGTGGCCACCTTTGAGGTGGACGCGACCCGCACGTCGTCGATGCGGACCTTGGCCGCACCCTCGCCGGCAGCGATGCGCAGCGTGGGGGTGGCCGATTTTTCCACGTCGACGAGCACGCGCAGGCGCTGGAAATTGGTGCCGTGCTTCTCGTCGGCGGCGACGTAGTTGGTGGCCCGTGAGCTGCGGACGGTGTTGGCTGCGGATTCGACGCCCTTGCCCTCGACGGACAGGGTCGTCTCCCGGGTCGCTCCCGGTTCCACCTCGACCCACGCGCTGACCGAGTAGGTCCCCGGTTCCAGCTTTCCCAGCCGCTGGGTGATGGCCGAGCGGCCCTTGCCCAGCACCGCATAGGTGTGGCCCTTGGCGTTGCGCTCGGTGGTTGCCGAGCCGGAGGGATCCCAGGCCTTGAGGGAGCCGGCATTGAAGCCGGGATCCGCGACAGGGGTTCCCTCGCCGAATTCGGCCTTCTGCGGCAGGACCTTGCGGGCGTCGCCCACCAGCACGTAGGGCTGGCCGGCTTCGGCGCTCAGCGTGACCTTGCCCTTGCTGGCCCGCGGCTGGCCGACCAGTTCACGGCCGGTGTCGTTGAGCTTGTACAGCTTGTAGCCGCCGTTCTGGCGGAAGCGCTCAGGCAGCGTCCAGGTGGAGGTGCCGCCCTTGGCGCTGTAGTGGTAGAGCTTGCCCGGTTCCTTGCCGCTGGCGTCGAAGGTGCCATCCGCGGCCCATGGCAGTAGGTAGGTGTCCCCGCGCAGCACCTCGGCACCTCCGTCGGTGATGACCCGGTCCGCCGCCGAGGTCCCGGTGACGGAAATGCCGCCGGTGAGGTCGATCCGGTCCTTCTCCCACTTCATGATTTCCTGCTGCTGCAGGTACTTGGCCGGGAGGTTCTTTCTCCAGATGTTTTGGTAGAAGGCGTTGTAGTCGGTCTGCCCGGTCCAGCCTTCCCACTCGACGATGTTGGCGTTGCCGAGCAGCGGGTGCGGGTTCCAGGTGTCCTTCTGCGAGTTGAGCGCAAAGCGGATGATCTCCGAGTTGACGCCCTTGTTGTTGGATCCGCCGTACTTTTCGTCGGTGGCCCAGTGGGACCACGTGTTGTTCCGGTCCAGCGAGTGGGCCCACTCTGAGCTGACCCTGAAGCCGTTCTTGACGAGTTCCTTCTGCAGGCGCTCGGCCAGCCAGCCGTACTGGTAATAGACATCGACGTAGACCATGTCCAGGTTCTCGTCGGTCTGCTCGCGGAACTTCTTGATGCGGTCGGCGAGGTTTCCGGTGAGGATGTCCTTGCGCTGGTTGATGTAGTAGGACTGGTCCAGCCAGCTCCAGCCCTTGGCCTTCGGGTCCACGAGGTCATCGGAGAAGAACTTTGATTCCGGGTAGGCCTCGGTCTGGTTGATGTGGACGCCATAGGAGGCGTTCCACTTCTTGCTGGCCTCCAGGAGCTGGTTCAGGTCCTTCAGGCCGCCGGCGCGGGTGTTGTAGTTGTCTGCGAAATCAGTGTTGGCCGAATCATGTCCCTCGTTGCCGAACCCCTTCAGGATGGCCGACTGGCCGAGTCCGTCGGTGGCCAGCGCGATGCGCTTGGTGTCATCCAGGGTGCGCAGGAACGGGTGCGTGGCCTGGGACGCAAAGTTGAACGGGATGCGCTGGACTACCTTGTCCTTGACGTCGCCGCTCCTGTTCGGGAGCACCGCGATGTCGCGCAGGGCGATGGCCGCGTCCTGCCAGTTGACCGAGTCGTCGCCGTTGGCGTCCGCGGTGATCTTCACCTTGGACCACGGCAGCTCCTCGGTCTCGTTCGACTCGTTGGCGCGGTAGAGCCAGTCGCCGCTGGAGATGCCGACGCGCACGTGCTCGCCGTCTTTCACGGCCTGGCGCTGGAATCGGCCCTGGCTGCGGTATCCGGAGCCGGCGGACGTGTCATACAAGGAGTTTGATTCCAGCGCGGCCGCAAGCTCTCCGGTGGTGGCCAGCGCGAATGCCGACTCCTTCGGAGCGGCGTCGACGGGGGTGGAATCCGTGACGTTCGTGAAGGTGTCCCCGGTTTTCGCACGGTCCACGGAGAGATTGGCCGTGGCGACCTGTGCACCGGAGCTGGTCGAGGACACGCTCACCAGGTTGTTCCCGGGGATGCCCAAGGTACGGATCTTGGTGGCGGTGCCGTCGGTGATGCCCGTGACGCGGAACGTCATGACGGAGTCCTCGACGCTGATTCGCGCGTCGATGACCGCGCCGGGAATGCCTGGAATGGTGATCCGATAGTCCATCGTCGAGTGGCCCGCGGGCGTCGAGGTCACGTCGACCTTGTGCGTCTCGCCGTTGACCTTGATGGCCTTGATCGGTGTGGTGCTTCCGTCGACGGATGCCAATGTGGCCGCCTCGGTGTACTTGAGAACCTGCGGGAAGTCGCGCGAGACCGTGACCTTGAGTTCCTTCGACGAAATGGTGCCCGTTGATCCCTCGGGGGTCTGCGGCAGGGCCATTGCGCCGGTCATGCCGAGGGGGACAAGCGCGGATGCCGCGATGGCTCCGATTGCTGTCAGGGCGACGGCCCTTCGAGTCTTTCTTGGTGAACTTCGCATCGTGCTCCTTGTTGATTGCGAGCGGTCCAGGCCCACACGACGTCCCCAACCAACGCGGTGCCAAACCGTACGGCCATGTTATGGATAACAACCAAAGTGTGGCACGGGTCATGCTTGCGGGTAAAGCAAATCGCAAAGAATGCTTAGTTTCAGTACTTTTGTACACATTGACAATATTGTGATCCATATCAACGAGTTGATCGCAGTCGTGGCTCGGCGGTGCTGCGGGTTGCAACTTCCCTGGGCAGTTCTTGACCTGCAGCCCATGCCGGCAGCAACAAGCGACGAAGGCGAAGGCAATCTCCACGACAACGACCGCTGCGGGGAGGGAGCATGTGCGATGCTCTGCGTTGAGTTGTATCGGGGGCCAACTCGGTCCGCGGTTCGGTGACGAATCGGGCGCGAATCAAATCACGGCCATTTCGACAACCACGATCGTGGCCACGGCGTAGCAACGGGGGGCGGGAAAAGCCGCCGATCACGCAAAACGGCGCTGCCCGGACTTCCCCGCAAGGGGATCCGGGCGTCGCCGTTGGCGTTTTCCGTGGTTCCGCCGAGGGCGGGTGCTATTCCAGCTCGATGGCCCGCACCTCGCCCGGACCCTCGACGAGCAACATGATCCGCGTGGCCGTTCCTTCCACCGTGCCGATCGCCGCGGCCAGCTCTTCCTCGGTGGCCAGATAGCCGTCCCCGGCCCTGGCCAGCAGCTGGACCCGGGCACCCGTGGACTTCGCCAACGCGGCACGGAGAGACCCTGTGCCGCCGCCGGCCACCAGGACAATCGAATCCAGGCTTCCGGTCCCTTGGGCATCAGCGGATTCCAGCACCGCGCGGTCGGCGCGCCAGATGGCAAAGTGGTAAACCGAGACCAGCGCGGTGGCGGTGAGCAGCCCGACCGGTGCGCGGACCGACTCGAGCAGGCCGGAGGCCAGGCGGTCCGGTTCCAGCAGGAACTCGATGAGCCGGAACCCGGCCACCAGCAACGCAACCAGGGCGACCACGGCGCTGACGCCGAAGACCGCCACCAGGTAGACCCTGCGCCCGCGTGGATCCGCCTGCTGCCCCGGGCGCCACGCCCGCCACCATGTCAGTGCGCCCAGCACCAGCCAGATGACCCCGGCCAGCAGCAAGCTCCGGGTGTTGTTCCCGGCCAGCGGGGGAGTCAGTGAGGCCAGCAATGCATTGACGCAGACTCCGAGCCCCGAGGCGCCCGCGGCCAGGCCAAGCCCGGAGACCACCTGGCGCGCGGCCTCCACGGTGCCGGGCGAGCGCCCGGCGAACCATGGCGGCGCGAGGCTGCAGACCATGGCGCCGGCAAGGGCCATGCCCAGTGCCAGTGGAGCGGGTGCCAGCAGCTGCAGCGACGGTCCGCGCAATGCCGCATTCCCCAGCGTGTAGAGCAGGAGTCCGGTGCCGCCCATGGTCGCCGCGCCCGCGGCCAAGACCCCCACGAGCACCAGCGCGACATCGGCGAACCCGCCGCGGACTGTCCCCATGCCCAGGTGCGTCCAATGCCACCACCACAGGGCCAGGCCGCCGGCGATCCACGGCAGCTGCGCCAGCACGCCCTGCCACCAGGGGTTGCCGATCAAGGGTGCGGGGAAGTAGACGTCAAGCACGGCGGAAAAGACGACGGACAGTGCCGTGGCCGTGGCGGCGGCGCCAATGAGCAAGCCGTACCAGCTGCCCAGGATCCCCGGAAGATTCGGCAGGACCCGTGGCGCACGCCGGGCATCGCGCCAGATCCACTGGTGCCACCACCAGACCCCGCCCCAGACCAGGGCCCCGGCGAGGTCACGCCCCCAGCCCTCGGTGCGTCCCGAGGCCAGGTTGCCCAGCAGAGAGAACAACGCGGTGCTTCCCGCGACCAGGGCCGTGGCATACATTGCCGCAAGGTAGAGGCCCCAGGCAGGCGCCCCGGATTCGGCCGGTTGCAGCAGCCGCTTGGCCAGCGAACGCCAGAGCAGCAGCGCCAACGGGCCCGCAATGACCAGGAAGGCGATAGACCTGGCTAGGGCCGAGGTGCGGTCGGTCCCGGTCAGCGCCCCGGGCTCCAGGGCAATGGCCAGCAGCCCAGAGGCGCCCGAGGCCGCAACGGACACCAGGATGAAGAAGAGGATGTAGAGCACCAGGCGTCGCACCGTGGGCAGTGCGCCGGTGGTCCGTTCGCCCGTGGTTTGTGCGGAGGCGGCCATCTCACTTCACCGCCGTGTCGCTGCAGGCCAGCAACGGCCAAGGGGCGGAACTGATGGCCCAGCTGTCCTGCCGCGGAACCAGGGTAAAGGAATCCTCGTACCCCGACTCGCCCAGTCCGAGGGGGCCGCGGACCGAGGTTTCGGTGATCGAGACCAGGACCGTGGCACCGGCGCCGTTCCGCTTAGTGGACAGCAGCGCAACGCGCAGGTCCGCCCGGTCGGGGTTTGCCCCGGTCGGGCAGTCCTTGAGCGCTTGGGCCGTCAGCAGCGCCGCGGCTTGTTCCTGGTCGCCCGCCAGCAGCGAAGCGACGTAGCTTTGCACGACGCCCTCGGGGGAGTGCGGATCCACCGGGGCGCCGGCCCCGCGGGTGAGCACCACCACGAGCGCCAGGACAACCAGGAGCACCGTGATGCCAAGCAGGATCAGCGGCGTGCGATTCCCGGCCTTGGGCAGGCTTTTCATGCATCAATTATGCAGCGGAATCCGCGGTGCGACTGCCTTGGTGGGACTTCCAGCCGAGCTCGCGCGCGATGTTCGCGATCTCAGTCATGACATGGGCGTTGTAGTCCACGCCGAGCTGGTTCGGCAGGGCGAAGAGCACGTAGTCCGCCTCGGTGATGGCCTCGTCGTCCATGAACTGCTGCGCCACTTCCTCCGGGGAACCGGAATAGGTGGGGCCGGAGCGGGCCACCGAGCCGTCGAGATAGCCCACCGAGTCGCCGCGTTCACGGCGCCCGAAGTACAGCTCGTCCTTGTCGGTGGTGATCGGGAACGCGCTGCGGGTCACGGCAGTCATGCCGCCGGTGGTGTGGCCGCTTGCGGCGTACGCCTCCCTGTACTGGCGCAGCTGGTCGGCCTGCAGGACGTGGAACGGCCGGCCGTCGTCTTCCAGCAACAGCGTGGACGAGAGCAGATTCATGCCCACCGAGGCCGTCCACAAGCCCGAGCCGATCGTTGCCGCGCCCCACCAGATCCGGTTTTCCAGGCCCGGGGAGATCGGGTTGATCGGCAGCAGCTCGTCCTGGCCATGGTGGTGGTGTCCGCCGGGCACCGGGTGGGCGATGCCCGCACCGGAGATGGCCTTGCGGAAGAGCGCAGTGCGCTCACGCGTCTCGTTGGCCCAGCTGTTGCCCGCTTCCAGGTCGTAGCCGAATTGTTGCTGGCCGTCGCGGGCCGGCTCGGGTGAACCACGGCTGACGCCCAGCTGCAACCGCCCGCTGCTGATCGCGTCGACGGCGCCGGCCTGCTCGGCCATGTAGAGCGGGTTTTCGTAGCGCATGTCGATCACCCCGGTACCGACCTCGAGCGTCGTGGTCTTCGCCGCCATGGCGGCCATCAGCGGGAACGGCGTGGAGATCGAGTTGCCGAAGTGGTGCACCCGCATCCAGGCCCCGTCGAATCCCGATTCTTCTGCGGCAACGGCCAGGTCAACCATCTGGCGCACGGCATCGGCACCCGTTGGCACCGGGGAGTTGCTGGAGCCCCCCGAATGGCCAAAGGTCAGAAACCCAATTTTCTTCACGTTCCACCTTCTATGCATGCAAAAGTATGTACATTGGGTACAGCTCATTCCGTGGCAATACTATTCCCGCACGTGAAGCACGCCGCTTGCGGTGCTGCAATTGGCATGCCGCACCGGCGGCAGGGTTTTCGCCCTGGCGACCGCGGACCCCGATCGGACCGGCCGTCAACGGTCGGGCGCCGCCCCGGCACGGGGTACCTCAAAGCTTGCTTAAAAGAATGCGGAAGCTTGGGGACGGGCGCCGATTGCGTTGGTAGTCTGATCATTAATAGGGGATCCGTCTACCCGCATGACAACCAGAGGGGGAACAATGACCAAGCTCGAACCGTCATACGCCGGAACGTGGCGACTTGATCCGACGCACACGCGTATTGGATTCAGCGCGCGCCATGCCATGGTGACAAAAGTAAGGGGCGCCTTCAACGAAGTGGAGGGCGTGATCAACGTCGACGTGGAGGACATCTCCAAGTCCAGCGTCGAGATCACGATCAAGGTGGCCAGCGTCGACACACGCAACGCCGACCGCGACAAGCACCTGCGGACCAACGACTTCTTTGATGTGCCGAATTATCCAGACATAGTTTTCCGCTCGACCCGCATTGACCAGGTGGAGGAGAACAGCTTCATCGTCAACGGGGACCTGACAATCAAGGACACAACAAAAGAGGTTGCCGTCCCGATCGAGTTCACCGGCGTCGAAACCGATCCCTACGGGAACCTGCGTGCAGGTTTCGAGGGAAGCCGCCGCATCGACCGGCGCGAGTACGGCGTGAATTGGAACCAGCTGCTTGATTCCGGGGGCGTACTGGTCTCCGAGCGCGTGCTGCTCGAGTTCGAGATTTCAGCCGTCAAGGATGCCACGGCCGGGACGGCCTAAACACGGATTCCCGTGGATCCCTGCGGCCATCGTGCCGGCGGGATCCACGGGTGTTGGCCTGCCGCGGCGCGCGTCCGGCAAGTTCGCGGGTGCAAGCCGGACGCGCCCCGGCCGGTCAGTTGGGTGCCGAGGGTGCCGGGCGCGGCTGTGATGCACAACTTAGCCCGCACCGGTACCCGATTTGCACATGTTTGAGAGAATGGGTTAGTGACTGTAACTGCCGATTCCCCAGTAAGCCCTGCGCCGTCGGGCGCCAAGCTCGAGCTGCCCCCGCTGCAGCTGGGCAAGCACACCGTGCAAACCCCGGTGATCCTTGCGCCCATGGCGGGCATCACCAACAAGGCTTTCCGCCGCCTGTGCCGTGAATACGGCGGCGGCGTCTACGTGACCGAAATGGTCACCTCGCGCGCACTGGTGGAACGTAACCCCGAATCGATGCGCATCATCTCCCACGACCCGGACGAGGAACTGCGCTCGGTCCAGCTCTACGGCGTCGACCCCAAGACGGTCGGTGCCGCGGTGCGCCTGATCGTGGAGGAAGACCGCGCGGACCACATCGACCTGAACTTCGGTTGCCCGGTGCCCAAGGTCACCCGCAAGGGCGGCGGAGCGGCCCTGCCGTGGAAGACCGACCTGTTCACTGCCATCATCAAGGCGGCCACCACGGAGGCGGCCCGCGGCGACGTGCCGCTGACCATCAAGATGCGCAAGGGCATCAACGAGGACCACCTCACCTACATCGAATCGGGCAAGATCGCCCGCGACCACGGCGTCGCGGCCGTCGCCCTGCATGGCCGCACGGCAAGCCAGTACTACTCGGGCAAGGCCGACTGGGACTCGATCGCCAAGCTACGCGAATCCCTGCCGGACATCCCGGTGCTGGGCAACGGCGACATCTGGAGCGCCGAGGATGCCGTGGCCATGGTCCAGCAGACCGGCGTCGACGGCATCGTCGTGGGCCGCGGCTGCATGGGCCGCCCGTGGCTCTTCGGGGACCTGCAGGCCGCCTTCGACGGCACCGACAAGCGCTACACCCCCGGCCTGGCGAAGGTCGCCGAGACCGTGTACCGCCACGCCGAGCTGCTCACCGAGTACTTCGAGGACGAGTTCAAGGGCCTGCGCGACATCCGCAAGCACATGGCCTGGTACTTCAAGGGCTACCCGGTTGGCGGGGACATCCGCTCGGCCCTGGCCCAGGTGCCCACCCTCGAGGTGCTGCGCGGGCTGCTGGACCAGCTGGACCTGGACATGCCCTACCCGGGCAAGGACGCCGAGGGCCAGCGCGGCCGTGCCGGCTCGCCCAAGAAGACCCATCTGCCCGACGGCTGGCTCTCCACGCGCGACCTGAACGAAAGCCACAAGGCCATGATCTCGGCCGCCGAACTCGACGTCTCCGGAGGCTAAACCAGTCCATGTCGCAGATCCCCGGATACACGGCGGCGGACGAGGAACGTTGGGTTCCCGAACCGCCAAAGAAGGCCTACCGCACCGCTTTTGAGCGCGACCGCGCGCGGGTCCTGCATTCCTCGGCGCTGCGCCGGCTGGGCGCCAAGACCCAGGTGGTGGCCCCGTCCTCCGACGACTTCGTGCGCACCCGGCTCACCCACTCCCTGGAGGTGGCCCAGGTGGGCCGCGAGCTCGGTGCGACCCTGGGCTGCGACCCGGACGTCGTTGACACGGCCTGCCTGTCCCACGACCTGGGCCACCCGCCCTTCGGCCACAACGGCGAAACCGCGCTCAACGAAATGGCCAAGGACATCGGCGGGTTCGAGGGCAACGCCCAGACGCTGCGCCTGCTCACCCGGATCGAGACGAAGACCTTCAGGCACAACGGCGCCTCCGCGGGTCTGAACCTGACCCGGGCAGCGCTCGACGCCGCCTGCAAGTACCCGTGGCTGCGCTCCGACGCCCCGGAAAAGGACGGCAAGACGACGTCGAAGTTCGGGGTGTACACGGACGACGCGCCGGTCTTCGACTGGCTGCGGGCGGGTTCCGACGCCGAGCCACGGCAGACGTGCATCGAGGCGCAGGTCATGGATCTGGCCGACGACATTTCCTACTCGGTGCACGACGTTGAGGACGCGATCAACGCCGGCCGTTTCCAGCTGCGTTGGATCAAGGACGCCGAACAGCGTGCCCGCGTCATCAAGTTCACCCGCCAGTGGTACCTGCCGCAGGTGGAGGACGACGTCATCGACGCCGCCATCAGGCGGCTGGAGGCAACCAGCGAATGGGTACCGCACACCGACGGCTCGCGCCGTTCCATGGCCGCGCTCAAGGACATGACAAGCCAGTTCATCGGGCGCTTCTGCCAGTCGGCGATCGACGCCACCCGCGAACAATACGGCGACGGCGTGCTGACCCGCTTCAACGCCCGGCTGATCGTGCCCGAATCCACCGAGCACGAGATCGCGGCCATGAAGGGCCTGGCCACCGCGTACGTGATGACCAGCGACGAGCGACAGCCCATCTACGCGCGGCAGAGCGAGATCCTCACCGAACTTGTCACGCTGCTGCAGGAAACAGGGGACAGGTACCTGGATCCGCTCTTCGCCGCGGACTGGCGTGACGCGCGGGACGACGCAGACCGACTGCGCACCGTCATCGACCAGGTGGCATCGCTCACCGACGCCTCGGCCATCGAATGGCACGCCACCCTGGTGGAGGGCAAGAGCTTCAACGAACGGCTCTTCTAACCACTCAGGTCCCCGCGGGCTTCGGCGGTTTCCCGGTGGATCCACGCGGGCAACGGCGCGGGCGGCCCGCCGTCCCCGTGCCCATCCACACCAGGGCGCCGGCTGGCGACCGGATCTTGCCGCGGTCACTAGACTAGGGGTATGGCCGGCCTGATTAAACGTGAAGACATCGAAGAAGTTCGCAACCGTACTGACATCAAGGATGTCATTGACGGGTATGTGACGCTGAAGTCTGCCGGCGTCGGCTCGTGGAAGGGCCTGTGCCCGTTCCACGACGAGCGCTCGCCGTCATTCCACGTGCGCCCGCAGGTCGGCACATTCCATTGCTTTGGCTGTGGCGAATCCGGCGACGTGATTGCCTTCGTCCAGAAAATGGACCACAGCACCTTTTCCGAAACCGTTGAAACCCTTGCCGCACGCGCCGGCATCGAATTGCACTACGAGGACGGCGGCACCGGCCCGCGCCGCGAGGAAGTCGGTCGTCGCCAGCGCCTGCTCGATGCGCACAAGGTCGGCGAGGAATTCTTCCGCGAACAGCTCGCCACCCCGGGCGCCGCGGCCGGCCAGGAGTTCCTCACCGGACGCGGCTTCGACCAGGACGCCGCCGCCCAGTTCGGAGTCGGCTACGCGCCGCAGGGCTGGGACGCGCTGCTCAAGCACCTGCGCGGACGCGGCTTCCAGGACGAGGAGCTCAAGCTCACCGGCATGTTCTCCGAGGGCAACCGCGGCATCTACGACCGCTTCCGCGGCCGGCTGATCTGGCCCATCCGTGACCTGTCGGGGGCCACCATCGGCTTCGGCGCGCGCAAGCTCTACGAGGACGACCAAGGCCCGAAGTACCTGAACACTCCCGAAACCCAGCTCTACAAGAAGTCCCAGGTGCTCTACGGGGTGGACCTTGCCAAGCGCGAGATCACCAAGGAACGCCAGATCGTGGTGGTCGAGGGTTACACCGACGTGATGGCCTGCCACCTCTCGGGCATCGGCACGGCCGTGGCTACCTGCGGCACCGCCTTCGGTGCCGACCACATCAAGATCGCCCGGCGACTGCTGCGCGACGACGGATCCGGCGGCGAAGTGGTCTTCACCTTCGACGGCGACGCTGCCGGCCAGAAGGCGGCCCTGCGCGCCTTCGAGGAAGACCAGAAGTTCATTGCCCAGACCTACGTCGCCGTGGAACCCACGGGTGCCGACCCGTGCGACCTGCGCCAGACCCGCGGCCCGGAGGCCGTGCGCGAACTGATCGATTCCAAGCGGCCGCTCTTCGAGTTCGCGATCAAGGCGGGGCTGAAGAAATTCAACCTCAACACCGTCGAGGGACGTGTCCAGGCGCTGCGCGTCAGCGCGCCGATCGTCGCCGGCATCAGGGACGCTGCCATCCGCCCCGCGTATGCCCGCGAACTCGCCGGCTGGCTCGGAATGGACGTCGAGGACGTCAACCGCTCAGTGGGCGCCGCGACGCGCCGGAACCGGATGCCGAAGGCGGAAACGGCACAAGAACGACACGTCGAGGCGGCACCGGACCAGCCGTCCGCCCCGGTATTCAGCCGGCCGGATCCGCGCGACCCGGTGTCCCGCATGGAACGCGAGGCGCTGGAGGTCGTGCTACAGCAGCCGGCGCAGCTGACCCCCGAGCAGTGGCAGGCCTTCTACGATGCACGGTTCCTGGCACCTGCCCACGCCGCGGTTCATGACGGCGTGCGTGCGGCGGGCCTTGCCGGGGCGACCCCGGCCCAGTGGGTCGAGGCGATCCGCCAGGAAGTGCCGGAGCCGCTGCGTTCCTTCGTCTCGGAACTTGCGGTCACGCCGTTGCCCGCCAGCAGCAACGAGGCACTGCTTCGCTACTGCAACGACATCATCAACAGGCTCTTCGAACTCCAGATCACGCACCTGAAGGCCGAGAAGATGGGCCAGCTCCAGCGCATGGACCCGGCTGGCGATCCCGAGGGATTCCAGCAGATCAATCGCGAGCTGCTGGAGCTCGAACTTCGCCGCCGCGCCCTGCGCCAGGAGTGATCCGGGCGGGGGAAGGCCCCGATTTTTGTTTTCACGAAATCATGTGTAGACTATTTCTCGTTGCATTCCTCCGTAGCTCAATTGGCAGAGCATTCGACTGTTAATCGAAGGGTTACTGGTTCAAGTCCAGTCGGAGGAGCTCAAATAAAGAATCCGCATTCTCAGCAATGAGAATGCGGATTCTTTTGCATTAGCTCGACGTTGTCAGATGTCTGTGATTCAGGCCACAATTCTGGGTGGCAAATCCTGCGGAAGCCAGGCATGGCCGCCGCGCCCCGGTGAATCTACGCTGGTTTCATGGAGTGGCTGGCTGCGTACGACTACGACATGGCCCGCGAAATCCTGCAACGCGGGGTCGCGGTGATCTACCTCGTTGCCTTCATCTCGACCCTGAACCAGTTCCAGGCCCTGCTCGGCGAGCACGGGTTGCTTCCCGCGCCGCGGCTGCTGAGGGGCCCGGGGGCCCGTGGTCCTTCGTTGTTCAGCCGGATCGGGTACTCGGACAGGAAACTGGCGGCCGTGTGTACATCCGGGATCGTCATCTCCGCGGTGTTGGTGGCAGGGCTTCCCCAGGCCGGGCCTCCGTGGCTTCCGCTGGCCGCGTTCCTGGCCCTGTGGGGCCTTTACATGTCGATCGTGAACGTGGGGCAGGTCTTCTACGGGTTCGGCTGGGAAATGCTGTTGCTGGAGGCAGGATTCACCGTGGGCCTGCTTGGTTCCCGGCAGGTCCCGCCACCGCAAACCATCCTGCTGCTGGTTGCCTGGCTGGTGTTCCGGCTGGAATTCGGTGCCGGCATGATCAAGTGGCGCGGGGACCCGGCCTGGAGAAACCTCACGGCCATGTACTACCACCACCAGACCCAGCCGATGCCTGGCCCGTTCAGCCGCCGGGCCCACCTGGCTCCGAAATGGTGGCACCGCTGTGAGGCGGTGGGCAACCACACCGCCCAGCTGGCGATCCCGTTCCTGCTCTTTGCACCCCAGCCGTTCGCCTCGATCGCGGCCGGCGTGATCATTGCCACGCAGCTGTGGTTGGTGGCCACCGGAAACTTCGCGTGGCTGAATTGGATCACCATCGTGCTGGCTTTCTGCCGGATCAGCGACCCTGTGTTGCGACAGCTCATCCCATGGCTGCCAGCCGAAACGGGCACGCGCGCCGACGCGCCGATCTGGTGGATCGTGGTCACGTTGGCTGGAACGCTGCTGCTGGCAGTGCTCTCCATCCCGGCGTTGCGCAACCTGTTCTCCTCCCGCCAGATGATGAATGCGTCCTTCAACCGCTGGCAATTGGGCAACGCCTACGGCGCTTTTGGCTCGGTCACCCGGGAGCGGATTGAGGTCGTCATCGAGGGAACCGAAGATGAGTCGCAGGACGATGCGACCTGGCTGGAGTACGGGTTCAAGGGAAAACCGGGGGATGTGTCCAAGCGGCCGCGGCAATTCGCCCCCTACCACCTGCGCTTGGATTGGATGATGTGGTTCCTGCCTCTGAATGGGTTGCACCAGCTTTGGTTCCATGCGCTGCTGGCCAGGCTGCTGGATGCCGATGCCGGGACCCTGGCACTGTTGGGCCACGACCCGTTCGCCGGGAGGCGTCCGCGTTTCATTAGGGTGTTGGCCTACCGCTACCGTTTCGCAACGGCGGCCCAGCGCCGGGAGACCGGAGCCTATTGGGTGCGTGACGAACGAGTGCTGGTGTTCGGCCCGCTCGCCCTGCGATGAGCGTCCACCACCGATTCGCTCGTTCACCGGGCAACCAAGCTTCATGGACCACATCCGATCGGTGCGTAATGCCTGGCATCTGGAAAAGGACCACATCGCCGAAATCGTGCGCGACGGGTCGATCGACACCATAGGGTCCCTGCCGGCGCACCCGCGCGATTACCTCACGTGGGACCGAGACATGGAAATGGCCAAGCACAAGGCCTTCAACCTCGCCACCGACATGGACGTCACTTTCTGCGACCGGCACAGCCCCCGGGCAGCGCGGCTCCAACGAACACCAACGGCCTGCTGCGCCAACATTTCTCCAAAGACGCCGACGCATCGATCCACGGCCCCGAGAAACTTGAACGTGTCGCCCGGGAACTCAATGCCCCCGCATGACCCTGGTCGGGGATACGCTTGCCGAGTGGTTTCGTGACTTACTGATAGCTAGCTGACCAAGGACGTTGCAACGTCCCCTAGAATTCGCCCCCCGATCTCCTTACCCTGGTGAGCGCCACAGCTGGTATCGGACGACGGCTCCCGGTTGAGTACTAATTTGTGGGAGAAGCCGCACCGAACAACATGAAGAGCTGGGATTTGCGCTTGACGCCCAGCTTTTCGTACGAGGTCCGAAGACGTGCCTCGACCCCGCGCACGCTGAGCTGTACCTTTTTGGCAATTTCCTTGTTGGTAAGGCCTTCAATGGCCAGTTCCACCACTTCTTGCTCGGGCCCCGAGAGCCTGGCAAGGAATGCCGGCCGTTGATCAATTACCGGGAGCGGCAGCGGTTGCGTTCGCGGGGCGGAGCCCAAGAACGCATTGTTGCCAAAGATCGATGAATACGAGTCGTGCTTCTGCGTTGCGGCACTGGACGCTCCGAGCATGCTGAGTCGCTGGGCATGGGCCCGAAATGTTCGCATGCGCTCATAATCGGAATCGCTGGAATCCCAAACATTCTCGGCTGCCTGAAATGCCGCGAGGGATGCGTCGCCGTCGAGCAGGAGAGCTTCGCAACGGGGCAAAACAATCTGAGCCCAGCGGTTTGGCGAGGTAGCGGTGTGTTCCTTGAAAAGTTCATAAATTTTTCGGGCTTCTTCTTGATTCTTGAGGTGGACATGGACTTCCACCAGGTCGGGTTCGAGACGCAAAAGATTGGGTTTGCTCAATGAACTGCCCAGATTTCGGCACCACGTCAGGTGCTGAAGGGCTTGGCCATAATTTCCCTGGTCCAGGTAGGTGCGGCCCAAGATCGCATGCATACGGGCGCTGAAGTACTTGCGCTGGGTCGGCTCAATGGGCGAATTGAGTTCTTCAATGGCTTGACGCTGTTGCGCTTGATTGCCTGTGAAACCCCAGTACCAGATTCTAATCACGGAGGAAGCGTATGGGAGCAAATTCGGATCGGTGCCGGCTCGAAGAGATACCGCGACTGTTTCCATGGCTGCTTGTAGATGGCCCGCACGATACTCGTTTTCGGCCTGGTAAAGCCTGGCAACTTCGATGGCCAGGGAGAGCCTGTCCTGCCCGGCACTGAGCACCGAATTCAACAACGCGCGGGCAGCCGCGTAGTCGTCAGACAACGAAAGCACACGCGCCAAGAGAATGCGTGAGTGGTGTATTCCCAGAGGCTCAATCTCGTTGAGTAGTTCGGCTACTTCAGCTGTGCTCCAGCGTTTGTTGCTGGGTGGCGGAGTAAGCAGAAGATCAAGCACTAAGCACATGGCCCGGGCTTTGTCATGGTGAACCGGTTTTGCCAACAATGCGTGTTCACGAAGGAATTTAGCGGTGTCCAAATCGCCGCGTTCCACGAGGTAAAACGATGCCACGGCGAGGACATGCCCAACGTTGCCTGGCTGTGTCGATCCGTGGTTCTGGACTAGATCGTGGCACTGCTGAATGTCGACGCTGTGGAACCGGAGGAAGTTCAACCGGAGAGCTAGGAGCGCTTGCTCAGGTGTGGGCGGAGTCGGTTGCGTCTTTCGAAGCCCTTGCTCGTAGCGCAGGGCATGGGAGACTTGGCCGAGCTCCAGCAGCGTTTGGGCGGCAATTTCAAGTGCATTGGCGAGAGTGCTGTCGTCCCCGGCCAGCGTTCGTCCGCGTTCAAGCATTTCAATGGCGCATTCAAGGGCTCCACGGTCAAGATACTGCAGCGCAGCTTGAACCAACGGTGGTGCCAACTCAACCGAAGGGTTCACAAAACTTTCATGCCACAGCTGCACTGGGGCATTGGCCATGCGGAGAACCTCTGCCAACTGCCGATGGGCATCTGCGCGCTCGTGGGCTTCCATGGACCAATAAAGGCTGGTTCGAATCAACTGTGACTGAATGCTTAACAACCCGCCGCGTGAGCGCACAATGCCTGAGGCAATGAGTTCATCCAAGGTTGTCGTCTCATCGGGAATGAGCCATTGAAACGTCTCCAGCGGTGTCACGTAGGCACAAGACAGTAGTTGCAGCTGAGAAATTGCAGTCTTGCTGAGTAGCTGCAACTGCTGCTGCACGAGGTTGTCGGCGAGCGGACCCGACCGCAATGGCAGCATTAGCGGGTCTGACCCCGCCGATGGACCTTTTCCCAGGCTCCGCATGATTTCAACAATGGCCAGGGGCACACCATGGGAATACTGGGCAACAGACATGGAGACCCCCAAATTTGGGGTGGATACAGCGGATTGCATGGCTAGCGCCATCGAATCCTTGAGGTTCAAGGGCTCCAACGCAAGCTCTGGAAGTCCATCGAATGGGCCGAAATCGTCTTTTGATTCTTTGGTGAGAACAACTCGTACGTTGGAACCCCGGAGGCGTCTAACTAGGATCCCAATTACTTGTTTGCTTTCATCATCAAATTGGTCCGCGTTGTCGATGAGGATGAAGGTGGGCTCGTACCTGGCTTCGCGCACATGGCCTAGAACCTCAATGGCGACTTCAAAAGCGCTGGGGGCGTCCAAGGACTCGGTTCGTTTCTGGACTTTTTCGCACAACTCCGGCAAGTCCAAGGCATCAAGAACCATGTGTAATCCGGAATACGGCCATTGCGATTCGTGTGCGTTGGCTTTGACCAGAAATGCTCGTTCGTATAGCGACTGAATGGCAGAAAGCAGCGCGCTTTTGCCCATCCCAAGTTCTCCGGTCACCACAAGTGCTTGTTCATGGCCATCGAACATTTCGGCCACAACCCCAAGCTCGTAAGACCTGCCAATAAACCCCAATGTGTCTCCTGACGCAGTTCTACCCGAGACCAGGCATGATGCCGATTTCAAGTAGATCCCCAATAGACCGATTGCGTTACAAGACCGTGTACAGAGTTGCGTGGAGAACCTCCCAAGGTGCTTCACATCCAGAAGGAAAATTCTGAAGGTTGCATTGCAACCCGCAGTCCCAAGTGCCTACTGGCTCTGTGGTCTCGCGCGACCGTGACTTGCCCACAGTTCACACTAATCCCATGGTTAACCACAAGACGTAGTGAGAATGTATTTGCTGACAACACGTGCAAGTCCAGTTCAGAGCAAAATCGTCCCCAGATGTTCCGGCCTTGGGAGGCGTGGCAAAAATGCGTCGGGCAACCACATAGACGGGACGAGGTTAACCACACGGCGATGCGCGTCACTGTGGCGCCGCCCCTATTTCCCACATGAATCGTTGAAAATACCCCTTTTCTTGGAATCATCCTGCATTGTTGCTTGTGGCGGTGTTGAGCTTCGAGATCCACCACGAAACACCGAGGCATCGTCGGTTAGAGGCAAACGTCAGTTCTTGGGGAACAGGCGCTTGTTAGGGTAAAACAAGCTGCTGGTGGAATTATTCGCATGGGGGAATTCTGAGCATGGGACTGTCAATTTTTGCGACCATTTTGGTTCTTGCTGTCGTACTGGCGGCCGGAACTGCAAAGGGCCGACGTTGGTTTGAACGCAACTATCGCCACGGGATAAAAATGACCAAGGCCGTCATGATCGCCGGCACTGGTTTGGTGGCCTGGAACGCGCTTTGCGCCTTCTTGCCGCACCCGCCATGGGCGTCCGATCTCTGCATCGCCACGACGCTGCTGTTCGTGGTCATCGCTGCCGCCACGGTGGAACGCTTCCGGATTCGTCCGATGGCGGTAAAAGACCGCCGGGTCATTCTGGCCATAGGCGCTCACCCGGACGACTTGGAAATTGCATGTGGCGGAACGCTGGCCAAGCTCGTTGATGCAGGACATGAAGTACACACCTTGGTGATGAGCCATGGTGCAGTGGGGGGAGACGTTCAACTGCGTCCCGGCGAAGCACGAAACGGTGCATCATTCATGGGGGTCACCGGGGTGCAGGTCTGCAACCTTCCCGATACGAACCTAGCGGCACACACGAATGAACTGGTTGCTGTCATTGAAGCCAGGATCAACGAGGTAAAGCCTGACATGGTCTTTACGCACTCGGAGAATGATCACCACCAGGACCATCACGCGGTTCATTTGGCAACGTTGCGGGCCGCCCGCCGACACTCCTCGATCCTGTGCTTTGAAAGTCCATCGGCCACACGTCGCTTCAACCCCGCAGTGTTCGTGGACATCGAGGATTATTTGGATGTCAAGGTCCATGCGGTTGCCCAGCACAAGAACCAAGCAGGCAAGCCCTATATGGGAGCGGACAGCGTCCGCGGTGTCGCTGCATTCCGAGGGGCGCAGGCAAAGCAGCGTTTCGCGGAAGGTTTTGAACCGGTACGTATGCTCGGCTCGTCGATTGCGGGTCTGTAATGAGAATCCTAATCACCGGGGCCAACGGCCCCGCAGGCCAAGCCCTGGGCGAGCAACTCCAAAATCTCGAACACACCGTTGTTGGTGTGGACATGGACACCACACCGAGCTCGTTTTTCGGGGTCATCGAACCAATCTGTGCCGCAGCCGATCCGCGGATGCTTGATCAATTGGCGGCATTGGTGGCCAAACACAACATTGACGTATTGATTCCCACCGTCAGCGACGAACTCCCGGCCGTCGCGATGGCTGCAGAGGGCGGACTTTTTGGGCACGCCCTGGCAGCGATCGCTCCAGCAGATGGCGTAACCAAGGCCCACGACAAGTACGTCACCATGCGGGCGCTTGCCACGGCTGGGATCAATACCCCGCTCTTTGGGCTGCCCAGCGACTATGAAAGTGTTGAGGCCGCATTTGAAGCCATGGGAGCTCCATTGATCATCAAGCCGCGGGTAGGCCGCGGCGGCCGCGGAGTGCGTGTACTTGAACGCAATGAGAGCATCGCCTGGGAGGACCTCACCGACAAACTAATTTTGCAGCAATACGCTTCGGGGATTGAATATGCACCCATGGTCTTCCGGGCGGGCGATACCCATGCACCTTTGGTGGTTGTCGTTGAGAAGACCGAGCTGAAACAGGGGCGTGTCGGAAACGCGGTTAGTACCAAACGCGTAGAAAACAGGGGTGTTCCGGAAGTCGTTTCAGTTGCCGCAGGTGCGGTCCAAGCCTTGGGCCTGGTTGGTGCCGTCGATCTCGATATTCGCCGTCTGGCCAATGGGGACCCGGTAGTACTTGAAATCAATGCACGCTTTGGCGCGAACTCGTGCCAGGCTCCAGAAATCCTCGTGGAAGTACTGCAAGATGCCGCCGCACGTTGTCTGCAGGTCGCCAAATGATTCCATCGAACCTTGCAGTGGACGTCGTGACAGGCTCGATGGTTTTCATTGGCATGACTATTTTGATCTTCGGTCTGGCCAAGCTCGCTTACGTGCCGCTGGCACTATCCTTCTCAACGCTGGGATATAGGCGTAAACGTGCTCGTATGGCCACGTATTTGGATGAATTGCCGACGGTGAGTGTGATTGTGCCCGGGTATAACGAGGAAGCCGTCATCGAAAACTGTGTCAGCTCGATTCTGGCCAGCAAATATCCTCATGTCGAGGTGATTCTGGTCGATGATGGATCCACAGACGCCACGCCGAGGCTCATGGCCGAACTTGCAGCCTCGGATTCCCGCGTACGATGCATTCTCCAAAAGAACGCTGGCAAGGGGGCTGCCTTGAACCACGGGTTGCGGGAAAGCTCCGGGGAAGTACTGCTCTTTGTCGATGCGGACGGCATTTTTGGTTTGGACACCATTGAACAAATGCTCCGAGGTTTCAATGGTCCAAAAGTCGGTGCCGTCTGTGGAGATGACCGCCCCGTGAACCTCAATACCGTTCAGACCCGGCTACTCACAGTTATTTCGCATGTGGGAACCGGACTTGTCCGTCGCGCATTGACGATGCTTCATTGCCTACCCATTGTTTCTGGCAACGCCGGCGCGTTTCGGCGCGAGGTATTGGAACTTGCAGGTCCGTTGAATGAAGTAACCATTGGTGAGGACCTGGAGCTAACTTGGCGCATCCACAAAGCTGGATTCCGTGTGAACTTCGCACCACGGGCGCTGGTCTATGCCGAGTCGCCATCAACGCTGAAGGGACTATGGAAGCAACGGGTTCGCTGGGCCCGAGGTTTGCTGCAAACCCTGAAGATTCATCGACGCATGGTCGGCAATCCGACTTACGGCATTTTCGGGATTTACCTGGCGTTCAATGCGATCAACATGGTATTGATCCCCTTGCTGCAAATGTTTGTGTTGCTTGCAATTCCGTTCCTGCTCCTGCACAACGTAAATACACTGCCACAAGATGCTATTGCCTTGATCGCATGGCTGGGGTTGGCGTTGGCGGTTGCACTGTGTTTGTTCTCCATGGCGCTCAACAGTTCGATGAAGGACACCCGACATTTGTGGACCATACCGCTGTGGCCCCTATATTCGGTGTTTGTCGGACTCACCATGCTGGTGGCACTCATACAGGAAATTGGTGGACACCCGGCAAAGTGGAACAAGCTCAAACGGACCGGAGTAGTTTCAATTGCCCGATAAACATTCGATGGGCGCGCACTAACAATGTGCGTCAACCGAATGATCAATTATGGGTTTGAAGATGTCAGTAACCCCGCCACGGACTGGGCACTGCAATCATCGCTGCTTGCTTCCGCGGGAATCACCGGTGTGGCGCTTTCCGTGGGGAGGGTTGAGTGGAGTGCCTTTGTTCAGCGAAGCATCCCCGGAGCCTATCCGGACTCCATAGTCCAAGAGGGTTCCGACCTTGTGAAGAGTGCCATTGAAACGCTGAAAAACTCCGGATTCACTGGTGAAATCGTACTTAGTGTCGATGCGCTCACACCCTTGATACTCAAGGCGCAACCCGAGCTGGCAGGAATGGATGCCAAGGGGTACCCTTCAGCCGTTTTCGCCAGCGCCTGGGCCCTCACCAGAGGCCCGGTAGGTGATGGCTTGCTGGACTTTGTTTCCGAAGTGGCCCAGCGATACAAGCCCACGATGATCGGGCTGACCGAACTCATGATTGCCGAACATAGCTATGGCAACCGGGATTTGGCGCTCTACACGCAAGCCACGGGGAGCGCGCGATGGCCCGTGACCAAGGAAGGGGATCTCGATCAGGCGCACCCTTCCTTGGGGATGTGGCGGTCCCTCGAAATGGCAAAACTCATTTCACGGTTGAAGTCGGCTGTCCGCCAACATGGAGTTGAACTGGAAGTGGACGTGCGCTCGCCGGATCCGAGCCAGATGCGAGGACGTCCTGATAGCGGGCATGATTACGCGATGTTGCTTGATGTCGCGGATCGATTGGCCGTTTGGCACTACGTGGGTATCGACGAGCATTCGCGGGGATTTTCTGAAGAGTATCGTGGCTCACTGAAAAAGTTCAAGACACACCAACTGGTCCTGAGCGTCGGGCTCTGGGCCGAGAACGGCACACTGAGTAACCAGGAACTCGATGAAACACTTCAAAAATGTAAAGACATCCCTCAGCTGAGCGTGACCCCGGCAAGTTTGCTCACCGAGGGACACTGGAAAGTTCTACAGAAGCATCGCCCCAAGGCCAGCGAGGGCCAATGAGGGTCCTAAAAATCGTATGATTGGGCGGTGGCTCATATTGACGTATCCGACATCCATTACTTCCTCTCCGACGGCACGCAGCTGCTTGGCGGTGTCACCTTCAAGGTCACCGCGGGATCCAAGACCGCGCTCATCGGACCCAACGGCGCCGGCAAGACGACGCTCTTCAAGATCATCGCCGGTGACCTGAAAGCCGACGAAGGTGCGGTCAGCCGTTCCGGGGGCATGGGCATCATGCGCCAGTTCGTCGGGCAGGTCCGCGACGAGTCAACGGTCCGCGACCTCCTGGTTTCCACCGCATCGGCCGACCTCGCCGCCGCAGCCAAAGCCGTGGACGAGACCGAAGCGCTCATGCTCGAGTCGGACGATGAAAAAGTCCAGATGCGATACGCCCAGGCCATCATCGACTGGGGAGACGCGGGCGGTTACGAACTGGAGACCGCCTGGGACAAGGTCTGCATGGCGGCCCTCGGCATTCCCTTCGACCGTGCCCAATACCGGCTGGCCTCAACGCTTTCGGGCGGCGAACAGAAACGCCTGGTGCTCGAGGCGCTCTTTGAGGGCCCGGATGAACTCCTGCTGCTCGATGAGCCGGACAACTACCTTGACGTCCCGGGCAAGCGCTGGCTCGAGGCCACGCTGAACGAGTCCTCCAAGACGGTGTTCTTCATCAGCCACGACCGTGAACTACTGAACAACGCGGCCACGCGCATCGTCACCCTGGAGCCGGGCCTCTCCGGCGCCACCGCATGGATCCACGGCGGTGCATTCGGGTCCTACGTCGATGCGCGCCGCGAACGCAACGAACGCTTCGAGGAACTGCGCAAGCGCTGGGATGAAGAACATGCCAAGCTCAAGGAGCTTGTGAACATGTACAAGAACAAGGCCGCCTTCCGCTCGGACATGGCTAACCGCTACCAGGCCGCGCAAACGCGCCTGGCCAAGTTCCTGGAGGTCGGGCCGCCCCAGGCCATTCCGCTGGAACAAAACGTGAACATGCGCCTGAAGGGCGGCCGCACGGCAAAGCGTGCGGTCGTTGCCGAGAAGCTTGAGCTGACCGGCCTGATGAAGCCGTTCAGCAACGAAATCTGGTTCGGCGACCGTGTGGCGATCCTCGGGTCGAACGGCTCGGGAAAGTCGCACTTCCTGCGGCTCCTGGCTGCGGGCGGAACCGATCCGGAGCGCGAGCACCTGCCCGTTTCCGATTTCGAGATCGCCCCGGTGCCGCACACGGGCACCGTGAAGCTCGGCGCGCGCATCCGCCCGGGGTTCTTCGCCCAGACACACAGCCGCCCCGACCTTTTCGGGCGCACGCTTCTGGACATCCTGCACCGCGGCGACGAGCACCGCTCGGGTTTGGCCCGCGAAGCCGCCTCCGGCGCGCTGGACAACTACGGGCTGGCCGGCCAGGCCGAGCAAAAGTACGACTCGCTCTCCGGAGGCCAGCAGGCGCGTTTCCAGATCCTGCTGCTGCAGCTTTCCGGCGCCACGCTGCTGTTGCTCGACGAACCAACCGACAACCTCGACCTGCACTCGGGGGAGGCCTTGGAACGCGCCATCGACGCCTTCGAGGGAACGGTGCTTGCCGTGACGCACGACCGCTGGTTCGCCAGGTCCTTCGACCGCTTCCTGGTTTTCGGCTCCGACGGCAAGGTCTACGAGTCTGCGGAACCCGTGTGGGACGAAAAGCGTGTGGAGCGGGCGCGGTAACACCCGCACCCGCACAGCACCCCGCCCCGACGGCTCCACGACCGAAAGCAAGACCACAGTGAAACTGATTATCGACGCGCGGTTCACCCGAACCACGCACCACGACGGCATCAGCCGTTTCACCTCGTGCCTGATCGAAGAAACCGCAAAGATCGCGGACGTCACGATGCTCATCAACGACCCGGCGCAGCTGAGGCTGCTGCCGGATGTGCCGCACGTGTTGATCAATTCCCCGCTTTCCCCGCTGGAACCCTTTGTTGCCCGCAAGGTCAACAAGCTGGGGCCCGACGTGGTGTTCTCCCCGATGCAGACGATGGGCAGCGCGGGCCGGAAGTATGGGCTCATCCTCACCCTGCACGACCTGATCTACTACGAGCACCCCAAGGCCCCGGGGTTCCTGCCCTTGCCGGTGCGGATCGGCTGGTACCTGTTCCACCAGATGTACTGGCCCCAGCGTATGCTGCTCAACCGTACCGACGCCGTGGCAACGGTCAGCCAGACGACCAAGGACCTGATCAAGAAGCACAGGCTTTCCCGCAAGCCGGTGGAAATCGTTTCCAACGCCCCGGCGCCCGGCGCGGTGCCTCGCGATGCGTCGGTGGCCCCGGAGCCAACGCTCCTGTACATGGGTTCCTTCATGCCGTACAAGAACGTTGAAACCCTGATCCTGGCCATGGAGTACCTGCCCGACTTCTCCCTGCACCTGTTGAGCAACATCGCCCCGCAACGCGAGGCTGAACTCCTGGCGCAGGTCCCCACGGGGAGCACCGTGGTGTTCCACCACGGTGTCACGGACGAGGAATACCAGGATCTGCTCAAGCGCACGACGGCACTGGTCTCGTTGTCGCGGGCCGAGGGGTACGGATTGCCGCTCGTTGAGGCGATGAGCGTCGGAACGCCCGTGGTTGCCACCGACATGCCGATTTTCCGCGAGGTCGGCGCCGGGGCGATCTCATATGTGGATCCACAGAGTCCTAGGGCTTTCGCGGATGCCGTCAAGGACCTGGCTGCACCAGGGGCCTGGCATGCCGCGTCCGCTGCCGCGCTGAAGCGTGCCGAAAGCTATTCATGGCAATCCTCGGCTCGGCAGTTGCTGGACCTGGCCGAATCGGTCATGGAAAAGCGGACGTAGCCGAAAACGCGACTCCGTGCCGGCGGACGAGGCGAGCTTGGTCGTGTCGGCAATGTCTGAATCGTTGCTGGCCAAGAGCCTTTTTGGCCGGGTCGGCAGGTGTGGGGAGTGCCACAAGCCCTCGTTTATGCATCCCGCGGGAACTCTGATATTGTTTTATCTGCTTCCTTCCTCCGTAGCTCAATTGGCAGAGCATTCGACTGTTAATCGAAGGGTTACTGGTTCAAGTCCAGTCGGAGGAGCGCAAATAAGAATCCCCGTCCTCATTCACGAGGACGGGGATTTCTTGTCTCTGGCCGATCTAATACCCTAGGTGTACCTCTTCCGGGTGAGTGGTTTGAGCACGTCCGAGTGATAGTTTGATTTGAGTTGGCCAGGCGATGGCCACACGAAATGGAGACACCATGTCTGGAACGGAATCGACTGGTACGCAACAGCCGTACTTGTCTGCGCCACGAACCATAAAGGGGCAGGTCGGCGGCCTGCGCCACCTGATTCCAAGCCAGTTGGCTGACGAGGCGCGCATTGCCGCGAATATCCTCAAGTCAAAGGGCATCAATGTCGGCGTTGGGGCAGGTGTCGGCATCGCTGCGGTGGCGCTTCTGGCCTTCATGGTCATAGCCCTGGTGGTGGCCCTCATCCTGGGCCTTAGCACGGTAATGGCCCCATGGCTTGCAGCGCTGGTGGTTGCGGCCGGCTTCCTGGTCCTGGCACTGATCCTCGCAGGCTTTGCCACGTGGCGAGTCAAGAGCACCATGCCGCTGGTTCCTGAAGAAGCGATCCGCGGTTTCCGCCATGACCTCGGGGTCATCAAGGACGGCAGCAGCTTTGACGTTTCGACCCTGGACGAACCGTTCTTCGAAAAGAAGACCGAGCCGGAAACCGCCGAGGCCGAGCCGAAGACCGGCGAGAAGAAGCCGAAGGTCGAAAAGCTCACGCACGATGAATTGATCATCCGCACCCGTGAGCGCCGCGAACAGATAGCCATACACCGCGATGGGCTGGGGCAAAAGCTCGAGGTACCGATCCAGGTCGGCGAAAAGATTTCGGATGCCACCCACGCGGCGGGCGAGGGCATCACCAAGGCCGCGGCCCAGGCACGTCACCTTGCCAACACCGCCACGGAAAAACTGAACGACGGCGTTGAGGCCGCGACCGAAAAACTTGTCGAGTTCAGCGGCCTTGAAGGGGAAAACGCCAAGGAAGCCTTGCGCGAACGTTGGCAGCCCTTGGCGCTCATGGCCGGCTCGATCGCCATGTTCTTCGTTTTCCTGCGTAAGCTCATGCGCAAATAGGCAGACGGCACGGCCTCCCACGCCGGCCCAGTCCACCGGTTAGCGACGGACTGGGATTCAATGAGGCCACCAGGATTTCAGCGTCCGTTGTGAGGACAACGGAGGCGCTACCGGATACGGAAAAGGGGGAGGACATGCGCATCATCGGTGCAGGTACACGAGACAACTTCGAGTATCGGGAACTCGCCACCTTCTGGACGGTGCCCAACATCATTACCGTGCTGCGCTTCCTGCTTGTCCCGCTTTTTGTCTGGCAAACCGTAACGCTTCACTACGGGTGGGCCACGCTGACCCTGGTGATCTTGGGAAGCAGCGACTGGATCGACGGGTACGCTGCCCGGAAGCTGGACCAGATTTCGACGGTGGGCAAATGGCTTGATCCGGTAGCCGACAGGGTTGCGCTCATCGTCATTGCCAGCACCTTTGTGGCGACGAAGATCGCCCCGGCATGGCTTGTTTTCTCCATCGTGATTCCGGACATAGTACTGATCATCAACGCGCTGGTGCTCTTCAAGGGCAGCCCCAACTTGCCGGTGAGCAATCTGGGGAAAATCCGCACGGCACTCTTGCTGGCAGGTGCACCGTTGCTGTTGCTGGGCAACACCAACTGGGGAAGCAGCACCATCATCGGGCACATCTCGACGTGGATCCTGGCCTTGGCTTGTGTACTTCACGTGATCGCGGCGGTGGGCTACTTCATCCAAGCCCGGCAGAAGGCCAAGGCTCTCAAGATGGGAACCGAATGGTCTGGCTAGCGGTCCTGGCCGCCATTGCCGGGGCGTTCTTCCTGGCATTTGGCACCCAACACCAGTCCAGCGCGGTTCGCGCAAGCGCCGGGGGGCTTAGTGTCAACGGCCTTGGCCTGGTGCGCTTGTTCAAGACCCCGCGATGGGTCTTCGGCTTGGTGCTGCTAGGCATCGGCCTGGGCCTGAACGTCTTCGCACTGGCAAGTGCACCGCTCACCGTGGTCCAGCCCATCGGGGCGATTGCGTTGGTGATCACCACAGTGGTGAACGCCCGCGAGCACGACATCAAGATGAACAGGCCGACCATCCTGGCCATCATTGCATGCGTGGCCGGCAGCATCGGCTTTGTCCTACTGGCCATCCAGGTCACCGCTGAAGGCCATGAAATCTCCAAGCAGCAGGAAATGATTACGCTCCTGCTGCTGGCCGTGGTCGTGGCGTTCTTCGGCGGCGTTGTCCTCTTCATGCCGCACCGCGTGAACGCGTTCTTCTACATCGTAGGGGCCGGCGTGCTCTTTGGCTTCGTGGCGGTGCTGGTGCGCACCATTTCCGTGTCGCTGCTGAACCCCAACGGACTCTTCCTGGCAAACGTTTCCTGGTATGCCGTGGCTGGCGTGCTCGTGGCCGGCTTGCTGGGCTCCTACTTTGTGCAAAATGCGTATTCAAAGGGGCCCCCGGACCTAGTGGTTGCCGGTTTGACGGTAATCGATCCGATGGTCGGCATCGGCATCGGCATCGGCATTTTTGGTGAGTTAGATCCTAATGTCCAGCCAGCGGTGGCGCTAGGCATGGTCGGGGCTGGATGCGTTGCTATCGTAGGGGTGATTCTCTTGTCGCGGCACCACCCTGACGTGCTCGAACGCAAGGCAGAGTCCAAACGCCGAATGAAGATTTCGGAAGGAAACTAGTCCTTTAAACGATCCTGCAACACGCGAGATCAGACATTGCAACGACAACCGTGGCCGCGAACCGGCCGCGTCGAGGAGTGAAACACCCCTGTGACGGGCGAGAAACCTTTGAAAATTGTGATTGCGGCGGACACCTATCCACCGGATGTAAACGGCGCAGCGGTCTTTTGTTACCGTCTGGCCACGGCCATGACGGAACGCGGACACGAAGTCCACATCTTGGCTACTCGGCCCGAAAAGGGCCCCACGATCACGGAGAAGCGGCCCGAAGCGACAGTGCATAGGCTGCGGTCACACTCGGTTCCAACGCACGAGTACTTCCGCATCTGCTTCCCTTGGGAAATCAACCCGGAAATCAAGAAGCTGATCGACCAGATCCAGCCCGATGTCGTGCATGCCCAGTGCCACTACATGATTGGCCAGGGCGTTTTGGCGGTCGCCGGCAAGCGCGGAATCCGCACGGTTGCCACAAACCACTTCATGCCTGAAAACCTTGACCCTTTCCTGCCCTTCCCGCAGTGGTTCAAGCGGATCATCGCCACAAATTCATGGCGTGACATGGGCAAAATCATGGGCAAGGCCAACGTTGTCACCACCCCGACTCCGCTTGCTGCACGGGCCATGCGTGACTACGCCCGGCTTGAGAAGGTGCTGCCGCTCTCCAACGGCATCGATTCGAGCAACTATGAGCTGGCCGATGGCGAGATTATCGAGCGCAATACCTACCCGACCATCCTGTTCGCCGGACGCCTTGCGGTGGAAAAGAACGTGAATGAAATCATCGAGGCCCTGACCCTCATGAAGACGGTGCCCGATGCGCACCTTGAGGTCGTGGGCGACGGCGAGCAACGAACCTTCCTGGCGAAGCTTGCCAAGGAAAAGGGCGTGGAGTCCAGGGTCCGTTTGCTGGGGCATGTGGATGATGCGGAACTGCGCAATGCCTACCTGCGTGCGGACGTGTTCTGCCAGCCCGGAACCGCTGAATTGCAGTCGCTGGTAACGCTTGAGGCCCTGTCCGCATCCAGGCCGGTGGTGCTGGCCAACGCCATGGCGCTGCCACACCTGGTGGACAACGGTGTCAACGGATACCTTTTCGAACCCGGCAACCGCGAAGACCTGGCAAACAAGTTGGATGTAATCCTGGCCATGGGCCAAGATGACCGGGCAGCCATGGGCGAGGCGGGACACGCCAAGGCGGCGAAGCACAGCCACGTCAAGACCATGGACACCTTTGAGGCGCTTTACCGCGGTGCCACGGCAGAAGACTATTTGCCCTGATGCCTGGTTCCCGGCACGGGTGTTTGCGATGTGAAAACATTGGCGAAAATCCATTAGTATGATTTTGGATGTATTCGTTTGGCCCTTCCGGGAGAAAACGATCGGATTCATCCCAGTCATGGGGCGGTAGCTCAGTTGGTTAGAGCAGAGGACTCATAATCCTTTTGTCGTGGGTTCAAGCCCCACCCGCCCTACAGGGAAAGCCCCGGACAGTCCGTGCATCAGGCGGGATTGTCCGGGGCTTCTTTGGTTCCCGACGGGAGTCCCGACCGAGGCGCAGCGCTATCAGGGTCCCTGCTTGGGCAGCAGGATGGATGGACGCATGTCGCGAATGGTCAGCAGCGGATCAACGTATTCCTCGAACAAACGCAACCCCCAATGCAGGCATAGCCTGTCGCAGTGGGCCCCCGTGCCGACCATCCCGATTTCGTCTCCCGTTGCAACGATCGCCCCGACGCCGAGGCTGCTGCGCACCGGCTCAAAGCTGGAGCGAAGTCCGGCCCCGTGGTCGATCACGAGCACCGGCCTGTCAACGATGACCCCCACGAATGAAACGATGCCGCCCGCCGGCGCCCGCACCGCGGTTCCCGGCTCCGCGCCCAAATCAGCGCCGCGATGACCGCTGAGCCACCGCTGGGCCGGAGGGTCGAAGGTCCGCACCACGGGAGGGACCGGGGCCAGCGGCCATGACCATCCGCCTGTTCCGTTTCCTGGTTGAGGGGCCGCCGGGACCTGCCGCGGCGGAGTGCCGGAGATGCCGAGAAGAAGCGAGGCCCCGAGCAGGGTGCCTGCCACTGCCGAAGTAACTTTCATGGCATCGAGCATGAGCCGGAAACGAATAAATGCGCGGGAAAATGCCCGGGCGGGGGAGTTTTGCAGGTGTGATGCATTTACCTGCAAGCTGTGCGGAGCAGTCCCGACGGGCGCCCATGGCTGTAGTACACTGGAACACGCGGTTCTGTGTGCCCTCAAGACCATTTGGTCCCACGGGGTTCACGAAGCCGACTTCGCGCATGAGACATCCACAGATGAACCGCCTTGTAGGTGGCGCATCGTGCTGGGCGCTCGGCTCCACGGTCCGACTTTCGTCGGTAGGAGCCAGTGCGGGCTGAATCTTCGGCCTGTCCGTGCCAGGGGTCACATCCAAATCCGGATGCGCACCATCAACCGATATCTAAGGCAGTTACCGCGGTCCAGTGATGGATCGGCCAGCTACTGCCGGAAGGAGTTGCGACATGCCAGTCGTAACCATGCGCCAGCTGCTCGACAGCGGCGTTCACTTTGGACACCAGACCCGTCGCTGGAACCCGAAGATGAAGCGATTCATCTTCACCGAGCGCAACGGCATCTACATCATCGACTTGCAGCAGTCGCTGTCGTACATCGACCGCGCCTACGAGTTCGTCAAGCAGACCGTTGCCCACGGCGGCACCGTTCTGTTCGTTGGCACCAAGAAGCAGGCTCAGGAAGCAATTTCGGAGCAGGCTACCCGCGTTGGCCAGCCTTTCGTCAACCAGCGCTGGCTCGGTGGCATGCTCACCAACTTCCAGACCGTTTCCAAGCGCATCTCGCGCATGAAGGAACTGGAAGAGATCAACTTCGAGGATGTTGCCGGTTCGGGCCACACCAAGAAGGAACTGCTGCTTCTCAAGCGCGAGCTGACCAAGCTTCAGACCAACCTTGGCGGTATCCGCAACCTGACGAAGACCCCTTCGGTCCTCTGGGTTGTTGACACCAAGAAGGAGCACCTGGCCATCGATGAGGCACGCAAGCTGGGTATCCCGGTTGTCGCCATCCTCGACACCAACTGCGACCCGGATGAAATTCAGTTCCCGATCCCGGGCAACGACGACGCCATCCGCTCCGTCAACCTGCTCACCCGCGTTGTTGCTGACGCCGTTGCTGCTGGCCTGATCGCCCGCAACAACAAGGCCGCCGGCAACACCGAAGCTCCGGCCGAACCGCTGGCCGAGTGGGAGCGCGAACTGCTCGAGGCCGGCAAGGCCGAGGCTCCGGCTGCTGAAGAAGCTCCGGCTGCTGAAGAAGCTCCGGCTGCTGAAGCTGCTCCGGCAGCCGAAGAAGCTCCTGCCGCTTCCGCCGAGTAGTCACCAAAAACAAAATCCGGGTGTGGATCTCCTGATCGGTGATCCACACCCGGAAAAACCGTAGGACGGGCCTGAAGCGGCCCGTCCTTCGGCGAAAAAGCTCAAAACCACTTATGAATGGGGTTGCACGTGGCAAACTACACCGCTGCTGACATTAAGGCTCTGCGCGAGCGCACCGGCGCTGGCATGATGGACGTCAAGAAGGCTCTCGACGAGGCCAACGGCGACGCCGACAAGGCCATGGAGCTCATCCGCATCAAGGGCCTGAAGGGCGCTACCAAGCGCGAAGGCCGCTCGACCTCGGAAGGCCTCATTGCCGCCAAGGTCATCGATGGCACCGTTGGTGTCATGATCGAGCTGAGCTGCGAGACCGACTTCGTTGCCAAGAACGAGAAGTTCATCGCCCTGGCAAACAAGGTCCTGGAGGTTGCCGTTTCCTCGGCAGCAACCGACCTGGAGACCCTGCTGGCCGTCGACGTGGATGGCAAGACCCTTGCCGACGTCGTCACCGAAGAGGGCGCAGTATTGGGCGAGAAGGTTATCGTCCGTCGTCTGTCCCGTGTTGAGGGTGCATCGGTTGATGCGTACCTGCACAAGACCTCCAAGGACCTTCCGGCACAGGTCGGCGTTCTCGTTGCAGTGGACGGCTCCGGCGAAGCCGCAGCCGCCGTTGCACACGACGTTGCAGTGCACACCGCTGCAATGGCTCCGAGCTTCCTCTCCCGCGACGAGATCGCTGCAGAGACCGTCGAGAACGAGCGCCGCATCGCCCAGGAGACCGCTGTCGCCGAAGGCAAGCCGGAAGCCGCCATGGCCAAGATCGTTGAAGGCCGCCTGACCGGCTTCTTCAAGGAACTGGTTCTGGTTGACCAGGCATTCGCCAAGGATGCCAAGAAGTCCGTAGGCAAGGTACTCGAGGAAGCCGGCGTAGCCGCTACCGCCTTCGCACGTTTCCGCGTAGGCTCCTAACTAAGTACACCGGCAGGGTCGACGTACGTTAGACCTTGCCAACCAAGGTAAAGGGGGTGGCCACCATCTGGTGGCCGCCCCTTTTCCCTGCCAGCCAAGGGACACGCCCGCAGGTGTGTCCCAAGTAAACGCATCAATGCGGGCGACGCTGACCCGCAAGCAGGAGGAACCCCCATGGACGCAACACTCGAGCAGAACGAAAACAGCATTCCGGCCCGGCGCCGGCGCGTATTGCTGAAGCTTTCCGGCGAAGTTTTCGGCGGAGGCAAGCTCGGTGTTGACCCTGTCACCGTACGCGGCATCGCCGAGCAGATCGCTGCAACCGTTGGCAAGGTTGAGGTCGCGATCGTCGTCGGCGGCGGCAACTTCTTCCGCGGCGCCGAACTTTCGGCATCCGGCATGGACCGCTCCCGCGCAGACTACATGGGCATGCTCGGCACCGTCATGAACTGCCTTGCCTTGCAGGACTTCCTGGAACAGGCAGGGGTCGACACCCGCGTGCAGTCGGCCATTTCCATGGCCCAGGTCGCCGAGACCTACATCCCGCGCCGTGCCATTCGCCACATGGAGAAGAACCGCGTGGTCATCTTCGGCGCCGGTGCAGGACTTCCATACTTCTCGACCGACACCGTCGCGGCCCAGCGTGCGCTTGAGGTCGACGCCGACGTGGTGCTGATGGCCAAGAGCGGTGTCGACGGCGTTTACACCGCCGACCCGAAGAAGGATCCGACGGCGACCAAGCTTGAGCACCTCACCTACGAAGAGGCCCTCATCAAGGACATTCGCGTGATGGACCAGACCGCGATGACCATGTGCAAGGACAACAAGCTGGAAATGATGGTCTTCGGCATGGAGGGCGACGGAAACGTGACTCGTGCCATCCTCGGCGAAAAGATCGGCACCCGCGTCACCATCTAGTGCCAGCCGGGAACACCCGGTGTGGCATAGGATTGTTCACAAGCCCAGAAACTACCGGCCACCGTACACGAGCTGGCCGAACTCAAAGGAGTAGAACGTGATTGAGGATATCCTCGTCGAGGCAGCCGACAAGATGGACAGCACCATCGAAAACGCGAAGGAAGACTTCTCCGCGATCCGTACCGGCCGCGCGCACCCAGGCATGTACGCCAAGGTCATGGTCGACTACTACGGTTCCCCGACCCCGCTGCAGCAGCTGGCTTCCTTCGCCACCCCTGACGCCCGCACCATCCTGATCACCCCCTACGATGTGACCGCCCTGCGTGAAATCGAAAAGGCCCTGGGCGATTCCGAGGTTGGAGCCAACCCGTCCAACGACGGCAAGACCATCCGCGTGATCATGCCGGTGCTGACCGAGGAACGCCGCAAGGAATACGTCAAGGTCGTTCGCGGCAAGGGCGAGGACGCCAAGGTTGCACTGCGCAACCTGCGCCGCAAGGCCAAGGACGGCATCGACAAGCTGGTCAAGGACGGCGAAGTCGGCGAGGACGACGGTGCCCGTGCCGAAAAGGAACTCGACGCGCTGACCAAGTCGCACACCGACAGCATCGACGATTTGCTTAAGCGCAAGGAAACCGAGCTGCTGGAAGTCTAATGTCCAATCCCACCGAGCCGAGCGAAGGAACCTCCGGGGCCCTTCCGGAGCCATCGCCGGAAACCGGCGGGCTTGAACCTGTGACTCGACGCTCCGTGAGCGCCAAAAGAGCCAAGGGGTCCAAAGCCGGACGCGATCTACCCGCGGCAATTGCCGTGGGCCTGATTCTTCTGGCTTTGGTCCTCACCGGCCTGTTCTGGTTGCCGGTGGCCTTTGTTGCCACCGTCGCCGCCTTCGCGGGCATCGGATGCTGGGAAGTATCCCGTGCCCTGGACCACGCCGGGGTCCACACGCCATTGGTGCCTTTGGCGGTGGCCAGCCTTTCGCTGCCGTTCGCTGCCTACTATGGCGGCCTCGAGGCGCTGAGCCTGGCCTTCGCCGCCAGCGCGCTCCTGGTCTTCCTTTGGCGGATCATCGAGGGCCCCGCGAAATCGGTGGCCTCGATCATGGCCGGAATCCTGGTGCTGGTCTGGGTGCCGTTGTTGTTGAGCTTCGCGGTCCTGGTCTTCAACGAAGACAAGGGCTACCTGAAAGTCACCACCGTCCTGTTGCTGGTGGTCTCCAATGACACCTTTGGGTACCTGGTTGGAGTGATCTTCGGAAAGCACCCGATGGCCCCGAAGATCAGCCCCAAGAAATCCTGGGAGGGATTTGCCGGGTCAGTGGGTGGAGCGACCATCGTCGGGATACTCGCATCGGTCTTCCTGCTTGACCTGCCGTGGTGGGTAGGCATTCCGCTGGCGGTTGCCACGGTGGCCGCATCAACGGCAGGCGACCTTTCGGAATCCATGGTCAAACGCGAACTCGGCATCAAGGACATGAGCAACATCCTGCCGGGGCACGGCGGTGTGATGGATAGGCTCGATTCCGTGGTCTTCGCCATCCCGGTCGCATACGTCCTGACCATCTTCCTCATGCCCGGCGTGCTGTAAGTGCCGGCGCCAAAGAGTCCCTAGAATGTAATGAGCGGTGCCGGCAAGAGGCCTTCGAACCTTATTGCCGGCACACTCGCCCCCCCCCAGCAACGAAGTGCCGGTCGATTCCGGCACGCATTACCAAGATCAAGGAAAGCATTGTGAGTCAGGACAAGGCACAGCCGGCCTCCACCCCATTTGAGCATGTGGCGGAGAAGGAATTCGGTTACAACACCAAACAGGTGGATGTGTTCCTCGCCCGCGCCCGCGCCACCTTCAACGGGGACGGGGACGATGATTCGATCGTCACCAGCCACATGGTGCGGCGGACGGTTTTCCCGGCTCAGCGCGGTGGCTACAGCGCCCGCGAGGTCGATGCGGCACTCGATCGCCTGGAGGACGTGTTCGCCCAGCGTGAGCGCGACGCCCTCATCCAGACCAATGGAGAGGACGCCTGGCTGCAGCAGGTCGGCCGCCTTTCTGCCATCCTCCGGGGACGCCTGCACCGCAGCCCGGGGGAGCGGTTCCGCCACCCCTCGCGGGCGAATGCCTCCAGCTACAACGTCCAGGATGTGGACAAGCTATGCTCCCAGCTCATTGATTACTTTGAGAAGGACGTCCCCATGAGCGTAGATGCGGTGCGCCGTGCGGAATTCCGCCGTGCCGAGGGCGATCAGGGTTACGAGGAATCGCAGGTGGATGCGTTCCTGGACCGGGTCGTGGAACTCATGGCCTCGATCGACTAGCCAGCACTTGCTTGACTGAAAACACCAGGACACCCTTCAGTGTCCTGGTGTTTTCTGGTTTCGGGTGTTCGACAGCCTTCGACGGACACGGGCATTCCGGAGGGTCTGCCCAAGACATCGGCGAATTGTCCTGCGCCGGCCCGGCGTGGTTCGCACGTTCTTGCTTGGGTCGGGCAGCAACCCGTGCCACCGGACGTGGCCGCTAGGACTCGCGCACGATGATCCGCCCGAAGGCCACCGAGCGCGTGGGCGCGCCGCAGCCGAAGCCTGCGCCGGTATTGCCGGCCAACGAGGCCGCCCTGGCCGGCAGGGAAATCGCTTTCACCAGGGCCCCGTCCAGATACGCGACGCAGGTATTTCCGACGACAACCAAGCGGACCTCGTGGTCGCCCGGCGCGATGGCTCTGGCTTCATGCCAGATCTCCGGATTGGTCGCCCCGTCACTGACGTTGAGGGAAACCTGCTGCCCGGTCCCGGCCGTGATGAATAGGCCGATGCCCGCACCTGTCGACGGGTCGGCCCTCACCAGGATGCCGGCGGGATGGTTGTCCGCCCCGGTATGCGTGATGCTCATGGACGCATCGACATTGGACAGTGACGAATCGGCGATGGCACTGCCATCCGTGGTGATGCTGGCCTTTCCGCCGGAAATCGTGAACTGCGACCCGGGCGAACCGATCCATCGTTGCCCGGAATCGGCTGCTCCCAACGGGCCGTTGGCGCGAGCGAATGAATCCGAGATGGCAGTTCGGACATTGCGCGGTGTCGCCATGAGCTCTTGGGCGAGAATCCGGGCGACAAAGTCGTGCCCCGCCGGTGTCAGGTGGATACGGTCCTCTTTGAGGAAATCCAGCGGGTCGCTTTTCGGGAATCCGATTGCCTCAAAGTCGCGCGAGACATCAAGAAACGCCACGCTGCGGGGGCGATCCTGTGCGATGCCTTGCAACACTGCGCGGTACTCGTCCCAGAGCGCAGTGACGTTGTGGTCGCTGCGCTCATGTGCATGGATCAGGACGTGCGTGTGTGGCTGCGGCAGGACCGCGTCGATCGCGTCGAGCGACCGGAGCATGTCCACCCGGTATCTGGTAGCCGGGGCACCGTCTCTCGCATCGTTGGACCCGATCATGTATGTGATGACGCTCGGTGCCAATGCCTTGATCTGGCCGACCATTGCGGAGTCCAGGTACGTGTTGGACCTTGTACCCGGCAAACCGCCGTTGTAGAAGTGGATCCCCGGCAACGTGTTGCGTGGGCTGGCCAGATTCCCGGGTGTGGAGTCTCGCCCCGGCCCCGATGCGTACCGTGACTGCATTGCCGCGCAGAGCTTGTTGACCCACCTGTCCGCGGGAACCTGGTCCACGCCCGCGGTTGTCGATGACCCCAGCGACACGACCACGACCGATTCGGTGGGGGCCCTGGTGTACGCGGCAAGCAGGACACCCAGAGCAGGGTTCTTCGTCGGCTCCACCTGTTCGGTGAACGTCTCGGTGGGCGTCGTTGGGTCAGGGATGCTCTCGGCCCCAAGGGAAGCGACGGTTCTGGCATCCATGGTTTGTTCCACGGTGCTTCCGGTCACCGGGGATGCAACAGCGGCGCCAAAGGCCGCGAGGAGCGGAATGGCCAGAACGGCGCGACGCGCTGTCTTGGGCGGCGCAGGGACCTGCGCATCCTGAATGCCTGAACACGATTCGTTGCGTCGATTCCTGTTCATTGGCCCCCCTAGCTTTTGCCCGGGAAAGCTCCCCGGACTTTGGTCCTGATCAATTCCCAAAAACGATCGCCCGTCATTGTTCCATCACAGTATCGGGATCGGTGGGCAGCCGGAATACGTATTGCGAACAACATAATCTCCCTGGGCAGATTTCGGTGATGCAAACGACCGGGCTAATGTCCGTCGAGCGCAACCGAGAAGGGTGCAGCATGCCCTGGAAACGCCTGAGGTGCCCGGATTGACTCGGTCATTGTCCGACGTTGCTGTGACGGTCGGACGATTGCCGAACAGGCCGGGGAGCCGCTGAGTACCAAAAATCGAACCCTTTGGGCGGTCCGGATGAGCGTTGAAGCATAAGGATTGTTGTGGTGCGGGCCCCTGCGCGGGATGAGGGTCTTCGCGCTGCGCTTCCAGGTGTTGCAGTCGTCGGAAATGAAAAGGTGCAGGTCGGTTCGCCATACACCCTTCCTGGCCCCGGCGAGCGTGTCATTCAGCAGGCAGACGTATTGGTCTTCGACGGGTTTGACGTGCAGATGCCAAGAGGTCTTGCGCGGCTTGACCGGCCCTGAAACCCGGTTTCAGGGTGCTGGGTTGTGCAGCTGCTCGGGGACGTGCAGACGCGCCAACACCGCGTCGACCCTGGCCGGGATGCGGTCCTTGGTGCCGATGGAAACCCCGACCATGACGATGAACGCCAGCGGGACCGTCCAGGCGGCGGGCTGGGAAACCAGGTCATGCAGGGAACCCGGTTCATTGGGCATGAGGGTCGCCAGCAACAGGGCCAACCCGCAGCTGAACGCCCCGGCGAAAAGCCCGGAAACCGCGCCCACGACCGTCAGCCCCCGCCACCAGATTCCCAGCAGCAAAAGCGGGCAGACGGTGGATGCGGTGAAGGCGAACACCGAGCCGACCGCCCCGGCCAGCGCAAAGCTGCTGGTGCCCAGCGCCAGAAGCAGCGGAACCGCCGTTGCAATCACGGTGGAGATCCTGAAACCGCGCACGGTCCCGCGGAACAGGTCCTGTGAGATGGTGCCGGCCAACGAAACCACGAGCCCCGAGGACGTGGAGAGGAATGCCGCGAAGGCGCCGCCGATGATGATGGCCGTCAGGGCGTCCCCGGCCGCGCCGCCGATGATCCGCCCGGGCAGCAGAAGCACCGTGGCATCGGCGTTGCCCGAGTTCGCCAGCTCCGGGGTGTAGGCGCGGCCCAGGATGCCCAGGACCGTGGGGAACAGGTAGAACAGCGAGAGCAGGCCAAGGACGATCGCGGTGGTCTTGCGCGCCGAGGGGCCGTCTGGGTTGGTGTAGAAGCGGACAAGCACGTGCGGCAGGCCCAGGGTGCCAAAGAGCAGGGCCACCAGCAGGGAGATGTTGTAGTAGAGCCCCTTGGCCGCGCCGTTCTGGGCGGCTTGGTCGAAGATCGCTCCGTTGAGGGTCGCGGATTCCCCGGCCAAGTCCAGGTGCAGGAGCATGAACACCACGGGAATCGCCAGTGCGGCGAGCTTGAGCCAGTACTGGAAGGCCTGCACGAAGGTGATCGATCGCATGCCGCCGGCCAGCACCGTCACGCACACGATGCCCATGACCAGCAGTGAGCCAAGCCAGCCCGGCAACCCGGTGCTGATGCCCAGGGTCAGTGCCGCCCCGTGGAGTTGCGGGACGATGTAGAGCCAACAGATCACCACCACCAGGAAACTGGTGAGCCGGCGCAGGCCCCTGGACCCGAAGCGGATCTGGGCGAAATCCGGGATGGTGTAGGCCCTGGAGCGGCGCAGCGGAGCCGCGACGAAAAGCAGCAGCATCAGGTACCCGGCCGTGTAGCCGATCGGGAACCACAGCGCGTCCTGCCCGGAGACCACGATGAGCCCGGCAATGCCCAAGAAGGATGCGGCGGAAAGGTATTCCCCGCCGATCGCGCTGGCGTTCCACCAGGGCCGCACGGTGCGCGAGGCAACGTAGAAGTCCCCGGTGGTGCGCGAGAGGCGCAGCCCGTTGATTGCGATGGTCACGGTGACGACGGATACCAGCGCCACGGCAATGAGTGAAACCGTGGAATTCATTTTTCGACGATGCTCCGGTACCGGGCCTCGTTGCGGGCCGCGGCCTTGTTGAACAGGAAGGCCGAGAGCAGGATCAACGGGTACACGGCAACCCCCAGCAGCCACCAGGGCAGCGGGATGGTGGCCAGGCGGATGTCGTGGATTTGCGGCCAGGCCGTGACCATGACCGCCAGGCCGACCAAAAGCAGCAGGAATCCCAGCGCCACGGAGACGGCCAGGCGCAGCTGGGAGCGGATGAGCGAACGGACGTAGAAGGCGTCGGCCGCATCGGGCTCCGGACGGTGCGGAATGCCGGGCATCGAACCGGCCGGCGCACTGACCCGCACCCGGTTGCCGGTCGGCGGCGGCAGGCCGTCGAGTCCGGCGCCGGCCGGCCGCGGGATGCCGGCGACCTTGGCCGGTCCCGGGGAACCGGTACCAGGGGAGCTCACAGGGGCCGGACGCGGTTGGCCGCCAGGCGCTCACGCAGGTAGGGCAGGGCCCGGCGGGAGACGGGCAGCTCGATTCCGCCGATCACCACGGCGGCCTTGCCCGTCTGCAGCTTGACGGTGTCGATCCTGTCCATGGACACCAGGTAGGAGCGGTGGATGCGGACGTATCCGGCGGATGCCCACTGCTGCTCGAGGTCGTTCAGCGGCACCCGGATCAGGTAACTGGCGTCCTTGGTGTGCAGCCGGGCGTAGTCGCCCTGCGCCTGCACGTATCGGATCTCATCGCGGCGGATCATCTTGGTGATGCCGCCTTGGTCGACGGTGACGACCTCGGGCTTCGAGGTTTCCTCTTCGGCCAGCTCGCACACCCGGCGGATGGATTCGGCCAGCCGCTCGGGGCGCACCGGCTTGAGCACGTAGTCGAGGGCGGCAAGCTCGAAGGCCTCAAGGGCCTGGTCCTCGTCGGCCGTGACAAAAACGACCGCGGGGGGACGGGCGAAGCGGGAAATGACCCGGGCGATGTCCAGCCCGGACAGCGCGGGCATGTGGATGTCGAGGAACAGGGCGTCGATGCTGAATTCCTCGAGTGCCTTCAACGCCTCGGCGCCCGAGTTGGCCCGGTGGATCTGTCCCACGCGTGAATCGAGCGACAGGAGATACGCCAGCTCTTCGACGGCCGGCAATTCATCGTCCGCGACGACTACATTAATCATGCGGGTAATTTTACCCGGCCAACGGTCCGCGGGGCCCATTGGGCGTGTTCCATGCCCCGTCCGGCGCATTGTTCGGCGCATCGGGCACCACCCCGGGACGGAACTTGGGGATGCGCATGGTGATCAGCGTGCCGGCCCCCGGGGCGGTGTCGATGACCAGTCCGTGCGCGTCGCCGTACACCTGGCGCAGGCGGACGTCCACGTTGCGCAGCCCCACGTGGACGGATTCGGTGGTGCCGGCCAGCACCGCGGCGAGCGACCCGGGATCTATGCCGACACCGTCGTCCTCGACGGTGATCAGCGCGAATTCGCCGCTGTCCGAGGCGGTGAGGGTGATCTTGCCGCCGCCGGGCTTGGATTCAAGCCCGTGGCGCACGGCATTCTCCACCAGCGGTTGCAGGCTCAGGAACGGGATGGCGGTGGAGAGCACCTCCGGGGCGATGGCCAGGGAGACCCGGATCCTTTCCCCGAAGCGGGCCTTTTCCAGCAGCAGGTAGCGGTCGATGGCCTGCAGTTCCTCGGCCAGCGTGGTGAAGTCCCCGTGCCTCCTGAAGGAGTAGCGGGTGAAGTCGGCGAATTCGACGACCAATTCGCGTGCGCGGGCCGGGTCGGTGTTGATAAACGATGCGATGGCGTTCAGCGAGTTGTAGATGAAGTGCGGGCTGATCTGGGCGCGCAGTGCGCGGACCTCCGCCTCCATGAGCAGCGCGCGGGAGGCGTCGAGCTCGGCCAGGCCCACCTGGGCCGCGACCCACGCGGCGACCTCCGTCACCGCCCGGACGAATCCCGCGCCGGCCCGGGGGATGTACGCGCACACGGTGCCCACCGGGGTGTCGCCGACCATGATGGGGGAGCAGACCAGGTCCGCCCCCTCCGAGCGCTTGACCTGGGTGCGCCGGGCGGCCATTGCGGCGGCGGCAAGACCGAGGGCCGGGGCCGTGCCGCGGCCCTCGATGTCCGGGATTGTGCCGTCGACAGCCAGCACCGCGGCGTTGTCGGTGATGACCAAGGCCTGGCAGGCCAGCAGTGCGCGCAGGTGCTTTCCCGCCTTGGCCGCGCCCTCCGGGGTCAGGCCCTGGGCCAGGTGGGGCGCCGCAACGGAGACCTGGTGCAGTGTCTCGAACGTCGCCTTGTCGGCGTCGGTGCCCAGGTCGCGGTTGGACCTGGCGATCTTGAATCCGAGGTATCCCACCAGGGCGGCCCCGACAATGACTGTGGCAACGATCAGGGTCATTTGCAGCGCGGTGGAGAGCATGGGACAAGCCTACTGGGCATGGAAATGGGCGTGCCGTTCGTCGCCGTCGGCCGCCGCTTGGCGCATGCGGGTGACCGTTTGCCGGTTGCCGGCCGCGGGCCACTACTGCCCCGGGTCCGCGTAGCGCAGAGTGATCCCAGTCACTTAGGTGGGTGGCGCACTCCACGTTTCGGATGTCATGGGAAATCCGGTGGGCAGCGGCACGGCACCTGGAACCTTCGAAGGAGGAATCATGAGCACTACCCCGGAGTCGGGCGTCGCCGCCGACATTGATTTTGTGAAGGAGCAGAACTCGGAGGAGTTCACCGAGCTGCGCAAGACGCACCGCAGCTTCGTGTTCCCGATGGCCGTCATTTTCCTCTTGTGGTACTTCGCCTACGTGCTGTTGGCCGACTACGCGCACGAGTTCATGTCCATCAAGGTGTGGGGGAACTTCAACGTCGGCCTGCTGCTGGGCCTGCTGCAGTTCGTCTCCACCTTTGCCATCACCGCGGCCTACGTCTCCTTCTCCAACCGGAAGCTTGACCCCAAGGCCACCGCCATCCGCAAGCGCCTCGAAGCACAGCAGGCAGGGGAGTAACCATGAACGTCCTATCGATTCTTGACGCGGGGGCCGCCGCGGCGCCGGAGACCACCAAGGTGGGCAACCCGTGGGTCAACATCGGCATCTTCGGCCTCTTTGTCGCCGTCACCCTGATCGTGGTCCTCAAGGCCTCGAGCAACAACAAGACCGCGGCCGACTACTACGCCGGCGGCCGGTCCTTCACCGGAACGCAAAACGGCACCGCCATCGCCGGCGACTACCTCTCGGCGGCCTCGTTCCTGGGCATCGTCGGCGCCATCGCGATCAACGGCTACGACGGCTTCCTGTATTCCATCGGCTTCCTGGTCGCCTGGCTGGTGGCCCTGCTGCTGGTCGCCGAACTGCTGCGCAACACCGGCAAGTTCACCATGGCGGACGTGCTTTCCTTCCGGCTGAAGCAGCGCCCGGTGCGCATCGCCGCGGCGGTCTCCACCCTCGCCGTCTGCGTCTTCTACCTGCTGGCCCAGATGGCCGGCGCCGGCGCGCTGGTTTCCCTGCTGCTGGGCATCGACGACCGGCTGGGCCAGTCCCTGGTGATCGTCGTGGTCGGCGCGCTGATGATCACCTACGTGCTGATCGGCGGCATGAAGGGCACCACCTGGGTGCAGATCATCAAGGCCTGCCTGCTGATCGCCGGCGCGTTTGTCATGACCATCATGGTCCTGGCCCAGTTCGGCTTCAACTTCTCCGCCCTGCTCGGCGCCGCAGTCGACAGTGCCGGAACCGCCGACATCCTGAACCCGGGTATGCAGTACGGCAAGACTGAAACCTCAAAGCTTGACTTCATCTCCCTGGGCCTGGCCCTGGTGCTGGGCACCGCCGGCCTGCCGCACGTGCTGATGCGCTTCTACACGGTCCCCACCGCCAAGGAGGCACGCAAGTCGGTCGTCTGGGCCATCTGGCTCATCGGAGCCTTCTACCTCTTCACCCTGGTCCTCGGCTACGGCGCCGGCGCCCTGATCGGTGCGGACAAGATCAAGGCGGCCCCGGGCGGCGTGAATTCCGCGGCCCCGCTGCTGGCCTTCGAGCTCGGCGGCCCGCTGCTGCTGGGCCTGATCTCCGCGGTCGCCTTCGCCACCATCCTGGCCGTGGTCGCGGGACTGACCATCACCGCTGCGGCATCGTTCGCCCACGACGTCTACGCCTCGGTCATCGCCAAGGGCAAAAGCACCCCGGAGAAAGAGATGAAGGTCGCCCGCCGCACCGTCATCGTCATCGGAGTGTTCGCGATCCTCGGCGGCATCGGCGCCCAGGGCCAGAACGTCGCCTTCCTGGTGGCGCTGGCCTTCGCCGTGGCTGCCTCGGCAAACCTGCCGACCATCCTGTACTCGCTGTTCTGGAAGAAGTTCACCACCCAGGGTGCCGTCTGGTCCATGGTCGGCGGGCTCGGCTCGGCGATCCTGCTGATCGTCTTCTCCCCGGTCGTGTCCGGGCTGCCGACCTCCATGATCCCCGGCGCCGACTTCTCCATCTTCCCGCTGGCGAACCCGGGCATCGTCTCGATCCCGCTGGCGTTCTTCCTGGGCTGGCTCGGTTCGGTGCTGGACAAGAACGTCGAGGACCCGATCAAGTCCGCTGAAATGGAGGTGCGTTCACTGACAGGCGTCGGCGCCGAAAAGGCGGTCGACCACTAACCCCGGTACTTCCCGCATCAAAAACAGTGGCGTCCCACCCCGGCCGGGGGTGGGACGCCATCGCCTTTGTGCGCCGGGTGTCTGGCCGCGTTGCTCGGTGGGCGGCGCCGGTCAGCCGGCCGATTCGTGGTCGTGCCGGGCGGCGCGGTCGGCCAGGTACTGGTCCATCAGCGAGGTGGTGCGGTGGGGGATGAGCTCGGCCATGGACAGCGAGGTGTCGGCGCGCTCGACCCCGTCGATGGCGAGGATCTGGCCGTTGACCCGGAAAAGCTCCTCGGCGCCGCTGGCCACCACGCGGGCCAGGATGTCCGCGGATCCGGTCACCCCGTGGGCCTCGACGATCTCCGGGATCCGGGTCAGCTGCTCCACGATGGACTGCAGGCGGCGCTGCTGGATGTGGATGTGTACGAAGCTCACCAGCGGGAAGCCCAAGGCCGCGGGGTTGATGCGCTGTTCGAATGGCAGCAGGGCGCCGGAGGTCTCGAGGCGCACCATGCGCGTCTGCACGGTGTTGCGGCCGAGTCCCAGCTCGGCGGCCAGGGCGACCGCGCTGGCCTTGGGCTGGCGGCACAGCGCGGAGAGGATGCGCATGTCCGTGGCGTCTAGTTGCTGCATAGTGCGAAAGACTAGCACCGTCGCACCGGTCCGGATAGTGCAGGATGTTCAATTCGGCATTGATGGATTGTGCGCACTGCCTTCTGTGAGTAGCATCACAGGTATGTGGCGGCGACGAGGCCGCCACCCCGGAAACACGCATCCCACAGGAGTCGGGTTTCCGGGCCCTCGCAACGCAGAAGGATGCCGACCGTGTCCAATACGTTTGACGCGCAGGCCCCTGACGGGCCCGAACGCTACCTCCAAGTCATCGGCCCCGACGGCTCCCGGACCCCGTGCCCCGAACTCGACGACTGGGTCCAGGATGTCGACACCCGGGTCCTGGGGGACCTCTATGTAGACATGGCCTGCATCCGGCGCCTCGACCAGGAAGGCACGGCGCTGCAACGCCAGGGCGAGCTGGGACTCTGGGCGCCGCTACTGGGGCAGGAAGCTGCCCAGATCGGTTCCGGCCGGGCGCTTGATCGCAACGACTTCATCTTCCCCTCCTACCGCGAGCACGGGGTTGCCTACTGCCGCGGCGTGAACCCGCACGACCTGCTGCGCATGTGGCGCGGTGCGGCCCCGAGCGGGTGGAACCCCTACGAGGTCAACATGGCCAACCAGCAAATCGTCATCGGCGCCCAAACCCTGCACGCAGCCGGGTACGGCATGGGCCTGAAGCTCGACGGCTCGACCTCGGCCGTGATCACCTACTTCGGCGACGGCGCCACCAGCCAGGGCGACGTCAACGAGGCAATGGTCTTCGCCGCCAGCTACCAGGCGCCGGTGCTCTTCTTCTGCCAAAACAACCACTGGGCCATTTCCGAACCCGTCACCCGGCAAACCACCGGATACATCGCCGACCGCGCCAAGGGTTTCGGCCTGGCCACCTGGCGGGTCGACGGCAACGACGTCGTGGCGGTCCTGGCTGCCACCCGCGCCGCGCTCGCGCACGTGCGCAGCGGCACCGGCCCGGCCTTCATCGAGGCAGTCACCTACCGCATGGGCGCCCACACCACCGCGGACGACCCCACCCGCTACCGCGATGCGCTCGAGCTCGAGGAATGGGCGGCCAAGGACCCGCTGGACCGCATCGCCGCGCACCTTGATTCGCTCGGCGCCGACCTCGAAGCCCTGAAACTGCGCGCCTCGGCGGCGGCCGATGCATTGGCCGCGGGCCTGCGCGAGGCCATCACCACCATGCCCGATCCCTCGGTCGACGACCTCTTCGCCCATGTCTACAGCCACGGGCATTCCTGGCTTGAGGGGCAGCGCGAGGAGTACAGGCTCTACCTGGACAGCTTTGCGGCGGACGCGGAGGTCTCCCGATGAAAACGCTCACCTTTTCCCAGGCCCTGAACTCCGGGCTGCGCGCGGCCATGGAACACGACGACAAAGTCGTGTTGATGGGGGAGGACATCGGCAAGCTCGGCGGCGTCTTCCGCATCACCGACGGGCTGCAGAAGGACTTCGGGGCCCACCGGGTCATCGACACCCCGCTGGCGGAGTCCGGCATCGTGGGCACCGCGATCGGTTTGGCCTTCCGCGGCTACCGTCCCGTGGTGGAAATCCAGTTCGACGGATTCGTCTACCCGGCCTTCGACCAGATCGTCTCGCAGCTGGCCAAGATGCATTTCCGCTCCCGCGGCAACGTGAAGCTGCCGGTGACCATCAGGATCCCCTTCGGCGGGGGCATCGGTTCCCCGGAGCACCACTCCGAATCGCCCGAGGCCTACTTTGCGCACACCGCCGGCCTGCGCGTGGTGTCCCCGTCCAACCCGGAGGACGCCTATTGGATGCTGCAACAGGCAATCGCCGACGACGACCCGGTGATCTTCCTCGAGCCCAAGCGCCGCTACCACCAGCGCGGGGACGTCGACCTGGACCAGGTCCCGGAGGAAGGATCGCTCTACAAGGCCAAGATCGTGCGCCCGGGCAGCGACCTGACGCTCATCGCCTACGGCCCGCTGGTGAAGACTGCACTGGATGCGGCAACCGCCGCCGAGGACGAGGGGATCGACATCGAGGTCATCGACCTGCGCAGCATCGAGCCGGTGGACTTCGAAACACTCGGCGCCTCGGTGCGCAAGACCGGCAGGGTTGTCATCACGCACGAGGCCGGCAAGTTCGCGGGGATCGGCGCCGAGCTTGCGGCGAGCCTGACCGAACGCTGCTTCGACCACCTTGACCACGCCCCGGTGCGGGTGACCGGATTCGACATCCCCTACCCGCCGGCAAAGCTTGAGAACCACCATTTGCCGGACCTGGACCGCATCCTCGACGGGGTCGACAGGGCCATGCGCCGAACCGGAACACAGCTGGGAGAGGACGGATGAGCGCCACCATGGAGAAACTTTTCAACCTGCCGGACCTTGGCGAAGGGCTCACGGAGTCGGAGATCCTGTCTTGGCGGGTCGCCGTGGGCGACACCGTGCAATTGAACCAGATCATCGCCGAAGTGGAGACCGCCAAGGCCGTGGTGGAACTGCCCTCGCCCTTCAGCGGCGTTGTCACCAAGGTCTTTGAACCCGTCGGTGCGGTGGTCAACGTCGGCAACCCGATCATCTCCTTCGAGGTGCCGGCCCCCGCCGGCGCACCAACCGACAGGCAGCCGACCCTGGTCGGCTACGGTGCCGCGGTGGAATCCACCGGCCGTCCGGCACGCCGCGGACGCGCGATCCTCGCGGAACCCGCGGCAAAACAGCCCGCGGCAAGGCAGCAAGAAGCTGTTCCCGTGGCCGCAACGCAGGCGCTCGCCGAAATCGACGAACAGGTTGTGCAGCCACAGCAGCAGGGGATCGGGTACCTGCGTGCCCGGCCCCCGGTGCGTAAGCTGGCCCGCGACCTGCACGTGGACCTGCGAGGGGTGCACCCCAGCGGCGCCGGCGGACTGATCACCCGGGAAGATGTGCTGCAGGCCAAGCCGCCCGCCACGGAGATCTCTGCGGAAACACAGGTGCCTGCGTCGGCAATCGGCCATCCGTACGGCGCGCCGGTCGTTGAAGCAATCGCTGCCCAGACGCCCAGGGAGTCTCGCGAGCGCAGGGTCCAGGTGCACGGGGTGCGCAAGACGACTGCGAAAGCCATAGTGGCAAGCGCATTCAGCGCCCCGCACGTTTCCGAGTTCCTCAGCGTGGATGTCACCGAAAGCATGGAATTGCTGGAACGGTTGCGCCAGACGCCGCACCTGAAGGGGGTCAAGCTCACCATCACCACGCTTGTGGCAAAGGCGGTCAGCATGATCCTGGCCCGGCATCAGGGGATGAATTCCCGCTGGGACGCGCAAAGCGGCGAGATCATCGAGTTCCACTACGTCAATCTCGGCATCGCCGCCGCCACCGATCGGGGGCTGATGGTTCCGGTGGTGCACGAGGCCCAAAACCTGAACCTGGAGGCCATGGCGCGGGAGATCTCGGAGCTCACCCGTGCGGCACGCGAGGGCACCATCAGCCCGGCACAGCTTTCGGGGGGGACCTTCAGCATCAGCAATATCGGGGTTTTCGGGATCGACGCGGGGACACCGATCCTTCCCCCGGGGCAGACCGGCATCCTCGCCCTGGGACAGGTGCGGAAGATGCCGTGGGAGTTCCGCGACGAGGTGGCGCTGCGCCAGGTCATGACGTTGTCGCTGTCGTTCGACCATCGGGTCGTGGATGGCGAGCAAGGAGCCAAGTTCCTGGTCGAGCTGGGCATGCTCCTCAATGACCCGGGCATGCTCTTTGGGGTGGCTTGATATGTAACAAGAGGTTCCAGTGGGCATCGGTCGGCCTGCATCCGAAAGCATCTTTGCCGGAAGCAGGCCGACCGAATGCGCCGCGCATTTCCCAACCATGGCGTCGGGACTGGCCGGACAGGGCTCGAATGCAGGCATGGCAAGAAAGTGTAGAACGGGCTGGACACCGTCTGGCAACGTATCCGCGTTAAGCGCTACACGTTTTTGACAGTGCCCGTGTTTGGACCCCTGCGTACGTTTCGGAAACTAATTCCGGACGTCACGCGAAGCATATGTTGCAGGTTCATAAAGATTGTCTCCAAAAAGATGAATTCATTGAATGTTTCACACATGAGTGAGTACGCTCACATGGGAGTGGTGAAGATCACCGGGGTTCGCGTGCTGCCATGAAGGCGGTGCCAGAATCCATCCAACAGAAACCTTGAGGAGACAGTATGCGATACACCCGCACTTCGAAGGCACTCGTGCTTTCGGCAGCTCTTGCACTAACACTTTCGGCATGCGGTGGTGGTGCTGGCAGCACCGGTGCCAGCAACGGCAGCGCGGGTGCCACGGGTGGTGCCGAGGGAAGCTCAACGGCGGTGATTACTGCGAACTCGACCGAACCGCAGAACGGCCTGCTTCCGGCCAACACCAACGAAGTTGGTGGCGGCCGCGTCATGGACCTGCTCTTCACCGGTCTGGTGAGCTACGACGCCGCCGGTGCGCCGGTGAACGAATTGGCTGAGTCCATTGAAACAAAGGACGCCACGAACTACACGATTAAGATCAAGTCCGGCCAGAAGTTCAGCAATGGCGAGCCCGTGACCGCGAAGTCCTTCGTTGACGCCTGGAATTTCGGTGCCGCTGCCAAGAACGCACAGCTGAACTCCTACTTCTTTGAGTCCATCAAGGGCTACGACAAGGTCAGCGCCAAGGACGCCACCGTGGACACCATGGAAGGCCTGAAGGTCGTCGATGAGAACACCTTCACCGTCGAGCTCTCTCGCGCCGAATCCGACTTCCCGCTGCGCCTGGGCTACACGGCCTTCTACCCGCTTCCGGCTGCGGCATTCGAAGACCCGAAGGCCTTCGGCGAAAACCCGGCAGGCAACGGCCCCTACAAGCTGGCCGACGATGGATGGCAGCACAACGTCCAGATCCAGTTGGTTCCCAACGCCGACTACAGCGGACCGCGCAAGCCCGTCAACGGAGGCGTGACGTTCAAGATTTACAGCACCTTCGATGCCGCCTACCAGGACCTGCTCGGCGACAACCTCGACGTCCTGGACCAGATCCCGCCGAGCCAGCTGCAGAACTTCAAGGACGACCTGGGTGACCGCTGGGTCAACCAGGCCTACGCCGGCAACGCCACCATGACGATTCCGAGCTACCTGCCGGAATTCCAGGGTGAAGCCGGCCAGATGCGCCGCGCAGCCATCTCGATGGCCATCAACCGCCAGGAGATCATCGACAACATCTTCTTCGGCGGCAAGCAGATCGCCAAGGACTTCACGTCGCCGGTTATCGACGGATACTCGGATTCGCTTCCGGGCAACGAAGTCCTGGCCTTCAATGCGGAAAAGGCCCAGCAGCTCTGGGCCGACGCCGAGAAGATCTCCCCGTGGCCGGCCGGCAAGGTCTTCACCATCACGTCGAACATCGACGGTGCGGGCAACAAGGAATACATCGAGGCCATGGCCAACCAGATCAGCAACACCCTGCCGATCAAGGCCGAGCTGAACCCGATTCCGACGTTCAAGGAAATGCGCACGCTGGTTGGCGAGAAGAAGCTCACCGGCGCATCGCGTGCCGGCTGGCAGGCCGACTACCCGTCTCTCTACAACTTCCTCGGCCCGCTGTACGCCACCGGCGCGGGCTCCAACGACGGCGACTACTCGAACCCGGAATTCGACAAGATGCTCACTGAGGGCCTGTCGGCCACCAGCGTTGAAGAAGGCAACAAGATCTTCAACAAGTCACAGGAAATCCTGCTCAAGGACCTTCCGGTGGTGCCGCTGTGGTACCAGGCCGTGCAGGGTGGCTGGAGCACCAAGGTAGCCGACGTCAAGTTCGGCTGGAATGGCGTGCCGATGTACTACGCAATCACCGGCAAATAACAGCCCCACCGCTGACATGGATCGTGCGTAAGGGGGGCCCAAAAGGTCCCCCTTACGCACGTCAATGATTAATCCATCAAGTTCGCGGCCCCAACTCATGTTTCCTTACAAGGAGCAGTTCCGTGCAAGATTCGTTCCCATCTACTAACCCCGCGGTGGTCGCCCAGTGATTACCTTTACGCTCAAGAGATTCTTACAACTGTTACCGGTTTTCATCGGTGCAACCCTGCTTGTCTATTTCCTGGTTTTCGCCGCACCTGGCGATCCCATCGCAGCCCTGTCGGGCGGCAAGCCGATGAACCCGGCCGTTGAGGAAACTCTCAGGGCTCAATACAACCTGGACCAGCCATTTTGGGTTCAGTACCTGCTGTACTTGAAAAACCTCGTGACATTCGACCTGGGCCAAACATTCTCCGGACAGGCGGTGTCCGACGTGATCGCCCGCGCGTTCCCGGTAACCGCAAAGCTGGCCATCATGGCACTCGCCTTCGAAGCGGTTTTCGGAATCCTCTTCGGCGTCATTGCCGGACTCAAGAAGGGCAAGCTCTTTGACTCGACAGTGCTTGTTGCATCCTTGATCGTCATTGCAGTGCCGACGTTCGTCCTGGGTTTCGTCCTGCAATTCGTTGTTGGCGTCAAACTTGGGTGGGCGAAACCCACAGTGGGGGTTGGTGCCCCATGGAGCGATTTGATCCTCCCCGCAATCGTCTTGGGCCTGGTGTCCCTGGCCTACGTCTTGCGCCTGACGCGCACCTCTGTCATCGAAAACAAGAATGCCGACTATGTGCGCACGGCAACGGCCAAGGGCCTCAGCCGTCGCCGGGTAATCGTTGTACATGTGCTTCGAAACTCGCTCATTCCTGTGGTGACCTTCCTTGGCGCCGACCTCGGCACGCTCATGGGCGGCGCAATCGTCACCGAGGGCATTTTCAATGTCCCGGGCATCGGAAACCTGCTCTACTCGGCCATCAACAAGGGCGAAACTCCCACGATCGTGGCCGTAGTCAGCGTTTTGGTGCTCGTCTTCGTTTTAGCAAACCTCGTCGTCGATTTACTGTACGCGTGGCTCGACCCAAGGATCCGGTATGTCTGAGAATCCACTTCCCGAATTGATTGAACCGACCGACACCGTCAAGCGTGTGCGTGTCGGAAAAGTGTCCACGCGCAAGATCGATCATTTTGTTGCCCCGCTTGAGGAAACCCCATTGCAGTCCGTCGACAAGATCGACGAGACGGTCGCACCCCTGAGCATGTGGGCGCAGGCCTGGCGGTCGCTGCGGACCCGGCCACTGTTCATCATCTCCGCCCTGATGATCATCCTCGTTATCACTGTCGCGGCGTTCCCCGGCCTGTTCACCCAAACCGATCCGACGGCTTGCTCGCTGTCGAATGCGCGAAAGGGCCCGGAGCCCGGACATCCCCTGGGTTTCACGTTCCAAGGCTGCGACATTTACGCGCGCATCATCATCGGTACGCGTGCCTCGGTGCTTGTCGGCCTGTTCACGACGATCGCGGTGGTCATCATCGGCGGCACGTTCGGCGCGTTGGCCGGTTACTACGGTGGTTGGCTGGACTCCGTCCTGGCCCGCCTCGGAGACATCTTCTTCGCACTGCCGTTGATCCTTGGTGCCATCGTCATCATGCAGCTTCCGGCATTCCGAGACAGCAAGAGCATTTGGACGGTCATCATCACATTGACGATATTCGGATGGCCGCAGTTGGCCCGCATCACCCGAGGTGCCGTCATCGAGGCAAAGAATGCGGACTATGTCATGGCCTCTCGGTCGCTTGGGCTCTCAAAGTTCAAAACGCTGCTGAAGCACGTGGTGCCAAATTCCCTTGCGCCGATCATCGTGGTGGCCACGATTTCCCTGGGTACCTATATCGTGGCCGAGGCCACGTTGTCCTTCCTGGGCGTTGGACTGCCAGATAGCATCATGAGCTGGGGAAGTGACATTTCCGATGCCCAGATTTCCCTTCGCAACAATCCTCAGATCCTCATGTGGCCGGCCCTTGCATTGTGCATGACCGTCTTGAGCTTCATCATGCTCGGCGACGCGGTGCGCGATGCGCTGGATCCAAGGGCACGTAAGGGATAGCGCCATGACTGAACTATTAAAGGATTCATCCGTGAATGCAATAGCCGAGGACCGGCCGCTTCTCGAAATCAAAAACCTGGCCATCACCTTCTCAACTCCGGAGGGGCCGATCGAGGCGGTGCGCAACGCGAACCTGACGATCATGCCCGGGGAAACGGTTGCCATCGTGGGCGAGTCCGGCTCGGGCAAATCCACCACGGCGCTCTCCGCCATCGGATTGCTGCCGAGCAACGGCCGGGTGTCCGGCGGCCAGATCATCTTTGACGGCGAGGACATCACCCACGCCAGCGAAAAGCGCATCGTCGAGCTGCGTGGCAGCTCCATCGGCATGGTTCCGCAGGATCCGATGTCCAACTTGAATCCCGTGTGGAAAATCGGTTTCCAGGTGGAGGAAACGTTGAGGGCCAACGGGCTGGCCGGGGGCAACGCGAAGGAACGCGTCGCGCAGGTGCTGTCGGAGGCAGGCCTGCCAAATGCCGCATCCCGCGCAAACCAGTACCCGCACGAGTTCTCCGGCGGCATGCGCCAGCGCGCGTTGATCGCCATCGGCCTGGCCTGCCGCCCGCGCCTGCTGATCGCCGACGAACCCACCAGCGCCTTGGACGTGACCGTCCAGCAGCAGATCCTGGACCACCTGGACACCATGACCAGCGAGCTGGGCACGGCGGTCCTGCTGATCACCCACGACCTCGGCCTGGCCGCGGAACGCGCGGAAAAAGTCGTGGTCATGTACAAGGGGCAGGTGGTCGAATCGGGGCCCGCACTGGAACTCCTGCGCAACCCGAAGCACCCCTACACGCAACGCCTTGTTGCCTCGGCGCCGTCGCTGGCGTCCAAGCGCCTGCAATCGCAGCCGGTTGAAGTCGCCGAGCAAGTGAATGCGGTCGCCAAGCCCGAGCACTCGCTGAAGACCGATGACGTGCTTGAGATCAAGGACCTGACGAAGGTCTTCAAGATCCGCAAGGGCATGGGCCGCCACGAAGAGTTCACCGCGGTGGACAACGTTTCCCTTGAGGTCAAGCGCGGCACCACCACGGCAATCGTGGGGGAGTCGGGTTCCGGCAAGTCGACGGTGGCGCAGATGGTGTTGAACCTGCTGACGCCCACGTCGGGTTCCATCACCTTCGACGGGCAGCTGATGACCGACCAGCCCGAATCGCAGCTCTTCAAGTTCAGGCGCCGCGTGCAGCCGATCTTCCAGGACCCCTATGGTTCCCTGGATCCGATGTACAGCATCTACCGCACCATTGAGGAGCCGCTCCGCATCCACGGGATCGGCGACAGCAAGTCGCGGCAGAGCCGGGTCAAGGAACTGCTCGGGCAGGTGTCGATGCCCGCTTCAACCATGCACCGGTTCCCCAATGAGCTCTCCGGCGGACAGCGCCAGCGCATCGCCATTGCCAGGGCCTTGGCGTTGCAACCGGAGATGATCATCTGCGACGAGGCCGTCTCGGCGTTGGACGTGCTGGTGCAGGCGCAAATCCTGAACCTGCTCAACACGCTGCAAGAAGAGCTCGGCCTGACGTACCTGTTCATCACCCACGACCTGGCGGTCGTGCGCGAGATCGCCGATAACGTGTGCGTGATGAAGAACGGGCGCATCGTGGAACGGGCAACGACCGACGAGGTCTTCAACAACCCGCAAAGCGACTACACGCGCAACCTGCTTGGTGCCATCCCCGGGGCCACGCTGCTGCTTTAGCCTCGCCTGGTTCGGTTTCGCCGGACCGACGTGGCTGGCAAGGCCAATGACAGTGGATGGGCGGACCGAAATGGTCCGCCCATCCACTGTCATTTGGCGGCCCGTTTCAGCTGACCTCTGGGTGCCCAGTCCCTTGTGGGCACCTTATCAACGTAACTTTTCCCGTTGTTGCCAAACTGTTATGTTTTGCGACGCCTCCGGTTTTCCTACCGGACAGTAGTTATTGGCAAAGCTCAATGTGAAGTAAACCCTTGATTTTTGGCGGCTGTAGCGCTCGTCACGTACTGACGTGGTGGTTGCGCGTGTCGGTCGGGCGTCTTGGGTGACCGGGGTCTCGATAAATGTGAAGCGACATTTTTATATCCATCCGGGCTGATCAGCGCTATCGTTTTTTTATGTGGGGTAGCGCACGCCGCGTGGACCGCGCCCGAGCGAAAGCTCGGCAACACGAAGATCAAGCTTATAAGGAGGAGAAATGCGTGTTCAGCGTATTTCGAAGGCTGTCGCAGTAGGTGCTGCGCTCGCACTGGCACTCACCGCTTGTGCACCTGGCGGCCCGGCTGAGCCAACCGGTTCGGCAGCACCATCGGCAAATGCCGTTGGCACAAATACCGTAGAGCCGGCAAACAGTGGCCTCGCCGATCTTGGCGACGTTACGACCAAGGATGACACCATCAAGGTCACTGTGGGTGCCCCCGATTTCATCGGCTACAACTCGCTGACACCACAGACCTACAGCACTTACAACTCGGCCATTACTGACCGTGTACTGTCATCCTTCTCGTACTTCGGCACCGATGGCAAGATCTACCAGAACAAGGACCTTGGTTCCTACGAAAAGGTCAGCGACGATCCGCTGACAATCAAGTACACCATTGCCGAAAACGCGAAGTGGTCCGACGGCACCCCGATCACCACGGCCGACGCCGTTCTGGCCTGGGGCACCCAGAATGCAAACCTGAAGAATGCAAAGAAGACCCCGCTCTTCGACTCTGTCTCAGCAGACCTGGGTGACACCGTTCCCAAGGGTCCTGAGGGCGCGCCTGATTCCAAGGAATTCACCGTCACCTTCAAGAACCCGGATCCGGACTGGCAGATCCAGACCTGGATGACCACTCCGGCGCACGTCGTTGCCAAGCAGGGCGGCCTGTCCACGGCCGATCTGGTTGAAGGCATCCGTTCGGGCGACGCGGCCAAGATCACCAAGGCCGCTGAATTCTGGAACACCGGTTGGACCACCAAGCCTGGCGCGCTTCCCGCAGCCGAGCTGATCCCGTCCTCCGGCCCATACAAGCTCAAGAGCTGGAATGCCGGCGAATCGGTCACGCTGGAAGCCAACGATGCCTACTACGGCACCCCGGCCGCCACCAAGACCCTGACCTTCCGCTTCCTCGCGGATGATGCAATGGTCCAGGCGTTGGACAACGGCGAACTGAACGCCATTGCCCCGCAGCCGACCATTGATACCCTGGCGCAGCTGAAGAAGCTCGGCGAAAAGGTAAACATTCAGCAGGGTGACACCATGACCTGGGAACACTTGGACTTCAACTTCGGTGAAAAGGCGGCCTTCAAGGACAGCCTGGAACTGCGTGAGGCATTCGCCAAGTGCGTTCCGCGCCAGGAAATCGTTGACAACCTGATCAAGCCGCTGAACCCGGAAGCTCAGGTCCTCAACGCCCGCGAAGTCTTCCCGTTCCAGGAAAGCTACAAGGACGTTGTCGGAGCCGCTTACGACGGCCGCTACGACACGGTTGACGTCGAGGGTGCCAAGAAGATCCTCGAGGAGCAGAACGCCGTCGGCACAAAGGTTCGTATCGGCTACTCCGCTCCGAACCCGCGCCGTGCCAACCAGGTCGCAATGATCAAGTCATCCTGTGACGCCGCAGGCTTCGACGTCGTTGATGCAGGCGATCCGAAGTTCTTCGCACCGGGCGGCACCCAGGAGCGCGGCGACTACGACGTTGCCCTGTTCGCTTGGGCCGGCTCCGGCCAGATCACTTCCGGCCAGAACATCTATGCCACCGGCAAGCCACAGAACTACGGCAAGTTCTCCAACAAGGAAGTTGACGAGGCATGGACCCGTCTTGCAACCTCCATGGATCCGGCCGTTCACCTGACCGAAACCAAGAACATCGAGAAGCTGCTGTGGGACAACCTCTTCGGCATCCCGGTATTCGCCCACCCCGGACTGTCCGCCTCCTCGGCTGACGTCAAGAACGTGCGCCACACCGCCACCCAGTCGCAGATCGTCTGGAACGCGGATCAGTGGGTCCGCGCTGAGTAATTGCCAACCGGCAATATCAGCGTCTTAGTGTGGGGCTTGGCGTTTTCGCCGGGCCCCACACGCCCTCGTTAATACCACTTACGAGGGCGGATCAAGACGGAAAGGTAAGTAGTTGCAGTGCTGAAATTTATCATCA